>JAXHSW010000099.1:16112-31880 GCA_034190295.1 Cyanobacteriota bacterium | reverse complement strand
CACCCAAACGATAGTTGTACTGTCGGCGCAACAAGTCCAGCCATAGTTCTATGGTAGATGCTTGGTCTTTATTTGGCTTTAGTTTGTACTGATAAGCCGTCCGCATTACTATAAATACAAGATTCGATCGTTGTTATGATAACATCAACTTTCTCCTCTTGAGCAAAAAGCAATATTTGTAAATTAATGGGGTTCAATGTCCCATTAATTTACCGCCGATTCATCCGCCAAATCAGAGATTATGGCACGAGGCTTCTCGACGATTTAGCTAAAAAACTGCTGAATGGTCATCAACAAAAACTCGCTCTCTTAGACCTTGTTTGAAGCTTGATGAACAGAATTTACCTATACTTAGAACACTACTAAAGTGAAAAAATAATCCAAATACCCAAAATGTTTTCATCCCCAGAATCACAAGAAAATGGACAATTTCCCGAAACTTATGTCACTTTAACTGATGAGGCAGAGCGATCGCTATGTTGTACTGTAGAGTATTCTATGGAGTTAGATAACCAAGAGTATGTAATGTTACTACCAGTAGACTTACCTATAGAAATCTTTACTTGGACACAAGGAGATTCAGACCAAATACCTGTAGGTGATGAAATGGAAATCGATCGAATTTTTGATACTGCCAAAGTTGTACTTGAAGAACAAAACCTCACACTTCAAAGAACAGCTATAACTTTAACTGTTACTGGGGAGTTACCAGAATGGGATGAAGATGAACTAGATGAAATAGATGAAAATGATGAAGAAGGTGAGTATTATGAGGAGTTGGCAACTTTTTTATATAGAGACCAGAAATACGCAGTATATACACCGTTAGATCCATTTTTAATTCCAGCTCGTAAAAGTGATAATGGAAAATTAGAATTGCTTTCAGAAGAAGAGTTTCAGCAAATTCAGCCAATGGTTCAATCAATGCTAGAAGATCGACTTTTCAATGATATGGAATAGACTATTTAGAACTTTGAGCAAATCGGGGCGAGCTAGTCAACAATTTAGACTTAAAATTATGCTCTAGAATAACCTAAATAATCATCTTCGCTACAAATTCAGCTAAGAGAACCTTGAGGATAAAGTATTAACTAATCAAATGAAAAACAGTCTTAAACTAATTTCCAATCGTGCCCTATTCTATTTGGCCATTCTGCCTGTAAGCTGTGGTATTTTTGCTTGGCAGGGTTGGGCCTGGTGGAGTTGGGTTAGTGGACCTGTAGCGACAAACACATCATCTGCTCAGTCTCCAGAAGAAAATTCTGTAACAATTACAATTCCAGTGGGAACTTATGGTCAACAAATAGGTGAAGACTTAGAAACTGCTGGTATTATTCGTTCTGCAACAGCTTGGAATTTCTGGGTCAAATGGTTGGGAATACAAAATCCCGATCTAGAATTTAAAGCGGGGACTTATAATTTATCACCTACAGAACCTCTCAGCGCGATCGCAGATAAAATTCTAGACGGAGATGTGGTTAAACTCAGTTACACCATTCGTGAAGGATGGTCAATTAAACAAATGGCTAAATATTTAGAAGCTCAAGGATTTTTTCCTGCTGCTGATTTTATTGCTGCTACTAAAAATATTCCTTATGATAGATTTCCCTGGTTACCAAGTGATATACCTCACTTAGAAGGTTATTTATTCCCAGATACTTATAAGATAGAAGCGGAGCAAAACACTGCTGAAGCTATTATTAATCAAATGTTAGGACAGTTTGAAAAAATAGCATTGCCTGTATATCAGAAAAATCAGAACAATGCTGAAAAATTGAACCTCCATGAGTGGGTGACATTGGCGAGTATTGTAGAAAAGGAATCTGTAGTTGCTGAGGAACGAGGTATAATTTCAGGGGTATTTAATAATCGTTTGGAGAAGGGTATGAGGTTAGCAGCAGACCCAACGGTGGAATATGGCCTTGGTATCCGTCAAACAAAAGAGAAACCTCTTACCTATCGTCAGGTTGAAACTCCTTCTCCTTATAATACTTATCTTAATGTTGGCTTACCACCAACTGCAATTGCTAGTCCTGGTTTAGCTAGTTTAGAAGCAACTCTTAACCCAGAGGATACAGAATATTTGTATTTTATGGCCAGGTATGATGGTACTCATATTTTCAGTCGTACTGCGGCAGAACATGAGGCTGCTATTGCAGAGGTAGAAAGAATGTTATCATCTCAGTAGCTAGTGCCGCTACCCGGAAGTTAAAAGTTAAAAGTCAAAAGTCAAAAGTCAAAAGTTGTAGGGGCGAATGACATTTGCTAACGCCAGAGCTGCCGAATGGCACCCTCAAAAGTATTGATTTGTAATTGTTTGAGGATTTTGTAACCAGTGATTTCTGCCATCCTACATTAGTAGTTTTTTGTTTTTTTGATCGGTTAAGAAAGTCAAAATTAGCAGTTTATGAATAAATAACTTTGATGTCTTTGATCGAAAAATTGTGGTTTAAAACCTCCCCCCTTTTAAGGGGATAATAAATAAAAAAAATCCTTTGAGTCAATCCTCTTCTTTTCAAGGAGAGGTAATTATTAATTATTAATTATTAATTATTAATTATTAATTGTTGAATGATACTGCTCTAATATTTTATTATTTTTGACTTTTAACTTATTCATTGAAAATTATTGTTATCTTTATTATAAAATAAATATTAATTGAATCTTATGTCTTGGGGTAAACTTTTACAGCCGGATTTAGTTTTAGGGAACTCAATTTTAAGTCTAACATCAGAAATTATTCAAAAACATCAAATTAAAGGTTTAGTTTTAGATGTAGATGATACTCTTGTGCCAATTACTGATAGCGATACCTCTCCTGAATTAAGTATTTGGGTAGAAGAAATTAGAAAAGTAACAAACTTATGGCTAGTAAGTAATAATCTGAGCCAATATAGAATAGCTAGAATTGCTAACTCACTCAATATACCTTATATCTTTGGAGCTAGTAAACCTTCGCGCCGTAAATTAAAAAAAGCTGTTGATGCGATGAATTTACCAGTAGAACAGGTGGCAATGGTAGGCGATCGCTTATTTACTGATGTTTTAGCCGGAAATCGTTTAGGAATGTTTACTATTCTAGTTGAACCTATATCTAATATAGATTCAGAATTTTCTAGTTCCAAGACTCGCTCTTTTGAAATCTGGATTTCTCAGCTTCTAGGAGCATCTTTAAGTATGAGTGCCTATAGTTTAATGCCTGGAAATAAGAAATAATATCAAATCCGGTTAAACACTTATAGATTGGTTAAGTAAGGAGGAGTCAGGAGACAGGAGACAGGAGATAGGAGAAAACCCACCCGCGGGCCCCTCCCAGGAGGGGAATGAGCGAGGAGATAGGAGTAAGAATTTCAGAATAATTTTTCTGCCCAACTATGCGCCTAAAATACTGACTTTTTAAGCATGAAGAGTTAAAAACCAGGCACTTTTTTAGACAAAAAAAAGCTAAAGTTTTTATTTTTCAATGCTTTTATATTTATTCAGCAAGCCCTAATTAGCAAGCTCTAATTGACTAACTATCAGCTTTTAGCAGCTATAGTTGAAATCCCCTTCTAAACATCAAAAAAAATGAACAAAGCTGATGGCTGAGTGCTGAACCCTGACCGCTTCTTTTAAAATAGGTTAAGGATAATAATTTGAAGATTATTAATATTATTTTGAGGTGGAATTTATTTCTTGCTTAAAATAATATTAACGGCTTTATTTTTAGTTTTTAACTTCAGCTATTTCTATTATTTGACCATTCCAGTCTTTAACTAATAAATTCAGAGGTCTCTCCATTCTGATTTTGTATTTAATACCTCGCATTTGTACCCGCATTAATATTTGTTCTAAACAATCTTTATCAAAACAAACATGACGTTGGTTATTTTTTGTACCTAGACTCGCTCCACTAATAATATGTACCTGAGTATTTTTCATCAATTGATACCACAGACCATCTGAAACTCCTGTTCCTTGGTTAGTAGTGCTTGGTCTGGAATAATCGCTTGATAAATAAAGTGGATCTATACCTGTTGCACCTAATGTTTGTTCATAATTATAGTAGTAATGTAAAGGTACTTCTGCTACTGGTAAATCCAGCATTCCTTCATAAAACTGTTGAGCAATGGCTAAATCTGAAACCATGATTGTGTGAACTTTTGGGGCGCTAGTAAGAAACATCCACATAGCTACAGCATAAGCTGCTAGTAACATTACCATTATTCCCTGGGTAGAGAATAAACTATCAAGTGGTAACTCTGGTAAAAAGGCGCTTAAAGTTAACTGGGGGAGTAGAAAAGCCATAATATTTACTACTAACATCATCTAATCAGATATTAAGAATTATAATTGATTAATTTTTGTGCTAAGACCACAAACTCTATTTAATTAGCGATCGGTATTGTCCGTACCGGAATGCTCGACAAACAGCATTTCTGTACCGAAACACTTTTTAAGTTTAACCTTACTATTCTAGTATAGAATATTCGTGAAGTACTCAATAGCAAACGCCGTTTCAGCAGCTTCAATATGCAACTATAGATAGATTGTCTTAAACAGTATCTGGTGGTTGTTACTTGTCTTGAGAAAGTAATTTCTTTAGAAGTAATTATAGTGAAATATCTTCAAGTATTTGTCTACGGTACTCTTAAACCAGGAGAGGCAAACTACAAATCCTATTGTGCTGAATATATTGTGGATGCTTTTCCGGCAATAACGAATGGTCTGTTGTATGAACTGCCTTTTGGCTATCCAGCGATGACTAGAGGAGATATGAATGTACATGGATTTGTCTTATCATTCAAAAATCCAGAGGTTTTGCTAAATTTGGACTTATTAGAGGATTATCATCCTGAACGCCTTCCAGAAGAAAATGAGTATCAGAGACAAAAAATTGATACCTTTGGACTTAATGGAAAATATTTATGGACTGTGTGGGGTTACTTGATGTTACCAGAAAAGGTTAAATTATTTGGTGGTAAATTACTACCTAGTGGATGTTGGACAAACCATTAATGAACTCAGAAGTCATACCGTTTTACTAAAGTTAAAAGTCAAAAGTTAAAAGTCAAAAGTTAAGAGTTAGAAGTTAGAAGTGATATTTTAGGTACTTAAGACCTTTACTATACAGTGATTTCAGCTTATCATTTGACTTCATCAGTTACCGAAAAATTGTGGTTTAAAGCCTCCCCTTTTAAGGGGATAATAAATAAAAATTTTCATAATTATTCAATCCTATCCGTTTTAGGGAGAGGTAATTATCAATTATCCATTATCAATTATCAATTATTGAACAACTATCTGTGATATTTTTTAAGTTAATTGGGGTATCACAAGTCAGAAGTTAGAAGTTATTTTTGTCACGGATATTTTGAGTAACCCTACCAAAGTCAAAAGTCAAAAGTTATTAGTGATATTTTAGGTACTTAAGACCTTTACTCTACAGTAATTTCAGCTTATCATTTGACTTCATCAGTTACCGAAAAGGCACGAAAAATGATTTTTCAGGGTGAATTTTTCTTTCCAAAACCTGCTCTAATTAAAAGGTTGATTTATTTTCTGGAGATGTCTAATAGCTAGTTAAAGACCCAATTATTTTGAGAAACCTTTAAACTTCCAAATATTAAAGGAATATAATTTACAAACTACTTTAATTTTTCAATCTTAATTGTTGGTTATTGATTTTTCACTGGTGCAATTGGAGGTTGAGGAATTTGAAGTACTGGATCGTTTATAGTTAACATTACATTATTAGGATTTACTATTTCTATTACAGGCTCATTTAAAGCAATTTGTACAGTTTCAGAATTAGAATTTTCAGCTAACTGCAGAATATTAGTCCGACTATTTGAGACTATTCCCGATATGAATGCTATACATAGAGCAGCAATAGCAGTACCACCTAAAACATATTTTCGTTTCGATCTACGGTCAATTTTTTCAAATACTCGATCGACTGTTATATCAACAGGTTGTACTTTTGGAGGTACTGGCATTCTTTGAAATTCAGAATGTAGTTGTAGTAATCTTTGATAAAGGTGTTTGGCAACTGGATCTGTAGCCAGCAGAACTTCTACTTCTCTACGTTGTGATGGAGTTACTTCACCATCTAGATATGCACTTACTAATTCAAATCTTTTTTGTTCCATCATTTTTTTACACCCTGAGATTAATTATATAAGTTCTTTGAATTAACATTTTGACTCATATTCATACCACAGAAAACCTTAATATTTTCTCAGAAAAGCTAATTGAATTATTTTTGTTCTACTTGATTAAATTGAATTAATACTTAGAGATTTATCTTGACTAAATTTTTGCCAAAAATTAATTAAATTACTTATTATATGTAAATCATTCAAATATCCAGATATTTTTGGAGTTGTAATTGTAATCTTTGCCTAGCTCTAGCAATTCTTGATTTAACAGTGCCTAGAGAAACTTCAGTAATATCTGCAATTTCTTCATAAGATAAACCTTCTATTTCTCTCAATACAATTGTCACCCTAAAGACCTCTGGTAACTGGGAGATTGCATCCCTCAGATAATCATAAAATTCTTGTGTAGTTAACTCTTCTTCTGGCCCTGGAGTATTTGTAGCAATCTCCCAGTCTATCATACCATCTTCTAAAGTCAGAGGAGCATCTAACGATAGAGGAGGGGTAACTCGTTTTCGTTTCCGTAACTCATCATAAAACAGGTTAGTTGTGATACGACTGAGCCAACTCTTAAATTTTACTGGCTCTTGTAATCTTTTAATGTTACGGTATACACGAATCCAAACCTCTTGAGCCAAATCTGAGCGGTCTTGCCATTCAGGGGCTAAATGATACAAAATTTTATCTACATGGAGTTGGTATCGATGTAGAAGTTCTGCGAATATTGCGCGGTCTGGGTGATTACCTTCTTGACAGCGCAATACTAAATCGTAGTTAGAGAGTTTTTCTGGTGGCAATTCCACTTGCGAAAAGGTTTGTTCTATTTTAGACCAGGGTACAGATATATATTGACTCATCAGCAGAATTGGCTCAATAGTTTTGTCAATTAGCTTCAATTCTAATGAACGAGAAATGTTTGATAAAGTTCCCAGTTATCAACTTTCGGTGGAGACATAGTAGCGATCGGGAAATTTGTTAAATAACTTTTTCCCGACTCTCTTTCTTTCCTTCATTCATTCAAATTAATCAGGACTTACGCACGGACACTAAATCCAGTGAGTAGGAATGCAATTTACCCCTACATATGGAGTTTTAAAAGTTAATTTGCGTAAGTCCTGTTAATTCTACTCCCTGTTCTTGACTTTACCGAATAATTAGGGTAAAAATCCTCTCACTCGCCGTGGAGAAACAAGCGGTCGTTCGCGGAGTGCGGAACCGAGTTCTATCTTCGCAGCGCACCCGTTGGGTGGCGAGGTCTCGGAGCTGTCCGACCATCGACCAAGAGAGAAAAAATTTTCACGATCGTTCAATCCTATCCGTTTTAGGGAGAGGTAATTATCAATTATCCATTATCAATTATCAATTATTGAATATCTCTATTGGTCTTCACAAGCTCCAATACTGACCCAACTACTCGAACCATCGGCCCAATGTTCTTTTTTCCATATAGGGGCTGTATGTTTTAAAGTATCAATCCCATAACGACAAGCTTCAAAAGCTTCTGAACGGTGTGGACAACCAATGGCCACTAAGACACTGATTTCACCAATTTTTAAACGTCCCACTCGATGATGAATGACTACGGTCTCGACTTGTGGCCACTGACTACGAATTTCTGTGGAAATTTGCTCAAAAACTTTGATTGCCATAGGTTGATAGGCTTGATATTCTAAGGCTACTACAGATTTACCGTCTGTTTTATTGCGAACCATTCCACTCATTACTACTACAGCACCATTAGCAGGGTTATCCGCTAAAGTGTAGATTTCAGCTATAGATAAAGGAGCTATGGTAATAGCAAAGTTATCTTGTTCTGGTTTTAGTTTGGTAGATAAAGGTACTTTTAAGCTAGAATTCATAGTATTAATAATAATTTGTTTCCAATAGTGTAAAAACTATATTAATCCTAGCAAAATTTCCATATTTTTAGTAAGCATTTCCTACGGACTGCTGCGCAAACAGCTATTAGCTGTCAGCTATCAGCAACAAGACTCTATCTTATGGGACAGTGTTTAAATTAACAACTGATTTTAAAGGGCAAGGGAGCTAACTTTTGTAGTAAGACAATTAAATATTGCTTTGATCGTAAATTAAAAGCAATAGCTGATAGCTGATGGCTGACTGCTGTTAGCTCCGCATTCCGGAGGAAATGCTTACTATTTTTAGGGAATAATTCAATAGTAAAAAAAATATTTATTATTTTTATTCTGGATATATTTAGTTTTAGTTAGTGCTTCAATTTTTATTTATTTATATTTTTGTGCTTTATTGAAAAATAGATTTTATTTTATTTCAAAAAAATAGGATTATAGCTGTTAATATTCAGTTTTATCTGCTTATATATTAGACCGTAAGTATTCAGCTATTAGCTGTCAGCTAGAGCGCAAAAAGACTCTCTCTTATGGGACAATGTTTAAATTAAAATAGGCTTTAAGGGCAAGGGAACTAACTTTTGTAGTAAGACAATTAAATATTGCTTTGATCCTAAACTAAAAGCAATAGCTGATAGCTGATGGCTGACGGCTGTTTGCGCAGCATTCCGGAGGAAATGCTTACATTAGACCTCTCCGAAAAAGATATAGATTTTTTGCAGGGGTAGGCAACAGGCAACAGCTCCAAAAGGCAACAGGGAAGATTTTTTTCACGAAAAAAGCACGAAAAATGATTTTTGAGGGTGAATTTTTATTTCCAAAACCTGCTCTAATTAAAAGGTTGATTTATTTTCTGGAGATGTCTATTGATAGTGCAATAATTGCTATATTCAAGATTCTATTTTGCTTCCACCTAAAAGATATAGTAAAGCCATTCGTACAGCAATACCACTGGTGACTTGTTGAGAAATTAAACTTAACTGAGGGTCGTCCATTAAGTCAGAACTAATTTCTACTCCTCGGTTAACAGGTCCAGGGTGTAATAATTTGACTCCTGGTTGACAAAGTTTGAGGCGATCGCGTGTAATACCAAATAATTGATGATATTCTCGTAAACTAGGCAATAAAGATTCGTTCATTCTTTCTTTTTGGAGGCGTAGGGTCATTACAAAGTCAGCTTTTTCTAGAGCTGGTTTAATATCCCAATGTACAAATAATTTACTAGGTCTATTTTTGCCAAATTCGGTGAAATATTTAGGTAGTAAAGTAGGTGTTCCAGCTAAATGTACTTCAGCACCGGAAGCCGTCAGACTCCAAATATTAGACCGTGCTACTCTAGAGTGAAGGATATCTCCCACAATAGCAATTTTTTTTCCCTCTAAAAGTTCTATTCTAGGTTGAGTTGAATCTAACAACATACAGATAGTAAATAGGTCAAGTAAAGCTTGAGAAGGATGTTCATGTTGACCATCTCCAGCATTCAGAATTCGTACTCCATAATTATTACGATCCATTGCCGAAGCGATCGCTGCGGGAACTCCAGCATCACGATGTCGAATGACCATCATATCTGTACCCATTGCTAGATAGGTCATTGCTGTATCCAGGATAGTTTCTCCTTTGCTCAGAGAAGAAGTACCAGGGGCAAAATTTAGAGTATCCGCAGACAAGCGTTTAGCAGCTAGCTCAAAACTATTGCGGGTGCGTGTAGAAGGTTCAAAGAATAAGTTTGCTACTACTAGACCTTGTAATGCAGGTACTTTCTTCATCCGGCGACCTAGCACTTCTTGAAAACTGGCTGCTGTTTGTAGTACAATATTGTATTCTGCGGGTGTAAATTCTGCTAGAGATAAAATATGACGACGAGTCCAGAGGTTTGTAGACATTTTCGATTCAACTTTTGTGAAATTATTATAGCGCTAGGGAATAATTAATAATTAATAATTAATAATTACCTCTCCTGGAAAAGAAGAGGATTGACTAATTATGAAAATTTTTCTTTATTATCCCCTTAAAAGGGTCGGCTTTAAACCACAATTTTCGGAAGGTTTTAGCATTGAAAAATGTCCTAACCAATTCTTGTAGTGCTAGATCGGTGAATTAATTAGTTTCGATTAATATTATAGGGGTTATAGAGACAGTTTTATAGCAGTTTTTTTTTTGGCATTTGACAATAGGTAAATTTAGGTAAAATTCGGTAAAAATAACAATCTAAAATTTGTGAATATTCTTCATTATAGATTAATATAAATGTTAAAATATAAAGCTAAATTAAGAGGAAGAAAAGGTAAGCATTCAGCTATTAGCATTTCCTACGGAATACTGCGCAAACAGCCATCAGCTTTTGAACTTATGCAAGCAAGAACTGAGGTTAGTTGTAAGCATTCAGCTATCAGCATTTCCGTTTGTCACCGCGAAGCAAACAGCTATCAGATGCATGAAGATATTCAAGAAATTACTAAGGTTAGCTGAAGACATTTTTTTTATAAATTTTAATTCTCCTTGGAGACTAATTCCTCTTTTGAGCTGATAATGAGCTAATAACTCATAGCTGATAGCTGATAGCTGACGGCTGAATGCGGGCGCAGTCCGGAGGAAATGCTTACAAGAAAAGTAATAATTACAGAAGAATCTTATACATCTCAATAGAGCTGCTTTAGATGGGTATAATTTACTAAAACATGAAGATAAAAAACCGAAATTTAGTGGAAAAAGATTAACAATAGGGTAGTATATAACAAGGGGAAAGAAAGTAAGCATTCAGCAGTCAGCCATCAGCTATCAGCTATTGCTTTTAATTTATGATCAAAGCTTTATTAATGTAAGCATTTCCTCCGGAATGCGGAGCTAACAGCAGTCAGCCATCAGCTATCAGCTATTGCTTTTAATTTATGATCAAAGCAATATTTAATTGTCTTACTACAAAAGTTAGCTCCCTTGCCCTTTAAAGTCAGTTGTTAATTTAAACACTGTCCCATAAGATAGAGTCTTGTTGCGCTCTAGCTGACAGCTATTTGAGTAAGTTTAGTTGAGCGGTAACTTAGGCTTGACAAAAACTATATTTGTCAGATATGATTATAAATTTTGTGTCTAAATCGTGCTCAGACCAGGTTCAGAGATAATAAAAGCTGGTAAAGAAATCAAGGCATTTGCCCATTTTAACTAACTAAAATAGTACTCAAGGTATTAGTGTTAGAACCAGCTAACTGTTGCTTGCTAGAGCTTAAAAACATAGACTATCCAAGACTTATATCTACAAAATGTCTATGTTTTTACACCATTAATTTGTGTTATTATCACTTATGTCTGCTAAGACCAGAGGATTTTAGCAACAATTATGGAGTGTTTTGCACTCGACTTTTCATGTCTGATGAAAACCCTAGAGGGAATCCTAAACTCAATGTGCCTGAGTGGAACATCAACCTTCTTTGTTAGTAGACTTATGGACGGGTGAGTCAGAAAATCGCTTTTAGTCACCGATGAAGAGCGTGTCTAGGATTCTCTAGATTTTTAGAAGGTGTACGGCAAACCTATCAACACAAATTAATGAGTTACGCAATTATTGAAACAGGTGGAAAACAACTGAGGGTAGAAGCAGGTCGCTTTTACGATATTGACCTTCTACAAGCAGCGGAGGGGGATCAAGTTTCTCTGGATAATGTGCTTCTAGTTCAAGATGAGGGAGATGTTCATATTGGTCAACCCCTTGTAGAAGGTGCTCTTGTAGAAGGCACTGTGATGAGGCACTTGCGGGGCAAAAAAATTATTGTCTACAAAATGCGGCCTAAAAAGAAAACTAGGAAAAAAAGGGGACATCGCCAAGAACTTACTCGTCTAATGATTGACTCTATAAGTATTAATGGCAAAATATTAGCAGCAGGAGAGTCTCAAACTTCAGCTACAACAGTAACTCCAGAAGCAAGTGAAACTGTGACAGAAACAGCAACTGAAGCTATATAAATTCCAGAGTCAGTAGAAACTATTAGTGAGGAAACTTCAGAGACTACAGCAGAAGTTGAAAATGTATCTGAAGAAAAATCAGAAAGTAGTGAAACTGTTACAGAAACATCAACTGAAGCTACATAAATTCCAGAATCAGTAGAAACTATTAGCGAGGAAACTTCAGAGACTACGGCAGAAGTTGAAAATGTATCTGAAGAAAAATCAGAAAATTAGGCAGAATAAGTACAGAAGTTATTATACATAATAAAATTTGGAGGAAATCATGGCTCATAAGAAAGGTACTGGTAGTACTCGTAACGGTCGCGACTCTAATTCCCAGAGATTAGGTGTTAAACGCTTTGGTGGCCAAGTTGTTAAAGCGGGTAATATTCTTGTTAGGCAACGTGGTACAAAATTCCATCCAGGCAATAATGTTGGTGTCGGTACTGACTATACTTTATTTGCTTTAGTTGAGGGTGTGGTAACTTTTGAAAGAAAAGGTAAAAGTCGGAAAAAAGTGAGTGTTTATCCAGTAGCTCAAGAAGCTAATGTCGCAGTTGCTGAAGCTTAAATAGTTTTCATTTCGTTAGACAAGAGTAGGAGCGAATGGCCATTTGCTGACCCAGGATTTTTGTTGTGACGTGAAGTCAAAGCTCGGCAAAAGCACTTTCATTAATGGATAATGGATAATTACCTCTCCCTAAAAGGGAGAGGATTTGCCGACTCCGAAAAAATTTATTTTTTTGCCCTTGAAAGGGGAGACTTTAAACCTGAATTATTTAATTATTTAATTATTTAATTATTAATTCTTCGGTAAAGTAGAAAGCACTGTAAAGTAGGATGTAAAGTCCTACTTTTTTTTGTCTATAGAACCCTTATATAGCGCTAGGGAATAGGGAATAGGGAATAGTAAACTGTTAAAAGGTTTCAGGTTTGAAAAATGTCCTAACTTTAATGCGTAGCGCTATAGTATCTTTGTAGGCAATTCAGTTTTTTTTGTCAAGAGTCAGGAGTCATATCAAATCCGGTTAAACAGTTATAGAATGCTTAAGTTTCTAGGAGTCAGAATTTCCGTTTGTCACCGCGAAGCAAACAGCAATCCTGCAATTCAGGAGGAGAAAGATAAGACAAGATGGGCGTAGTTATGACAATTGGAGAATTTTTTTTATGTCCAATTAAACGGATTTGATATCAGGAGGTAAAGGGAAAGCATAAGAAAAAATGGATTTGATATGATTATACCAGTGCAAGGAAAGGGCGCGAATATATCAAAAGCTTTAAGCTCAGACAACGCCAGATTTTTCAGTCCTTCTTTCTTGTTCCTTCTGCTATAAATCATCGCATTATTCTAGGCATAAAATTTTTCCTTTTAAGGAGATCAGAAATTGCATATATTTACTAAATTATCAACTGCTATATATCCTCATCACAAACTACCTAGTAAATTAATAGGAATAGGAGGTATATTTTTATGGGCGATCGCATTAACGAGTTGCACTACTCAACGCCACAGTCTCACCCTTTCTAGTGGTGCTAATGGAGGTGCTTATGAAAAAATCGGCAGGCAAATAGTAATTTCAGCTCGTGATGTAGGGAAAATAGAAGTCCGCGATAATTATGATTCCTACGGTTCGCAACAAAACCTCGAACGCTTACTCAATGGAGAAACAGACCTTGCCCTAGTTCAACTAGATGTCGCTAGCGAAGCAATGAAAATGGGTAAAGTCCAAGCAATAGCTGTTCTTGCCCATGAATATTTACATCTAATTACACAATCTGACTCAGAAATTGAGACTTTTACCGACCTTGACGGAAAACGAGTCATTTTTGGTACTCCCGAAAGCGGTATTTACTTTACTGCTAGACGACTATTTAGTGCCACAAACCTAAACATTATTGAAGCTAACATTGATATCGCAGAAGGATTTGATAAACTGAAACAGAAAGAAATAGATGCTTTCGTCTATGTTGGTCCGGTGGGAAGCAGTAAAAAAGTTCAAGCAGAGCTAGCAAAACCTCCCTTGCTCAGATTAGTTCCGATATCAACTGCCTTTATTAACTACTTAACTATTCAATTTCCAGAATCATATCAAAGTGCAACCATCTCGAAAGGTAGTTATATTCCTCTACCACCAATACCTAAAGAAGATTTGCCTACTATTTCTACTGCTGCTGCTTTAGTAACTCGTCCTGATGTTAGTAAAGAAAAAATTGCTCTTTTAACTTGGTCAATTATCTATTCTTCTCGACAATACTCATTATTTTACCCAGAACTTGCTAATGGAAATGCTCAAACTTTATTACAGAGTGGATTGGTATATCTTCATCCTGGTTCCCAGGAAGCATTTGAGCAAGGCGACCCTAGAAAAGTTTGGATGCGCTATTTAGAAGAAAACCAAGATTTACAGGCAGGTATGATTATTGTGATATCTACAGGTATTATCGGCTTTTTGTTGCGAATGTGGCGTCATAAACAGTGTCTCAATATGATTAAAAATAGCCGTTTAGCTCTCAGTAACATTAGTTTAAATTTAGAAGAAAATCCAATTCAAGCTCTTAAAGAAGTAGAAGAATTAAGGCAGCAACATAGGTCAATGTTGATTGAGGGAGACTTACCTAAGGAAGCTTATGAAAAGTTAGAAGAAATGACAAAGATGCTGGTAGAAGAATGCCGAATTTTGCAAGAAAAACAAAATCAGAAAGATATTCAAAATACCATAGCATTAATTGATGAATGGCAATCTATGTCGGAAGTATGCCCAGAAGAAGTTAAGGATAAGCTGGAAAATTTAGAAGAAAAGTATCGAGAAATGTTATTATCACGTCAAATTGATATTCAGACTTTTATTCATCTGACTCAGCTTATTAGTCATTATGTCAAATTAAATAATAATAATAGTAATAGTAATAATAATACGACTCATCATAATGTTCCTGCGTCTTTAGGGAGTAGGGAGTAAAGTTAGAAGTTAGAAGTCAAAATTATTTAGGAGTCAGTCCTCAGTCGGACCGAGTCAACCCACCCCTAATATCATGTCTCTTTAAATAACCACCTTTTTCCCTCTTCCTTCTTCAACGATCTTTGAGCTTTTCTACATAACCCCACAAACTATAATCACGAGCCAACCAACCATGAAAAAAAGCCATTTGACTCGAATCTTTTTGCACTCTTTTATAACGATAAATAATTCTTTCATTAATCATTTGAAGAGCTGTATTTCGATTATTACCTTCTGCTAATGCTGACCTAGTAGCACTATCAAATATACCTGTTTGTGGTAATCCCAAAGCTTGCTGAAGAAAAGTTACTGAGTTATTAATACCAAAATTAACTGCGGTATCAAACATAACTACAGCTAGAGCAGGATGCATAGTAGCTGACTTACTATTATCCCAATAACTTTGATAAATTTCCATCAGTTCAGTATCAGACATTTGTGTAACATCTAAGGTTGGTAAACCACGTCTTCGTCTATAGGAATTATATTCAGTTTGCAAAATTCCTTTATAAGTTCGACCACCTTTATCTGCTGGATGATTACTAAATCCACCTTCAAAATATAGAGTAAAAGCTAGAGCTGTTTCAAATAATTTTTCTTCGTATTTTTGTTCTGTTTGTGCTTGAGCAGGAATTTTATTATCGATAAAAATAGGGATTCCTACTGTCAAAATTAATGAAATAATTCCCAGAATTATTTGAGGTTTAAATTTAATTTTTGCTTGAAGTTGACGCCAATATTTTCCAATCATTGAAATTTTCCTTATTTAATATTAAGTAGCAAAATTAATACTAGATTTATTATCAGCTTTAGGGC
>JAXHSW010000099.1:12805-16012 GCA_034190295.1 Cyanobacteriota bacterium | reverse complement strand
AAATTTTGATTCTAGCTAATAGCTGATAGCTGTTTCGGAGCATTCCGTAGGAAATACTTATAGCTAGATCGACATTTATGAAATAATTCCCAGAATTATTTGAGATTAAAATTTTATTTTTTCTTGAAGTTGACGCAAATATTTTCCAATCATTGAAATTTTCCTGATTTAATATTAAGTAGCAAAATTAATACTACATTTATTCTCAGCTTTAGGACTGAAAGTTGAGGGAAATAGTAAAATAGCAAGTTGATATGAAATACAAGTAATTCTGCTATTTATGACTTTCCTTATCTCCTCATATCTCTATATATTGATAAATTATCTGTAGCAAATATTAATCTATTTCATATTAGTTATAGGACTACGCATTAAGATTAGGAAAGCTAAGAAACTTCAAAACATTACAGTTAAAAATTTTGATTCTAGCTAATAGCTGATAGCTGTTTGCGGAGCATGACAAACGGAAATACTTATAGCTAGATCGACATTCATGAAATAATTCCCAGAATTATTTGAGATTAAAATTTTATTTTTGCTTGAAGTTGACGCAAATATTTTCCAATCATTGAAATTTTCCTGATTTAATATTAAGTAGCAAAATTAATACTACATTTATTCTCAGCTTTAGGACTGAAAGTTGAGGGAAATAGTAAAAGAGCAAGTTGATATGAAATACAAGTAATTTTGCTATTTATGACTTTCCTTATCTCCTCATATCTCTATATATTGATAAATTATCTGTAGCAAATATTAATCTATTTCATATTAGTTATAGGACTACGCATTAAGATTAGGACAGCTAAGAAACTTCAAAGCATTACAGTTAAAAGTTTTGATTCTAGATGATAGCTGATAGCTATATCAAATATTTTTACCCAAAACTAAACATAGGATAACTCAAATATTGCACCTTAGAGGAAAGACCTATATTCTCTCGTCCTACTCAGGTACAAAATATGATAAGTTTTAACCTTTAACTAGCTATTAGCTTTTAGCATTCAGTTAGTCTCCTGCGGAAGAAGTGTACACATTTACTGCTGACTGCTGACTGCTGATTGCCGATTGCTTTATTTAATTAGATAGTATAGACTTTTGTTCCAATGAATATTTCTTCCAGTTCTCCCCATTCACAAACTCCAAATTTTCAGGCATTAACAGCACAAGCTGAACTTTATTATACCCAGGGACAATTATCAGAGGCGATCGCTTGTTGTCGCCAATCTTTAAATCTACAACCTAATTGGGCCTCTACTTATGTCACCCTAGCAAATATTATCCAGGCCCAGGGTAAAATTTCCGAAGCAATTAATCTATATTATCGGGCCATAGAACTTAATCCTGAGTTATCCCAGGCTCATGTTAACTTGGGCAGTATGTTTTTTCGTCAGGGAAAACTGGATGAGGCGATCGCTTGTTACAGGAAGGCGATTCAATTACGACCAGATATGGCCGTCGCTTATTGGAATTTGGCCAAAGTTTGGGAACAAGTGGGTAAGTTAGATGAAGCGATCGCCTCACAAGAAAAGGCTTTAAAATTAAATCCTAATTTGGGTGGGGTTGAGGTTAATTTAAACCAGGGATATAAGTTAGCTGAAGAGGGAAAGTTAGATGAAGCTATTGATAGTTGGCAAAGGGTAATTACACTTAACCCAAATTTAGCGGAAGCTTATAGTCAAATTGGCATAATTTTGAGAAGTCAAGGTAAGTTTTCTGAGGCTATTAGATATCTGAAAAAAGCAATTGAAGTTCGGCCTAATTATGCTACAGCACATCAACATTTCTGTGGCATTCTTCGGGATGGTAATAATTATGCAGTTGCCAGGCAAGCAGTGTCTAATTATTATCAACTATGTGGGGAAATAGACCCGATTATGACTGGGATTTATTTGATTAGCACTTATCAAATATCTGGTTTAAATGAAATTGCTAAAGATAGATTTTTTGACCTTGAAGCTAAACTGAAAGAGGATATGACTATTGTTAGAAAGGTAGTCGATTTAAAAGCTTTATATGGAAATTTTCTTTTCAGCGTTCCTTACTTAAGAGATGATATTCAGGCTAACTCTGAACTCTACAGATTGGTATCGAAAGTTTATAGACAATTTGTCCTAAAACCTCAAAATAATCATTTTTCTACTCCTGTTAATTTTGACAATAACCATTTATTAAAAATTGGCTTCATATCTAATCATTTTAATCGACATTCTGTAGGTTGGTGTAGTCTTGATATTATCCGAGAGTTAGGAAAATTAAATACAGAAATATATTTATATCCAACAGAACGTCTCAAAGTAGATGACCAAACTCAAAAATTTAGTCAAGCTGTTACTAAATTATATGTACCGAAAAAATATCCCCACGGAAGCGTCGATGTCCGAGAAATTATTACCGAAATTCAGCAAGATAAAATAGATATATTGATAGATTTAGATTCTTTGAGCTTACCAATTAATACACAGATTTTATATTATAAACCTGCACCTGTTTGTATGTCTTGGTTAGGATTTGATGCTCCTTATATATCTGAAAATAATTATTTTCTATGCGATTTACATACCCATCCCCAAGACCGAGATAAATACTATATAGAAAAATTAGTGAGGATGCCAAATTCATTTGTAGCAACTTCTGGTTTTCAAAGAATAGAAACAAATAGAGCTAATTTAAGAAAATCTCAGAGGATAGGTTTAGACCAAATAGTTTATCTTTGTTTAGCACCAGGGAGAAAATTTAACCGAGATTTAGTCAAAGCACAAATTGCTATTTTGAAGCAAGTTCCTCATAGTATATTAATTCATAAAGCATTAGGAGATATAGAAGTATTTCAAGCTGCTTATCATCAAGCTTGTAAAACTGAGGGTGTAAGTATTCATCGGATTAAATTTATAGAAAGATTTCCCACAGAAGAAGAACATAGAAGCATCTATTCTTTAGCAGATATTATGCTTGATTCTTATCCTTATAATGGTGGTACTCATACCTTAGAAGCTTTATGGTTTAATTTACCAGTTGTCACCCTTGCCGGAGAACAATTTTTATCTAGAATGGGTTATTCTTTTTTACAAAGTTTAGATATTCAATACGGTGTGGCATGGTCATGGAATGAATATATTAATTGGGGTGTAAAATTAGGTCAAAATCCTCATTTACGTCAGGAATTTATCGATAAATTAGTTAACTCTCAAAAGTCAGAAAATTTAGCAC
>JAXHSW010000099.1:0-12705 GCA_034190295.1 Cyanobacteriota bacterium | reverse complement strand
CTTTGTGGAACCCGAAAAAGTTTGCTCAAGATATGTACAATATAATCGGAAAATTATGATATTTATTGTCATTGTATAATTCTGGAATAACAAATAGAAGTATAGAGAAAAAAGAGAAAAAAATGTATTTGTGTAAGTATTTCCTGCGGAATCCTGCATTTACGTCAGGAATTTATCGATAAATTAGTTAACTCTCAAAAGTCAGAAAATTTAGCACCTTTGTGGAACCCGAAAAAGTTTGCTCAAGATATGTACAATATAATCGGAAAATTATGATATTTATTGTCATTGTATAATTCTGGAATAACAAATAGAAGTATAGAGAAAAAAGAGAAAAATATGTATTTGTGTAAGTATTTCCTGCGGAATCCTGCGCAAACAGCTAGCTTGTGGTCAGCTATTAACTGTTTCATAAATAGGGAATACTCTTAAAAGTCTTTTAGTAGGGTTAGGAGACAGGAGACAACCCACCCGCGGGCCCCGACCGTGGAGAACCCACCCGCGGGCCCCTCCCAGGAGGGGAAGACAGGAAGAACGGGGAATGAGCGAGGAGGTAGGATTCAACAATTAATAATTAATAATTAATAATTAATAATTACCTCGAGAGTGAAAACGGATAGGATTGACTAATTATGAAAATTTTTCTTTATTACCCCCTTAAAAGGGGAGGTTTTAAACCACAATTTTCGGTAAGAATTGTCCCAAGATTGTTCTGCCTAAATTTTGACCAAAATCCGCTCCTAATTGAACCATTACCACTTAAAATCTCGCACTTTTTGATACTTAAAAAGGCACTTACCTTTATCTATAAAGACTTTTAGATTTAATCGACAGACCCTAAATAATAAATATACACTCTAAGGTCAAGGTCATTTCAGTTATCAGTTATCAGTTATCAGTACCTCTGCCTGTTTGCGCAGCATGACAAAGGTCAAGTCAGAGGCTTAAAATACTGAAGTTGATTTTTTTTCATCCCCTTGAAAGGGGAGACTTGAGACCTTATTTTTTGGTCAATTTTGTTCCAATACTTTTAATTTTACTTAAATATATCAATACTAATTTCTGATATAAAGGCAATAAATTAATAGCTGACAGCTGAATGCTTATGTATTTGTCACTTTTTGACCAAATATATTAGTGAATGATAGTGCTAGACGAATTTCTATTATCATAATCAGGAGAAATCAAGTAGATAATTTTTATAGCAATCCGGAATGATTTTATGATAGTTTTATTACTTCGGTGTTCGGTGTTCGGTGTTCCCTAAAATCTACAATATCTCAGAACTAAAATTAAGATTGCTAAGTAGGTGAGCATGAATAAACACAATATTAGAGAGCGGGTTTTGAGAATTAGACCGCGCTTACCGAAAAATCGTGGTCTAAACCCTCCCCTTTTAACTATAGCAATCCTATTTTATTCGTGTATAAAAATCTTACCGCTTTTAGGGAACAGGCAACAGGCAACAGGCGGGAGTTTCAGTTTTTTTTCTACTTTTTGATTTGTCGCAACCTCTGCACGGATTGCTATATCCCCGATCGGGAACTTCTGAAAAGCTTGTGGGGAGCAGGGGAGAAGAGAGAAAGAGTATAGATAGTTCAACAATTAATAATGAATAATTAATAATTAATAATTAACAATTACCGAATAATTAATAATTAATAATTAAATAATTAAATAATTAAACAATTTAGCTTACTCTGCCTCCCCTTTCAAGGGGAAAAAAATAAATTTTTTCGGAGTAGGTCAATCCTATCCATTTTAGGGAGAGGTAATTATCCATTATCCATTAATGAATGCACTTTTTCTCCGGAAAAAGCCTCTCAAATGCTAACACATAACTTGTCTATTTTGTCAAATTTTTGTTAAGAAAGATATTTATAAAGCATAGCCCTTTTAAGGGGATAAAAAAAAGAGAATTCCGTATTTTATTGCCTCCTTATTGCAGAGGTACTGATAACTGATAACTGAAATGAACTCAAGGCTTTAGCTTAAACCCGCCCCTACAATTTTTTAACCTTTAATTAGACTTACCGAATAATTAAGGTTTAAAGCCTCTTACTCGCCGTGGAGAAACAAGAAAAAATTTTCCTTTTATTTAATCCTATCCGTTTTTAGGGAGAGGTAATTATCAATTATCCATTATCAATTATTGAACTACCTATATGTCAAAAAAACAACAAAAACTACCCTATGTCTATCTTAATTTTTTCATTATTAATCAAATTTTCCTAATTATCAAACTCCAAACAAAGTGAAAATCCCCACACTTCATCCCGATGACAAATTCATTAGATTCTGGCAAGTATTAATTGTATCCATTACTGTTTATAATGCTTTCATCATCCCATTTAGAATTGCTTTTCAAAATAGATTTGATGGTATCTGGATTGTATTAGACATTATAGGAGATGTCATTTTAATTATTGATATATTTATTCGATTTCATCTTGGCTACTTTGAGTACGGAGAATATATTAAAGACAAAAAAAAGATAGCTCAACGTTATCGAACTCAAGACCGACTATTTTGGAGACATTTATTAGCTAGTATTCCGCCGGGAGATTTAATTACCAGAATAACTATACCCAATTCGCTATTTATTATTGCCTTATTGAGATTACCTCGTTTATTACGATTACCCCAATTTTATCGAATTTTTAACAGGTGGGAAACTAATATAAATACTAACCCTACCTTGATTAGAATGTGTAAATTAGTCATACTAATTATTTTAATTACTCATTGGGTAGCCTGTATCTGGTTTACGATCGGCAGTTGGGAATCTAATGTTGAAAATTCTTGGTTAATTAATAACTCCCTACAATCAACAAGTAAAAGAACTCAATATATTAATTCCCTTTATTGGGCAATTACAACTCTGACTACTGTCGGATATGGAGATATTACTCCCACTACTGAAATTGAAATAATATTTACTTTGGTAGTCATGTTTTTAGGAATATCTATGTATGCTTATATTATTGGTAATGTATCTTCATTAATATCTAACTTAGATGCTGCAAAAGCCAGATATAGAGAAAAATTAGAGCAAATTCAAACCTATATGCGGGAAAACAAAATTTCCCCTGAATTACAACAAAAAATTAGAGATTACTATCAATATAGATGGATTGAAAATCGAGATATTAGGGATTATCATATACTCGAAGAACTGCCTTATTCTCTGAAAATGAAATTAGCACTACAATTACATCAAGAAGTAATTGAAAAAGTTCCAATTTTTCAAGGAGCAAGTTCACAGTTTATCGAAGAAATAGTAATGGCATTAACCCCCGAAATATTACCACCTAATGAATATATAATTCGGGAAGGGCATTGGGGTCATGAAATGTACTTTATTAAACGTGGTTTAGTACAAGCCTTCTCAGAAAAAACTGGTAATATATACAGGAATATGGGTGCAGGTACATTTTTTGGAGAAATTGCTCTAGTATATGAACAACGACGTACTGCATCAATCATCACATTGACTTACTGTGAATTATTTATTTTAGAAAAAGATGACTTTAAAAAAGTGTTAGAAAATTATTCAGACTTTGCAGCTAATGTAAAAAAAACAGCAAAAGAACGTTATGAAAATGAACATAAGGAATAAATATGCAACTAACAAAAACACCAACTATTAAATATATTAAACAACCAACTTCCCAAGCATGGATCGAACAAGCGATCGCTAATCTAGACACTATATTATTAGACCATTCTCACTGTGAAAGAAAAGCAGCAGGAGTAGCTTTAAATTTAATGTTTCGCTATCCTTCAAGTACGAAACTAATCAAAAAATTAACAGCTATTGCTCGGGAAGAATTAGAACATTTTGACCAAGTAAACCAATGGTTAGAACGTCGTAATATTCCATTAGCTCCTCTAAATTCTCCTCCTTATGGAGCAGCTTTAAATAGTAAAGTTCGGCGGAATGAACCAGAAAGAATGTTAGATTTATTATTAGTTTACTGTTTAATTGAAGCTCGGAGTCACGAACGTTTAGGCTTACTTGCAGATTACTGCCCAGAACCAGAGCTAGCAAAATTTTATCGTAGTTTAATGGCATCTGAAGCCAGACATTATGGAATATATTGGGTTTTAGCCACAACTTATTTTGAACAAGAAAAAGTAGAAGAAAGATTAGAGGAATTAGCCATATTTGAAAGTGAAATTCTGAGTAATTTACATCCAGAACCACGCATCCATAGTTAACTAGGGTTTACTGAAAAAGTCTTTTTTAAGGAGTAGGGGAGTGAGGGAGTGGAGATGAGATTTAATCAACAAGCCCTAACTAGCTATCATATCAAATCCGGTTGAATACTACTTATTATATAGTTTGGGCAGTAGGGGAGTGGGGGAGTAGGGGAGATTGAAGGCTTGAAGTCTAGATAGAATTATGAACAGATATTCGATCGCCAGATTCTATATCATCCCAAAATTTCCATAACTACAACGTTGCAGTTCAGGGTCTGACCCCTCATAATAACTACAACGTTACAGTTCAGGGTCTGACCCCTCATTTGGTCTCCAAACCCTCATATAAAATCAGGCTAAACACTTACTTAATTGTATATTTGAGGAGGATGGGAAGATAGGGAGATGGGGAGATTGAAGGCTTGAAGTCTAGATAGAATTATGAACATATATATAACCGGAATTCTATATCAGCTATAAGTTATCAGATTTTATAGCTCTGGGTAAACAAATTGTTGAGGAGGTAAAAGTTTCAGAGTCTATATATCCTTTGATTTTTGACAAATTATTAGGGATTTCTATATAGCAATTCTAAATCATTTGTGATAATTTGCTTCGGTGTTCCCTGTTCCCTAAAATCTACAATATCTCACAACTCAAATAAGATTGCTACATAACCTTTTTCTGATCAAGATAAAAGCTTTAATCTACGACCTAAAACTTTCTTAAATAATGAAAAAATATTATCGTAATTTTTTAATTAGAAACTGGCAACCAAATGACCGTCAAATAGTAGCAAATATCATCGGTTCTGTTCTGGCAGAATATGGTTTAAACTGGGAACCCGAAGATGCAGATCGAGATGTCTTGCAAGTAGAAAAATTTTATCAAAATGTAGGAGGAGAATTTTGGGTAGTAGAAAAACAAGAAAAAATATTAGGCACTGCCGCATATTATCCAATTTCACGAGGTAATAAAGCAGCCGAAATTAGAAAAATGTACTTATTGCCAGAAGTCAGAAATAAAGGTTTAGGAAAATTTTTATTAAAAGAATTAGAAAACAGAATTATAGAATGTAAATTCAAAGAAATTTGGATAGAAACAGCAACAGTATTACAAGAAGCTGTTAAATTATATGAAAATAGTGGTTATCAATTAACAACTGGCGTAGAAACCAAACGTTGCGATCGCATTTATCAAAAAATTCTAGACAAAAAAGAAACAGTAAATTAATCAGGACTTACGCAAATTTACCTTTGAAGCACCATCTGTAGGGGTAAATAGTATTCTTTCTAGCCATAAGTAGAGTCCCTGCGTAAGTCCTGTTAATCTTGAAGAAGGTTGTAGTTGTAGTTGAGAAAAGTTTACCTACCACCTAACACCTACAGCGCTTTTGCCGATCTCTGAACCACATCGTCATAGCCAAAACCCTGTAAGGGCGCCATTCGGCAGCTTTGCGTTAGTAAATGGCCATTCGCTCCTACTGTGGTCTACTGAAATGAAAACCGCTGTAATACGCAACAAAAGCATAATAATAATATGGATTTACGTTATCTCATTCCCTTTTTCGACCCCAAAGTCCAAACATGGGCGATAGAAGCTAGACTATTGCGATGGTTAACATTCCTCTGGTTATTTATCGGTTTAGTCGTATTATTTTCAGCTTCCTATCCCAGTGGTGCAACAGAATATGGAGACGGTCTATACTTTTTTAAAAGGCAGTTAATATGGGCCTTAGCAGGAATGGTGGGATTTAATATAATTGTTTATACCCGCTTATCTACTATGCTGCAAACTGCCAAAATAGGTTTAATTCTGATACTAACTTTACTACTTCTCACCCTGATACCAGGAATAGGAACCACAATTAATGGTGCAACTCGCTGGATATCTTTAGGTCCAGTAGTTATTCAACCATCTGAACTAATGAAACCTTTTTTGGTGCTACAAGCAGCTCATTTGTATAGTAGATGGAATCGCTTGACTTGGTTAGTGAGAATAATTTGGTTATGTACTTTTTCTCTAATCCTAGCATCCATCTTACTACAACCAAACTTAAGTACCACCGCCTTATGTGGCATGATTCTATGGTTTATTGCCTTTGCAGCAGGACTACCTTACTTTTATCTGGGAGGTATTGCTTTAGGTGGATTTCTTTTAGCTACCATTAGCGTCAGTATTAATGATTATCAGAGGAGGCGAGTTCTTTCTTTTACAAATCCTTGGGCAGATTCAATGGGGGACGGTTATCAGTTAATTCAAAGTTTACTAGCAGTTGCTTCTGGAGATATTTGGGGTAGTGGTTTCGGGCTATCTCAGCAAAAGCTACATTTTCTTCCTATTCCATATAGTGACTTTATATTTTCTGTTTATGCTGAAGAGTTTGGTTTTGTGGGAGCTTTATTACTGCTACTGTTATTAGCTACATACAGTATTATTGCTTTGAGAGTTGCCTTAAAAGCTACCCGAATGGAACATCAACTTGTAGCTATTGGAGTAATGATAGCTTTAGTAGGTCAGTCTTTCCTGAATATAGGTGTTGCGACTGGGGTACTGCCAACTACAGGTTTGCCATTGCCAATGTTTAGTTATGGCGGTAGTTCAATGATTGGTAGTTTATTGCTAGCTGGACTATTAGTTAGAGTAGCTAGAGAAGAAAATCAGGCAGATGTTTTAATCTTGAAAGAACGTCGCTTACGAAGACAACGCTATGTTTCAACAATTAATAATTAATAATTAATAATTAATAATTAATTATTACCTCGAGAGTGAAAACGGAATTGATTGACTAATCATGAAAAATTTTTCTTCTCTTGGTCGATTGGATATGCTTAGGAAACCCATCCATCCCTTGACCGCTTTTTTCTCCTTGTAGAGCGACACTCGCAGCGCAGCCAAGGAGAGGCTTTAAACCTTAATTATTCGGTAATAAAAATATCCATAAAAGAGGCATTGGGGGGAAATAATTGATAATTTCTGTTTGATAAAGGAGAGGCTTTAAACCTTAATTATTCGGTAATAGAAATATCCATAAAAGAGGCATTGGGGGGAAATAATTGATAATTTCTGTTTGATAATTGATTTGATTTTTTTATGACCGCGCCTATGTCTAATAAGTATCTTCAGAAAAGAGGAAAACCAAATCTGGGAAAGAGGAAGAAATAATAAATCCTGTATAGATATTCAAAGATAAAAATAGATTTTATTTTTTATTTGTGGAGATTCCTGATAATTTATTTGATTGACCTCTCCCCGGCTTAAAAGCGCGGGGATTCTCAACTGTTGCTACAATATGGGCTAAAGCCACATCTGGTAGCTTTTTTAGTTTTGGTTTCCCAGATAGAAAATCTGGTAGCAAGGGTCAAAACTTGCCTACAGACCTTGACTAGGCTTATACCTAATTGTGTCTCTACTTTAAGGAGTATATTTGCTGCACCATTTAAATCAGCATTAACCAATAAACCTTTACCAGTTTGGTACATCCCACGTTTAACTCGTTTCCCTGATGCTTTCCACCTTTCAGGTTTTTCGCCGAAAGTAGATAGAAAATCCCCATCTAAAAAACTAGCCTTGCTGGTATATGACTCTTCTGTTTCAACAAATTTAATGTTGTGTTCCTCACACAATTGTTTGACTCGTTGCTTAAGTTTAGCTGTGGGTATTTGTACGAATGATTGGGTCTGTTTGCCTAAATTTACTTCTTGTCGTTGTCCTTGATTCCATCCAAAAACTATCGTACCAATTTGATGTTTAATACAGTGGTTAACAACCAACCTTGCAGCTTTATTAACTGCATCTCTCATCTGACGGTTACGCTTTTCTGTGATGTGGGCTAATTGCTCATCCCAATAACCTTGGGGCTTACCTTCTTTGAGTATGGAAACCCGTTTGTTATACCACTGATTCAGGCTTTTCACCTTGCGCCCATCAATAATCAAGCTAGTACCAACGTTAGAAACACAACTTAACCAATTATTAATTCCGGGGTCTATACCCAAGACGTTTTTAGGGTTTAATTCTTCTTGAACTACAATTTTTTTCTTGTAAACGAACTCTACATAAAAACATCGATTACGTGGTAATATTCGCAGTTCTTTGATATCTGAAAACTTGAGATTAGATGGCATTGGTATTAAAAAACTGTCTAATTTAAACCATCGTTTTACGGTTGTTCCCAGGGGAATTCTGATATTATTCCCAACAAGTATTAAACCTTGCTTGGGATATTTCACCATTGCTAAACCATCTTTTTTTCGGTATTTAGGAATTCTTGGTTGAAAATATAGATTGCCTTTTTTGTATTTTTTGTTTAACTCTTTAAATGACTTAAAAGATTCAGCGACAGACCTTAATATTTGCTGCGCTGCCTGTGAATACAAAGCTTGATAATGTTTATTGGATTTGTACTCTTTTTCCAGGTCATACTTACCAATTATTTTTTGGGCTTTAAAAAACAATTGACGACCATAATAAATACCACAATTGATTAGCTTGTGAGACTCCCAACAAATAAACTCAAGAATTGATTTTAAGTCATAATCGGGCTTGATTAGATTTTGCTGACAGCCATACAAATAAATCACCTCCTTATCCTTTATATGATGAATTATCTCCTGATTGTGTATTTGCAATGTTAAGATTGAGTGGTGATTGCGGGATAAATCCCGTCGTGTCCGTTTTCATCCCCTCTCTAAAGAGTGGAGGCTTTTAACGTCCCGCTAGTTCTTTTGTAAGTTTAGTAATTAGGGTTTACCGATAAAATATAAAAGCATTGACAGATAAAGATTTTAGCCTTATGAGATTCCAAAAAAGTGCGCTTGTTTTAGTTTAAAACGTTCAAAAAGTTAGCATTTTGGGCAAATCAAGGAAAGAAAAATGGTAGCGCGTCAAGGAAGTGTGGTCTGTGTGGTCCGTGCGGTCCGTGTTGTCCGGTCTGCTCGAAAGTAGGAGGAATAATTGTACCTGTATCTTTCTGGGAAGTGTCTGTCTTTCGTCCTAACTTTTTGGTCTTAAAGGGTGAAAAATTTGCACTTTTTTCCCGACAAAAATCCTAAAAACTTTATATATCAGTTAGATTAGATTTGCCAGCCCTACTTGACGAATCCCACACTTTACTGATGCACAACCAGAAAAATTGAGGGACAATTCTTACTTCTACCTCCTCTAAATTCCTCGTTTCCCCGTTTCCCCGTTTCTCCTGACTCCTGACTCCTACCCCTAGCACTCATAATTTATTCAGGAAACCCTAATTAGTATTACTGACAAATCCAAACAAATCTGATGAGTATGCAAAAGCTTCATTTTTTAATATCAGATGACGGTCTTTATCTCTATCGATCCATCCTTGCTGTTGTAATTTTCCCAGAATTCTCGTGACAGTTACTCGCGTTGTACAAATTGCACTAGCAATATCTTGATGAGTCAAGCGAATACTCAACCGAGTACCATCAGTCACAGGGTGGCCAAATTCCTGCTTCAACAATAATAATAATTGATGCAGACGGTCTTCTACTCGTCGTTGTCCGGCGATCGCTAATAAAGCCTCTGTTTGTCGGAATCGTCTTCCTAATTGAGGTAACAATTCTTGGGCTAATTTTGGGGAAGCCTCTATCTCAATCATGGTGTACCACATTAAACAAACATCTGACAAAGCATTTGCCCGATAAGTCTGCAAGTGGGAAAAACAACTGCCAAAGCACATAGAAGGTCCACACCATCCGAGTAGACCTTCTTCCCCTACTGGATAAAGAGTACTGAGTCGCACTAAACCCTGACAAATTTGCCAAATACCTTGCGACATTAAAGGTATTGTTTCTCCTTTATTAAAAAAGTGTAGATGACGTTCAGAACTTTTATTATATCGATCGGTTTCTATGATTGCTCTAGAAGTTTGAGCCATATTTATACATTCCAGTTTAGATATACTGGTTTTATATACATAGTACTGAGATTATCCTAACAAAGTAAAGATTAGGTAATTAAAAGATTAGTAATAGGTTAAACTTTTTTGAGCATTATTCTACACCACTCACGAAAGCAGTAGACACAAACATAATTGTTTTAGATGAAATAAATTTTATCGCAGAAGAAAGCAGGAAGGACCTAAGCAGAGAAAAATCTTGCATCGTTTTTATGTATCCTAAACTTTGCTTCGACTGCTATATATATTTTCTATGTTGTATAGCAGAAGGAAGAAGGAAGAAGGAAGAAAAAAGAAGGAAGAAGGAAAAATCTTACGTTGTCTGAATTTTAAGCTTTTACTCTATCCTAACCTTTCCTTCGACTGCGATACTAAATTTTTGCCTACTACCAAATTATGGATAAATAAACCTCTTGCAAAAGTAAAAATCAAATATTAACTTCTTTTTTTTTTGTTTTTTAGGAAACCTCTACAAGAAGTCTAATATACCAGAATTTATCAAAACAATTGGGTCGCGCAACCCCACCTTTTAAGGTGAAATATTTTTGGAGAGTTGCTCAAATCCCCGTTACAAAAATAACTTCTGACTTGCAGACTTGCAGACGCGCGTTAAATCGCAGGTCGCAATAATTCAGAACGGAAATTTTGTCTAACTTGAATATTAAGATATCGTCTTTGTAGAACCTGCCATTTTCGCCATGCTTGATGCCAATTTTGTTGTATTTGCTTCTCTAAAGTCGGAAGAATTTTGTCAATTTTAGATTGTAAAACTTTTTCCAGAAATTCTCTTAAAACAGCAGCATCTTGAATATCGCCGAGATATTCCTGAATTTCTTTCATATCTTTTAAATAAGCTTCATAAGTCAGACCATAAAATTCCGTAAATAAACTCATCTGGTAACGAACCCGTTTTACTTCCTTACGCAGATTATGTAGATTTTCCTCATCTCGATCGCTAATATTTATCGAAGAAACATCATTATTAATTTTGACAACTTGATGCTTAGAATCAGTTCTTTCTAGTAAAAAATCTTGATTATCACTTATATCTAAATCCTCTATTTCAATACCTACCAACCAGCCAGGATGAAGAAGTAATTTACTAACTTCAGGTAATAATAAATCTGGTAATACTTCTTGAATAGGCAGACGAGAAATATTTGTATAAATTGGGTTATCTAACCATTCCTGCAATTTCTGCTTTAACATTAAATAACTTTTATTTTCAAGTATTCTTCGTACTTTTTTAAAAGCATGACGACGTTGTTTTCGTAACTGCTGCATAACCTTTTCTAGCTCTGCTTGTTCTTGAGGAGGTAAAGAAGGTTGATAGCGATTTTGAAGCGCCTCTAAAAGAACATCTAAATCTCTTAAACCCCCCAAACAACGAGCAATTTTACCAATCTTTCGATCTTGAGCTGCTTTGGGCAAAGCTACAACTGGCCTGAAACCCTGAACAGCAGAACGCAAGCGACGCATACCTACCCGCATCTGATGCAATTCCTCTGGGTCTCGGTCTTTGAGTACCTCTGGTTCATGTCTGAGGGTTTTCTGAAAATGCTTTTCAAAAGCTAAGGATGCCCAGTCTCCAAGACTATTTACTTCCGGCAATACTTGTGTTGTCATAGTTAATTGAAACCCTAACTCAGCTTTTGCAGTCATGCTTACTACATTCTGCAAAACTTTTATAATAACACTTTTTGTTGCTTTTTAACAAAATTTCTTGTCTATTTGTTGCTGTCTCAACTCTTTATACAGCAGTTTTCTACTTAATAAGCTAGTGGCGCTACGCGGAAGTTAAAAGTCGTAGGGGCGAATGGCATTAGCCCTCAAAAGTATTGATTAGTAAGGCTTTTAGGATTTTGTAACTGGTTAGTTATTTCCGCCATCCTGCACTAGGGAGTTTTAGAATTTTCACCTAATAGAAAATAAGAATTAAGATTAAAAAGCGTTTCGGTCCAGAATGCTCGGCAAACAGATAGCTAATTCTATGCACAATTTTTTAGGCTAATAGCTAATCGCTGATAGCTGATTAATATTAATATAACTTACGCCAAAACACTATATGCAGTAAGCAAAAACTATAGTGCCACACTATATATAGATATAGCATCGATATTTTATAACTGGAAAATTCGTAAGTACCCATCAAGTCACAATGGTGATTCAGTCAGACTTGATATGAGCCATACTTGTGAACTACCCCAACTTACTCCGCTATCGCTTCGTTGAAGTAGGGGCTTCTGAACTCACAGGGGAATGCCTCAAGACAGACTTACGCCCACCTTTTGGTCTTACTCCCCCTCCTTCAGCAGCAGTCCTGGTTCCCAAGACCGATAATTCTCTAATGCCTTCTGCTCTAATATTTTTGGCTGCGTTGGAGTCCCGATCGTGGTGAGTTCTACAACTCGGACAAGTCCACTCTCTCACATCTAATGGCATTTCTGATATTTGGTAGAGACAATTAGAACAAGTTTTAGAGCTAGGAAACCATCTGTCAATCTCAACTAATAAACCACCTTTTTGTTGTAGTTTATACTCAAGGAAGTTGACAAACATTCCCCATCCGACATCAGAGATAG
>JAXHSW010000098.1:18745-32123 GCA_034190295.1 Cyanobacteriota bacterium | reverse complement strand
AGGTTTAGCAGACCCCAACCGTCCGGTGGCGAGTTTTATTTTCCTCGGTCCTACTGGTGTGGGTAAAACAGAATTAGCAAAAGCATTGGCAGCATATTTATTTGACACCGAAGATGCGATGGTGCGCATTGATATGTCTGAGTATATGGAGAAACATTCTGTATCTCGTTTAATAGGGGCACCTCCTGGATATGTTGGTTATGATGAAGGGGGTCAGTTAACTGAAGTTATTCGTCGTCGTCCCTACACGGTTATTTTGTTTGATGAAATTGAAAAAGCGCATCCCGATGTGTTTAATATTATGCTGCAAGTTTTGGATGATGGGAGAGTTACTGATGCTCAAGGTCACAAAGTTGACTTTAAGAATAGCGTGATTATTATGACGAGTAATATTGGTTCTCAGTTTATATTAGATGTCAACGATGACTATGAGCAAATACAGAGTCGAGTCATGGAAGCGTTGCGTGCTGCTTTCCGTCCAGAATTTCTCAACCGTATTGATGAAACTATTATTTTCAAAGGGTTACAGAAAGAACAATTACGGGAAATTGTGCAATTACAAATTGTGCGTCTAGAGAAACGGTTAGCTGAACGTAAGATGTCACTGAAGCTTGCTGATGCTGCTGTTGACTTTTTAGCTGAAGTTGGGTACGACCCTGTATATGGTGCTCGTCCATTAAAGCGGGCAATTCAGCGAGAGTTAGAAACGCAAATTGCTAAGGGTATTTTGCGTAGTGAGTTTAATGATGGTGATACTATTTTTGTGGATGTGGAAAATGAGCGACTTTCGTTTAAACGGTTGCCTGCGGAATTGGTGATGGCGAAGTGAAGTCATGCATCGAGTGCGTAATTCTGAGATATCCTTGCTGACGCAAAGCTCCGCTAACAGATGGGTAAGACGCACTTCATCACAGTCAAAAGTCAAAAGTTAAAAGTTAGATTTTATAGGCTGAAAACAAAGTAGGGACATTGCATATAATGTCCCTTACTCTCAACCATATAATAAGTATTCAACCGGATTTGATATGAGGAGTCTGAACAAATTATTTTAATTGAAAAAATGATAGTTGAAGTCAGGAAAAATAAATCTTCTCAATATTCTTTAATACCTATAGAAAGGTTACAGTCAGAATTTGCTAAAGATTTAACAGAATCAGGATATCAATCAAGAGAAGATATCTTGAATTTAGTACGAGAAGTAAGACAAGAAATTTCACAAGAACGTCACTAACGTTATTAAATTTGATAATACTTTTCAATTAAAAAAAATGACTATTTCTCCTAGTCGTATATTTTTTGATACTAATGTTTATATTATTGGTTTTGCTGCTCCAGAAAGTAATGAGTTTAGATGCCTTCAATGGGCTGGTTTAGGCATGAAACAATCTTCATTAATTGAAGTTGTAATTTCAGAATACTTGAATAAATTTGGCGAGTGGCGAAACCTCTGCGAAATAAAGATTGGAGTGGAGAAATACTCGATAGAATTTGGCAATATTTTCAAGTTTGTTATATTCTACTCGATCAAAATTAACTATAAATAATTGAAAATTTAGGTAATATTCCTAGAGAGGATGCGGGAGTTTATTTAACTGCTAAAACAGTTCAATAATGGATAATTGATAATTATATCATGTCCGGATAATTAGTGATAAAAAAACTTTCTCCTTCTTTTCCTGTTCTTCTCCCTTCTTCCTTCTTCCTTCTTCTTTCTTCCCCTCCACCGGAGGGGCCCGCGGGTGGGTTGACTCCTGAGGACTGAGGACTGACTCCTCAGTCGTTGTTTATTTATAACTGTTCAACCGGACATGGTATTACCTCTCCCGAAAACGGATAGGATTGAATAATAAGGAAAAAATTTATTCTTTTCCCCTTGAAAGGGGAGGCTTTTAACCTAAAATTTTTAATTAGATAATGATATAATTATTAATTCTTCGGTAAAACTCAATGTTTTGTGTCAGCAAACTATAAATTAGTTAAGGCAATTGTAGAAAAAACAGGAGAGTTTGAATGCCTAACTCCTGAAGCTTTTGTTAATAAATATATTTAATTTATAACCTGCAAAAATCAAGAATTAAAGCCTAACGGTAAGGCGATCGCGACCTATAAATAAATTATAGGATTTGTAGTAACGTTAGCGGAGCTTATCCGTAGGATAAACCCAACACATTATAATAGAGCAGGACTTACGGAAATTGACTGTTTAACCACCATCTGTAGGGGTAAATGGCATTTACCCTCCCCATAAGTAGAGTCTCTACTCTACATAAGTCCTGTAGAGTTGTCGCTGAATGGGAAGCTAAACAGGAATTTCGCCATGAATATAATATGTAGATAGAGAAATCTTAACCATGACAGGAGGAAGTATTCCTCATAATAATATTGCTCTTAATTTCTACCGCTCTCTATATCCCTTTTGAAAACTTCAGAGAATATAAATTAGGTATTAAAACCGAGTCATAATGAATTGCTTCAATACCAGTTTTTAGGTTGTAAATTCTCTTTTTTTTCAAAGGGACATTTCCTACAAAATCTTTTTCTCGAAAAATTGTGGTTTAAAACCTCCTCTTTTAAGAAAAAATTTCCTTTGAGTCAATCCTATCCGTTTTCAAGGAGAGGTAATAATTAATTATTAATTATTAATTATTAATTGTTGAACGCACTTATTATTCGTAACATTCTTTTTTCACGCTTGGTATAAATCTAGAGATATAATAGACATCTGGCGATCGTCAAAAATCAAATCAATTATCGTGCATAAATCATCAATTATTGCCCCCTACTGCCTACTCCCTACTGCCTACTCCCTCTTTTCCGGAGAGATGTAATATGCAACGACCAATAGGTATAGATTTATTTGCAGGTGCAGGAGGTATGACCCTTGGCTTTGAACAAGCAGGATTTGATATACTTGTTTCTGTAGAATTAGACCCCATTCACTGTGCTACTCATCAATTCAATTTTCCTTTTTGGCCAATATTATGTCGTAGTATAGTTGATATTACTGGAGATGATATTAGACAGTTATCAAATATTCAAAATAAAGAAATTGATGTTATTTTTGGTGGTCCTCCTTGCCAAGGTTTTTCTCTAATTGGAAAACGCACTTTAGATGACCCACGCAATACACTTATATCTCATTTCGTTCGATTAGTTTTAGAGTTAAAACCTAAATATTTCGTTATAGAAAATGTCAAGGGATTAACTGTAGGAAAGCACAAATCTTTTCTTCAGGAAGTCATTGATAAATTCGATAAAAATGGCTATCAAGTTCAGCAACCTTACCAAATTTTAAATGCTGTCAATTATGGCGTACCGCAAAATCGGGAAAGATTATTTTTAATCGGATGCAAAAAAGGTTTAATCCTACCAAATTATCCTCTAGCAATTACAAATATTTCTACCGATAAAAAATCAGAAAAATTGATAACTGTTAAGGATGCAATAGGAGACTTACCAGAAGTAGAAAATTATCCAGAATTATTAGAAAGAGATTGGATAAAAGTAGAAGATGATTATGGCAAGCCAAGTAAATATGCTAGAAAATTGCGCAATCTTGAACGTTTTAATAATGACTATTCTTATAAACGTGAATACGACCGAACAATATTAACCTCTAGTTTACGCACAAGACATACAGAAAAATCAAGAGAAAGATTTAATGCTACAGCACCAGGAAAAATTGAATCAGTAAGCCACTTTTATAGACTTAATCCTGATGGTATTTGTAACACACTCAGAGCTGGAACACCAAGTAGTAAAGGTGCATATACTTCTCCAAGACCAATACACCCATTTACACCCAGATGTATCACAGTTAGAGAAGCAGCAAGATTACATTCATACCCTGATTGGTTTAGATTTCATGTAACAAAATGGCATGGTTTTAGACAAGTTGGAAATTCAGTTCCACCTCTATTAGCAAAAGCAGTAGCTCAAGAAATTATTCATGTTTTAGATATTAAACCACTTCCACCTAGAGGAAAAAAAATTAAGTTAGAAAAATGCGAAAATTTAGAGTTTAATATGTCTATGGCTGCTAAAAAATATCAGGTAGATCGACATATTATTGCGCCAAGAAGTAGAAAAAGTAATTAGGGTTTGCGCTTCACTAATCTTTTAGTAGGGGTAGGATTCAACAATTAATAATTAATAATTACCTCTCCTTGAAAGCGGATAGGATTGACTAATTATGAAAATTTTTATTTATTATCCCCTTAAAAGGGAAGGCTTTAAACCTTAATTATTCGGTAATAATTGTCCCAAGATTATTCTGCCCAAATCTTGACCAAAATCCGCTCATTTTTGAACCATTACGACCTAAAACCTCGCACTTTTTGATACTTAAAAAGGCACTTACTTTTATCTATAAAGACTTTTAGATTTAGATCGGTCACGCCCTAATTAACTTCTATAACTACAAATTATGTCATGTCCGCTGGTATCGTTTGTGTAAATCTATGGGTGAATATCTACAGAAAATTTAAGTTTTTTCTTGCTCTTAAACCTTCTTTCTTTTTTCTTCTTCCTTACCGAAAAATTGGGTTTAAAGCCTTCCCTTTTTAGGATGAAAAAATATTCAATGAGCGTATTTTCGTTTTCTCCAGCTTTAGTGGTCGGTACTGATAACTGATAACTGATAACTGATAACTGAAATGACCCTTACTTAATCAAAATCTGTTTTTGTAAAATCCTCACTGGTCAATTCATTCTCATCAAAAACATTAAATATATCTCTTTCTTTACTAGATAACTTATCCATTTTCTTGGCAAACTTAGAAGCTAATTCTTTAGTATGAATTTGTAACTTTGGCCCTGAAATGCCTAACCGAATAATCATATTGTCTACCACTGATGTCTGAATAATTGGCTCATCATCTATATAAATACCATTAGCACCAAAATTGACCATCATCCAACCAGATGAATTTTTCCATAATTCTGCATGATGGCGAGAAACTACTGCACTATAAATTATGACATCATTATCACTTGCTCTACCTATGTGAATTAATGATTTTGATTTAAAACTCCAATGTTGAATTGGAACTAATTTGGTTGGATGTAATAAAGCTAAACTAATCACTTATACTAATTTATTTGACTATACTAAAATTATGGATGTATTTGTAAATCATCTGTACTTTTTTCTCGATCGTCTTTTGAAATATTAGAGTTTTGCCCCCATTGTGACTTTACCCCATCAATTTTCTCCTTAGCTTCTGCTGTCACTTCTTGAATTTTGCTAGAAAAATCATGTGAAGTTTGCTTACTTTTTCTGGACTTTTTTTCTGTAGATTTACTTTGAAATTCTTCTACTTTTTGTTTGGCTTGTTCTGTAACTACTTGTGCTTTTTCTTGAGCTTGTTCTTTAACAACTTTAGCAGTTTCTTGAAAACCTACAAGTAATTTTTTTGCTTCACGTTTTGCTACATCAATATGTTCTCTAGTTTTGACTAAATCTTCTTGTAAAAAATCTTGAACCAGACCGATTTTTTGAGTAATTCCTTCAGTATAAAATTGAGGATTTTCTATAGAACTATTGACTACTATTACCCGTTTATTCCCAGCACTGGAAACTGCTTCAGGAGGCAATAAATAAACACTATTCAAAATACCTCGCCACCCATTAGATTTAAACAAATAATTAACTACTGCACCTGTTTTTATGTTTAGAAGGTATTCTACAATTAAGCCTACCTTCTCTCCTGTATCAGTCCATACTTCATTTCCAATTATATTTATAGTATTATTGAATTTATCTAAACTCTCTTGCTCTGAGCGATCGTTAACTAAAGTAGCATCAGTGCCAATTGTCTCAATTTGTTTCCAAGTAAAAACTTTTTTCTGCTTACCAAATACACCAGACTTACATATAAAACCTATGACATAATGAGACTGAGCATTTAGGCACAATTTTTCTATTCGACCCCTAGCTTCAACTGTTTTTTGGTCAAGCACTAACCTATTTAACAGTTGACTATGTTTCATTACTTCTGATATTTTATTCATAAATTTTACTCCTAAAACATGATTTTGATAAATTTATTGAACAATTTAAGAAGGAAGTTAAGAAATAAATATAATCTCTCAATAGAATGGGGGTGCAATAGCAGTTAGGGAAGAATTTTACCGAAAAATTATGGTTTAAAGCCTCTTCTTTATATCAAATCCGGTTTAACACTTATTATCAAAATCATAAGGGTCTAAAACCCCGCTTTTTAAGGCGAAATATTTTTGTAGCGAAGCTCAAATCCCCGTTACAAAAATCACTTCTGACTTCTGAGTTGCAGACTTGCTGACGCGCGTTAAATAGTTGGGGGAATAGGGGAGTAAGGGAGTAGGGGAGATTGAAAGCTTGAAGTATAGTTATAAACATATAGTATATAACCAGATTCTATATTAAAGGATAAACAAGAAAAAATTTTCCTTTTATTCAATCCTATCCGTTTTAGGGAGAGGTAATTATCAATTATCAATTATTGAAGCTATTTTAGTCTTGTTATTGAGGGATTTACCTCGGATTATTGAGCTGTGACAAATAAAAAATAAATTATATTATTTTTGGTCGAAAATATAAATAAATTACTATAGTAATCTTAATTTGAGTTGTGAGATATCCTATAATTTTAACTAGCGATCGGTGTTTTCCGTACCGGAATGCTCTGGAAACAGCACTCAGTTTTCAGCACTCTAAAAGCTTTGGTTTAAATCCCCTTCTAAAAAGCTAACTGCTAAACGCCGATAAACTGTTTGCGGAGCATTCCGGAAAGGAAGCGCTTTTTAAGAGATAATAGGGAGGGAATTTAATTAATTGATAATGGATAATGAATAATGGATAATTACAAGAAGATTTTAACCATTACGGAATTGAATATAAGGAAATCTGATTTCTTTTTCTCCTTACTCATGAGAGGATTTTTACCTAGATTCGATTAATTATCAATTATCAATTATCAATTATCCATTGGTAAATTCCTCTTACTTTTTCCTTATAGGGCGACTTTTTATTTACTTTTGATTGAATTAATATGCTAAAGTATTATTAGTGGTCGGGAGACACGCCTCCACAGGAGGAGCTACGAATTATGGAAACTCGCGCGCGGACTTGGAGGCAGGTATAAGACTACTGCTAAAGTACCAGCTTAAGAAGCGTCAACCTGCTGAATAGCTACGGCTCAGTTTTATTTATCCGAGCCTAACAACTGGGGAGGATGTAAATTAGTTTCATGTCTTCATGGTTAGGAACACCTTAAGCTTACCGAAAAATTGTGGTTTAAAGCCTCCTCTTTATAAGAGGATAAAAAGAAAAATCTTCCTTTGAGTCAATCCTCTTCTTTTTCTGTTCCAGGAGAGGTAATAATTAATTATTAATTATTAATTGTTGAAGACTTTAATGACACTCAAAATCCAAAAATTGAGCTAAGAAATTTGAAATAGGAACGAAACTAAGTCTCCTTTGCCCAAAGATATCCGATCGCCTGGTCTCAATTTATGTCGATTTCCTCTTGTCAAAGAAGTATTATTGACATAAGTACCATTAGAACTACCTATATCTTCAATATAGTAATTGTCTCCCTCCATTCTAATATCAGCATGACTACGAGAAACCACCTCAGAGTCAGGAAATCCCGAAACATCAATATCTGGTGGTACTCGGTCGTTAGGCTTACCTATGTGAATTACAGATAAATTAACTGGTAATTCAATATCTGTATCTGTTCTTATATGAATTAATTTGGCCGACTGTTTTTGTAACTGGGTCTTGGCCGGAATTGGTGTTTCGACCGTAGGAAATGGAGAACTTACTACAGGAGTACTAATAACATTAATAGTTTCTGGAGGTTCCTCAGTAGGAACTGGGGTATTAACGTTGCTAGATTTTTCTAAGTTTGGTGTGCCAGAAACTACTATAGGTTCTGGAGTCACTAATGGTTCTGGTGGATATAAGTCCGGTATATCTTCTGAAGACATACCTGCATCCGTACCAGATACTGGTGATACTATAGTTGGCATCACTGCTGGATCGGTTTGAGATAAAACTTGACCTTCCTCCTGACCAGTACTAGCTTTCAAATCAAAGCCACATTGACCACAAAAAGCAGCATCAACTTGAACTGTTGCCCCACAGTTAGGACAATTCATAGTTACAGGTAAGGGAGTGTAGCAAGCTTCACATTGTGTTGCTCCATCAGGATTCTGATGATTGCAATTCGGACAGACAATCATTGATCTACTCCTCGTTATCGGCCAGGCGATCGAAACAGCCTCTAAGAATCATACTTATCTTTAACTTTTAGATTCTATAGCAGGGAACAGGCAACAGGCAACAGGCAATAGGCAACAGTGGGAAAAAGATTTTCTTGTATTGCGGTTTACGATCGCCATAAGTCCTTTGCTATAGGTAACAGGTAACAGGCAACAGTGGGAAAAATACTTCCCTCTCTTACGGTTTATGAGTGGCATAAGTACTGACCAGCCCATTCTTTGCCATATTGTAATCCTAATTCATTATTTCAAAGGATACAATTTTTTTATAGTCACAATAAATTGACTCTGCTCCCCCACTCCCCCACTCCCCCACTACCCCACTCCCCCACTCCCCCACTCCCCCACTCCCTATTTCAACTGATAACTGAAATGACTGCCAGAGAGGATGTCAATGCTCAAATATTGACACCAGTTAGTAACCAATGTAGTTCCCCTTTAGGTTGAATCAGGCGACTAGGATATTTCATTTCATCGCCACTTTCTGCAAATACTCCATCCAATGCAGCTTGTTTATCTGCACCAGCAACTAGAAATATGACGTAACGAGCTTGATTAATTAGTGGAACTGTAAAAGTTAATCGTGGTTGGCCATCTTTATTCCCTACAGTAATTAGGCGATCGCTGATTTGCAAAGCATCTGTATGGGGAAACAAAGAAGCTGTATGAGCATCACCACCCATTCCCAGTAAAATCAAATCAAAACTAGGAAACTCTCCTGGCGAAACCTGAAAAAATTCTCGCAAATGAGCGTCATGGGTTGAGGCATCATTTTCAGGGTTTCCAGCTCCTGTCGGCATAGGATGGATATTTGTCGGTGGTATGGGCACTCGGTCTAACCAAGCTTGTCTGGCCATTTTTTGATTGCTATCTGAGTGGTCGGGAGCTACATAGCGTTCATCACCCCAGAAGACATGAATTTTATCCCAAGGTAGATTTTGAGTTGCTATGGACTCATAAAGAGGTTTTGGAGTATTACCACCTGCTAAAGCTATAGTACATTGGCCACGTTGTGAAATTGCCTCTTGCATTTTAGCCAAGGAAATGTCCAAGGCTTGCTCAATTAACTTTTCTTTACTTTGTAGTAATTTAATCTGTTTGTTCATTTGAGTTTTAGTTGTGTTGTGCTAGAATATACATACCCAAAAATATAATAATTTTTTGATAAATTTGGGCATCAAGGTCATGCTACTGCGATTTTGCTTCAGATGTCAGTTTATCTCGTTACTCCAAATAATATTAGTATTTGCTTAAGGTATTCACGCTCGGAAAATTTAGGTGGCAGAAGTTTAGTCATTAACAGTTGGAAAAAAAGTTCTTGAGCGGTAAATAATAGTTAATAGTACGTCTTTTCAAGGAGGGGTAATTATTAATTATTAGTAATTAATTGTTGAAGTGCCTTTTCCAGATTTTTACTTCGATTAATAGACTATAAACAAAAGTTATTATCGGCTCAAGATATTATATTTACCTAACTAAAAAGTTTCCTAATATCTGAAAAATATTTAGTGTATGCCTCACAAAATGAAATTTTTCAGCGATAACGAGAGAGCAGATTAATGTTAGAGAAAAAACAATTAATAAAAAAACAAAATCTATGTCTACTCCGAATAAAAAATTACCCAATTCTATACGCTACTTCCGAGCCAGATTTAGTCATTTGACAAAACCCTTAGTTTGGGGACCTATTGCTGTAGCTTCTTTAGTGCTATTATTTGCTTGGGAATTAACAGTTCATCCAGAATGGTTAACTCTTGATGATGATGATAATTCAGTAACAAATGGAAGTACTATAACTGAAAATTTATCTCCTGAAGAAATTTCTATCATGAGCGATATTGATAGTTCTTCAGTTTTAATAGAAGATGTAAAAAAATCTGTAAATTTTCAATTGAATCCTTCAATAGTTCCTCAGAAAATTTTACTAGACGAGGTAAAAGAAGGAAGTAAAAATGAATCAGCTCCACAAAAAAACGCTATAACATCTAAAGAAAATTTCACGAACCCTCAACCTCAAACAACAATTAATAATCTTCCTCCTCAAAATCAATTAGACAATTCTCAATTATTAACTTCTCCTCTGTTACGCAGTCTCAATATATTAGACCAAAACAATCAAGAAGGAAAAAAGGAAAAACCTGCAAATCCTTTACAGAATGCTATGGATGATTACCTACGCTCTAAGAATAAATCTCAAGCACCCTTAAATTCTCAGTCTCAAAAAAATAATATTAATCTCTCTCCAACTGAGATAAAACCTAGAGATATTACACCTTCTCCTTTTCCGGGAATTTCCACATCCAACAGTTATCAACCTCGAGAAACAAATAATTTGAATTCACCTTTACCACCTATAAATATTAGTCAACCAAAACCTTATTATACGGATTTATCAGGTACAACAAATCAAAACAGTAATCCTAGAAATTTACCAGGATATAACTATTCTCTTCCAGGGCAACCTACTAATCCAAATCTACCGCCTTTACCAACAGTACCTAATAGTTTAGTTAATAATCAAAATGGAGTAAATGGAATTAACAATGGAAGAGTTTCTAACTATTATAATAATCCAGGATATCGGCAAAATCAGCAACAGCAATATAACTATGGAGTTAATCCTAATCAGGTAAATCAAAACTTACAATCAAATCCTTCAAGTAACCCTTTTTCCAGACGTAATAATAGTTTTAATCGTGGATATGGTCAACGTTGGAACGATCCTTTTAATTAGCTATCAGCATTCAGCATTCAGCATTCAGCTATCAGCTTTTAGTAGCTCTGGGTAAAAATTCCCGGCTCCTTTTCTATTCTATAAGCTGGATGGCCTTCGGAGGAGTTAAAATATCTTTTCCTTTCCAGAATACTGCGCAAACATAACTTTTAATTCTCCTTCTAGGACACTAAACTAATAGCTGATAGCTGATAGCTGATAGCTGATAGCTTACTTAATTTGAGTAAATTTCATCAACTCATTTTGAATACATGATGTTGGTAATAAAACTATTCTCTTACTTGTTAATACTGTGCAATTTTCAATCGTAACGGATAAAGCAGGAATCATATTTTGCTCTAGTTGATAAATAATTATCTCTGTTAAATCATACTGACGAATTAATTTTTTATCGGCTACATATCTAGGGTTATAAGCTGTTAAATCAAGTAACCAAAAATCTATTCCATACTTCTGAATAAAATTATTAACCTCTTCTGGATTAGAAGTATATTGAGCCTGAATTAAATCCTTTGCTCTTTGACTAAACTGAGCATAATATTCTGTATGGTAAGGCAAACTATATTCCTGGGCGACTAAAGTAGAACGTTGGGCAAAAGTAGGAAGATTATCTGCTTCTTTAGATATGGAGGCAATTAATATATCTTTGGGTTGTGCTAGTAAATATTCATATAATTCTATTTCTTTGCCTTTAACGTAGAATTGATTATCTATAGTTAGGTCTTGAGAAAAAGGAATGATACTTAAGACCGCTAATAATAAAATTGTGCAACCGAGATATATTTTTTGTGGAAAAGTTAAGCCATTTTTTAGCTGAGAAATAACTTGATTCAAATAACTATCCAACCATATTGTTAAAGCAATACCAGCAGCTATTGGGATGGTGACTCGCATACTATGATAAACATATCTGTTGGGAAAATGGAGCTGAAATAAAAAGGCATGAGCTAATAGAAATAATCCAATAGATGCTAGTAAAATTTGAGCTAATATTTCTACCTTCAAAGAAACCTGTTTTGCCAGAGGAAATTTTTGACTTTTTCCCAGTACAAAAGGTAAGAATAATGAGGCGATCGCTAGTGGAGGTAAAAATCCTAAAAATAATATGCCACTCCTCGGTCCTATTAGCCAAAAAATCAAAGGATTTTCGTGAAAAAAGAATGCTCTGCCATAGTTACCATCAACATAATTAAAAATTGCTTGTAATTTAGCTTCCGCAACAGTAATAATTGACCCGAATTCCGTAGCAGAAAATTTGTATGGTAGAAGTATAATTGCAGCAGTTATGATTGCTCCTAACCATAACCAATAATTTAATCGAACCGAAGTAAATTTTAACCGTTTTTTATCGTAGGAAAATAGTCTAATAGTTAAGATAGTTACTGATAGTAAAAAAGTGTGAGGATAAAAAACAGCTTGGAGAGCGATCGCTACTAATACAGGAAAGAAAGAATTTCGGAGTAAGTAATATAAGAATGCTAAAAAAAGTGGATAGAAAAATGCTCTGGGAGTAGCAGAAACTAAGTCATCTTCCATCCATAAAGTTTGATTTAAAATCAATGAACTAATAAAACCTACGGCAGGGATAGGTAGAATTTGTAAACTTATTCCAAAACAGTAAATTGTTGAAATTAATCCCAGAAATATTGGTAATAATTTACCTAAAAAAATGGGGTCGATACCTAAAGATGTGATGAGTGAATAAAAAGTTTTATATCCCCACGGAGCTACCGATTGAAAATAGTCAGCAATGAAATCTTCAGGAAATAATTCCGAATCTAAAAAACGACGCATCCAAAATATATGTTGTCGTGCATCATCTTGGATAAAATATTCACTTTGGAGGGAAAATTTGAGAGATTCAAAACCATAAATTAAGACAATAGCTAAACTTAAACCAAACCAGAATATCCAGCTTCGATTTATCAAATTTTTATGTAAAATCGATAAAAATCTACTAATTCTTAAATTGGATATTAAAGGATTTGACATATTTGATTATTGATTAGCGATGTTATAATACATGAGATGATTGCCAATCGTTGTTTAGTCTGAATCATTTTTTCCAATTTATTGTCAATTATTACTTTTGACTTTTAACTTTTGACTTCATTATTGTAAGTTATTATTTTTGACTTTTGACTTTTGACTTTTGACTTCATTTCTGACTTTTGACTTTTGAATTTTGACTTCATTTCTGACTTTTGACTTCATTATGGAGCTACCGATTGAAAATAGTCAGCAATGAAATCTTGAGGAAATAATTCCGAATCTAAAAAACGACGCATCCAAAATATATGTTGTCGTGCATCATCTTGGATAAAATATTCACTTTGGAGGGAAAATTTGAGAGATTCAAAACCATAAATTAAGACA
>JAXHSW010000098.1:10699-18645 GCA_034190295.1 Cyanobacteriota bacterium | reverse complement strand
TCCAATTTATTGTCAATTATTACTTTTGACTTTTAACTTTTGACTTCATTATTGTAAGTTATTATTTTTGACTTTTGACTTTTGACTTTTGACTTCATTTCTGACTTTTGACTTTTGAATTCTAAATTCCTTAACGTGAAGCTCTTGCTATCAGTAATATTGCCACTCCAAGACCCATAAAATTTGGTAACCATCCAGCCAAAAAAGGAGTCAAAACCTCTTTTTGGCCCATTGCCCCTGTAATAAAAGAAAGTAAATAATAAGCAAAAATAATTATCACACTAATACCAAAGCTAGTACCTCTATTTGCATTTCTCTGAGGTCTAATTCCTAAAGCTGCTCCTACTAAACCCAGAACCAAACACACAAAAGGTACAGCAAACTTTTGTTGAATTCTGACCTGAGTTTTAATAATTTTCCGATGATTTCCACTCAATCGCATTAACTCCAAATATTCATAAGATTGAGGAATATTCATCTGTTGATAAGTACGTCTTTTATCCGCTAAATCTAAAGGTGCCGTAGAAAGTTTTAATTCTTGATGGTCAAACTTTACAATATTACGGTAAGAACCATCTGGAGATACAATATAAATAGTCCCATTAAACAAGTCCCAAATATTTGCTGCTGAATTCCAAGTTGCTGACTCAGAAGAAACAATTTGGTCAACTCCATATTGGGAACGATCTATAATAGTCACCCCCTTCATATATTTACCATCAAACTTTTCGGCATAAAATAAACGAGTCAGCGTACTTTCCTTACTTCCATCTGGCCGCTCAACTTTGCCAAATTCTGGATAGATAATATTTTCTTCTCTAAAAGGAGGATCTTCTCGGTCTAAAGTTCTATCTAAAGTCAGAGATGCTTGATAGTTGGCATTAGGTACAATTACCTCATTAAGGGCAAAAGTTAAACCAGTTACGGTCAAACCTAGTATTACCGCTGGTATAAGCATTCGATAGACACTAATGCCACAGCTACGGAGAGCAACTATCTCACTATTACTAGACATCTGACTGTAAACCATCAGAGTCGATAGTACCATTGCCATAGGGAATGCCCAACCCATAAACTCTGGCACTTTTAAGAAAAATACTTGAAGGGCAATAGAAATAGGTAGTCCAGATTCTGTTACTTTTCGGACCAACTCAAACATTGCCCCCGCTGTCACCCCGATAGATGAAAATAATCCTACACCAAAGAGAAATGGCCCTATTAATTCTGTAATGATATAGCGGTCCATGACTGAAATTTTTGGTTCCAATCTTTGTAGGAAGAATAAAGACTTTGAGATACTGCGCTCCATATACTTCAGATTTAAGGTCAAGTCTACAATTTAGAATTGAAAGCTAGTTCAAGAATTTAGAATTTAGAATTTAGAATTTAGAATTACCTCTTCTGATAAACAAAATGAAATGGGAATTTTTCAGAATATTACTTAAGGTTAACGTAATCTGAATCAAAATTTCAGGAAGTAGAAAATTGATAAAAGGAAATTAATTCTGATTAATTGTAGAGGAGAATCAACAAAGTCTACCAGGGAAGTAAGATTTTCCTGCTATCGTTTTCCGTAACCAAAATAATTTTCATATCAAGGGAGCAAGATGCTCCCACTAAGTTTATTATTGTTCGACGGTATCAGTTTCAAAGTTAACTCCTTCGTATAAAACTTCAATAGCAGAAGTAAATTCAATACTGGATAATGTAATTGACTCTCCTTCTGTATATGCACAATAATGCCAAATTTTTCCCTCACCATGTTGATAAATTTCTACAGATATTGATTTTGAGTCTACTAAAACATATTCTTGCAAACTAGGAATTTGACGATAATATTTAAACTTATCGCCGCGATCGTATTTTTCTGTACTGGGGGAAAGAATTTAAATAATTACTGTAGGATGTTCGATAAAGTTATGAGATTTTAAATCGTCAGCATTGCAAGTAATAACTAGATCGGGATAAAAATAACGACTACTTTTACCATCTTTAACTTTCACCTCCAACAGATTAATTCGACAACTTTTTTGATGAACAGAGGGATATAAAGTGCTACATAAATTGAGAACAATATCATTGTAAGGAATATTTTCTCTTGTCATGGGTAAAATTTCTCCATCTACATATTCATTGCGAAATTCTTGTTTAGCTTCCCACTCTAGGTATTCTTCAGGGGTCATTTTTTGATAATATTCGGGTTGAGCAATCATTGTTTTCTTTTAGTTTAATTAATTGTTTATATATTATCATTAAATATACTATAATTGCCAATAGTTGATGTAAATAATTATCAAGAAAATGATGACTTAAATTAATTTAGATGAAACAAAATTGAAAGAATTGTTGAAAGTAGCGATTATTGAGTTACTGCAAGAATAAAAAGAGGAATTTTATGAATTTTTAGCAAAATTATTAGAAGATATTTTAATAAAATACGCTATTCAAAAAGGTGAAATACTGAAATAATTAGTGAGAATTTAAGCTACTGAAAAATCCGTAAAATGCCGACATTTTGGATGAATAAATCCTCAGACAATATCTTCTTTAGAAATATATTGTTCTAACAATTCTAAAGCTATTTCTCTTTCAGTTCCATCTGACTCTATCCAAATTTTTTCTCCCACTATTTGTAGATGTAAAACGACAGCATGAACTCGCCCTGTTTTCTCAAAATAATTGGGTCGCGCAACCTCCACCTTTTAAGGCGAAATATTTTTGAAGTCTTGCTCAAATCCCCCTGACAAAAATAACTTCTGTACGTCGCCAATCCGACGACTCCCCTATCTGACTTCTGACTTTGTTAAGTTGGGCGTGTTTTTCAAGAATTTGGTAAGCATTCAGCTAGCTCACAGTCAGCTTTTAGCTGTTTCATAAATAATGAATATACATTGCTAAGGTCAAGGTTAGTTTTTTTCCAATACTTTGAATTATATTTAAATTTATCAATACTAATTCCTGCTATAAAGGCAATGAATTAATAGCTGATAGCTGATAGCTGACCGCTGTTTGCGCAGCAGTCCGGAGGAAATGCTTACATGAGAAAGCGATTCATGCTTTGGTACAATTATTGGAGTCTACTTCAGATGATTTTACTCGTCAGCAAGCAGCATACATCTTAGGGAAAATTAACCCGGGCAATGAGAAAGCGATTCATAGTTTGGTGCAATTGTTGGAATCTACTTTATCTCAGTTATCACAAAATTCTTCGTTCGATCCTAATCGTAGTTTAGAGTCTACTCCATCGAAACCACAGGTAATACTCCTGAGTAATTCCTCTGAGTTTATCTGCATTCAAGCAGCAGAAAGCTTATGGGAAATTGACCCCGGCAATAAAAAAGCAATTGATGCTTTGGTGCAACTATTGAAATCAACTTCCTATGAGTTTATCTGCATTCAAGCGTTATTAAACTTAGACAAAATTGGCGCGAAAAATCAAAAAGCGATCGATGCCTTAGTTCAACTATTGGGGTCAACTTCAGATGATAGTATCTATTGGCAAGCAGCATATAGCTTAGGAAAAATTGACCCCGGCAATAAAAAAGCAATCGATGCCTTAGTTCAACTATTGGGGTCAACTTCAGATGATAGTATTTATTGGCAAGCAGCATATAGCTTAGGAAAAATTGACCCCGGCAATCAGAATTCAATTGATGCTTTAATTCAGCTATTAGGTTCAACTTTAGACAATGATATTCGCAGATATGCAGCACATCGCTTAGGGGAAATTTTAGTACAAGAGCAGATGGCAAAAGTCGCCACATCCTTAAAAGACTGCTTATCAGAAAAAAGCTATAGATATAGTAGCGATCGCTTCCTTAATTGCTACAAAATAATCTGGAAATGTGCCCAAACTCTCCCCTACCCAGAATTCTATCAAGCTTGGCACCCTCCATTTCGATTCAAAAAACCTCTTTGGTTGTCTTGATTGTTATGCTTTCTGTTAGGATTAGTCGTAGTATCTCTACTCGCCTTAAAGTAGGTTGGGTAGAACAAAGTGTTAGCGGAGCTTCCCGGAGGGAAACCCAACACATAAAATAAATAAGGTGTTTAGAGTTGGGTTTATCCTGCGGATAAGCTGCGCTAACGTTGCCTCAACCCAACCTACAAATTCTACAAATTCTATGATTTCCACTTTAATTGAGCGTCTAATATTTGCTTCTCGTCCCATGAATAGTCAAGATTGGTTAGTGACAGGAGTGACATTATTAATTTATGGAGCGATCGCCTTACCATTAGGCTTTAATTCAAGATTTTTGCAAATTACTCACAGCTTTCGTAATCTCAAAGAATTATGTCAGGGGTTGGTAGCGATATTTTTTATGCCATCTCTAATAGAAGAGTCGATATTTAGAGTTTTGTTATTGCCTCATCCCACCGAGAAAATTTCAACTATTATGTGGTGTTTTTGGGCAGCATTAAGTTTATTTTTATTCATTATTTATCATCCAATTAATGCTCTAACTTTCCATCCCCAGGGAAACCCAACTTTTATGAAACCGATTTTTTTGAAACTGACAGGAATTTTAGGATTAGTATGTACAGTAGCTTATCAATTAACTGGTTGTTTGTGGGTTATAGTAATTATTCATTGGGCAGTAGTTGTGATTTGGCAATATTGGTTAGGTGGTAAGGAAATGTTGTATGGGAGTAACTAATATTATCAACAAGACTTATGCAAATTGACTGTTAAATCACCATCTGTAGGGGCGAATGGTATTCGCCCTCCCCATAAGTAGATTCTCTGCGTAAGTCCTTCTTCCTTCTTCCCTCTTCCTTCTGCTATAAAACTAAAAATCTTGGCAATTTGCCTGTACAATTTTTCTGACTTCTCCAGGTTCTAATTTTATTAATTTCTGAGTTGCTTGAATTTGAGTAGGCTGATTTTCTAAATGTTGACGCTCAATTAATTCCCATTCTTCTGCTGTTTTTGTATAGCGTCTGGATGTAGCTCTATCCATATTCATAGATGTCGCAACTTCATTTAGAGAAGCCCATCCTGGTTGATTTCGCATTCTATGTAAATAGCGAGTCATTATATCAATATCAATTTTCATTGTGTATTTTCCTGATTATTTTTAACTCTATATAATTTGATAAAAAAAGAATATTACCGAATAATTAATAATTAATAATTAAATAATTAAGGTTTAAAGGCTCCCCTTTTAAGGGGGAAAAAGCGGTCGAGGAATGGCGAGGTCTCCTAGCCATATCCAATCGACTAAGAGAAGAAATAATATTTCTTTATATTCAATCAATAAAGGTTTTAACCAGAGGTAATTATCAATTATCCATTATCAATTATCCATTATCCATTATCCATTCATGAAAAGTATTTTAGGAAAGGAATAGGTAAGAAAAAAAAGCAATAATAATGATTGATTTTCTTGCTCATTTAGATCGATAACAGGACTTACGCAAATTCACCTTAAAAACGCCATATGTAGGAGCGCAATTCGACAGCTCTGCGGAGCGCAAATGGCATTCGCCCTAACTGGATTTAGTGTTCGTGGGTAAGTCCTGAAATAAGTTTCGGCAAAAGCAATTATTATCACAATTGTCTATTCTTTATAGCAAAGATGTAAGCATTCCGCAAGAAATGCTTACAAAATTATAGATTTTTCTGCTTAATCAATTTCTCAACTGTGATAAATACTGATTTTTTCATCAATATTTCCTAGCCTACAAGGCAAAAAATTTAATTGACAATAGTTCGTCAATAGTTAATATATATACACACAACGTAATATTATTGTTATAGTAGTGGCAACTTTCTCGTAAACTTAAAACTTTTGAGAGAAACAACAACCACTAGAAAACTGTAAATATATTGATTTTTATGAGTAATTTATCTTCATCAACTCAAGACTCCAGACAAACACAGACACAGACAGAAACTAATACTTCCACAACTGAACCAAAACCCAGTTATGTCAAACTGGCCATGAGGAATATGGTCAGAAAAGGAGGTCAATCACTCAAACATTTTGCCCTGACAACCATTGGACTTGTAGGTATATTGGTTGGCCTTGCTTATCTAACCCGTTAACGAAGTCAGCAAGTCTGCAAGTGTACCCACCCCTAACCTCTCCCAGGAGGGGAAGTAGGGGATTGGAGGAAGTATCCAAAAATATTTCGCCAATCAAGGCGGGGTTTTAGACCCAATCCTGTTTGATAATTAAAATCAAATTAATGAGCGGAAAGGAGGACTTTACCGTTGTATATAGAAGTAAGTATTCAGGATTATTTCTGGTCATCCTCTCCGTCAAAAGTAGAAAAATTAAAAGTCCAGAATGATAAGGACAAATTTTATCCCATATCTTCTGAAAATTGGGCATATTGGTTTCAAAAATGGCTAGAAATTCTACAACCAAATATTCCACCTGCTGAAAACTACGAACTTTCTCTACGTCTGACCGGGGATGGGGAAATCCAAATCCTTAATCATCAGTATCGCGACCGGAATCAACCAACAGATGTTTTAGCCTTTGCAGCTATGGAAGTAAATATTCCTCAGCCAGAAGTGCTAGATTCTGATTTACAACTATATTTGGGTGATATAGTAATTTCCGTTGAGACGGCCATTCGGCAAGCTAGACAACTGGAACATTCATTAACAACTGAATTAGTTTGGCTAGCTGCTCATGGTTTTCTACATCTACTTGGATGGGATCATCTTGACGAACAGAGTTGGCAACAAATGCTCAAACAACAATTATTTTTGCTTGATGCTGTGGGAATTAATATTGAGAAATAAATCACTCTAGAAAATTGACAAGACTCAGGGTAACTTTTGAACTTTTTAGATAGACTATTAATCGAGCAAGTCTTTGATTATCTGGGCCTTATTTATTAAATTGAACTGAGGTGGATAAATTATGAAACTGAACGAGTCATCAATGTCTTACAATGAAGCCACTTTTATACATAAATCGAAAAATTCTTCTGTTCCCAAAATAAAGGGTTCTAAAAGTACAGTTAAACCTAATAGAGAATTATCTTGGCAAGTAGCAAATAGTCTTTTAATTAGCTTTAAATATGCTTGGGCAGGATTGTCTTATGCTTTCCAGACTCAGCGTAATTTTCGGATTCATACTTTCATCGGTATTGTTGCTGTTAGTTTGAGCATTTTATTAGAATTAGAACCAATAGAAACAGCAGTTATTGTATTAACTATTGGATTAGTTATGGCTATGGAATTGTTGAATACTGCTATTGAATCTGTGGTAGATTTAACAGTTAAAAAGAGTTACCATGAGTTGGCTAAAATTGCTAAAGATTGTGCTGCGGGTGCTGTTTTAATTTCAGCTCTTGTAGCATTACTTATCGCAAGTTATCTGATTTTACCTCCTTTATTAAGTCTGGTTATTGATACTTTTAGTAGCTAGTGTCGCTACGCGGAAGTTAAAATTCAAAAGTTAAAATTCAAAAGTGTTGATTTGTAATTGTTTTAGGATTTTGTAACCAGTTATTTCCGCCATCCTGCACTAGGGTTTATCACTTTGATTGATTAAATGGGGTGCAAGGTTTGAGATTTTAAGTTGATATTTAATGAAATTTCAAGCAAGAGTTGCTTATTTACTAACAGTAAAAACTCTGGCAAATATTCTTCTCTGTTACCGAAAAATTGTGGGTATGCGCCTCCCTTTTTAAAGGGATAAAATAAGATCAAGAGACTATTCCTTAGCTGATAGCTGATGGCTGACCGCTGAATGCTTATTATTTCCGCCATCCTGCACTAGGGTTTATCACTTTGATTGATTAAATGGGGTGCAAGGTTTGAGATTTTAAGTTGATATTTAATGAAATTTCAAACAAGAGTTGGTTATTTACTAACAGTAAAAACTCTGGCAAATATTCTTCTCTGTTACCGAAAAATTGTGGGTATGCGCCTCCCTTTTTAAAGGGATAAAATAAGATCAAGAGACTATTCCTTAGCTGATAGC
>JAXHSW010000098.1:7202-10599 GCA_034190295.1 Cyanobacteriota bacterium | reverse complement strand
TGAATGCTTACAGCGATAATCAAGGTATTTTGAAAGTTGGTTGGTTAATAAATACTTCTAGCATGATTGCAATGAAGCTAGTAGCTACGCGGAAGTTAAAAGTCATGCATTTAAAAGTCAATCATTTTTGATTTGTAATTGTTTGATGATTTTGTAACCAGTTATTTCGGCCATCCTGCACTAGAATTTTAATAATATTAGAGTGAATTTTTGTGCTTTAGTTGCTATTTTTCTCTTTAGCTCAGTAGTATGACTTTAGCCTTCTGAATCTTACAATTGAGAAATTATTTGTCAAAATAGCTAATAAGAGAAATTAGCGATCGCTCATCGATCGAGAGATTTAATATATCTAGGAAATATCTAGTAAATGAAGGAGTAAAATGCTTTGATTATAGTTATAGATAATTACGATAGTTTTACCTACAATTTAGTACAATATTTGGGTGAATTGGGTAGAGAATTAGCAGTTGCAGCTAATGTTAAAGTTTACCGTAATGATAAAATTTCTTTGGCAGAAATTAATGAGTTGAAACCTGATGGAGTGGTTATTTCTCCAGGTCCTGGTCGCCCTGAAGATGCCGGAATTTCTCAAGCATTAATTAAAGAATTAGGAGCAAGTTTACCTATTTTGGGAGTGTGTCTTGGTCATCAAAGTATTGGTCAAGTATTTGGAGGAAAAATTGTTGCTGCGCCAGAATTAATGCACGGTAAAACTTCTGAAATTTATCATCACGGATTAGGGATTTTTGCAGGGTTAGATAATCCTATAACTGCTACGAGATATCATAGTTTGGTTATAGATAAGGAAAGTTTTCCTGAAGTATTGGAAATTACGGGATGGGTTGAGGATGGAACTATTATGGGTGTTAGACATAAAAATTATCCTCATATTCAGGGGGTACAATTTCATCCGGAAAGTATTTTAACTAATTCTGGAAAGTTGTTACTGAGAAATTTTTTGGCAGGGTTATAGAAATTTGAGTAGGGGTTTTTAACTGTTGGTAGAAGTAAGGAAGAAGGAAGAAGAAAGAAAGAAAGATTGAAGAAAGAAAGATTGAAGAAAAAAAGGTAAATATATTTATAGATATAACGTAAGCATTTCGGTCCGAATGCTGCGCAAACAGCTCTTAGCAGTCAGCTAGAGCGCAAATAATGAAGATTCCTTTGAAGTTTAAAGGAGCTTACTTTGGCAGTAACTTTTAATTCTCTCTCTATTTCAAAGGTTCCTTTTACCTCCTCCTCTTATCAATAGCTGATAGCTAATAGCTGATGGCTGAATGCTTACGATATAACTATCTAAAATGAATTGGAGAAGCTCTTTTTAAGTATCTCCGATATAGATGCACCAATTGAAGTGCATTGCATTTTTTTTTAAACTGGTATTACCTTGTTAAAAGTCAGAATTATCCCAATCTAATACTTAATTACTATAATACACCATAGTTTGGTAATTTTATACCACTACAAGAATTGGGGGCGGACATTTTTCAATCCTAAAACTCTTTTACAGTTTGCTATTCCCTATTTCCTATTCCCTATTCAAGTAGCGCAATAATTAAAATGCTCCCCATTAACGCGCGTCAGAAGTCAGAAGTCAGAAGTCAACCCACCCCTAACCCCGACCGTGGAGGGGAAGTAGGGGATTTGAGCAACTCTCCAAAAATATTTGGCCTTAAAAGGCGGGGTTTTATACCAATTACCAAAAGTAATGCTATACTTCAGCTATACTTCAACAGTCAAATAGTTACCAAGATTAAAAGTTTGTTTTTGACAATTATTAGTTGGTTAGTATAGATTTTTCCTACTTTTATTCTCCCCACACCTCCCACACTTCCCACACTTCCTCACCCAATCAGATATAGCATTCTTTTTGATAAATGGTATTAGACCCATATTATTTTGATAAATCAGGCGATCGCTACTTTTATGCTCGGTAAAATCTTGGGATAGAGTATCGGTAGAAATAATTTTTTCATTGGGTAAAGACCTAATTCTTAATTCATTTAAGATCGAGCTAACATTTTCAGATTCAGCATCAATAATACTGGCAAGAGGTAGAAGATTATCTAGAGAAAAGTTTCCCAGTTGAATGTTAATAATTTCTCTGAGATAGCAGAGCATAATATATCTATTAGCACTGGAAATAAGATAAAAAATTCTCTGGTCAGCATCAAAATAATAAACCCCAGGAATAGATGATGCGACTAGAGTTTTATCTGGCAAAACTAAATCTACATTAATTTCACTAGCGGAGATAACTTTAGCAGTTTTTAACCAGTTTAAGTCTACTTCTGATTCTAAGTCGTGGTAGTGAAAAATTAATCTCTGTAGACCATGAATAAATTCTGGGGAATTGAGGGTATTTTGCCATTTCATACACCATTCAATAGATTGGTTATTATCGGCAGGTTTGACATTTTGAGGAATTTCAATAATATCTTTGAATAAAGAAAAACTACCTGCTAGTTTTGCCAATTTTACAGATACTTGAGGGTGTAATAACCAAGTACTATCTATATAATCTCGCCACCAATGAGCATCAGGTATTAAAATTTTGTTGGCAGGAAATAATTGATTATTCGCATTAAGAATAGGTATATTTTTAACCGAACCTCCTTCCAAAGATAATTGAGCTTATAAACGTTGGAAAACTTGAAGAACACAAGTTTTATCTTCAGAGTTTAGAGGTAAGCGATCGCTCTGTTCAAATATCTCTTCAAGAAAGTCTAAATAATCTACAAAAGTAGGCGATTGTTTTTGTCTTAAAAGTTGATAAACTTCTGCTAAAGGGTGGGAAGGAGTCAGACAAATACGACGAGTGCCAAAAAAAGGAACTTCAACTTGAAAAGCATTTTTTGGCTGCCAAAATTTACTGGTAGATTCATCCCATAAACAGGGGCGATGACTAAAACGTTTTTGAATTTCTAGCTTTTCTTGATTTGTGATATTTCGGTTATCTACAAAATGTTTATAGAGGTAATTGTAAATAGTATTAACGGAAGTTAGATTGACCTGATGATTTTTCATGTTCCCAATTCCTAATTATTCAAAGTTGACTTCTGAAGGTAGAAAACCTAAGTTTTTGCCGAATATTTGGCTCTGATAATTTCCCTTTCTCGGCAAATATTGATTTTTGAGTAGCTACGAAATACTCTTGTTCAAAAAAACATTTATCTGCTGAGGAATAAAATCTAGCTTCAGATATTAAAGGAGTAATAATTCGGTTTTTGACTAGCTACGAAATTTGCCTCTTCTATAAAACATTTATCTGCTGAAGAATAAAATCTAGCTTCAGAGATTAAAGGAGTAATAATATTGACTCAATAATTCTGAGTTTATTTGTGCGGGTCTGCCAAATTTTTCCGGGATAAATATAGGGGTAGTGCCGAATATTTGA
>JAXHSW010000098.1:0-7102 GCA_034190295.1 Cyanobacteriota bacterium | reverse complement strand
TATAAAACATTTATCTGCTGAGGAATAAAATCTAGCTTCAGATATTAAAGGAGTAATAATATTGACTCAATAATTCTGAGTTTATTTGTGCGGGTCTGCCAAATTTTTTCGGGATAAATATCAGTTCCTGGAATTTATAGTTTTGGTTGACCTCTCGCATCTTGGTTATCTACAAAATATTTATACAGATAATTGTAAATAGCTTTAACCAAAGTTAGATTTATCGGATGATTATTCATTTTCCCAATTCTTAATTATTCTCTCAAAGTGGTCTAATACTAAATTTGCTTCTACAGGTAAAAAACCAAGCTCATGCCGAATATTTGATTCTGATAATTTCCCTTTTCCTGCAAATATAGGTTTTTGACTAGCCACTAAATGTGCTTGTTCAAAAAAACATAAATCTTGAGAGCGATATAATTTAGGTTCAGGTATTAAAGCTGCTGTATATTGACTCAATACTTCCGGGTTTCTTTCAGCGGGAAGCCAAGATTTATCCCTGAGACTTTGCAGTAATTTTTCACTTTTCACATCTTTCCAATTATCCACAATATAATCGAAAATATTCAGCAAAGATTCTGTGACCGAATCTACGCCAAAACGATTTGCTTTCTGAATCAAATGATCGATACAAACTAATAAATCATCCACAGTCGGAATTTTTTTCATCCCTAACTCCGCAAAAAAAATCAAGCCATTCACCAGGTTTATCGGAGTAAAAATTCATATCTGGAATTGCAGCTTGACTGCCAATAATTTGAGGAATTATTTCAATTTCAGGACTATATATTGATTCTATCGAGCGTAATCTTCCATCAGTACATCGGACTAAACGTGCCGATTTAATTTCCTGTTTAAATACCTCAAAGCTTTGGTTTTCTGTTTCTAATTCTAAATCTGTTTGAACATTACCCAAATTATCCCGAATCCAACTTAATACTATTAGTTGTTCCTCATAAGCAAGAGTAGGATATTCGGGTAACAAACAGTCAGTAATTAATCGCGCTCTACTTAAAATAGGAATCTCAAGAAACTTAAATAGAGGTAACCACTCATAGCGAGTTACACCTAGTTTTAAAAGTCGAAAATTTTCCACAATTTCTGGTGGTTGATATTCCTCACCAGGCAGATAAACATTTTCCTCATCCAGACTAACAATTTCATCGGCAACTGTTAAATAAATTGGTAGCTGACGTAACTTTTCTTTTCTTTCAGAATTATATTTTTTATCTCCAGTTAACCAGGTACTATCTGCCAAGTAATTTAGCAAAGTTGTATAGTGCTGTGGCTGATACATCGGTAAACCTTTACTTTCATAAATTGCATATAAACTATCTAAAACATCTGGTGCTGTAATTTTCCAAATAAGTTTTTATGGATATCTTTCAACAAACTTAAAAATCGCCTCCTCAAGTTCTACAGATGCCTCAACTAAAGTCGCGCCAAAATATTTTATTGCTGCAATAATTTTTTCATCAATATTATCTCTAAGTAACAAAGGAGTCTCAACTAAACCACCTTGATAAAGTTGACCATCATTTCCCGGAACTAATAAAATTTTCTTTAACTCATCTACAGGTAAATCCCGTTTATTTACCCCAGTAAAATAACGATAAACCAAAATTAACCACTCCTCATTAGGAAGATTTTCTCCATGAGGTTGCCATTGAGTTGAACTAAAAATATTAGTTAAATTTCTAGCAACTTCAGCGGAATTCATATACGAAACTCCTTCTTTTCTGTGAAGATACATTCCTTGATATACATCTGAATGTAGAAACCATTCTGGATAATCAGCAAATATTTCTCTTTGAATTTCGGAAGTAGGAATAAAAATAGGATTTATTGAACTATAGCCAAATACTTCCAGAGAATTATTAGCCAAAATAGCTAATGGTAAACCCCGCAAATCTTGATAATTATCTTCCACACAATAACCAAGCATATCTATTACCCATTGCCGATTTTTCAGACTTGCTTTAGGAGCATTTTTTAATGGCAAACCTAAAGATTGATTCATCCTCAAATGATTTCTTAAGTCCACAGGTGTAAACTCAGTAATTTTACAACCAGCTTCCACAAAAGCAGACAAGATTTTATCTGGTATTCGAGGTTCAGAAATATCAATTTCATCGGCACTTAAAGGAGCAACTAATTTGCTGTGTCAATTCTTAGGAAGAACTTGAATTTTTGCAGGAGTCACCCATTTTGTTGAGTGGATAATTTCCTCGCCATTTTCCAATTTTGTTTCTGAATGTTCCACAGCAGATTGAATAACTTTTCGCTGAGATAAAAGTCTAATTACAAAAATATGTATTTCCTCTAGAGCTTTGCTAGTAGTAATCTTTATTGTGGGGAAAAATTCGTAAAATTTCTGTGGTTGATATTTGCCAATATCTTCTACTAAGTCAGTAATTAAATTCGCATAAGTATGGTAAGCATTTCCTGCGGAATGCTGCGCAAACAGCAGTCAGCTATCAGTCTTATTAATTTGAGTGGACAATTTAAGCTTGCTGTTTTTGTGCTTCAACTCTTTGTTTAAAAATGTCGTAGAAGTTAAGCAAATCCTTGCTTCATTTATTAAAAAGCTGACAGCTGACCGCTAATAGCTGAATGCTTACTAAGTATGAGCAACAACATGACGTACAAGTAGATAATTCCAAATAGCTCTAGGGCGGTCTTTTCCTGTTTGTCCACTGTCACTACTTAAATTATCGCGGGAACTATTTAAGTTAAAAAAGCCATTAATATGAATTGGTAATTCTGATTCTATTGGCAGAGGTCATTTCAGTTATCAGTTATCAGTACCTCTGCAATAAGGAGGCTTGACATAAGAAATATTCTCTTTTTTTATCCCCTTAAAAGGGGAGGCTTGAGACCCTAATTTTCGGTCAAAAAATATCAGACTTTGCCGAGAAATAAAACTTGGAAAATCAGTCACATGATAAATAGCATTAAAACCAACTCCAAAACGACCAGTTTTTTGTAAATCTTGGGATTTTTTACTTTGCCCTAAACTTTTAATACTCTCAAAATCTTGGTCTCGAAAAACTTGATTGTTGTAGACTAAAATCGCAGGTCCTATCAACTTTTCCATTCGATTATCTGGCAACTTTTTAAATTGATGTGTCCGCCAATCTAATATAATTTCAACCCTTGTAGCTTTAGCATCATCAGCATTTTGAATTAACTCTTTGAGAATACCAACTCCTTCAGGATAATCTCGAATAATTCCTCTGAGACGAGCTATTAGTGGTTCAGATTGATAGAAAGATTTACCGCCTATTTGTCCTTGATTAGAATCCATTATTGCTGTTAATTGCTATGATTGATTAAAGTCTTTATTTATTTCAAAAATATGTTTGATTAGAGATACAATAGTTAAAGGTGAAGATTGTTAGAAATTCTCCTATTCCACAAAAAAGTATGATCATCAGTCTAACAGAGAGGTATAGTATCTAAAAGAGAAAATATTGTGAAACTCAGAGTAACAAATAAAATATGAAAAGACGAAAATTTATACGTTATACACAAGCAAGTTTATTAGCTTTAATGGGAACTGGTTTAACATCTAAATTTCACCATTCTCAGGCACAAACAGGAGAATCTTTAACAATTAAATGGTTAGGACATACTTGCTTTTTATTTGAAGATGCAGCTACTAAAATATTAGTAAATCCTTTTCGCCCAATAGGTTGTACCGCAGGATATCGTAACCCTACAGTAGATACAGATTTAATATTAATTAGTAGTAGATTATTAGATGAGGGAGTAGTAGAAAACTTTACAAGTAATCCCCCACCAATGTTGTTATATGAACCAGGGGTTTATCAGGTTGATAATAGACAAATTCAAGGAATTCGCACTACTAAAGATAGAGAAGGTGGACGTCGGTTCGGGACTAATGTGGCTTGGTTATGGCAGCAAGCAGGAATTAAGATTTTGCATTTAGGTGGACTAGCAAGTCCAATTGGAATAGAAGAACGTATTTTAATTGGTCGTCCAGATTTGCTACTCATTCCTGTAGGTGGAGGGCCAAAAGCATATACCCCTTTGGAGGCAAAACAGACATTGGAAGTGCTAAAACCCAGAATTGTGATTCCCACTCATTACAAAACTGAAGCTGCTGATGAAGTTACTTGTGATATTGCTCCTATTGAAGAATTTCTCGGTGTGATGGAAGGAACCCCGATAAGGGTTGTAAATCAGGATACAATTTCGATTACTAGAGCTGATGTACCTCAAGAAGGCTTGGTAATAGAAGTTTTGAGTTATGGATTCGATGGGGTCTCTCCGGATTCTCTCGGAAGTAATTAAAAACTGAAAAGTAAAAATTGGGTATGATTATGTAAATTATCTTGACACTTCTTAGAATTTTGTTAAGATAAATAGAATAAAGTTTACAGTTTTTAACAAACAGGAAAAGTAGATCGGTATGAATACCCAAAATGTAAGTATGATGAAAAAAGCGATCGCTATCTTAGGATTAGTTGGTACTAGCGCATTCTTCGGTCTACCCGCAGTAGCTAATTTATCTCAAAAGTCCTTAACTCAGCCAACAGTTAACCAACCACTACAAATTGCTCACTCTCACTCTAAGGATAAGGATATTGTCGCAACTGCAGCAGAAGCAGGTCAATTCAATACTTTAGCTGCGGCACTAAAAGCTGCTGGTTTGGTAGAAACACTCCAAGGAGAAGGCCCTTTTACAGTATTTGCTCCTACTGACGAAGCATTTGCAGCTTTACCAGAAGGAACAGTAGAAAAGTTATTGTTACCAGAAAATAAAGATCAATTAGTAAAAATTCTGACTTATCATGTAGTTCCTGGCAAGGTAATGTCTGGAGACCTCGAATCTGGAATGGTTAAGACTGTCGAAGGTAGTAAAGTAAACATTGATGTTTCTGATGCAGGTGTAATGGTGGGAGATGCCAAAGTTCTTAAGGCAGATGTACCTGCAAGTAATGGTATAATTCATGTAATTGATACAGTAATTATTCCTAACTAATTAATTAGCGTTATACCATTTAATTTATTGGAAATATGTAAATCTACCCCATTCTTAACTACGCTTATGAATGGGTTTTTTCATGAAGTCAGAACTTAGAAGTAATCCCTGAATTAGCTTGAGCATTTATATATTTTTCAGTCAAGTAATACCATTTCTGAATAGTAATGCTATGTTTTATTAGCATATCCCTACCTGCTTCATTACAAAAATACATATAGCAAACTTTTTGAGATTTTGTATAACTACTAAAGTTAGCTGATAACCTTTTTCTTTCCGTGCGGAATGCGGAAGCAAACATATTTAACTCCTTGGAGACTAATTCCTCCTTCGGTACCATAATTAGTTAATAGTTCATAGCTGATAGCTGATAGCTGACCGCTAAATGCTTACATTATTGTTGTGACTAAACTTGAGACTTTTAGAATCTGTAAGTAGATAAAAAGGAATGGGAAGAAGTAGCTTTTTTTATTATGTTTATCATTGGTGTGTTTTTCCCTATCCATTACTTATACCAACGGAAATGATATAATTTTCATGCTAATCGCTGATAGCTGAATGTTAATTTATAGAAGATGAATTTGAGTTTTTGTATTATTGTTAAAAATGAGGAAAAAAATTTGCCAAGATGTTTGGCAAGTGTGAAAAATGTAGTAGATGAAATGGTTGTTTTGGATACGGGTTCAACTGACCGAACGCCAGAAATAGCTCAAGAGTTTGGGGCAAAAGTACATTATTTTGAATGGTGTAATGATTTTGCAGCAGCAAGAAATGAATCTTTGAAATACGTTACAGGTGACTGGGTTTTAGTATTAGATGCTGATGAATATCTCTCACCAAAAATAGCTCCACATATTCAGGAAGCAATAAAGAGCGATCGCTACATTTTAATTAATTTAATTAGAGAGGAAATAGGGGCACAACAATCTCCCTATTCTTTGGTTTCTCGTCTGTTTAGAAATCATCCTGAAATAAAATTTTCTCGACCTTATCACGCCATAGTTGATGATAGTATTACTGAGATTTTGGCGAAGGAATCTCACTGGGAAATAGCTTCATTGCCAGAAATAGCAGTTTTACATGAGGGTTATCAAAAGGGAGAAATTACTTCTAAAAATAAACTGCAAAGAGCAAAAGCAGCGATGGAAAGTTATTTTGGTAATCATCCTAATGATGTTTATGTTTGTAGTAAGTTAGGTGCTTTGTATATAGAAATTGGGGAAAAACAGAAAGGAATGGAATTGCTATTTCGAGGTTTACAAGACCCTCAGATAGATAAAACAATTTTGTATGAGCTGCATTATCACTTAGCTATTGCCTATCGAAAAAAACAAGATATAGAAAAGGCAAAGAGTCATTATAAAATAGCAATAGAGTTAAATGTTATGCCTAAGTTAAAGTTGGGAGCATACAATAATTTGGGTAGTTTGTTGAAAGAAGAAGGAAATTTACAGGATGCAAAAATTAACTATGAAATTGCTTTACAGATAGACCATAATTTTGCAGTTGCTCACTATAACCGAGGAATGGTATTAAAAGAAATGGGTTGGTTTACCGAAGCGATCGCTTCTTATCAAAAGGCAATTCAGCTTGATAGTAATTATGCAGAAGCTTATCAAAATTTGGGAGTTGTATTGTTGAAAGTTGGTCAAGTTCCAGAAAGTTTAGAAGCGTTTAGGAAGGCTATTAGTTTACATGAAAAATATAATCCTACAGAAGCAAAAAGAATTAGGCAAGGGTTAGAGTCGATGGGTTTTTTATAGGGAGTGGGGGAGTGGCTCACACGGATTATGGCACGGATACACGGATAGCTCAGGGAGTAGGTAGGGACGTTGCATCAGTCCGTACAGGGAGTGGGGGAGTGGCTCACACGGATTATGGCACGGATACACGGATAGCTCAGGGAGTAGGTAGAGACCTTGCATCAGTCCGTACAGGGAGTAGGGAAGTGGCTCACACGGATTATGGCACGGATACACGGATAGCTCAGGGAGTAGGTAGGGACGTTGCATCAGGGCGTCCGTACAGGGAGTGGGGGAGTGGCTCACACGGATTATGGCACGGATACACGGATAGGTCAGGGAGTAGGTAGGG
>JAXHSW010000097.1:18046-32357 GCA_034190295.1 Cyanobacteriota bacterium | reverse complement strand
TGAGGGAATATTTTCAATGGAATGTATATAAAACAACCTCAAATATCTACCTCTAAATTCTCCATCCCAGAAAATTTGACTATTCAAATAGAATTTCTATAGTTGAGGGGTCGCTTTTTTTAATACGACTAATATATAAACGAATATTTTCAATGGAATGTATATAAAACAACCTCAAATATCCATCTCTAAATTTTCCATCAGCAATTCCCAGCAATAAAACAACTCCACCTTTAACTAATAAATAATCTGCCAGTTTCTCACAACTTATCAGCAGTTGTTTAATAGTTGAGAAAAATATCCATTGCACCAGGGGGTCTTCCATAGAATTTAATTCCTCAAAAATTACATTACATCTCCAAAAAAATAACGATTAAATTCTCCATCCCAGAAAATTTGACTATTCAAATAAAATTTCTATAGTTGAGCGATCGCTGTTTTTATCCGACTAATATCTGAGGGAATATTTTCAATGGAATTTGCATCAGACAACCTCAAATATCTATCTCTAAATTCTCCATCCCAGAAAATTTGACTATTCAAATAAAATTTCTATAGTTGAGCGATCGCTGTTTTTATCCAACTAATATCTGAGGGAATATTTTCAATGGAATTTGCATCAGACAACCTCAAATATCTACCTCTAAATTCTCCATCCCAGAAAATTTGACTATTCAAATAGAATTTCTATAGTTGAGCGATCGCTTTTTTTATCCAACTAATATCTGAGGGAATATTTTCAATGGAATGTATATAAAACAACCTCAAATATCTACCTCTAAATTCTCCATCCCAGAAAATTTGACTATTCAAATAGAATTTCTATAGTTGAGCGATCGCTTTTTTTCATCCGACTAATATCTAACCGAATATTTTCAATGGAATTTGCATAAAACAACCTCGAATATCCATCTCTAAATTTTCCATCAGCAATTCCCAGTAATAAAACAACTCCACCTTTAACTAATAAATAATCTGCCAGTTTCTCACAACTTATCAGCAGTTGTTTAATACTTGAGAAAAATATCCATTGTACCAGGGGGTCTTCCATAGTCAATATATTCCATAGAATTTCTATAGTTGAGCGATCGCTGTTTTTATCCAACTAATATATGAGGGAATATTTTCAATGGAATTTATATAAAACAACCTCAAATATCCATCTCTAAATTTTCCATCAGCAATTCTCAGTAATAAAACAACTCCACCTTCAACTAATAAATAATTTGCCAGTTTCTCATAACTTATCGGCAGTTATTTAATATTTGGGAAAATCTTCAAAATACCAAAAATTTTTCCACAGTTAATATCTTCTATATTTACCTTCAACCACTTAACTAAATTTTTCAATAGCCATTTTCATCCGACTAATACCTTCTCGAATATTCTCAATGGAATTAGCATAAGACAACCTCAAATATCCATCTCCAAATTTTCCATAAGCAGTTCCCGGCAATAAAGCAACTCCAGCTTCAGATAATAAATAATCTGCCAGTTTTTCACAACTTATCGACAGTTGTTTCACATTTGGGAAAGCATAAAAAGCACCTGCTGGTTTTCCACAGTTAATACCTCCAATAGAATTTAAACCTTCGACAATAACATCACGTCGTTCTTTAAATTCTGCAAACATTTCCTTGACAAACTCCTGAGAATTTTTAATAGCTTCAATACCAGCTATTTGAGTAAATGAACAAGCACAGGAATTAGAATTTAACATCAACTGGTCTAACTTTTCAGCTATTGCTTTAGAAGAAACAGAATAACCTAAACGCCACCCCGTCATAGCATAAGTTTTTGAATGCCCATCTAATAAAATTGTGCGTTCTTTCATACCAGGAAAACTGATAATGCTGGAAAATTTTGAATCATAGACTAAATGGGAGTAAATTTCATCAGAAAGGATATAAAAATTATGTTTAATTGCCAATTTAGCAATAGCTTCCAAATACTCAGAAGTTAACACGCTGCCAGTAGGATTATGGGGAGAATTAAGAATTAATAATTTTGTCCGTTCAGAAATAGAATTAATCAAATTATCCAGACTAAATTGAAAGTCTAATTCTTCCAATAAAGGTAATGGAATAGATTTCCCTCCTACTAAATTAATCACTGATTCATAAACAGGAAATCCAGGGTTAGGATAAATCACTTCATCCCCAGAATTTATTAATGCTAAAAGAGTAAAAAATATGACTGGTTTTGCCCCTGGCATTACTACAACTTCATCAGGATTAACTAATATATTGCGTGTCTGAGAAATATGTTCTGCTATTACTTCCCTTAACTCCAATAAACCTGCTGCAGGAGTATAAGTTGTATAACCATTATTCATGGCTTGAAAAGCAACTTCGCGAATATTTTGAGGAGTCTTAAAATCAGGTTGACCAATTTCTAAATGAATAATATTTCGACCTTGAGATTCTAAATATTTTGCCTTAGTAAAAACCTCAATAGCAGCATCGCCACCTAGACCATTCATTCTAGTTGCAAAGTTCATAATTAATATAGATGATATTTTCTAGATAATTTTACTACAATAATAGGATAGGAAGAAATTATGGCGACTATCAAAGCTTATAGATACAGTAGGCAAATATATAGGACTTCTATTTTTGCTGTGTAAAAATACTATGTAAAAAAGTATTTATACCAGATATTTCATGGAATACATGGAATATGAGTCAGATATTCAAAGTTTTGATGTAGTGCCTAGATTTTTTACAAATGATTTAGAATTGCTATAATTTTACAAAAAAAATGGTAAATAGCCTACCATTTTAAGGGAATGAAAAAAGTAAACTTCAGTATTTCAAGTCTCTGGCTTTAGGGGTCAGTACTGATAACTAATAACCGATAAATGAAATGACTTACTATTAATATAACTACTCAGTGTAATATACATTTTATTTTCTTATTTTCTTATTTATCTGTTCTGTATTTTATCTTGAAACCTACATTTTTTTATATTATCCTATTATATAAGTGTTCAAGAATTAAGAATTAAGAATTAAGAATTAAGAATTACCTCTCCTTGAAAAGAAGAGGATTGACTCAAAGGAAAAATTTTTCTTGTTTCTCCTTTAAAGGAGAGGCTTTAAACCTTAATTGTTCGGTAAAATTAATTATCGTTTAGCCTTTCTGATTTAACTATGATTGCTTCTCCCAAAAATTTTAGTATCACACCCGAAGAGTATCTTCAAATGAAAGAAAAAAGCTCAATTAAACATGAATATATTGATAGATAAATTTATGCAATGGCTGGAGCTAGTGATGCTCGTGTCACAATATCTTTGAATTTAGCAGCATTGCTCCGTAGTCATGTTAGAGGTCGTGGTTGTCGGGTTTATATTTCTGATATGAAAGCTAGAATTGAAACTAAACATAAGAATAAATTCTATTATCCTGATGTGATAATTACTTGTGACAAACGAGACAAAGAAACTACTAATACCATTTCTCACGCATTCTTGCTACATCTCCTTGAGAGTAGGGAGTAGGGAGTAGGGAGTAGGGTTAAAAGATATAAGATATAAGATATTTTGTTTTAATCCTGATAATATTTACAAACATTACTGAAGCATTATTATTACTTAATAACTGAAGTCGCATCAGAAGTATAGCATTATTTTTGGGAATTGGTATAACTACAAAAGTTTTCCTTCGACACCTGTTTAATTTGCTATCGGCAATTCCCCTCCCGTTAAATCGCCCGATTATAACGGGAGACCCCTTGCCGAATCAAGTTGGGAAAAATCCGGTTTCTTTGAGAAAAATAGGATTAAGAACTGGGAAAAGCAGGTTTTGGGATATCTTCATAGCTAGAGCTTTGTTTTTGCTTCACTATTCGTAAACCTTCCTTAAGTGCAGTCAAGCGATCGCTCATCCAGTAATTTTCTGGAATTAAGCCAGCAATTCCCAGTTTTTCTAACCGACGTTTTACCTTTCCAGTTGCTCCAACCATAATTATCTCTCGTCCAGCATCGATCGCCTCTTTAATGGCATTTTCAATTGCCAAAGAAGAAGTCACCCCTAGAATTGGCACTTCACTCAAATCGACAATCAATACATCATAATTACTAATGGCGCTATGTTCTCTGGAAATCGCTTTGGCTACTCCAAAAATCATTGGTCCGCTCAAATGAAATAGCAAAACTCGGTCATTTGCCAATTCCAAAATTTGCTTTTCTTCGTCATTCATCACGATTTGATCGTCCGCATCAGTAATCGCTTTTACAGACTGAGATTGCATTTCTTCAAGACGTTCAATGGTTAAAATATTCGCGATAAAAACTCCCACCGCAACCGCTACCATTAAATCCACAAATACCGTGAGGATAACCACACTATAAACAATTCCGGCAGCCTTCCAAGAAATATTGTGAACCCGTTTGAGGAAACCCCAATCAATAATATCAATTCCCACCTTTAAGACAATTCCTGCTAACACAGCTAGAGGAATTCCGGAAGTTAAAGGTGCCGCCCATAACACAACAATCAACAGTGCTAAAGCGCGACTAATGCCAGCTAAAGCGGTGCGTCCCCCCGCTTGGATACTAACTACAGTTGCTGTTGTGGCTCCAGAACCAGCAATTCCACCGCATAAACCTGTAATTAAATTAGCCACCCCTTGACTGATTAATTCTTTATTAGATTTATGTTCGGTTCTGGTTAAACTATCTGACACCAAACAAGTTAATAGACAATCAATAGAACCCACCATACCCAAAACCATAGCATTCACAAACATTAACCGTAAATTTTCAGCGGTAAATGTAGGCATTTGCAGTTGTGGCAAACCGGGGGTAATTTCTCCAATTGTAGCGATCGTCCGAATTTCAATATTTCTAAAGAAAATCAAAGAAATCGCCGTACCAATTACTAAAGCTATTAGTTGGGGAGGGACTAACTTTTTTAGTTTTGCAGGACAAAAGAACAAAATTCCTAAAGTAATTAACCCTAACAATGTTTCCCATGGATTAATATTAGCAATCAAATTAGGGAAAGCCTTAATTACGCCAATTACTCCACCAGAGGGGGTGTCTTGACCGATAAACGGCGCAATTTGCAAAAAAATCAGAATCACGCCAATTCCTGTCATAAAACCGGAAATGACGTTATAAGGAAGCATCGTAATATACTTCCCCAACCGCAGGACTCCAAATAGGATTTGAAAGATACCCGCCATCATCACCACGGTAAAGGCCATTGCTAGACCACTTTCGGGATTTACGGCCATTAATTCGGCGATAACAGCGGTGACAATGACAGTCATCGGTCCAGTAGGTTCGGAGATTAGACTAGGAGTGCCACCAAATAAAGCGGCAAAAAATCCGACTAAGATTGCTCCCCACAACCCTGCAGCAGCACCTGCTCCAGAAGCAATTCCGAAAGCTAGTGCCATTGGTAGGGCCACCACTGCAGCAGTCAACCCGCCAAAAATATCTCCTTTTACGTTTCGGAAATGAATAGTATTGGTAATTTGCATGAAAGATTTCTCTGAATCACAATAAGATGCTACATCTGAATAATGCAAATATGATCCTAAATTTATTTGACCAAAAGATAAGGTCTCAAGCCTCCCCTTGGCTGCGCCACGAGAGAGCGGTCGTTTTGCTACGCAACATTTAAAGCGTAGCTTCCCGTAGGGTGGGATGGCCAAGAAAAAATCAAGTTCAATATTTCAAGTCTCTGACTTTAGGCAGAGGTACTGATAACTGATAACTGATAACTGATAACTGAAATGACTATACAATGGTATCCGGGCCATATTGCGAAGGCCGAACGAAATCTTAAGGAACAACTGAAACGGGTTGATGTGGTTCTGGAAGTTAGAGATGCTCGTATCCCACTGACTACTAATCATCCCCAGGTGTCTGAGTGGGTGGGGAATAAGGCGCGGGTATTGGTTTTGAACCGCATGGATATGATTTCTTCGGATGTGATGAAGATGTGGCAGGAATGGTTTGAAGCTCAGGGACAAGTGCCTTATTTTACTAATGCTAAGTTGGGTGATGGGGTAAAGAGTGTGGCCAAGGCGGCGCGGGAAGCTGGTCGTGCTGTTAATCAAAGAAGGCGCGATCGCGGGATGTTACCTCGTCCTGTCCGTGCTGTGGTTATTGGTTTTCCTAATGTGGGAAAGTCTGCTCTGATTAATAGGTTGTTGAAGAGGAAGGTTGTTGAGAGTGCTAGACGTGCTGGTGTGACTAAGCAATTAAGATGGGTACGGATATCTGATGAGATTGAATTGTTGGATGCTCCTGGGGTAATTCCTAGTAAGATTAAAAATGAAGAGGATGCGATTAAGTTGGCTATTTGTGAGGATATTGGCGATGCTGCTTATGATAATCAGCGAATTGTTGCTAGTTTGATTGATTTGTTGATGTCTCTGGATGTTGATAGTAATGGTTTGGTTTCTGTCTCTGGTTTCAAATCTCGTTATGATTTAGAACTGACTAATTATACAGGTGAAGGTTATTTACATAAGTTGGCAGAGCTGCTTTTTCAAGGAGATGTTGAGCGTACTGCTAGACGAATTTTGGATGATTTTCGTAAGGGTTTATTAGGGCAAATATCTTTGGAGTTACCATCAATTTAATTGAAGAAGTAGTAAGTATTTGGGGTGATAAACTGGAAAACAAGCATATAGTTTATAGAAACTTCACAGCGATGAAAGTATTTCTGGTATTGTTCTGAGACAGAATTCCTCAATAGGACGATCGCGCAGCGGAACGGAGTTCTATCGCCTGTGAACAAGAAAATTTAGTTGAATAAAAAGTCATGTGTAGGGGCGAACGACTCCTTACAGTTTTTATGTAATCAGAAATTTTGTGAGGATGCAACCAAAAATACTGCCGTTTTTAGGAGCTTCAGGGAATGAAAATATTTGTGGTTTCCCCACTGAGGAGGGATAGATGGAAAGATTTAATTAGGGGAAAACAAGCATATAGTTAGGAGCTTCACAAGATGAAAATATTTCTGGTATTGTTCTGAGACAGAGTTCCTCAATAGGGCGATCGCGTAAGCGGAACGGAGTTCTATCGCCTCTTAAATAAAGAATTTTAGTTGAATAAAAAGTCATGCGTAGGGGCGAACGACTCCTTATAGTTTTTATGATATCAGAAATTTTGTGAGGATGCAACCAAAAATCCTGCCGTTTTTTAGAAGCTTCAGGGAATGAAAATATTTGTGGCTTCCCCACTCAGGAGGGATGGATGGAAAGATTTGATGAGGGGAAAACAAGCATATAGTTAGGAGCTTCACAGGATGAAAGTATTTCTGGTATTGTTCTGAGACAGAGTTCCTCAATAGGGCGATCGCGTAAGCGGAACGGAGTTCTATCGCCTCTTAAATAAAGAATAAAGAATTTTAGTTGAATAAAAAGTCATGCGTAGGGGCGAACGACTCCTTATAGTTTTTATGATATCAGAAATTTTGTGAGGATGCAACCAAAAATCCTGCCGTTTTTTAGAAGCTTCAGGGAATGAAAATATTTGTGGCTTCCCCACTCAGGAGGGATGGATGGAAAGATTTGATGAGGGGAAAACAAGCATATAGTTAGGAGCTTCACAGGATGAAAGTATTTCTGGTATTGTTCCTCAGCATAATTCTTCAATAGGGCGATCGCTATCATCAGAGATTAAATATTCTGGCGTTGTGAAATACTTTTTTAGTTGAATAAAAAGTCATGCGTAGGGGCGAACGACTCCCAATAATTACATACTACTATGATTTTTTTGAGGATGCAAGGGAAAATCCTCCCCGCCGCCGATTTTTTTTAGAGTGCTTCACAGGATGAAATTTTGATAGCGAATTTGTCAAATTCAACTATTACTAATTTAAAAGAATTAGGAGCATATAATTAAAGACTGTTTGTCAACTTGAAGGAAAAATATCGCTAAAGCGCTTCCTCAAAATTCTATAAACTTGGCGATCGCTATCATCAGAGATTAAATATTCTGGCGTAGGGGCGAACGACTCCCAATAATTACATACTACTATGATTTTTTTGAGGATGCAAGGGAAAATCCTCCCCGCCGCCGATTTTTTTTAGAGTGCTTCACAGGATGAAATTTTGATAGCGAATTTGTCAAATTCAACTATTACTAATTTAAAAGAATTAGGAGCATATAATTAAAGACTGTTTGTCAACTTGAAGGAAAAATATCGCTAAAGCGCTTCCTCAAAATTCTATAAACTTGGCGATCGCTATCATCAGAGATTAAATATTCTGGCGTTGCGAAATACTTTTTTAGTTGAATAAAAAGTCATGCGTAGGGGCGAACGACTCCCAATAATTACATACTACTATGATTTTTTTGAGGATGCAAGGGAAAATCCTCCCCGCCGCCGATTTTTTTAGAGTGCTTCACAGGATAATTTTTTTGTAGCGAAATACTAATAGAAATCTCCAAAAATGACATAAGCTTTTTCTGAAACTATGATAGGCAAATTCAATAGAAACTGCTCTTTTTTAGAGATAATATATATCTATATTAATTAAACTACTTAATCTGAAGGTTTGCTCAATTGTATAAAAGTCCTAATAGGATGAGAATATCGCCTCCGGAACGAAGATAAGTTTTAATGGAGAAAAAATTAATACACTCAAATAAAATCAAATAAACTATGAGCAATTCAATTATCAAATTAGTCGATAACCTACCCACTGGTGGGATTACAGTTTCAGCATTACGCTCCCTAACATTCATAGTACCTGGTGAATGGAACAATTTAGTAGGCTTTGAAAATACTGTTCGAGAAGTCACCGGCGAAGAAGACCTAGAAAGGATTCAAAAAATTAGCGAACGTGCTTTGTGGATATATAATGACGAATCTCAAGGATATCAGAGCGCTATCTGGGTTTATCAAACTTTAGATAAAGCTGACGCTGCTATGGGTGCCGCAGCAATGGCCAACAAAATTGGTAAAAAAATCTCTTTCTTGAGTTTCCTGAATAAGTTAACGCCAAGTGCCGATAAAACTCAGGCAGTTGATTTAGCGATTAAAGTGGTGGCTGAATTGGTTGCTTTCTGTAAATTAAATGGAATGCCTACGAGAGAAAGTTTAGGAGAATTTTCGGCAGCTTTGGCAGAAGAATATAGTGGCCCTTCTTTGATGCGAATGGTTGCTTTAGTCTGTTTTGATGGGTTAATTCCACTGGGACCAGATTTTGTGAGTCGCGTGGGAGATATTATTGGGGGAATGAGTTCTGCTGGTTTGCAACAAAATCCTTTATTTCAGAGGGTAAATAATTTGATTCCTGGTGATAGTACTCAGGGTAAGCTTGATTTTATTGGTAATAGTTTTGATGCGGTTGGGGGTTGGATGAGTAATTTAGTTTCATCGCGAGGATTAGAACCTCAAATCATTATCGATCATTTAGACAATTTTGTGGCTATTGCTGATGATAAGTTGGATTATTTGGCGGCTTTTCTGGATTTGACTACTAATTATTTTGAACATACTGGTACTCAAACTGTAGCTCGTCGTTTGATTCTTCAAGCGGCGGAGGAAGTTTAAAAAAAGTCATTAATAAATAAAAGTAGGTTGGGTTGAGGAAACGCTCTTCGCAGCTTATTCGCAGGATAAACCTAACATTCAAAGGTTATAGCTATCTTTTAGGTGAAAACCATTTTTATTATTGTTTTTGTTGGGTTGCGCGATAGAACATCCGTTCCGCTCCGCGATCGCTTAACCCAACCTACAGTATATTTTAGTTGAATAAAAAGTCATGCGTAGGGGCGAACAACTCCCAATATTTACATACTACTATGATTTTTTTGAGGATGCAAGGGAAACATCCTTGAGATTTTTTGGAGCTTCACAGAATGAGTGATTGTTTTGTGATGGTAGCGTTGGCGGAGCAAGTGCGGTAGCTACATCGCGCTGTGAGTTGATTGTCTCTATAGGAGAAATCTTTATCTTTTGGTGCTTCATAGAATGATTTTATTCTGATGTTATTGTTGGCGATCGCTTTTGAGTCTCTATATATATATAGATAGTTACTTGTGAAGTCCGATCTTTGCGTTGAATAAAAAGTCATGCGTAGGGGCGAGCAACACCCAATAATTACATACTACTATGATTTTTTTGAGGATGCAAGGGAAACATCCTTGAGTTTTTTTGGAGCCTCACAGAATGAGTAATTGTTTTGTGAGCGATCGCTGTGTGAGTCGATCGATTCTATGGGAAAAATCTGGTAGTGCAGAGTGCAAAGTGTGGGATAGTTCAATAATGGATAATTGATAATTACCTCTCCCTAAAATGGATAGGATTGAACGATCGTGAAAATTTTTTCTTGTTTCTCCACGGCGAGTGAGAGGATTTTTACCTTAATTATTCGGTAAGAGCGATCGCTCCTTGGAAGTGGAGCAATAAACGCCAACCCCGATCTTTAGGCAGCAGTATTGTTCTTGCGACTATGAACCTAAATCCAATTAAGGCAAGACAAGGATTTTGCCACAGATGCACGGATGTTAATCTGCATTCTGTGGAGCTACTAAAAATCGGTAAGGTATTTCCCCTTGCATCCCCAAAAAATCATAGTAGTATGTAATTATTGGGAGTCGTTCGCCCCTACACATGACTTTTTATTCAACGCAAAGATCGGACTTCACAACTGAATATATATAAGAAGAGAGACTCAGACACCAAAACAGAGAAAAATCATCATCCGGTGAAGCACTCACAAAAAAAGTGACCACAGGAAAATTCTTCAGCCATCAACACAGAACTAATATATTTATGTAGAAGCGATCGCTATAGCGCTACGCGCAAGTCAGAATTCAGAAGAAATCCCTGACTGAGTTTAAGTGTTGATAATTGCCTTAACCTATTCCTACTATATATATTCAGAAACAAAGAAAAATCATCATTTTGTGGAGCTACTAAAAAATCGGCAAGGCATTTCCCGTTGCATCCCCAAAAAAATCGTGATAGTATGTAATTATTGGGTGTCGCTCGCCCCTACACATGACTTTTTATTCAACACAGAAACAGTATTTCGTCACTGAATGTATAGAAAAGATACTCAGACATCAAAAGAGAGAAAAATCATCATCTTGTGAAGCACTAACAAAAAAAGTGGCTACAGGAAAAATTTTCACCTCATCAGCCAGACAAGGAACGGATACTTTGGCCGCGGACGATCGTCATTTTGTAAAGCTCTAAAAACGGCAAGGATTTTCCCCTTGCATCCCCAAAAAAATCGTGATAGTATGTAATTATTGGGTGTCGCTCGCCCCTACATATGACTTTTTATTCAACACAGAAACAGTATTTCGTCACTGAATGTATAGAAAAGATACTCAGACAGCAAAAGAGAGAAAAATTATCATCTTGTGAAGCACTAACAAAAAAAGTGGCTACAGGAAAAATTTTCACCCCATCAGCCAGACAAGGAACGGATACTTTGGCCGCGGACGATCGTCATTTTGTAAAGCTCTAAAAACGGCAAGGATTTTCCCCTTGCATCCCCAAAAAAATCGTGATAGTATGTAATTATTGGGTGTCGCTCGCCCCTACACATGACTTTTTATTCAACACAAAAACAGTATTTCGTCACTGAATGTATAGAAAAGATACTCAGACAGCAAGACAAAGCAATATTTCATTTTGTGAAGCTCTAAAAATGCGCAGCATGACCTAGTTAAACTACGCGGAAGTCAATCATTTTTGATTGGTAAGGCTTTTAGGATTTTGTAACTGGTTAGTTATTTCTGCCATCCTGCACTAGGAAAACCTTTGACAGTGAAGGATTTATACCTTTTCAACCCACATTCCTCCTTATATAATGTTCGCTTAATTAGCGATCAAAAACTTTCTTCTTCTCTTCCTCCTTTTTTTCTCCTAACTCCTGACTCGGTCTGACTGAGGACTGAGGACTCCGTCATTATTTATAAGTATTCAACTAGACTTGATATTACTTATTCCTTCTTCCCTCTTCCTTCTTCTTTCTTCCTTCTGCAAATGACCAAAAACATCAATCAAAAACTAATAATTTTTCTAGCATTTCTACTATTATCATTCTTCCTCAGATTCTGGACATTATTTGTATCAGTATTAGACAAAGACGAAAGCATCTATATATTAGGAGCAGATAGTCTATTAAATGGCAACCTTCCTTATATAGAAATTTGGGATAACAAACCTCCAGGGATTTTTATCTTATTTTCCCTCACAATGCTAATCTTGGGAAAATCTATAGTATCCATCAGAATCTTATCTATTATCGCCACAACCTTTACCAGTTATTTTTTATATAGCATTGGTGTAGCTATTGACAAAAAACAAGGAGAGAAAATTGGATTATTAGCAGGTGCATTGTACGCCATTTTTTCCCTACATAATGATGGTGCTGCTGCAAATGCAGAAATTTTGTTTGCTCCTTTAGTGACTGGAGCATTTTTATTATTATTTCAGAATAGGAAACTATCAAATATTAAAGTATTTTCGATCGGTCTAATTTTAGGGATAGGAATGCAAATCAAATATTTAGTAGTTATGGATGTTTTGGGATTAATTTTATTGGGAAGTTTATTTCGGAAGGAAGAAGGAAGAAGGAAGTTGGAAGAAGCAGAGAGTAGGAAGGAGAAAAGAAAACCTGGAGATAATTTTCAGACTATAGACATATTCAAAAATCTTTCCTTTTCCCTATTTAAGTTTTATGGGAAGGAAGAAGGAAGACCGAAGTTGGAAGAAGAAGAAAGTAGGAAAGAAAAAAGAAAACCTGGAGATAATTTTCAGACTATAGACATATTCAAAAATCTTTCCTTTTCCCTATTTAAGTTTTATATGATTTTAGGTGCAGGCTTAATTTTACCTGCTGTTATCATCGCAGTTATTTATCAATTCTCAGGTTATTTTGATGAATATATTTATGCGACTCTCACTGCTAATAGTAAATATGTAGCAATGCTCAATTTTTCTTGGTCAGACCTTTTCAGTAGACTCAATAAACAGGTATTAGGAAATATTTTATTGTGGTTATGTTTATTTTGGAGTCCGGTTTATTTGTTTGTCTTTGCTAGAGGTAAATTAAAACAAGAACGAAATTTAATCTATTTATTTTTGTGGTTTAGTTGTGTATTTTTAGCAGTTTTATTATCAAAGCGATTTTATAATCATTACTTTTTACAATTATTACCTCCTTTATGTCTAATTAGTAGCTATGTCATGATTAAATCTGTTCATTTACCTCAAAAAAAATCTAGAAGCCAAGATTTATATGAAGAAGCAAATAAACAGAAAAAAACCGTTACGATCGATTCCCGAAAAATTTCTATTGACTTCCCTTCTGCTTTGCCAAATATACTTCTATTCCTAATTTTAATATATCCTTTTGCCCAAGCAGGTTATAACAAATCAAGTAAAAATTTAGAATTTATCTATTATCGATATATTAAAAAGATAGATACATGGGATGACAGAGAAGCTTTGATTAGTAAATATTTACGGCAGAGAATTAGAGCGACAGATTATATATATGTCGTCAATTATGAACCAATAATTTATTACCTAGTCCCCACAAAAATTCCCACAAAATATGCTTTTCCTAGCCATTTAACAGCCATGTCTCAGATGTTGCCTACAGATGCTCTGCAAGAATTAGATAAAATCATGGCGAAAAATCCCAGTTATATTTTATTAGCAGAAAAAGATAATATTAGTCCAGAATATAGAAGTCATCTCAATCAATATTTAGAAAAAAAATACTTTCTAGAAACCACAATTAAAAATGTGAAATTATATCGAATAAAGAAGCGGTCAGCACTCAGCACTCAGCCATCAGCAAATTGAGAGACAATAGGGGGAATAAAAACCGATGATAATAAATAAAATCAGCACTCAGCAATCAGCAAATTGAGAGACAATAGGGGGAATAAAAACCGATGATAATAAATAAAATCAGCACTCAGCAATCAGCACTCAGCCATCAGCAAATCGAAAAAAAATAGGGGGAATAAAAAACCGATGATAATAAATAAAATCAGCACTCAGCAATCAGCACTCAGCCATCAGCAAATTGAGAGACAATAGGGGGAATAAAAGCCGATGATAATAAATAAAATAAGCACTCAGCAATCAGCACTCAGCCATCAGCAAATTGAAAGACAATAGGGGGAATAAAAACCGATGATAATAAATAAAATAAGCACTCAGCACTCAGCACTCAGCCATCAGCAAATCGAAAGACAATAGGGGGAATAAAAACCGATGATAATAAATAAAATAAGCACTCAGCACTCAGCACTCAGCCATCAGCAAATCGAAAGACAATAGGGGGAATAAAAACCGATGATAATAAATA
>JAXHSW010000097.1:17875-17946 GCA_034190295.1 Cyanobacteriota bacterium | reverse complement strand
AAATAAGCACTCAGCACTCAGCAAATCGAAAGACAATAGGGGGAATAAAAACCGATGATAATAAATAAAAT
>JAXHSW010000097.1:10851-17775 GCA_034190295.1 Cyanobacteriota bacterium | reverse complement strand
TCAGCAAATCGAAAGACAATAGGGGGAATAAAAACCGATGATAATAAATAAAATAAGCACTCAGCACTCAGCAAATCGAAAGACAATAGGGGGAATAAAAACCGATGATAATAAATAAAATAAGCACTCAGCAATCAGCACTCAGCCATCAGCAAATCGAAAGACAATAGGGGGAATAAAAACCGATGATAATATCAGATTTTAGCTATTAGCTATTAGCTAGTTCCTGCAATCTATAATACCATTTTGAAAAAAGAATATTACAAATAATCAGCACTATCAAAAGACTCCATAAGAAAGTCTATGTGACTTCAATAATTGATAATTGATAATGGATAATTACCTCTCCCTAAAAACGGAATTGATTGAATAAAAGGAAAATATTTTATCTCTTGGTCGATTGGATATGGTTAGGAAACACATCCATCCCTCGACCGCTTGTTTCTCCACGGCGAGTGAGAGGCTTTAAACCTTAATTATTCGGTAAAATATATATAATTTACAACATCAAAAATGGTATTAAATCTATTCATTCAGAATTCTGTTTGCGGAGCATTCCGTAGGAAATTCTAAGAAATTCCCTAGCTATTTATAGCAAACATTTATCAATTTGGTATAAATATATTAACGCCCACTACTATAATATCCAATACCCAGAAAAATAATAAGAAAAATTAAAATCTCTAGTCAAAATAGCAGTAATCGTGGTAGACAAACAAAAATCCCGAACCGACTATTACTATTGCGGTTAACTAGCTATTAGCTTTTATAGCTCTAGGTTTAAATCCCCGGTATAGAAACCGGAAGGTGCGCGGAGGGGTAACATTCCCCTTCTAAACGTTTACTGCTGACCGCTGACCGCTGACCGCTGACCGCTAAAAAAAAATCATTTTTTATGACTATAGAAACCGAAAAATACATCTTAGCTCTCGACCTTGGTACAACAGGCAACCGAGCAATATTATTCAACTATCAAGGCGCTAGTATCGGTCAAGCTTACAAAGAACTTACTCAATATTACCCTCACCCCGGTTGGTTAGAACACGACCCAGAAGAAATATGGGAAGACACTTATGCCATGATGGAACAGGTATTCCGAAATACTAATATTTCCCCCTCAAATGTAGAAGCTATTGGTTTAACAGTACAACGAGAAACCTGTCTCCTCTGGGATAAAACCACAGGTAAACCCCTCCACAAAGCTATAGTTTGGCAAGACCGTCGCACCGCACCCATGATTCGAGAGTTAGTAGCAAAAGGCAAAGCAGAAAAAATTCAAAACTGTACCGGATTAGTTTTAGATGCTTACTTCTCGGCAACAAAACTATCCTGGATGCTGGAGTGGGTAAAGCGAGAACAACCAAATATTAACCTCAGTAATGTGCTAGCAGGTACTATTGATACTTGGATTTTGTGGAAACTAACTGGTGGGCAAATTCACGCCACCGACCATAGTAACGCCAGTCGCACAATGTTAATGAATATTCAATCCCTAAATTGGGATAGAGAATTATTAGACTTGTTTCAAATACCTAGAGAAATAATGCCGGAAATCAAACCAAGTTTCAGTATATTCGGCAAAACAAAAGTAGACTTATTAGGAGTATCAATTCCCATAGCTACAATTTTAGGAGACCAACAAGCCGCCTTATTTGCTCATGGTTGCGATCGCCCCGGAATGTTAAAATGCACTTACGGTACGGGTAGTTTTTTGATTGCTAATACTGGAGATAGTCTCACTAAATCTCAAAATCAACTCTTATCAACTATTGGGTGGACTCAACAAATCAACAATAATTTGAAAACAACTTACGCTTTAGAGGGGGCAATGTTTACCACAGGAGCTTGTATTCAGTGGTTACGAGATGGGTTGAAACTCATAGACTCCGCAGCAGAAACTGAACATCTGGCAATGCAAGTCGAAGATACTAACGGTGTTTATTTTGTACCTGCTTTAAGTGGTCTCGGTGCCCCTCATTGGGATATGAATGCTCGCGGTGCTTTTCTCGGAATTACTGGTGGTGTGAAGCGGGAAAACATGGTGAGAGCAGTTTTAGAGTCAATTGCTTTTCAGGTTAAAGAAGTTGTGGATGCTCTGAATAAAGATAGCGGAACTTTAATGACTAATCTAAAAGTTGATGGTGGAGGTTCGCAAAATAATTTTTTAATGCAATTTCAGGCAGACTTATTAGGTATTCCGGTTGAGCGACCTGCGTTTATTGATGCTACTGCTCAAGGAGCTGCTTTTGCTGCTGGTTTGACTGTAGGTTTATGGGATAACTATCAGAAATTGGTCAGTGATAGTAGAATTGGGCAGGTGTTTGAACCCAGTAAAAATGCTGCAAAAGTGCAAAAAAGTTTTATGGTTTGGCAAAAAGCTGTTAGTAGGGCAAAAAATTGGATGGAATAATTTTTTACTGTTCAAATTTTTGTCAAAGGTAACAGAAAAAATAGATTTTATATCAAATCCAGTTATATAATATCTGTTTATAATTCTATAATTACTTCAATATTAGACATCTCCTCCAATGCACCACTGACTTAAGTTGCATGAGACTTTTGCCGTATTTTTATCAATAATATCATGTCCGTTGGTATAGTCCCGTGTAAAAGTTGGAGAAATATCTACCACCTTATGAGTAAAATTTTTCCTTCTCTTAAAGCTTCTTCCTTCTTCCTTCTTCCTTCTTCCTTCTTCCTTGCCTTCTCTATACAAGACCGATGCTACCGGACATGATATCAATAATATCGCTCTTTATTTCAGTTTTTCATTTATTGATATAAAATTTTCATAAAGTTTTTTGGGAACAGTATAAATTCAACCTGGAAATATAAATATCCTTTGTAAATAGTTATACTAAATAAATGTTAAGTTGCAGAGACTTAAAATTAGATAGTAATTCACCAAATCATTATAGAATAAGACTGATGGATTAAAAATAATTGTAAATTATGCAGAGCTTCAAATAATATTAGTATTAACTACTACCTTCGTTTTCTGTTAATAACTAATAATCTCAAAATAAAATCATTAATTACCTTGACACTTAAATATTTTGTGAGTTAAATTATCAAGTAATTATTTTTCCCAAATTTTGATAAACAAGTGACGAAAATAAATTATTTTTTCGCCCGATAGATAGATGTTCAATGAAAGCGATCGTAGAGACTTTCATTTAATAATTGTGGAAGGAAAAACTTGTCAATTTGATTCCGAACAAAAGTCAGAGGTGTAAATTATGGGCTGGTTATGGAAAAAGACAAACAAGAATAACAGTAAACTCAAAAAAGACGGTAATAAACAACAGAAAAAGCGCAGAAGTCAAACATTTATCTTAGAAGAAATAATTAGTCCGAGTGTGGCATTTTGTCCGGTACCAATAGATGATTCACTTGATTATATAAAAGGACTTGAACTATTTACACAAGAAGAATTAGTCGCTGCAATATTAGGAAATAATTCTGCTGTTGATATTAATAATATAGATACAGAAAATTTATTTGAAAATTACTTTGCCAAAATAGATGAATATTTTGCACAAAATCCCACGGAAACTGATGCTTTTGATGTAGAAAACTCGTTGGACAGAAATTACTAAAGATCCAGCAGGAAAAACACCATTTACAAGTGTAGAGACGACACAATTATCTGTAGGTCAAGCCATTTATTTACCTGGAAATGACCCAAATCCCCAACCGCAACCTCAGCCTCAACCTCAACCCAGTCCCGATGTTGTTAAACAAGCAGCCCTGAATAACTTCTTGAAACCCTTTCGGAATTTACAGAGTCCTTCGTGGTCAAACTTCCTCAAAGAGATGTTTGAGAATTCCTACGGTAATGCGAATGAAACTCTCAAGTCAAAAGCACCACAACAAGGAACCGGAATTTCTCTTAATGCTGCGCGGAACGTCACACCAACTCAGAGTGTAAAAACCTTAGTTGGCAAGAAAATTATTCTCGATCCTGGTCATGGAATTACTAATACAGGATTCGACCCTGGTGCTGTTGCTAACAGTACAACCGAAGCAGCTGAAAACTTACATCAGGCGAATTTGATTGCCAATCATTTACGACAGTTAGGTGCAGAAGTCAACGTTTTAGATGAACCCTTATCTTTGGCACAAATCGGTCAACGGGCTGCGGGACATGATATTTTTGTTTCGCTGCACCAAAATGCTTTTAACAATAATGCTCAAGGACATGAAGTTTATTCTCATCCAAGCGCCCCCGCTAAAGATGCTCAACTTGCCCAAGCGATTAACAGTGAGTTAGATGCTATCTTCCCCGATAGTATTATTCCCGACCGAGGTACAAAGAAAGCAAATTTCTCAGTTTTGCGTAATGCTCCTACCGATGTTCCTGCTGTTTTGGTTGAATCTCTGTTTATGGACGCTCCAGGGATGAGCCGTGCTAATGTTGAAAAAGCCGGTACTGCTGTGGGGCGTGGAATTGAAAAATTCTTCACGGGTAAAGTAACAGGTTCTACTCCCCCGCCAAGCAATCCCACCACACCTCAACCGACTCCATCTTCTACATCAGGTGTTGTCAATTCTAAGGTTGGTTCATTGCCTTTAAATTTACGTTCTGGTTCTTTTGTTGGTGCAGGTATTCTTGGTAAGCTACCAAAGGGAACATCATTCAAGATTTTGAAATCTGTTACGGGTGGAACTTATAACCCTGGTACTGGCTCTCGCAATGATTGGTATGAGATCGAAGTTAACGGTAAGACTGGCTATGTGGCAGCTTACTATGTCGATCTCAAATCTTCCAGTGAGCCTAAACCAACCTCTTTCAATCTTAAGCCTGAAGGCACTAACTTAGATTTCCGGCGAGGTCAAGAATGGATTACATCTACAGGTTATAAATTTAGGTTTCAGACAGATGGAAACTTAGTATTATACAGTCCGCAAGGGAAGGCAATTTGGGCAACGGGAACGGAGAATACAAATGCCGATCTGTTTGCAGTTCAAAGGGATGGCAATGTTGTCCTCTACGACCGTGGGAAGCCAGTTTGGGCAACAGATACTGGAGGCAACCCTGGTGCAACCTTTGCTATTCAAGGTGATGGTAATCTTGTGGTTTATTCCTCGAATGGCAAGGCATTATTTGCTACAGGAACTGATGGCGGTCGGATTAAAACGCGGTCAGCATCATCAGATTGGCTTAATAAGGGACAGGCATCTAGTAGCAAGCCTGGTTATGTTGACTCTTCCATCGGGCTGAATTTCCGTACTAGCCCTTCTTTAAGTGGCTCGAGAATCAGTAGGTTGGCTAATGGAACTAATTTGACCATTTTACAAAAAGTTTCTGGTGGTTATTACGATGGTCGCAACGATTGGTATAAAGTAAAGGTGGGAAATACTACTGGTTATGTTGCTGCTGCCTATGTCAAAGAAGGCAACAAGACTATTGCTGGTTTGAAGTTCTCAACTGTCACTAGCAAAGCAACAGGCAAAGCACTAGATGCAGGTGGTCAAAATAATTCAGTTTATCCACATCCATCACCTAGTTCCGGTAATGAGTTTCATCTATGGGGTTTTGAGAAAGTAGGCGATTACTACATGATGATCGACAAAGCAACAGGGAAAGCTTTAGATGCTGGCGGAGATGGTGGAAAGCTACCTTACATTCACCCCAATCCTAACAAGGATAATCCTTACCATCTCTGGAAAATTACAAAAGTAGGTGATGCTTATCTGGTTGTCAATAAAGCTACGGGGCGTGCTTTAGATTCAGGTGGTGCTAATGGCAATCACATTTATATGTATCCCACTCCGATTTCAGGTAACAGTTTCCATCTGTGGAAGTTGAACTTGCCAGATAGTGGTAGCGGGGGTAATGATGCTTGGCAAAATCCTCTAGATCCAGGAACTTACACTATTTATTCTGACAGCCGATATAGAACTCGTCAGAGACCTAACCATCACGGCATCGATTTATCTACCTGGCATAGTAATCCATATGTTCCTGTTAAAGCTGCTAAACCAGGCCAGGTCATCGAAGTGGGTTATCATCCTGATGGATGGGGACGTTTTATCCGTATCCAACACACTGATGGACTTCGTACTGTGTATGCGCACCTCTCCCGAACGGATGTCAGAGTGGGAAACCATGTAAATGGTGGTCAAAAAATTGGCAATGTTGGAAGCACGGGATGGTCTACTGGCCCTCACTTGCACCTTGAAGTTCATGTCGCGCCTTATCGTCATCCACAGGACACTCGAAATCCTGAAGATTACATTCGTTTTTAGAGAAAAATGTAAGTAGTAGTGGACTGACACACCTTAAATGGTGCGTTAGGCGACTACCATCTACACAAATAATCAATTAACCCCAGGATATCGCCGTAACGCACCTAATTTGCCAAACATTAACTCTGCCAATGGTGCGTTACGCGGGAACAACATTAACTCGACTACGCCATAATTAAATTCTCCCGAATGGCGCACCCTACCTTGAAGGCGATCGATTTTTTTGTAGATTCGCGTAATTAGGAGCATCTCCGTTGGAAATCGCCCATCATATTTATTCATTAGAAAACCCAAACCGAGGTATCTTAAATTTTGCCAAATATCAAACAAATTGAATCCATCCACCGAGCAGTTTCTTGGTAATTAGTCAAGCGATCGCTCTAACTTTTGTTACGATCGACCTCAGCCCAAGAAGCGATCGCGAAGAGGTGAAAATCGCGATCTTCACCCTCACACAAATCATCTTTTTGCCCTCCGGTCCCCCCCTTTCCAAGGGGGGTTAGGGGGGATCGAAACCCAAGGTAAAATCAACAGAAAAAAATACTGCTGTCGATAGGATATCTGAACTAGGGTGGCGATCGCTTCCTTGGTAGAAGTTGCAGTTGTTGAGTTGGTGTGGGTTGTGGGTGCCTCACTCCTATTTCGATCCCCCCTAGCCCCCCTTGGAAAGGG
>JAXHSW010000097.1:0-10751 GCA_034190295.1 Cyanobacteriota bacterium | reverse complement strand
GGACAAGAGATAGGATATCTGAACTAGGGTGGCGATCGCTTCCTTGGTAGAAGTTGCAGTTGTTGAGTTGGTGTGGGTTGTGGGTGCCTCACTCCTATTTCGATCCCCCCTAGCCCCCCTTGGAAAGGGGGGGACAAGAGATAGGATATCTGAACTAGGGTGGCGATCGCTTCCTTGGTAGAAGTTGCAGTTGTTGAGTTGGTGTGGGTTGTGGGTGCCTCACTCCTATTTCGATCCCCCCTAGCCCCCCTTTCCAAGGGGGGGACAAGAGATAAGCTCTCTCGGGGGGATCTAATCAACCTCTCAACTCACCAACCAAACCCTCCAACTGCCAACAAACCCCCTCAAACTCCCGAAAAACCTCAACATTAGTAAACCTCACCACCCGCAACCCATAACCTTCCAAAACAGAAGTCCTCTGAGCATCATAAGCCTTTCCCTCCTCCGTAAAGTGGCTATCTCCATCAATCTCAATGACCAACCCAAGAGCAGCGCAATAGAAATCAACAATAAAATTATCAATAGGTCGCTGTCTCAACACCCGCAGGGGAAAAGTTCTGAGGAAATCTTGCCAGAGTTTTTTTTCAGCGGGAGTGGGGTTTTTGCGGAATTTTTTGGCGATGGGGACGAGTTTGCGGTTGTAGGGAAGGTGGAAGTTGCTGCGATCGCCCCTTGTCCCCCTTGAGAAGGTGGGAACTGGAGAATTGGTTGACTCTGTTGAGAAGGGGGAGGTCGCAGCAGGAGTAGAATTTCTGGGGGTAGTTTGATGATTGCGATCCCCCCTTGCCCCCCTTGGAAAGGGGGGGACTGGAGAACTGCTTGACTTTTGTGAGCTGCTCGTGACGTTTTGCTTAGTGGTCATTGGTGTTTTCTCAAATGGATAAATCCATGTTACCAACTCTTAAAAGTATTTTTTACTCTCGCACAATTTTTTTTGAAGTCAGGAGCGATCGCCTAGCGGACCACAAATCATCTTTTTCTTCTCCGGTTCCCCCCTTATCAAGACAGGGCTAATTTTTTGTCGTCAGATAATATTAATAACCTTTGGAGAATCAACCTTTGATGGGGGTAAATAAAACCTAAAATCTAAATACGTCTTTTATGGTTACGATAATTCCTCAAGCAGTTACAATTATTTATAAATCATCCCAATATATATGGATATACAGGAGAATAGTAACATGAATCTTGGAATTTCCATCATCGGAATTGCAGACAATATAACAGTGGGAGTAGGAGGTAGTTCCTCTACAACTGTTGCTCCTAGACAGTCTAGTCAAGTTGTTAACAAACCATATCCCAACTACAAGGTTATTGTTTTAAATGATGATGTCAATACATTTAAGCACGTCGCTGAATGTTTGCAAAAATATATTCCAGGTATGACAAGCGACCTTGCTTGGGAGCTAACTCACCAAGTTCATAACGAAGGTCAAGCCACAGTTTGGGTTGGCCCTCTAGAACAGGCAGAATTGTATCATCAGCAGTTGAGTCGAGCAGGGTTAACAATGGCGCCGTTGGAAAAGGCATAAATAGGGTTTGCTGAAAAAAGCAGAGTGTGGGAAGGGTGGGAAGGGTGGGGAGTGTGAGGAGGGTGGGGAGTGTGGGAAGGGTGGGAAGTGTGGGAAGTGCGGGCGAAATAAAATTCAAGTATTAAAATTGTAACTCATGATAACTCAGATTCAGACAACGTCAAATTTTCCTTCTTCCTTCTTTCTTCTTCCTTCTTCCTTCTTTCTTCTTCCTTCTGCTATAAACATGATAAAATTTTCCTTAAGATAACTATAGAAAAATACTATGCAGTTAACACCCCAAGAAAAAGATAAACTCTTAATTTTTACTGCTGCTTTATTAGCAGAACGTCGTAAAGCAAAAGGCTTAAAATTGAATTATCCTGAAGCAGTTGCCTATATTTCCGCAGCAATTTTAGAAGGTGCTAGAGAAGGTAAAACTGTTTCTGAATTAATGAGTTTTGGTACAACTTTATTAACAAGAAATGATGTAATGGAAGGTATCCCAGAAATGGTACAAGAAGTTCAGGTAGAAGGAACTTTTCCTGATGGTACAAAATTGGTAACTGTACATCATCCCATTCGTTAGAAATTATAATTTTTTAAACACAGAATAAATAGGAAAAAGATAACTATTATGATTCCAGGTGAAATGATTATTCAAGAGGGAGAAATAGAATTAAATTCAGGTCGCCCTACAGTAAAATTATTAATAGCAAATACAGGCGATCGCCCAATTCAAGTTGGCTCCCATTTCCACTTTTATGAAGCAAATGATGCTTTGAGTTTTGACCGCGAACTCGCCAAAGGAATGCGTCTAGATATTCCCGCAGGTACTGCTATTAGATTTGAACCAGGAGATGAGCGGGAAGTAATTTTAGTACCGTTTGTTGGGAGGCGAGAAGTTTATGGTTTTAATGGTAGAATTAATGGTAAACTGGATAATTAGTAGGTTCATTTATCGCTGTAGCAACTTCCTCAATTAAAAAACTATCTGCTTGAGAGATTTAATTTCAGTTTGATTGAGGTCTCGCCACTCACCAGGTTGAAGTTCATTTATATGGAGGTCTGCGATCGCTACTCTAACTAACCGTAGCGTTGGAAAACCTACTGCTGCTGTCATTCTTCGCACTTGACGGTTTCGACCTTCTGTGAGAGTAATTTCTAACCATGCAGTAGGAACAGTTTTCCGAAATCGAATTGGTGGATCGCGGGGTGGAAATTTTGGTTCTACAGATAACAATTTAACTTTTGCAGGTCGAGTTTGATAATTTTTGATCGTTACACCTTGTTGTAGTTTTCTTAATGCTGCATCATCTGGTATTCGTTCCACTTGCACCCAATAAGTACGAGGATGAGCAAATTTAGGGTCCGTTAGTCGATGTTGCAGTTGTCCATGATTTGTTAGTAGTAAAACTCCTTCACTATCTCGGTCTAATCTACCCACAGGATAAACTGAAGACACGGGAATATAATCCTTAAGGGTTTGGCGTTGCTTGGACTCATCAGTGTTGTCAGTGAATTGACTTAAGACATTGTAGGGTTTATTGAATAAAATATATCTGTAATTCATCAGTAAAATTATATCAAGTAACGATAGTTGTGTGCTAACTAATATCATGTCCGGTTGAATGCTTATTATTAAGATAGTAGGGGACCCACCCGCGGGCCCCGACCGTGGAGGGGAATGAGCGAGGAGGTAGGAGTAAGAATTGTCAATTTGGGATTTTTCTGCCCAACTATGAGCCTAAAATACTAGCTTTATGCAGCTCGTATCCACCGAAAAGCTGACACTTTTTTAGACAAAAAAATGCTACAACCAATATCAGTCAATGCTTTGATATTAGATCGGCAAACCCTAATTATGAAAAATTATAGCAGTGGAAGCAAATATCAGGACATATGAAAAGCTTAAAACTCAGACAAAGCAAGGTTCTTCCTTCTTCCTTCTTCCTTCTTTCTTCTTCCTTCTTCCTTCTTTCTTCTGCTATAGCAGTTTAAACAATTCTCACAATTGTAAGATTTCGCCCTTCTTGTTTAGCTTGATAGAGAGCTTCATCTGCTGTTTTAATCAACTTTTCTAAGGGAAACTCTGGTAAAGGAATAGCGCTAGCTACACCGAGACTCAAGGTAACAAATGGCGATACTTTAGAAGCACTGTTAACTAAGTTTAAACCCATAACTCGCTTACGGATAGATTCAGCCACATAATATCCACCTTTAGCATTAGTTCGAGGTAATACAACTACAAATTCCTCGCCACCGTAACGTGCTACTAAATCTCCCGGTCGCTTTACTTCTGCTTTGATAGCATTAGCAACTTCTTGCAGACACTTATCTCCTGCTGGATGACCATAAGTATCATTGTAGAGTTTGAAATAGTCAACATCACAAAAAATCAAAGATATTGGTGTTTTTTCCCTTGCCATTCGTAGCCATTCTCTTTCGATATATTCATCAAATATACGACGGTTAGCAGTCTTAGTTAAACCATCTAGGGTAGCAAATTGAAATAACTTTTCATTTGCAGTTTCTAATTGTTTATATAATTCTGATTGTTGTAAGGCGATCGCTAATTGTCTAGCTAAATGTTCAATAGATTCAATTTCTGAAGATTGCCATTTTCTTGGTTTTGAACAGTGGTGGGCAATTAATAATCCCCATAATTCTTCTCCAGAATAGTCACAATTTGTATCAGAAAATTGTTTTTTATTAGTTTTTGAGATTGGTACTACTAAGTTAGATTTTACTTGAAAACGATTCAGAAATTCAATATGATATGGAATTAGATCGGCAATAGGTATATTTTTAGTAAGATTTTTTTGCTGTAGATTATCGCTGTTATAATATGAATTTATACTAATATTTTCTATAACTGATTCCATACCAGAAGCAATAGATTCCATTAAGACCTCACCAGTTCCATCTAGATTAAATTTATATATCAATACCCTGTCAGTTTTGAGAAATTTCCTGACTTCATCTACTGTATTTTTGAGAATATCATTAAGGTTTAATGACTGACGTATTCGTTCTTGAATAAGGGTCATTAATCGCGATCTTTCTGTTTGCTTTCTTAACTCTTTAACAAGTTGATTGATTTGCAAAATTCGACGGACTCGCTGACATAAAACTGCGAATTGAATAGGTTTAGTAATATAATCTAGGGCACCAACAGCAAAGGCAAGATCGATAGATTCTCGATCTTCAAGAGCAGTAATCATTAATACTGGAGTCCGATAGAGTAAAGGGTTGCTATCTAGTTCTGAATCTAGGGAAAATTTATTTGATAAATCCTTATTAAAAAGTTCTTGTAATTTGAGACAGCAATTAAAGCCATTCATTTCTGGCATGATTGCATCTAGTAGAATTAGGTCTGGTATTTGAATCCTACACATTTCTAGACATTGCTTACCATTTTTTGCTTCTATTATTTGATACCCTTCTTTTTGTAATGCTTGACTAAGTAAATAACGGGTAAAATTTTCATCATCGACTATCATAATTACAGTAGAATTATTTTGTGATTTCTTTAAATTCATAAAAAATTAACTAAAAAAATACTAAGAGTTAATTGTAATTTAAGCAAGTATTTTCTGCAATATATTTTGCAGTTGCGATCGTTTAATTGGTTTATTTAATAAAGCTGCTAAATTTAGTTTTTGGAGCTGATTTTTTTCTGGGTATTTACCAATAGGAGTTAACATAATTAATGGTAAAAATTGATATTTAGGTAGCTCCCTAATAGCAGTAGCAGTTGCAACTCCATCCATTTCTGGCATTTGCATATCAATAATTATTAGGTCAAAATTTTGATTTTGGTTAACATTTTCATGTTGGAGAATATCTATTGCTTCCACACCTGATGCTACACCATGAACTAAAATTCCCCACTGACTTAATTGCTTAGTTAAATTTTCTAGACAACAAGGATTATCATCTACAATTAATAATCGTTTTTTACCTAATTTCGGTATAAAATCAAGTTGATTTTTTACATTATTATCAACTTTGACAATTAGAGTAAAAAAGAAGGTAGACCCTATTCCTTCTTGACTTTCAACCCACATTTTACCACCCATCATCTCGCAGAGACGTTTACTGATTACTAATCCTAATCCTGTTCCTCCATATTCTCTAGTTCTGGAACTATCTACTTGACTAAATGGTTGAAATAATTTGTGCATTTTGTCTCGTGGAATCCCAATTCCAGTATCTTTGACAAAGATTTTTATTTCATACAAATTATTATCTATATTTTGTCGATGGTTGCTTTTTGATAAATCTACTATTTTGTTGGCTGAAACATTAACTAAGACCTCTCCTTTTTGTGTAAATTTAATCGCATTAGAGAGAAGATTAACTAATATTTTGCTTACTTTTATTTCATCTCCTGAAACTATACTTGGAGTATCATCCTCAAGTAAATAAGCTAATTCAATATTTTTGTTTACTGCCTTAATAGCTAATAAGTCAATACACTTTTCCACAGATAATCTTAAATTAAAAGGTCTTGACTCCAAATCTATTTTATTAGACTCTATTTTGGAAAAGTCAAGAATATCATTAATAATTCCTAGTAAAGCAATACTACAATCATGGACATCATTCAAATACTCTTGCTGTTCTAAATTTAAGTCACTATCAAATAACAAAGAAGTCATCCCAATTATTCCATTCATTGGAGTCCGAATTTCATGACTAATAGTAGCCAAAAATTCACTTTTAGCTTGATTAGCAACTTCTGCTGCTTCTGTTGCTTGTTGAAGAGCAATATTTTGTTCGGCAAGTTGTTGACGTTGGCTAGTTTCTTGCTCCAATAAATCAGCATGAGCAAGGGCAATTCCCACCTGTTGGGCAACATCTTCTAGTAGTTCAATTTCATCTTTTGTCCAAGTACGGTAGCGATCGCATTGATGCAAGCAAATAATCCCATTGGGTTCATCTTGATAAGAGGTACGAACCATTAACATAGATTTTAATCCTATGGAAATACATATTGATACCGAAACATTTGTTTGTAACAGGGGTTCTGCATAAACATTATCATAAGCGATCGCTCTATCTTGTTCTAAAAGCTTTTCTATGTAAGGATTACCTACTACCGGAATTTCTAAATCCATGATTGATTGATATCCTTCCTCCAAATACTCAGCTACAAATGGCACTTTTGGCACTGTTGCTGCTTGATAGGAATGAATGATGCAACGGTTGACGAGAAAAGCTTGACCTATTTGTTTTGCAGTAGTATCAAATATTCTCTGTGCATCTAAACTTTGGCGAATCTCTTGAGTAATTTGTCCTAATAGAAGACTACGTTGTAATTGTTGTTGTAGTGCTAAGTGAGTTAAATTTTGTTCAATTGCACTAGCGAGAACATTGGTCACTGACTGTAAAAAGTGAATATCATCAAGAGTGAAAGTATATTTTTTAGTAGCATAAGCAGCTAATATTCCTGCTGATTGATGATTTCCCGGAATGATTAAACTAATACCACTGACAATACCTTGTTGTAACAATTGTTTTAAGTCTGGATACTCTGAAATTTCAGTGTTGAGGTCTTCAATAATAACTGGTTTTTCAGCAGCTAAAGTGCGAGCAATAATACAATCAAAAGTTTTAGTAACCACTGGTTGACTGATGAAAGCTTTTGCTTGACTCACACTAGCTTGAATTTGCCAAGTTTGAGTATCTAATGAGTATTCCCAAATTTGACAATAGTCTAGTTGTAGAGTCTGACAAACTAGGTAAACTGCTTCTGACATAAGCTGAAATAAAGAAATATTTTGTAAAGCACGTTGACCTAATTTTGCTACTACTGCTGCTGCTGAAGCTTGAATGGCTAATTTTTGTTCTGCTTGTCTGTGTTTGCTAATATCCCGCAAAATCATCGTAAATACAGTTTCATCTTTTAATTCTAATTGTGAAATTGATGCCTCTGCTGGAAATTCTGTACCATCTTTTCGCCTAGCAATAACTACAGCTAGTCTATGTTTTGTTTGATGATTTTTTCCTTCTACAGAGTTGTTGAATTTTGACTCTTGCCAAACAATTAATTTATTCAACGATCGCCCTACAGCTTCCTGATTTGTATAACCAAATATTTTTTCTGCTCCTTGGTTAAACATTTGAATAATTCTATTTCTATCTACTGAAATAATTGCATCTTCCGCCATATCTAAAATACCTGCTAAACGAGCCTCAGAATTTTTTAGAGCTTCAGAAAATGTGATGCGTTCATGTATTTCATTTTCTAGCTTTTGATTTAAAAGATTTAAATCTGCTGTCCGCTTGTGTACTCTAGCTTCCAAATTGCCATTCAAGAAGCAAATTTTTTCTTCAGCTAAAATACGTTCTCTAATTTGCTTTTCTAGTTCTTCATTAGTTGCTTCTAGTTCGATGAAATCAGGTATTTTTAAAAGTTTCTGAACCAAACGAATTAAAAATATTACTGTGACGATACCAACTATTACTGTACTACCTTTAACCAACCCTAATAAACCATGATGAGGATACTGTAGAATCCAAATTTTTTGACTATAAGAAATACCACTAAAAATCATCAAAATCGTAAACATCCGAAAAATCAAATTGAATGGCATACTTGGTCGTTTAATCAAACAGTAAATAAGTATTAGTGCGATAAAATAATAGGTAAAGACTATCAATAAATCTGATGTTAAATGAAATAAAATTAACCCCGGTTGTAGTCGGTAATAAATACCATTCATCAGCAAGATACCCCTACCCATAGTTGTTAGAAATAACCCTGACATATAATATCCCTCCTGATATACTAGCTATTATTATTTAATCAAATCCTAAATTGGAGTTGCAATTAGAACTTCCTAAGTTATGCTGTGCAAATATATCGGCGACAGCCGAAACGGAAATATCTATCAGCCAAAAGCTTTTTTATTTCCCTGATTTAAGTCTTACTTTTAAGGCTAATTACTGTACTTCAGTCAACCAAAAAACACTATTTGAAGAAGGCAGAGGGAGCTGTTTGCGCAGCATTCGGACCGAAAGTCAGAAGGAAAAATAGCTTATGGATAGTCAACGACCTGCGACTTCGTGTCTAAAAACCCCAAACAATTTTAAGCACCGTGTAGACGGCGGGGTATTAAACCCGCCACAGAAAAGATAATTTCGATCATTGTCTAGAAAAACATCTAAAATTAAGTCAAAATGCTTAATACTCCAATCCAAGTAGCAATTACTTTAGGAACTCGCCCCGAAGCTATTAAATTAGCACCAGTTATCCAACTTTTTCAAAATTCTCCAGATTTTAACACTAAGGTAATTTTAACTGGACAACATCGAGAAATGGTGACACAGGTTATGAAATTATTTGAAATTAGTCCAGATCGAGATTTAGCAATTATGCAAACTCGGCAAACATTGACAGATATTATGTGTCGAAGTTTGCAAGGATTAGAAGCGTTATTTCTACAGTTAGAGCCTCAATTAGTATTAGTCCAGGGAGATACTAGCACCGCTTTTGCGGCTGCCCTAGCTGCATTTTATCAAAAAATTCCTGTGGGTCACATCGAAGCAGGTTTACGAACTAACGATCTATTGAATCCCTATCCTGAAGAAGCAAATCGCCGTTTAATTTCTCAGATAGCTCAATTGCATTTTGCTCCTACCAATTTAGCTGTAGAAAACTTGTACAAATCTGGAGTCGTAGGGGAAGTTCATCAAACAGGAAATACGGTCATTGATGCTTTATTAAAAGTAGCAAAAACTCAACCTAAATGTAATATTTCTGGTTTAGATTGGCACAAATATCGAGTAATATTAGCAACCGTTCATCGGCGCGAAAATTGGGGAGAACCTTTGACAGAAATTGCCCAAGGATTTATCAAAATCTTAGACAAATTTCCTGACACAGCTTTAGTTTTACCTCTTCATAAAAACCCGACAGTTAGAGAACCTTTAAAAGCTATTTTAGAAAGTCATCCTAGAGTATTTTTAGAAGAACCTTTTGATTATAGTGAATTAGTAGGGGCAATTCATAACTGTTATTTAGTATTAACTGATTCTGGTGGTTTACAAGAAGAAGCTCCGAGTTTAGGAAAGCCTGTTTTAGTATTACGAGAAACAACAGAAAGACCGGAAGCAATTATGGCAGGAACTGCTAAACTTGTAGGTACAGATTCAACTAATATTATGGCTGCTACTGCGGAATTATTGAGTGATGCTGCTAAGTATGAAAAAATGGCAATGGCAATTAATCCTTTCGGTGACGGTCACGCTTCAGAAAGAATTATGAAGATTGTGAAAAGTTATTGTGGAATGGGCATCTTGCCCGTTCCCGTTCCCCGTTCCTGATATTTTCACCTTGGTGACGGTCATGCTTCAGAAAGAATTATGAAGATTGTGAAAAATTAATTATTGTGGAATGGGCATCTTGCCCGTTCCTAATATTTTGCCGTTCCTAATATTTTGCTGTTCCTAATATTTTGCTGTTCCTAATATTTTGCCGTTGCTAATATTTTGCCGTTCCTAATATTTTGCCGTTCCTAATATTTTGCCGTTCCTAATATTTTCCAGTTCCTAATATTTTGCCGTGCCTAATATTTTGCCGTGCCTAATATTTTCCTGTTCCTAATATTTTCCTGTTCCTAATATTTTCCAGTTCCTAATATTTTCCAGTTCCTAATATTTTCCAGTTCCTAATATTTTCCAGTTCCTAATATTTTGCCGTTCCTAATATTTTCCAGTTCCTAATATTTTGCCGTGCCTAATATTTTCCAGTTCCTAATATTTTCCAGTTCCTAATATTTTCCTGTTCCTAATATTTTGCCGTTCCTAATATTTTCCAGTTCCTAATATTTTCCAGTTCCTAATATTTTCCAGTTCCTAATATTTTCCAGTTCCTAATATTTTGCCGTTCCTAATATTTTGTCGTTCCTAATATTTTGCCGTTGCTAATATTTTCCAGTTCCTAATATTTTGCCGTGCCTAATATTTTGCCGTGCCTAATATTTTCACCGCAGGCAGGATACTCAACCCACTTACGGAAAAATTTTAGGCGTGGGTAAAGCGCGTGTATGATATTAATCTTAATTACTTAGGAGTCAACCCACCCCTAACCCCTCCCAGGAGGGGAAGTCAGGAGTCAACCCACCCCTAACCCCTCCCAGGAGGGGAAGTCAGGAGTCAACCCACCCCTAACCCCTCCCAGGAGGGGAAGAAAGAAGAAGAAAGAGGAATAGAAGGAGAAAGTTTTTCGGG
>JAXHSW010000096.1:26328-32446 GCA_034190295.1 Cyanobacteriota bacterium | reverse complement strand
TTCTTAGCTTTTTAATGAATGAAGTAAGCATTTGTTTAACTTCTATTACATTTTTAATCAGAGAATGAACCACAAGAACTATTAGTTTGAGTTCAATTTATACAATTCTATGGCGGGAAATGTAGATGTTTCTCAAGAGCTAATAGCAAACAGTTATTAGTGCTTCAGCGGTCAGCAATAAAAATCAAATCAACTATGCTTTTTAATGAATGAAGCAAGCATTTGTTTAACTTCTACTACATTTTGAATCAGAGAATGAATAACAATAACTATTAGTTTGAGTTCAATTTATATAATTCTATGGCGGAAAATGTAGATGTTTCTCAAGAGCTGATATAAGTATTCAGCTCTTAGTTTTTTAATGAATGAAGCAAGCATTTGTTTAACTTCTATTACATTTTTAATCAGAGAATGAACCACAAGAACTATTAGTTTGAGTTCAATTTATACAATTCTATGGCGGGAAATGTAGATGTTTCTCAAGAGCTGATAGCTGAGTGCTGTTTGCGCAGCAGTCCGTAGGAAATCCTTACGAAAGAATAACAGAAGGAGAAAGTTTTTTTTATTACTAATAAACGACGGAGGAAGACCGAGTCAGGAGTCTGGAGTCTGGAGGGAAGAAAGAACAACTGGTTGTTATAGTAGATTAGGACTTATGCTGATGATGAACTGAATAAGAGGAAATGTTTTTCCCACTGTTCTCTGTTCCCTATTCCCTGCTATAAAATAGAAAAAACTTAACTAAATTCAAAAATAATGAGTGGGCAAACTCCCGACGGATTTTATGAATTAACCTCCGAATCTGACAACTTTCAGCTAACTCCAGAATTACTTGTCAATTTGCCTGGTGGTTTACTTGGTTTGAGTGGCAATGACTCAATTATTGGAGCTATAGATGCAGAAGTTATTAATGGTAATCAAGGCAATGATACAATCAATGGAAATCAAGGAAACGATACGATATTTGGTGGTAAAAATTTAGATTTAATTTTTGGTGGCGATAATGATGATTTCCTGAGTGGAAATTTAGGAAATGATGAGATTTATGGCGATGCGGGAAACGATATATTAAGAGGAGGAAAAGAAAGTGATTTTCTGATTGGTGGTACGGGAAATGATACTTTGTATGGAGATTTAGGAATAGATACTCTGACCGGAGGAACAGGTGCAGATATTTTTGTACTTTCAGAAGAAGCAGATGTAATTACAGATTTTGAAGCAGGCGATCGCTTTGGTTTAACTTCGGGTTTAACATTTAATGATTTAACAATAGAAACTGCTATGACTGGGGGTAATGATACTTCGATAAAAATTAGGCAGTCGGAAAAAATAATAGGTAATGTTTTAGGTATTTTACCTGCCGAATTAGACAGCAATAGCTTTTTTTCTCTCGATATAGAATCAAATAATAACCGCAACAGCAGCTTTCTAGAAACTCAAACATTATTATCAGAAAATATCCGTATTTCTCTAGACTCATTACCCATACCTTTTGCCAGTGATAGTGCTTCTAATCCTGCCAATATTATTCCTGTTCCCGATAATCCAGTTTTGCAAGTTCCCGATGGATTTACTGTTAATGTTTTTGCCGAAAATTTAGAAAGTCCTCGTTGGTTAGAAGTTACTCCCACTGGAGACGTATTAGTAACAGAAACACCACTTAATCAAATACGTTTATTACGGGATACAGATGGAGATGGTAGTGTCGATTTTTCTCAAGTTTTTGCCGATACAGAAAATGGATTAAATCAACCTTTTGGCATGGCATTTACCGAAGATTTTTTCTATGTGGGAAATACAGATTCAGTAGTAAGATATCCCTACAATATTGGGGATTTAGAAATTAATGGTACTGGTGAAAAAATAGCCGATTTACCAACAGGAGGTCATTGGACTCGAAACTTAGCAATTTCTCCAGATAATCAACTTTTTGTTTCTATTGGTTCTCTCTCTAATGTATCTGTAGAACCATTACCCAGAGCATCAGTTCAAGTAATGAATTTAGATGGTTCCGATCGACAAACTTTTGCTTTTGGTTTAAGAAATCCTGTGGGTTTAGATTTTCATCCAATTACAAATCAACTTTTTACTACTGTTAATGAACGAGATGGGTTGGGAGATGATTTAGTTCCTGATTATTTAACAGGATTAGAATCAGGTGAATTTTATGGTTGGCCTTATGCTTATTTCTCACCTAATTTGGCAGACCCTAGAAGAGCAGGAGAAAATCCTAATTTAGTAGCTGAAACTCAAACACCTGATGTATTATTTCAAGCTCATTCTGCTCCTTTAGGACTGCAATTTTATGATGGTGAAACTTTCCCAGAAGAATATCAAAATGGAGCATTTGTAGCATTTAGAGGTAGTTGGAATCGTCAGGAACCCACAGGTTATAAAATAGTTTTTGTACCCTTTGATGAAAATGGTAATTCAACTGCAGAATATCGAGATTTTTTAACAGGTTTTCTGGATATTTCAGAGGAAACTACTTGGGGTCGTCCGACTGGTTTAGAAGTTTTGCCGGATGGTAGTTTATTGTTTACTGAAGAGGTGAATAATCGAATTTATCGGATTCAATATAATGAGTAATATAATGTCCAGTAAAACAGTTATAATTAGGTTCGTAGTTGGGCTTTAGCCCTAATATCATGTCCGGATAATTGGAATCTGCTGTAATATTATGGCTATTAATCAGTAAGCATTAATCAGATACAACTTCTTGTTTGTTGTTCTCAATTTGTTTGACTTTTCTAATACTGTTACCTGTTACTTTTTCTATTTTTACTTTAACTATATCTCCGACTTCAAGATTAACTTCTTTTTTGTGAATCACTTCAGTTGCTTGAGAATCTGAACCAGTTATTTCATAAGTAATAATTGTTTTTAGCTTTGTTTGTTTGCCGCTTTGTATTTCTTTCTTTTCAATATCAATAACCTTAGCATCCACTTCGTCTTGTTCTTTGAAAAGAATCAATACTGGTGTATTGTTAGTTTCTTTTTCTGGTGATTTTGGGTCACTTTTAACAGATGTTTGTTGTGAAGAATGACAATCACATTCCAATTTAACACCTGCTACTTGTAATGGAGTGGGTAAAACTAGCCTTTCTTTATATTCATTTTCATCATTACCAAGACGAGGTGATTTTTTACGCTCAATTTCCATATATCGAGTTGTTTTTTCTGGATTTTGAAGTCCTGGCCAACTTAACATTTGAAGTAGCATTTTTATTCGGCAAATATCCTCAAACTTTCCAGTTTGTTTAAGCTTTTCTACTAGCATATAGTTTTCAAACAGTTGCTTGTAATCTGGTTTTTTTTCAAGAATTTCTGCTATTTCCCAGTTATTACTATCAAATAATTTTTTATATCGTTTTTGGCGATCGCTCAAATACAATTTATGCTCAATTTTCACAGCTCCCATTCCTAAAGGTTTACCCATGCCAAGTTTGAGACGGTAGTTATCATCTTGAGCAACATCTAGTACCCACATTAATGCACCTAATTCCTCATTAGTTAGATTTTCAAAGTGAATATTGAATTGAAAACTAACCCCAGATTTTATAGGTTTAATCTGAGTAGTTTGAGTATCTGAAACTTCATCAGAATTTTCAAGTTTAATATTAAGTTTTTTTCCTTTATGCCAATAAAGTTTATGTCCTCGAATTACAGTTTTTTCTCTTGGTTTACTAGCATAGTGTTTTAAATTTTGTTTTTCAGCTTCTGTCTCTTCTGGTTGAACTAAATAATGTTGAAAAGTCGTTGGTTTAGGACTAGCTAAAATTTTCGGTGTAATGGGATTTTTTTCTAGAAAAACATCATCAATATTACTTATGCAAATTCCATCACTAACATTTATTCTACCTGCACGACTTTGTTTAGTTTTGTCTGACTGTTTTTCACGTCTAACCCAACCAAAAATAGCATCAGCAATATCAATTATTTCTAGGTTTCTTAATTCTTCAGGAATAAAATCAACTGCCGAAGCTGCTGTCTCTTTTCCTTTAGGAATATATGGAATTCTAAAATTAGGACTTTGACCAAATAGTTTTATTGATTTTCCTAATTCAGGTTGACTATAAAAAATAGGTCTCCCATCTTTTAATATTCCAATATTTTCATTAAATGGATTTTTAGTATTTTCTTTAAATGGCTTACCTTTCTGAAAGTCGGTAAGAGCAGACTTGTAATCTTTAATAGAATCTGGACTAATTTCAATCCGTTCTATTGAATCACTTAATTTCGGAATAATATAATGATATTTACGGCCTTCTTTTGTTTGGAGTTTAGCTTCTCTTTCTGCTTCTGTAAGATTGCTAGTTTCTAGCATATTACCGCTAGTTAAAAGCCAACCTTTTTGTTGATATTTTTCTACATCCTCATCGACCAGTATAGTTTTTTCATCTAAATCTCTTTCAAAACTCACTTCTATATATTGAGGAAGATAATTTTCTTTTTTCATGGGTATAAGAGAAGGAAGCGTATTTTTTTCAAGCTCACTTTCCTTCACTGGAATATAAGAATCTTCTTGATTATTGTTAAATTGAATGTACCATTGCCCAGTATTTTTATCTAGTTGTAAATAACCTACCTTGATATTTTGGAGTTTATCTCTATATTTTGATTGTAATGGGTCTTCTTTATCGGCAGCAACAGCACGAAAGAAAAAATTTTCCTCATTAGAAACTAGGTCAATTTTACTAAAGCTAATAATCTCTACTAAAGTCCGTAACATTCCCCGCAGACTACTGCCAGGAATAACAGGTTTTTTTGTAGCAATATCGGTGTAAGAAAAGTCTGGAATATCTTTTGCTTCTTTTCCTTTCCTAAACTGTTCTTGAGTAAGTCCGCAGCGAGTATAAAGAGGGGATGAAGTTGTTAAAGTACATTTTATTCTGCCTGTATTACGTTCATTTTCTGGATAATATTTATTATTCTCTGGTAATTCTTGCGCCTCAATTATTTTGTTTGGTAATTCTACAAAATTGTAGGGAGCGATCGCTTGTCTTTTTTTAGGAACTTTTCTGATATGTTTGGGATAATTCATTTTATTTTTTTATTGCTAGATTGTCTTTGAATACAGTGCAGTATTTGAGTTGAAACAGTCTACTACATCTACATTTATTACCTCCTAAAAATTTAGCTAACTGCTGAATGCTGACTGCTGAATGCTTACCTATTTTTATTCCCAGTAATTTTGATAAAAAAGTGCATTACTATCAGAATCAAACTGCCAGATATCGGGAAATTATGTTTGTTTATATTCTACACGAACAATATCTAAAGCATCGGCATATACTTCTGTAAATGTTGCTTCTAAATAGGGTTTAAGACTAGGAGAATCTTGCAATAAACCTTTAATTTGTTTGCGTTGTTCTACAATAGTTAGCTCCCATCCATTGAAATTTTCAGGAGTATTAACATACATTCGTTTGAGAATATGAGCCAGCAAAACCATTAGTCTATTTTTCAATTCCCGACGTTCACTTCTTCCCAAACTTTCTATCTCCTCAATTAAATTATCGAAGTCTAAATTATCAAGTTCTCTACTTCTGAGTTTAGCAGCAGTATCTTCGCACCAAGCGATAAAATCACGATGGTAAAGACTTTCATTTTTCTGTATCATTTTTCTGATTATTTTCTTTAGCAATTATTAAATTAACAAGACGACTAAGAACAATTTTAGCAATTCCTGATTCATCATAATCAATATAATGATGAATCAATAGTCTGAGGGGACGATATAGATTTTCTTTCTTAAAGGTAATTTTTGTTAAGGGAACAGCGTATTTTAATCCCTCGGAACCATCTGAGAGAAAAGTAAATTTATTGTGTTCTTGATCTTGATCTTGATCTTTTTGAGTTCCCCAAAGAATTTGCTGTTCTTCAATCAATTCTAAATCATTATCTGCATTAGGAATTTTAAAACATTTATATTTTCCTCCAGCAATTTCTTTTTCATTTTGTAATTTCCATGATTCTAAATGTTCAATAATTCTGGCTTTCCAGTTATTAGTTTTGCGCCACAATAATACTTCTGCTTTTTCTCCGAAAATTCGACATTGTTGGAGTGTTTCTAGTCTTAATTCTGGTAAATTTTCATTGGGAAAAGCTTGGTTAG
>JAXHSW010000096.1:0-26228 GCA_034190295.1 Cyanobacteriota bacterium | reverse complement strand
ACTTTCCCCAAATTATTCCATCTTCTCCATGAATTAACAGATAATTTAACTGAGACTGGTTAGCTTGTTTTTCTATCCAAACAATCAGATTTTCATTGAGGTTATCCGTAGATATTTCCTGGCATAATTTTTTCATCATATTACTTTGAACTTTTGATTTAATTAAATTCTTACTTTTGACTTTTGACTTTTGAATTTTGGCGGGTAACGGGATGTTTTAATTCCTCAGAACCATCTGATAGAAAAGTAAATCCATTTTGTTCTTCTCCTTTAGTTCCCCAGATAATTTGTTCTTCAGGGATATAGTCAACATTTGAGTTATCTGGAATTAAGCGTGCTTTCCAGTTATTAGTTTTGCGCCACAATAATACTTCTGCTTTTTCTCCGAAAATTCGACATTGTTGGAGTGTTTCTAGTCTTAATTCTGGTAAATTTTCATTGGGAAAAGCTTGGTTAGGTGTTATTAATTCACTATTTTCACACTTTCCCCAAATTATTCCATCTTCTCCATGAATTAACAGATAATTTAACTGAGACTGGTTAGCTTGTTTTTCTATCCAAACAATCAGATTTTCATTGAGGTTATCCGTAGATATTTCCTGACATAATTTTTTCATCATATTACTTTGAACTTTTGATTTAATTAAATTCTTACTTTTGACTTTTGACTTTTGAATTTTGACTTAATTAAATCCACTGAAGGCAAATGCCATTCGCCCCTACAAATGGCGTTTTCAAGGTGAATTTGCAGAAGTCCTAATCATATTAAATTTGAATTGATTAAATTCTTACTTTTAACTTTTGACTTTTAACTTTTGACTTGATTAAATCCTTCCTGCACTTCTTTAACAAAACTATAAACAAAAGATTCTAATTTTTTAGCATTGCTTATTTTTAATCTTTCTCCATTCTGACTAATCATCCAAGTTTTTTTATCCTTACCCGAAATTTTGAGACTCATTTCAGCTATTATTCCTGCTAATCTTCCTCGCCCAATACTACTCTCACTGCCTACGGGTAAATCGCTTGCCCATAAATCTTTTAACAGTAATAAAAGTAATCCTATTTCAGCATCTTTTGGCTGACGTAATTCTAAATTTAAAGTTACGCAAGTTTCTTCTTTCCCATTTTCCTCTTTTGCAAAAATAGGTTGTTCGTCGAATAAAGCTCCGTGGAATGCGCCTCCAGTAAAACGGTCAATGGCAATTCGATTTTGTACTAATTCATTGACGTTTTTAATTACACTTTCCTCCACAAGTAAACGACTTGAATTAGGATTTTCATTATCCTTTTCTGTACCAAAAATATCTTTAATTATTTTCTGATTATTGCCCACAGTCTTCACAATTTTTTCGGCACGATGGCGTAAAACTCCAGCTAAACTCGTACCAGATAAAATATTTTCCTCTTTGCCATTTCGAGAAGATTTTAAATGCACAACATCGGGGACAGCTTCATCAGAAAATTGACTGGAACGAATTAACAATGAACCAACTAATTTAAAAGTCACTTCCATTGTAAAAGTTTGACGTTTATCTGGGAAATTTTTGGTGTTTAGTTCTTTTTGCTCCTGCTTAACAAGATTAGAAATCTTGTATTCTTGAAAATTAGAAATATATTCACGGTCGAATTTTAACCAGGCAATTCTATCTTGACTCTTCTTCAAGTCAAACTGCCAAATTTGCCAATCTGAAACATAACAGCGACCAAACCCCCGGCGTTTTTTCATGCCAATTCTAATTTCACCATTTTTTAAACCTTCTAAGATGATGGTTAAAGCTGACAAAAGTCGATTTTCATCTTGATGTTTATCTTTTTCAACGATTAACTCAAAAGCGAGAGGAAATTCAGTACCCTCTACTAAAAATTCCAAATCATATTTTGCTTTGTCTTCAGCTATTCCCGTTATACTATTAATTTTTACTCCATCTCTTAGTTCTACTTTTGGCATTTCGCTACTAATAGAATCATTAATAATTAGAGGACTTTGGTCTCCATTTTCATCCTTCTGCTTTGCGCCAAATAAATAAGTAGTTAGACTGTCAGATTTTTCTTCTTTTCCATAACCATTTTCGTAATCGTGGAGATAATTTCGCAATGCTCCAGCAATAGATGTTCCTGTTAGTAAAGCATGAGGAGTAATACTGTCGCGCATCAGCATTAAATCTGTTGGACCTTCGGCATCGCCACTACCTAAACAGGTGGGAGTATCTAATATTAATTTCCCTCTAATAATAATCCGTTTAATAATCTGACGTTGATGGCGATTTAAACGTCCGTTAGTCATATTGTTTCTCCTTCATTGCATTTTTAGCGATCGCCATAATTAATCTTAGGGTATATTCTAATGCTAATTTATCAGTTAATTCTGCTGTTTGACCTGCAACTTTCACAGGTTCTAATTCATTATTTTTTATCCACCATTTTTTTAGTGCATCTGCATCTAAGCATTCTTTTACTTTTTCCTTTAATGATATTTTGTTCGGTGAATTGTCATTTATTCTGGTACTTTCATATTGACGAATAGCTTTTTCAGGGAGTTTTTTTAAGAGAGAATCTAGTGGCTGACTGTTATTAATATCTAACGCTTGTTGAGCAACAAGTATTAGTCGAGAAAGTTGACTATTACTCATTTTATTTGGAGATAATTTATTATATTCAACTTGCTCTAACAGTAACTTTTCTAATTTTTGACGTAATATTCTTTCTGCTATCTCGCAGGCTAAATCTTTAGATTCTTGAGTTTGTAATTCTGGTTGTTTGCGTTCGCTGGGAGAATCTCTTTTTTCTGGTGGTAACTTTACCGAAAAACTACTTTTATCTAAACGCCAATTAATAGCGATTCTGCCAAAACCTTCTACTATTCTTTCTCCAATTCCTTCTCTTTCTAATTCTTGAATTTTTTCTGGAGAAATTTCAATATTTTCATAGACAAATACACTGCCTGCTGCTACTGCTGGAACTTGTGGTAATGGCAAACCCCATTTACGATTAAATCCACCAATTAAGATGCTGTTTATATAAGTTTTATTTAGATTTAGAGAATCTTCTAATTCTTTTATTGTTTTACCTAAAGCTTCCGCAAGTAAATTAGTAGGAGGCATTGCCACATATTGCCCAAAGCTATTACGAAAAATTAAATTGCTGAGAAGAGTAATTTTGAGAGTATTAAGAGTATTATTAACTCGTTCTTCTGGAGCTATTCCTATTTCATACCAATCTGAATGAGGAGTCACTTTAGTAATTTCTGTCCGACCATAACCCGCACTTATGGAACCACCTAAACGAATTATGTTTGAGTGGTTGATTAAGTCTAAAATAGTTTTTTCATCATTATCCTCACATAAAATTACTCCTTGAAAAGTTTGATTACTATCTATTGCGTCATAACGAAAAATTTCACCCTCATTCTCAGTAGAACGACCCTTTTTCCTATCCCGTGAATTATGAATATTAATCCGACGACTAACTGAATAAAGTCTTACATCACCTTCTTCTATCCAAAAATTTTCTCCTACAGACTTAGGTGAATTTAATGTGCCAGATTCTGGTTTTTCCACGCTAAAATCATAAACTGTAATTTCTGCACACTCACCTTTTTTCAGCTCCTCACCTTTTTCCTTTCTCCAAGACATTAACATGGGAAAAGTTCGTAAATTTCGGCGACTATTTAGATAAGCGTTCAGATAGCGAGTAGTACCATCAAAAAACAAACGTCTAACAGTTTCATTAGTCAAAATATCCGTATTTTGTAATCCTTCACGTTTCAGATAACGACCTATTAATGCTCCTCGAATCATACTTCCAGGAAGATAAGGATAAGAAACATCACTGTTAGGATCTCCTGAAAATGAAGTTGCTAAAACTGGTTCCTTTGTTGTTAATAAAAAAGTAATTGCTTTCATTGTTTTATATCATGTCCGGTTGAATAGTTATATATATAACTTTTGACTTGATTAAATTCTTACTTTTGACTTTTGACTTTTGACTTTTAACTTTCTTTAGCAACTTGACCAAAACGTTCCAGATAATTTGTGGTAATTTCGTTATTTTTCGCATCGAATAATCTACACTGCACATAACCCAGTCCCCGGTTTCTCACACTTCCCACCCGTCGCAGTGCCAAAACACCAACCGATAAAACTGTTAAAGTATCCTCGTTAGGTGGAATTTCAAAACTCAAAGGTGCGGTAAATTCCAAATCTCGCAATATTACACGAATGGAACGCAAACTCCGCTCTTCCGCTACTCCTGTTGCCGAGTTAATAGCAGTTTGACGACGAATAGTGGTTAAAGACTCTAAAATATCTACTTCGCTTAATTTGTTATCCCACTGAATTTGATACCCAATAACTTCTCGCAAGTCTCTTGGTAAACAAGCGTCCCCAACGTGCATTTGAGCAATTGTTTCCAGACTACTCCCTGGTTTGCCAAATAAACCCGAAGCTATTTTTTCCCAATGTTGACGAATATCCGGGGATAAAACAGCGATTAAATTATCACATTCCTCACTCAACAAACCCTTTAATGTTCGTCCCCGCAAATAAGGAAAACCATTAGGATCGTGTTCTATTTCTTGGTCAACTAACCCTGCAACTCCATCCCCCCTGCCAAAAGTTGTATCGCTAAGTAGTTTCATTTTCAGTTTGTAAACTATCATTATTTTTCTCCTACTTTATTCAAAGGAAAATAAAATTCCATTGCTTCAATAGCATCAAAATAACCACAACGTCCTTCTGTCCATCCTTCCTCTTGCAATACTCCTCCATCTCCTCCTTCAATGTGAGGTAAATTATCAATTTTGTAAGCTTTGCGAAATTCTTTAGTTGCTTCCTTACCTTCTCGTAACTTTTCTCGTAAAGCAATAATTTTATTATGACGACCTTTCCAAATTTCATGGTTATTAAAAGTTTGAATTACCTTTGTAAAATTTGACCAATTACACCATTTATTATCAGAAATATCTTGAGTATTTTCTCCTTCTATAAATAGAGGTCTCATAGTTAAGTCTCCTTGCTTAACTTGATATTCTCGTTGACGAATTTCTCCAATAGAACCTAATAAACCACTAGCAGCAATATGCCAATCAATTGCTGAAAATTCTTGATTTTGTTCTCGGACAAATTTTTTGGCATTACTACATAATGCTTCGCTAAGTTGATATGCTCTAGCAAAAGGATAATGAGACTTAACAATACATACTCCCGCACAAGCAGTTAATAATTTACCATCTGCTACTTCTTGTTTTTGAAACTCCTGCAAAAAAATAGCTGCTAATTCTAACCCTAATCTACCATCACAAACAAAAGTAATATCATCCCCTCCATATACTAAAGGACGAAATGGTAAAAAATCATTTTTGATAGAAATTTTCTCCTTCAATTCTCCATTTTCTAGGGAATTTATCAAAACTTGAATAACTTTTTTAACAGCATTTTTACCTGCCTCGTTAACAGACTTAGATAACTTCCGCATTCTATTAATATAGTCTCGGTTATCTTGACTACTTTTGCCAAATTCTTTAAAGCGATTTCCCATACTATTTCCATCAGCATGAACTACAGCATAATAACTACTTTTACCGCTCGATCGCCCTAGACGATCTAAGCGGTAGGGAAATTCATAATCTGTATCTTTCAAAACATCTTCAAACTTTTCCCTCAAATCTCTATTTGCAAGTTGTTTATATTGCGGGGAAGTAGCTTTTAATTTTGCCTCAGTTTCTCTAGATATTAAATAATGTTCTGTTTCCTCCCCTTCAAAATATCCTGCACTGGTTTTAACAGCAGGTAATTGAGTTGATTTACAGAATGCTGTTACTCCTAAACCCAATAAAGGAACTGAAGGAATTCTCGCTCTTTTCTGTTTTTCTAACTCCTCTTTTTGCAGATATTTAACCTTTTCGTAGAGAGAGTCTTCTTCCCAATCAAATTCTGAACGAGCAGCAACAATATTTAAACCAGGAGCTTCTAATAAAATTTGCCTGCTGAGTTTTTTAGTAAATTCTTTTGCATCATCAATTGACCTAAATAAAATTGTGGCATTACCACCCGCAGCGTAAATTAATTCTGCAATTAATCCGCTACTTTCAATTGGTTCATTTTGTCTATCTTTAGGAACTCCCAATTCTGCTAATTTCTCCTCAACCAAATATTTAGTTGACCACTCTACCAGATAAGAAGCTCCAATATTTTCTCGTAAGCGGTTGCTGTTAAAAATATAGGATTGAATTCCAGTAGTATCTAATATTGTTAATACATATTTGCTCATGCTTTTGCCTCTCTTTGATTAAGTTCTATCCAATCTGCTATTCCATCAGCAAGACCCATTAAATCATCTTTTCCAAATACTTTAATCTTGCGGTCTTTTATCGCAAATTCCAGATCTTTTTCAATCCATTCAGGTTCGTGAAAACAGCAAACTAAAGCCACTCTTGCTTCGTCTCCTCCTAATTGTCGAGCGCGTAAATGTGCTTCAAAAAGTTTTTCTTTACATAAACTTTTATTATTGCTAGTAGTACAAGAAATAACAAAAAGTTGATATCCTTTGATAAAAGCAACATCAAATTCAAATCTATCTTTGTCCTTAAAATTTTTTAATTTTATGTGGAAAGACATCATACTTTCTTTGATGCCAAATTCGTTTTGTATTTTTTGAACTTCCTGCAATACATAACTTTCTAACCAAGTTCCATCTAGCCATTCACAAACTTGAGTACAACTATCAAATCCTTTGTTTTTTGTGATATTTAGAGATAGCTTCTCAGCAGATGTATCAAGTTCTGAACGTAAAATATTCTTGATTTCTGGAGACAAATTTTCTAAGCTAAGGGAAATAGAGTTTAAATCTTTTTCTTCTTTCCATCCATCATATTTTTTTTTTGAGGGCGCAGCTTTTTCTTACACCAATCTCTCCACTCATCTGCTAGTTTTTCATTTGTATAAAACTCGGCAAATTTAGCTGCAACTTCTGGCAAACATGGGTGAGAAATTGGAGTTTTATCCTTTCGCCAAAAATTATCATTATGTAATTTAAAAAGTTCTTCCAGAGAAAGTTCTAAGGGTACATTACAAAAGATAGGTTTATTATTTTCTTGGTCAATACACATCTTTAAACGACGGGGATCGAGATAGCTAAATACTGCATTCGGCTTAAGTTCTTTCATTGCTCGATAAGCATGAACAGCCATTGCTTTTGTACCACCCGTATAATTTAAGCCTAATGATTCAGTTTTGATGGATTTAATTTTTTTCTGAATTATTTCTCGGATGTGAAAGGCATTAGATTCATAGTTAGCTAGATCGACATCTTGACATTTAATTGTTAAACCTTTCAGTCCATCTTTCAAACAAATTTTATGAGATTTAGTTTGTTTAGTAAATACTAAATAAACAGTTCCTCCCTCTTTTAAAAGAGTTCTGGCAGCCACATAATTAGGCAAAGGATTTTCACCTATTAGCAAAAACAAATGCTCGACTTTGTATTTATCTGCAATATCCATATTAGTCCTCAAAATTAATAAGTTTTAACACAATTCAATCCACCATTTTCTAATAGATGAATCCGGCAAGTATTTGTCTTTTTTAATTGTTTAACTGTCTGGCGATCGCTCATTTCTCAAGCTCAGTTTCTCTCTTTTTTATAATTAGTGCCATGAATAGATACTTTTCACTTTTTCTCCTTATTCAGGAGAGACTATTATTATTCGGCAAAATACCTGGATAATTTCGCGATCGCAACAATTCTCCTTTTACTACAAAAGCTACAAATTTTTCTTAACTGTTGATAGTCTAACACTATGTAGAATAGCCCTTTTCTACACAACTCTACTGGCCACTAAAATTTGATATTGGACAAAAAGGCGATCGAAAATCAATTTTTTAGTCCACTTGACAGGAGGCATTGAAAGAGCAAGCTTACCACTACAGTTCTGGCAGAAAATATGCCATAATTATTTCAGAATTAACACTTCCACAAAAAATAAATCTTACCAATGTATCAACTAACCATTAATATCCCAGAAGAAACAGCCTTAGCATTAAAATTAACCCCAGAACAACTTAGTCAAGAAATGCAACTAATTGCTGCCATTAAACTTTATGAATTAGGTAGTCTATCTTCCGGAGCTGCCGCAAATTTAGCTGGAATTCCCAAAGTTCTCTTTTTAACAAAATTAGCTGATTATAACGTAGATACTTTTCAACTCACAGAAGCTGAATTAACTGAGGAATTGAAACGTGCCTAATATTATTGTTAATACCTCACCTATGCAATTGCTTTGCTGATTTAGCCTATACTTATAGACTATTATTCAGTGTATAAATTTCTCTCAAAAATTCAAAAATAAAATCTTTCTATCCCCGAAAAAAACTCAACACCCTCTCCACAATAATATCCGGCACTCTCACAGTTTCCCCAGTTATCCAACGTCCTGCAACCACCTCCAAATAATCCTCATTCTCCAACTTCAGCAACTTTTCCTCCCACACACTATGAATAACAACCGCTGGTTTTAAACCTCCACAAAAATCATGCCATATCCCAACCTCCTCCTCATAACGACTAATAATTATATAGTGAGTGCACTGCTCCAAAATAGGCTTTTTCTCATCCTGTACCATCCCACCCACATCAACCAAAACAATATCCATCACATCCCGAATATTTTTTATAGCTTTAGCATGATAGTCAAAATAATTATTCATCATCTTCTTGCCTAATTTGTGAACCCGACGAGTATTTGCCTCCTTTAACTTTGTAGCTGTGTCGCGATCGCTCATTTCCAAAACCCAATTTCCTTCTCCATCCCAATTAGCGCGATGAATAAAAACCTTTAAACTTTTATCCTTCTCCAATAAAGAGCAACGTAAAGCATAAGAAAAAACACTTTTCCCACTATCAGGAGGTCCCCCGATTAAAATTGCCATACCAGGAGTGCGATTAAAAATAATAGAAATAGTATCCCCTACCGCCAATATTTGAATATTACTTTTAACAACAACAGCTTTTTGAGTCCGCACATCATAACAAGCTATCCAAGGAGCATTTCCACAACATTTTACCAAGCAACCATAAAGCCAAATTGGACTCATTCCATATAAAATTACACCTTGATTGAAATCTAAATCTTGAGGAATTTTTGACTTTAATTCCGGCAAAATAGAAGTTTTAATTAACTCCCTTGGTTCAGTCAAAGTAATAGCTAAAGTTTGACAAATACCCAATTCTGTTTCGAGTTTAATTACATCTAATTGTAATGGAAATTCTCTAGTCATTTTCTGTGTTTAATTATTATAGCTATCAGCTATCAGCTATCAGCATTCAGCATTCAGCATTTAGGTAGTGTCTCAACGCCTAATTATTAATTATTTGGCAACTCTAAATTTAAAACAGAACCAACAGTAACAGCATGAGTATGAGTAGAAACCACAACAGCACCAAGTCGAGTATCATAGCAACCAACCCACGCTGCGGGATGACATTCGTGAACCAAATAAGCGTATAACCATATTGGCGCCCTACCTTCTATGACAACACCCTGCTGCCACTGAATATTGGCAGGTATTTTCAAACCTTTCAAGTCAGCAGGTTCAATAATACCATCAGCATTAGTGATTTCAATATTAATATGTTGATATGGCATTCCATCAGTAGTTTGATGGGAAATTAAATTAAGTTGTATAGCGGTCATTTCAGTTATCAGTTATCAGTTAAAAGGGGAGACTTGAGACCAAAATTTTTCGGTCATAGACACAAATTTATTTTTGACTATTGATAGTCTAACATGGCGTAGAATAGGGGTTTTCTGTTAGGTATTAATCTATTAATATTACTTTCTGTAGGTTGGGTTGACAAAGGAAACCCAACATTATACATGACTTATGCAGAGACTCTATATATAGCGAGGGCGAATGCGATTCGCCCCTACAGATGGTGGTTCAAAAGTCAATTTGCGTAAGTCCTGTTAATATTACTTTCTGTAGGTTGGGTTGAGAAAGGAAACCCAAAATTATACACGACTTATGCAGAGACTCTATATATAGCGAGGGCGAATGCCATTCGCCCCTACAGATGGTGGTTTAAAAGTCAATTTGCGTAAGTCCTGATTATAATTATATGAAATACAAAAAATTGTGCAAATATACAAATATCTCTATCTCCCTAAATTATTGTTGGGTGGCGCTGCCGCTTCACCCAACCTACGGTCTTGAATTTATCCCAACAATGTGGAAATAACCTTTTCAACAGTCCTGTATATTTAATATTAGGAAGAAAAAATATGACAACTGATAACTGAAATGGCCGCAACAAAACTAACAGAAAAATTTGAACAAGCATTAGTATATGCTCACCAATTACATTCTCAACAACTACGCAAAGATGGAAATACACCTTATATTGCTCATTTGTTGAGCGTAACAGCTTTAGTATTAGAAAATGGAGGGAATGAGGATGAGGCGATCGCTGCTTTATTACATGATGCGGTGGAAGATAGGGGAGGTATGGCAACTCGTCAACGTATCCTGGAATTATTCGGTGAAAAAGTGGTGAATATTATTGATGGTTGTACAGAGTCTGAGACTATTCCTAAACCACCTTGGGAGGAGCGAAAATTACGTTATATTGAGCAAATTCGTCATGGTTCTAAATCTGTAAAACGTATTTCTATTGCTGATAAACTACATAATGGCAGAGACTTATTAGCTGCATTAGGTCAGGAAGGGAAAATAGTTTGGACGCGTTTTCGTGGGGGTAAAGAAAAAACTCTTTGGTTTTATCATTCTTTGCTTTCTTGTTATGAAAATGATAATTATCTCAAACAAGAATTTATGAGAATTATTGCTGAATTAGAAAAGTTTTAAAATAGCTGGGCGAGTTTATCTAAATTTAATGTCGAGCAAGATTAAGAAGAACGCGGAACCCGCCACTACTATAGCGGTTTTCACAAGGCGCGAGGTAGACCAACGATCCCCCTAAATCCCCCTTAAAAAGGGGAACTTCCGGTTTCCCCCCTTATCAAGGGGGGTTAGGGGGGATCTCCAGCAATGTACCTCATGCTTACTGAGAAATGCTATATTGCAACATTTCCGAGGTATCGGTCTATTAGAAAGCTACCTATGATAATTAGCTAATTCTTGTTCTGCTTCTAAAATCAACTTTTCTCTAATTGAAATAGGAGCAATAACTTCCCCTTTTGGTCGCCAATCTCTCAACCGCATCAAAACATTAATATCTCCATTTCTTATCCATCCCCAATAATAAGAATCTTGAGGAGAACGTGCCTTAATAATCTTCAATAATTGTTGTTTTTCTTGGGGATTTTTTATTTCTTTTTGCACTAACTTTCGTAAGTTTTGATATTTTATCGGCTGAAATGTAGGATGTCGTACAGTATCATCCACATACCAACGCGCAAACTTAGATTCAAATCTCATTATTAACAAATCTCGTGGTAAATAAAAATTAAATCCCCAAGCTTTTTCTAACTCTTGTTCCACATATTCTACGGTTGGTAATTTTCCTTTTTCCCATAATTTAGACAATTTTTTAGGTATCTGAGAATTACCCCATTTTAAAATAGTTAATTGTTCCGATATTACTCTGTCTAAACGATAATTATGCCAGCCAAATTTACCAAAAGGGTCTGTGCCAAAAGCTGTTAAATATTTAGCCCGACGTGCATAATGTAAACAAACTGGATAAACTATTATTTCTATTTGTTTTTCAGAAGAAGTTATCCAATATTTAAACTTGATTACTCCACCTAATGATTGATGCCATAAATCTTCAATTTGTTGGTGATAGTTATCAACTCTATCTTGATTTTCATCTGATAAAATGTAATCTAAATGTATAAAAATTCGGCGTTGTGGTTGATGATTATAATTTGGGATTGATTGTTGTTGAGTTATTTTTTCCCACAAAGATTCGACGACTAATTCCAAATTAGGTTGTACGAAAGAAACTGACTCTAAAATCTTTAATAATTGCCAAGTTTGAGTAGAGGATAATTCTGAAATATCCAATCTTTCTGTGTCAACCACCGGAGGTTGAGGCCAGTCGTTTTGCAGTTGACAATAATATTCTCCTGCTTGAGATTTTTTCAGCCATCCTAATTTAGCTAAATATTTTAAATCATCTCTGATTGTACGATGTACTGTAGCAAAAGGACGTTGTTGTATTTTGATAACTTCCCCACCCATTTTATCTGTAATTTTTTGCTCCCATTCTTTAATTGACTGGGGAAAAATTGCAGTTTTAACTAATTCTTTGACTGACTTTTTACAAATACAATTTTTGTCTCGACATTCTGTTTTTATTTGTTCTGTAGTTAAGCGATCGCTCAATGGATGTTGTGGCGAAAAAAAATATTCTCGGAAATCTATATAAGTAAAATATTTTGGTAATTCTGCTGCTAAATTATTTGGTTTTCCATAAAAATATTTTAATAAAACCCACAATCTAATAGAGCGATTAAATCTATCTCCTAATCGCCCTAATGCTAACCAATCTAATATTTCTGGAGTGGGAGAGTAACTAAATTCAGAGAGCATTTTTTAAGATAGGGAGTGGGGGAGTGGGGGAGTGGGGGAGTGAGGGAGTGAGGGAGTGGGGGAGCGTGGGAGTGGGGAAGTGGGGGAGTGAGGGAGTGGGGGAGTGAGGGAGTGGGGGAGCGTGGGAGCGGGGAGCATTTTTCCTCCTAACTTCTGACTCCTCTACTTACACCAATTCACTTTAAAGATGTCACAAATTTTAGCTGATAAAATCTTACTTTTGACTTTTGACTTTTGCGCGGGCGAATGCCATTCGCCCCTACGACTTATAACTTAGTTTTGAGTCGATAAAATCTTACTTTTAACTTTTGACTTTTAACTTTTGACTTCCATTTCTGGATGACGGCCAAATAAACCAGTCATCACCCGCAAAGACAAAGACTTAAAAATCGGAACTATTCCCATACCCCACAAACCCAAACGACGAACACCTACTATAGGCAACACACTAGCAGAAAACATCCTATCAAGAAAATCAGTAACCCCTAAAATTACTAAATTCTCCTTTCTCCGCCAACTTTCATAACGCTTCAATACCCCAATATCTCCAATATCCTCACCTTGCTGATGAGCAAACTTAATCACCTCAGCGATCGCTCCTACATCCCGAATACCCATATTCAAACCTTGGCCACCCACAGGATGACAACAATGAGCAGCATCCCCAATTAAAACTAGACGATGTTCAACATAGCGATCGCTCTGCATCAACTGTACCGGAAAAACGTAGCGATCGCTCAACAACTCCAACTTACCCAACTTTCCAGCAGTGCGATACTCCAACTTAGCCAAAAATTCCTGTTTATCCAACTCTTGTAACGCCTTCGCCTCAGCATGAGGAGCAGTCCAAACCACCTGACAGCGATTTCCCGGCAAGGGCAAAACCCCCATCGGGCCACTCGGCCAAAATCTCTCAAAAGCAATATTATTGTGAGACTTTTCAGTTTTAATCGTCATTGCCACACAAGACTGCCAATATTTCCAACCATGAGTCCCAATATTAGCAGCTTCACGAATAGGAGACCTAGCCCCATCTGCTCCTATCACCAACCGAGAGCGGACAGTCAAACTTTCATTTTCACCACACAAACTGTCTGTATCCTTCTGTTTTAGCTCAACCTCCACAAAATCCGATTTATAATCTACCCGCAAAACTTCCGCTGGACATAACCAAGTAAGTTGCTCGGAGTCTGCCAAAAATTCCTGCATTGCCGTCAACATTACCTGATGTTCTCCCACATAACCCAATCCCTCCTTTGAAGTTGGCCTTTTACCAGTAATAGCCAAATCATCAGGATAAAATTGGACAGTACGGGGATAATTACCATCAGAGAGACTAATTTGCTGATATGTAGTGATGTTAGGCAAAATTTGTTGCCAAACGCCAATGCCATCTAATATTCTGCCAGATGTTAAAGAAAGATTATAAGCAAGTTTTCTAGCTGCAACAACAGATTTAGGTTGACTTTCAATTAATGCCACTTTTAAGCCAGAATTTTTCAAAGCACAAGCAAGAGCAGTGCCAGCGATACCGCCACCGACAATAACTAAATCGTAATCTAATTTTGGTTTGACAGTTGTTTCAGATAGAGAATTTTGGGAAAGTTGCTCCATTACCATATTTATCAAAAATAATCAAGTGTTTAGTAATTTATACTCTTTCTAATATTGTGGCGCAACTTTTCAGAAAAATCTGAGTGATTTGTGACTGAAGAGAGAATTTTCCAGTAGTAGTAGTAGGGTGTGTGAGCGGAACGAAGTGGAGTATCACGCACCATTTTTCCTCCTTGGGGTTGAGGTGCGTTACGCTGTCGCTAACAGCAGCGTACTCCTATTGTTCATCAGAGGTTCTCGCCTTTTGAATCATCTCTTGAATTGTTTCAGTTTCGGCAATTTCGTAAAGGCTAATCAAACCATCCTCAATAGTAAAGATTTGCTTAACTGTTGCATCCGCAAGTAAATTTCCTTGTAAATCTTTGATGACTTGATGAACGGTAACAACGTTTCGATTATTTTCATCCGTCTCGAATTTTAGCGTCTCAAGCTCCGGTTGAATATCCTTAAATTGATTAGTCCAGTATTCGCGTACTGCATCGCGTCCGTAAACAAAACCCCCTTCCACTCCGTTTGCCCATTTCACATCCGGGCGCATAAACGAGATAATTGTTTCAATTTCACGGTTGTTAAAAGCATCGTATAAATTTTGCAGAAATTGTTGATTTGAACTCATAATTATTACCAATCAGTAGTAGGGTGTGTGAGCGGAACGAAGTGGAGTATCACGCACCATTTTTCTGAAGAAGGAGACAGGAGTCAGGAGTCAGGAGTCAGAATTTTCAGTAGTTTTTTCCCAATAGACCTCTCCAAAAATAAAAAATAAAATCAAATTTTATCCATAAATTATCAATTACTTCTCCCTATTGCCCATTACCAGAAAATTGGGTTTAAAGCCTCCCCCTTTTTGGGGGAAAAAAGAAAAAATTTTTCCTTTGAGTCAATCCTCTTCTTTTCAAGGAGAGGTAATTATTAATTATTAATTATTAATTGTTGAACTATTCTCTATTCCTTCTTTTGGAGGAGATGTCTAATTGGGGTTGAGGTGCGTTACGCTGTCGCTAACAGCACCCTACTCCAGTGACAAAAATAATCAGAACGGGAGCAAGATGCTCCCACTGGCTATACTATTACGCTGAAAGCTGATTGCTGAAATGCTGATAGCTAGCTAAACCAATTTAAGATTTGGATACTCAGCAACCATATCCTCAGAAGTCAAAGTATCACCACTCGCTTGAGGTGTCCATAAAACTTCAACAGCTAATAACTGCTCGCTAGAAATAGCACCCATTTGACTTAAAGCACGTCTGACATCTTCTGTACTATTAATAACTGGTAACTGTAATTTTCCTTGAGTACCAACAACAATAGTAACCACAATATATTCCCCTGGAGCTTCAGTTCCCTGAGTTACCAGTTCGCCATCAGTTTCACTAACAGGTAGAGCAGTTTGAAGGTCTTTATCAATTAATTGATTATTGTAATTAGAAAGAGTCTCCTCAGAAAACTTACTACGTTCAGTCAGAGCATACTGATTAAACTTTGCTTCTGCCGAGTCTAGTCTTGCTTGTTCACCTTGGGCAGATCCATAAGCCCAATATTCAGGGTGACGCAATAAAGATAATGTTGCTTCCTGGAGAACTTGCGCTCTACCCGCAGCAGAACCAGTATCAGCATTTTCAGCTATTCTATCAAGGTCTGTTTGTAAACTACGACCTTCTGCCAATAAACCAACTTGTACCTTAGCAACAGAAACTGTAGGATTATTACTATAGCTGTCAAACTCATCTCCCTGAGTTACTCTTCGGAAACTACTAACTAAGAAATTAGCGATCGCAATAAAAATCAAAATTGTAAACAGACTGCCAAACCCACCGAAGCCAAAGAAAGGTAATAAAAATGGGAAGCCAATACCACCACCTCGAGGATAGTAACCACCTCCAGGACTGCGGGTAGGAGATGTATAACTGCGACTGGGCATTCTAAATGACCCACCGCCAATGCGACCTCCACTCCGAGCTGCAAAAGCTGCATCAGCTTGACTGAAGATTAAAGTAAATACTAGCCCGATGACAACGACAGATTTTACTATTTGGGAAATTAGTTTTTTATTCATAAATAATTGTTATTATTTCTATACTTCTTTAATGTATAGCTTTCTTTCTAGACTTTGCAATCAAAACTTAGTATTTAATTATTGGGATATCCGTACTTGAGTCACTAGATATCAAAAGTTGCAGCATATTTCGGGCAAACGATGTACAAGACCTGAATGGTAAAATTCTTGTAGTGCGGGCATCTTGCCCGCTAGATGTTTACCTCACGGGCAGTGGGCAGTACTGTATGTAGTCGAGGTGACAGTCTAGGTAGGAATTTACTTAATACTTAATTATGTAGCACTATAGTTTTGAGTTACTATAACCATATATAAATATAAATCCCCATTTTTAGCCTATCAAATCTAGTGCAGGATGGCGGAAATAACTAACCAGTTCAAAAATCCTAAAAGCCTTACCAATTAATACTTTTGACTTTTAAATGCATGACTTTTAACTTCCGCGTAGCGGCACTAACTTCTGACTTCTAACTTCTGACTTCTGACTTCATTCAACGCCACCCCCCACAATAGTAACTATTTCCAACTTGTCCCCTGCTTGTATTTCAGTGTTGTCCCAAAATTGTCGATGTAAAATCTCACCATTATATTCCACAGCTACTAACCGAGGGTTTAGCCCCAACTGTTCCAGAAAATTAGGTAAAAGTGTATGGGGTAAACAAGTATGGGTTTCTCCATTAACTTTGAGCGTAATTTGACTTGACATTCTAGTAATATTTAGATTTTTTCAGGTAATATATTGTGAGAACGTAAAGCTTGATAACGATTTAGTTGAGAAAGAAAATATTGAGTTACTAAAGTTGGTTGTTCTGCCTGCATAATTGCCCTAACTACAGATACACGCTCCGCACCAGAAGATAAAACTTCATCACAATTTTGCATATCAATTCCACCAATAGCAAACCAAGGAATAGTACAATTATTCACAGCATAACTAATGTATTCCAAACCTGCTGCTGCTTTATCTAACTTAGTAGGAGTTTCATATATTGGCCCTACTCCGATATAGTCCGCTTCTTCTTCAATTGCTCGTTTCATTTCTTCTGGATTTGTAGTAGAACGACCTACAAGCTTCTGAGGGCCAAGCAGTTGTCTAGCAAGCTTAACTGGTAAATCGTCCTGTCCTAGATGAACCCCATCTGCATCCGCAGCGATCGCCAGGTCTACTCGGTCATTAACAATAAATAGAGCGCCGTAGCGATGGCAGAGTTGAGAGAGTTTTTGGGCTTCTGTCAATCTTGTTATGTCGTCTGCTGTTTTGTTGCGGTATTGGACAAGGGTTAACCCTCCCTGAAGAGCTGCTTCTACTATATTGATTAATCTTTCGTTGGGTGAGGTAACTAGATAAAGGTAGGAGTTTTGTAATTGCTTGTATCTTCTATAGGCGAGAAGTCCACTTTCTATGGTGTAAACTCGGTAACGCATTTGTTTACAAGCGGAACCCATCTGAGAATTATAAATTTTGCCGTATTCTTCTAAAACTCGTAGTGCTTCTTCTAAGCGACAGAAGTTAACTTGTAGCAGTTGTTGAACATCTGAGCGTTCCTCTTCCTGTGGATGAGTCAATTCTGTGCCTGGATCGCCAGGGGTATTTCGGGACATTCTTAATTCTGTACTATGCCAACTCCCAATCTCTTGACGTAGTTGTTTACATTCATTTGCCCAAGTTATACTATTAAGGCCAAACCGACACCATTCTTCTATAATTCTTAGACCTTCTCTCGCCCTATCTAGGTTGGCATCCAGAATTCGGCGAACCCCAGGCTGTACATTTTGACCCCAATTATACTTATGGTTCATACTAATTACCCTATAAATTTTAATCCTTAATTGTCAACATAACTATAATCCTGCTCTCTCAAATATTGAAGGGCAGATTATGACAAATTTTTTCATTTGCCATTAATATAGATCGTTTTATAGTATAATATTGGCTGCAATACAGAATTTATAATTATTGTTCAAATAATTTCTGAAATAGTTTAACTATCAGGATTACTACTTTAGGATAAATTTCAAAATAGTTAGGCCATATATATTTAGAGACATTCTGACTTTAGGGCTGCAATTTTTTATGAGGTTGACTAGACATTTCTATAGCGATCGTCAAACAAAATAGAAATATAAAAAAAGGAAAGTAAAAAGATTTAATTTTGACAATTATTGTGAGGTCTAAAGTAAATTTCAGTAAGCATTTCCTGCGGAATGCGCCCGCATTCAGCTATTAGCTGTCAGCTCTCAGCTCTGATAAGGGGATTTTAATATATAGACTTTAAAGCTAGCTAGAGAGCGTAAAATTTAATTCTCACTCAATTAGTAAAGCTTTTATCTAGAACTAAAAAGAAGCAATAGCTGATGGCTGATAGCTGACCGCTGAATGCTTACAAATTTCATGGGAGATATGAGGCATTTAGACAAGAGATAATTTGTTGAATTTATCAATCAAAGCAACTCTAATAATTTCTATGAAGTCTTAACTTTTTTTGCTCAATAGCTAGAGGGTATCTTTATATATGTAGTTTATATAGTTTAAAGATAGGGAGTGGGGGGAATAGGGGAGATAAGCTAAGACACATTTAAAATGCGCCTTAACAAATTAGAAGTTAGGAAATGCTGACGGCTGAATGCTTACGAAGCTAGTAGGGGTGATTTCCGTTCCGGAATACTTTTTAAATGCATTTGCGGGGCATTATATTAGGAAATCACCCGTACAAAAGTCAGAAGTAATAGGGGTTGTCCTTTTAATTTGGCACACAAGAAATAAGTGGTTTAAATGCACAACAGTTTAGGAGTATTTTTCGGTGGTAGTGCATTTTTATTGGTCGTGCATTGTCATTATTTCTGTCACATACGGCAGTGGGAGCATCTTGCTCCCGTACCAGACATCCCTTGTTTTTGTATACCATTATGTGACTAGGATAGCCTATTATTCTACCTTTTTCTCCTATTGTCTAATACCAAAGTATATCCATAAATAAAGGAGGATTAATTATTCAATGAATACGAACAACTCAAAATATAGTTCAATAATGGATAATTGATAATTGATAATTACCTCTCCCTAAAAACGGATAGGATTGAATAAAAGGAAAAAATTTATTTTTTTCCCCTTAAAAGGGGAGGCTTCAAGGCGTGAATTATTTGATTATTTAATTATTTAATTATTAATTATTCGGTAATGTTCTTATAGTAGTTGAAATGTACAAGAGTTTAACTAAATGCTTAATACCAAATTGAAATGAAGCTGCATAGAATAATATTTCAAGCATAATTGACTACAGGTAAGCGTAGATAAAGATAGATCGATTTAATGAATTTCATCATTTATAACCCTAAATAGTATCCACAACCAGAGGAAATTAGACTTTTTAAATAACAAAATTATTTGAAACAGCAAATATTTTCGGGTAATTGCAAAGTTCCATTCATAACTATCAAAATAACCTTTGCTAACTCTAGTCAGGCTTATCCATTATCCTTAACAATCAACCTCTATTTGTAAAAATTAAACTTACTGTTCAAAACACCTATAATAAGAGATACTTGACAACACTATAATAATTTAGTTTTCTATCACAGTTTCCTAGGAGGAAAGCCGTGAACCAAAGATACAATATTTTTTCGCAGGAAAATAATCAAACAAATTTACTGCGTAAAATCAACTTTTTATCACCTATTTTAGCCACTGCACTACTAGGGGTATTTACTTCTGCAAGTTTGGCAGTACCATTTGCACAACAAGTGGCCAAAGCTCAAGAAACTCAAGCTAATTCTCAAATAAATGTACTTTATGTTAGTTCATCTATTGGTACTAACTCTGGAGATGGTACTAAAACCGCTCCTTTGAAAACTATTACTTATGCTTTGAAAATTTCTCAACCTCACACAACAATTTTACTTGCTCCCGGAACTTACAATAGACGAACAGGTGAAAAATTCCCTTTAATTTTGCAGCCAAAAATAACAATTAAAGGTAACTCTTTTAATCGTGGAAAAAATGTTTTGATTCAAGGTGGAGGAGATTTTAATAGTCCGAGTTTAAATCAGAAAAATATTACAATAGTAGCTGCTAATGAATCTAGTTTAAGTGGCGTAACAGTCAGAAATCCTAATCTTCAAGGTTATGGTTTATGGATAGAATCTAGTGGTTCTGTTATTAGTAAAAATACTTTTACAGGTAATACTGTAAATGGCATTTCTATAGCGGGTAGTAATACAGCAATTATTCAAGAAAATAATTTCTATCAAAATGGGGTAAGTGGCATCACAATTTATCATAATTCTCAGCCAGAAATTAGAGACAATTTGTTTCAAAATACTGGTATTGGAATGAAAATATCTGATGATGCTGCTCCAAAAGTAGTGGGAAACCGTCTGATAGAAAATCAAAGTGGGATTATTATTCAAGGAAATGCACGCCCAATTTTGCGGGGTAATTATATAGAGGGTAATAGACAGGATGGAGTAGCAGCGATCGCTCGATCGTTACCCGATCTGGGTAACTCCCAAGAACCTGGTCGTAATACTATTCGTAATAACACTCGGTATAATATTTATCATCCAGTAAAAGGTCAAACTCTTCCTGCTTATGGAAATTCTTTAGGAGGAGGTCGTAATTATGGCAGTATTGACATTGCTGGAAAAATTGCTCCACCCCCACGAGTTGCTCCTTTGCCAAATATTGTAACTACCCCTAAAGTAAATCGAGAAACAGAGTCTGTCCAGGAAAAGTCTGTTATCGAAACTGCATCTACTGAGCCAGAAATTCAGACAACGCCAAAAAAATCAAATATTTCAGCTTCAGCAGAAAAATTACAGGAGCAGAACAGTTCTGATAATATTATTTCACGACAAAGACCGGGAAATTCTACAACAATTATTATTCCGGTACCAAAACCAGAAACCCGAAGGTCTAGGGGAAATTCCTACCAGACAACAAGTCGTCAAGGAAATTTACAAAGACTACTACAAACTAATCCGAATTATCAGAATACACGAGCAATTGAAATTCCAGTATCGCCACCAGAGTCAGGGAGCAGAACTTTAGAAAGATGGCGAAATTTACCTCCAAGGAACACTAGACCAAGTTTTGAACCCACTACCCCAGTTGCATCTCCTGGTTTACTATCTGTACCAAGCACAAATATTCCTCTTGGTCGTGGGGGTTATGTACCTCCAGGTATTGGCAGAAATCAAAATCCTAATCCTAACCCAATACCAAGACTATCCTTACGCCGTAATTCTCAAAGTCGTGCTGCCGCCTTGGGTCTACGTTATCGAGTAGTTGTTAATGTCAATAATGCTGCTCAGACCTATAAGTTGCGATCGCTTGTACCAGATGCTTTTTCCACGAATATTAATGGTAATTCAGTAATGCAAGCTGGAGCTTTTCGTAGTCGTCTTGAGGCAGATCAACTGTTAAAAGTTTTACGGAATAATGGTCTGAATGCCAAAATTATACTTATTAATTGATTCAGAAATTAAACAATATTTTTTTGAAAAAACAAAAACACAAATTATCAATTCTTTCCCCCTACTCCCTACTCCCTCTTTTGGAGAAGATGTCTAAATATTGCTCTACTTATCTAATCTAAAAGCATTGACATATAAAGACAAGTGCCTTTTTGGGGTCTAAAAAAGTGTCTGGTATCAGGTCTGAAACGCTCAAAAAGTTAGTATTTTAGGCGCATAGTTAGGCAGAAAAATCATTCTGACAATTCTTACTGAATAATTAAGGTAAAAATCCTCTCACTAGCCGTGGAGAAACAAGAAAAAATTTTCATAATTAGTCAATCCTATCCGTTTTCAAGGAGAGTTCATTAATGGATAATGGATAATGGATAATTACCTCTGGTTAAAACCGTTACGGAATTGAACATAAGGAAATATTATTTCTTGATTTTCCCCTTGAAAGGGGAGGCGGAATTAGCTGAATTATTTAATTAATAATGATTAATGATTAATTATTCGGTAATGGCTTTGTTGCATGAAAGTAGCGTTCTTAACATCCATTCGGCAGCTTAATCGCTGTGCGATCGCAATTATTACTATTTATCTATTGGACAATAGTTATTGCTCTGCTCTTGAGCGACCGCTGTGCGATCGCAATTACTATTTATCTATTGGACAATAGTTATAGCAGTTTCCGCACGTTATTGTTGTACATAATGCGGAGCAAGTGCGGCAGCTATATACTTTCATGCAACAAAGTCCAGAGGTAATTGTTAATTATTAACTATTAATTATTAATTGTTGAATCCTACCTCCTCGCTTATTCCCCGTTCCTCCTGATTCTTCCCCTCCTGGGATGGGTTAGGGGTGGGTTAACTTCTGACTTCTGACTTCTAACTTCTGACTTCTGTCTCCTACTCCAGCAAAAAGACTTTATTCAGTAAACCCTAAATATTTCATCAAATAAAGTTTTCCTAACAGTAGACACAATTTGGCAAAGTGCGACTACAATGGATTAGCTTGTAATAAATTTTTAAGAGGTCTATAATATGGTAACATCTGCTGCTCCTGGCAATACCTCAGTTTTCATACTGCCTTCGAGACAAGATTATACCCAGCCCACCGTGGCCCAAAAAGTTCAATCAAACCAGATTAGAACAAAATTGGACATGGAATTATTAGCCCTAAATGTTTTAACAGGAATTAATTCAGACACCATATTGCGAGTAGCGAGTAAATTGAATATAGCTCCCAAGTTAGCTGATGAACTAACTTTAGTGGTAGGTGAAAAACGGGGAATGTCGCCAAACCAACCTCTAAAAACAGAGGAAGCAAAATCTTTCATCTTAGTTATATGTCACTTGGCAAAACAAAACCAAGCATTAATTCGTCGTGCAGTATCATTAATGGAACAAGTGGCTGCTCAAAAGACTAAACCTCAATCAGTTACCTTATTAAGAGAATATCTAGATAAATTTGAAAAAGCATATAAACAATATTACATATACTCTGAAAATACTTCTCACGATAACCCAGAACAATTAGCTCTTAAGTTATTGGTTGATTTGTTATTTTATAGTGCTCCTCAAGGGTGTAGTCGTCATTGGTCAAGTCTCAAATTTTAGACTCCGAAATCATACTAGAAATATTAGTATGAAGCAAAATACTTGAGCATAATTCAAAATACCGATTTAACAAAAAACTCAAAAATTGATTGATTGAAAAAGTTTTAAGCATGGTAGAGAATTAAGAATCATTAAGTAAACGGTAAACTTTAGATAGTTTAAACTGTTTTATAACTTAATTCTCTTTTGATTTTTTAAGATAAAATTTACCACAGGATACTAAATAAAAAAAATTATATGATGATATTTTTAACTCTTAGCTAACTACTACTCTAAAATATGTAACTCAACTATAATTAAATTGGTATGAAGAAGTTATTGTTAAAGCTATAGATTAAGGTAATTTTATCTTTTCTGTGGCGAGTTTAATACACCACCTTACCGAAAATTTGTGGTTTAAAGCCTCCCCTTTGAAGGGGAAAAAAGCGGTCGAGGGATGGATGGGTTTCCTAACCATATCCAATCGACCAAGAGAAGAAAAAAATTTTCCTTTCAGTCAATCCTCTTATTTTCAAGGAGAGGTAATAATTAATAATTAATAATTAATTGTTGAAAGGGGGTGCTTAAAATTATTTGGGGCGATCGGATATGCACGCGGTCGGTCGTTGACTATCCATCAGTAATTTTCCCTTCTGCCTTCTGCCTTCTGCCTTCTGCCTTCTGTCTTCTGCCTTCTTCAATCAAATGTTTTCAAATGCCTTCACGAAGTTATACTCCCCCAACTTGTACGCTAAAATTTACAGCTAGAGGTTTAGCGGCCTTAAAATGGATCGGTATTCCCAGAAAGCAACGCTTTAGCCTTAGTTTTGATGACCCCAGGGTATCAGAAACAGAACATATTACACTGAAGGGTGGCCGCAGTGAATTAGACACTCTCCACAAAGTTGTTACCACTTATGTACAAGAATTTCTCAGTAAATCTCCTGAATTACCTGTAGATAATGAAAATAAAGGAGAAGAAAACAATAGTACTGCAACAGAGTCAAACTCACAAACAAAAATTCAGGAAGAGACCACCGAAGTTGCTGATGCAAAACTTTCCATACCTAATTCCCCACCTCCAATAAAAGGTCAAAGTATTTATCTACAACCACGAGACTTATTAAACCACGATCTATTTTTGGGGTCTCTAGCGACTAAAGAGTCAGGAAGTTTTATTACCATGAGTATGCTGCAACTATTTGACTTGGCGATCGCTCTAGATGAATGTGAAACAGATATACGGACATTGCCTCAGTTTAAGTCTGACGGTGAAGTTAAACCTCTTCCTGAATGGTTGCAGACTGTGATACTAATTATCATCAGTGCTGGTTTAACAGCAAGCGCTATTAAATTATACGACCGCTACGCAATTAGTCGCAAGCAACAAAATGAGCCTAATATTATTGCTTCTCCACCAAGCAATAGTTCACCAATTCCAACACCAACAGATTTACCAACACCAACACCAACACCAACAGTAACTCTATCACCATTACCAACACCACCAACAAATCTACCAACACCACCAACAATTATCAAACCATCCCCAATTGCCACACCATCTCCTCCGTTCCCTAGACAAAACCCCGCACCACCCGCTCCTAATAACGTACCACCACCTCTAAATGATTTTTCTCGTCCTCCTCAAAACCAGGGAAATGCTGCAACAGTAGTTATTCCTGCACCACCAATAATACTGCCACCAGTTCCTGTTGCACCACCAACGACACCGCCTCCAATTCCTCCACCAGCAATACCTAATTATGGGGTGTCAGTACAACCGAGACCTCCCGTGCAACCACCCCCAAATTTACAAATTCCACCCGCACCAAACCGACCTCTACCACCACCAGCACTTAATAGAGGAGGTGGGGTAAGACCTTATGTAGATGTGAGTCGTATTCCAGTTAATGTTCCTAGATCGATTGATTTACCGACCTTAGAAGATGTAGACCCAGTTGCTCTACGCGATCGCGAATCTGTGGTTGAACCTAGTGAAAATGCTAGCAGGAAACCGAAATCTACATTATTCGATAAAATTCCTCAAGTTGCAGAGGTAAGAGAATATTTTGAAAAAAGTTGGGAACCACCATCAGATTTAGATAGGAATTTGCAGTATAGTTTGTTATTAAACGGTGATGGTTCGGTTAAAAAAGTAATTCCAATTGGTCTAGCATCAGTTGAGTTTTATGGTAATACAGAGATGCCTTTGGAAGATCAAGTTTTTGTCTCTAATATTGAGGGTGACAAGACTGCTAAAATTCGATTGGTTTTGAGACCAGATGGTCAAGTTCAGACTTTTTTAGAGTCTTTGAACTAAGGATAGGTGGTAGGTGATAGGTTCTAGGTTGTAAGTGTAAATTCAAGAGGGAACACTACAGCTAACAGAAATTTGGGATATTCTTTCCTGACAGTTGCTATATAATAGGGTTGCGTACTTTTGCTCTAGCAATAATACTAAGTATTGTAAGGGCTAAAGCCCAACTACAAACAAAAAGTTTAATTATTAATCATCCGAACACGATCGGGACTTACGCATGAGGTACGAAAAACTAGGACTTGAGATTGCTTTCCGTTCCGGACTGCTCCGCAAACTCTATCGGTCGCAATGACGGAAATACCTTAAAGTGCGTAAGTCCTAATGATATTATAGCAGTCTAAGGACAGGTGAGGACATATCAAAAGCTTAAAATTCAGACAACGCCAGATTTTTCCTTTTCCTTTTTCTTTCTTCCTTACTGCTATATATCAGGACTTACGCACCAAGCGCCATATCTAGTAGGGGCGAATGGCATTCGCCCTCTACGAATGGCATTCGCCCTCTACGAATGGCATTCGCCCTCTACGAATGGCATTCGCCCTCTACGAATGGCATTCGCCCTCTACGAATGGCATTCGCCCTCTACGAATGGCATTCGCCCTCTACGAATGGCATTCGCCCTCTAC
>JAXHSW010000095.1:28351-32473 GCA_034190295.1 Cyanobacteriota bacterium | reverse complement strand
TTTTTTGACACAAATAAAATGGAATTATTATATATGTCAGTCAAAAATATTTTCTAGGTGTTAAAAATGAAGTTACCGAATAATTAAAGTTTAAAGCCTCTCACTCGCCGTGGAGAAACAAGAAAGATTTTTCATAATTAGCCAATCCTCTTATTTTTAAGGAGAGGTAATTATTAATTGTTGAACTAGGTCTTTTTACCTTTTATCAGACTTAATTATTGTCTTAAATTTTCCAGATTTTATTAACTTTATATTTTGTTCAATTATAATTGAAGATTGAGAGTTACTAGATTTTAACAATAACTTAAATGTTATTAAATATTCTTAAATATATTTAACATATAGCATTTTTTTGTGACAGAAATTGTAATTAATCATACCAACCATAACTACTGTAATATGTTTAGCTGAAAATTATAAAATTATGCCTAAACTAAAAAAATGCTATTAAGTAAATTAGCGATAGTTGATTCTACTCTGCGAGAAGGAGAACAATTTTTTAAATCTAACTTTTCTACGAGCGATAAAATTGAAATAGCTAGAGGATTAGATCGATTTGGAGTAGAATACATAGAAGTTACTTCTCCGAGAGCTTCTCCTCAATCCTATCAAGATTGTCAAAAATTAGTTCAATTAGGTTTACAAGCTAAAGTTGTCACCCACATTCGCTGCCATTTAGAAGATGCAAAAATAGCCCTAGATACAGGTGTAGATGGCATTAATCTGTTCATCAGTACTTCACAAATTTTACGTCAATTTGGTCATCGTAAAAGTATTGAAGAAATTATCGATATAGCTACAGAAGTTATAACTTTTATTCATCAAAAAAATCCTCAAGCAGAATTGCGTTTTTCTACTGAAGATTCATTTCGTAGCTCTCTTTCAGATTTACTACGAGTCTATTTAGCAATTAATAAATTAGGAATAGTCAATCGTTTTGGAGTAGCTGATACAGTAGGAATAGCAACTCCCCACCAGGTTTATCAACTAATTCAAAAGATAAGACAATGCTTTTGTGAGGATATAGAATTTCACGCTCATAATGATACAGGTTGTGCTATTGCTAATAGTTTTACTGCTTTTGAAGCGGGGGCAACTCATATTGATACAACTGTTTTAGGAATTGGCGAACGTAATGGTATTACTCCTTTAGCTGGATTAATTGCTCGTCTTTATACTCTCGATCCAGAAGCTTTAAATCGTAAATATTCTCTGTCTTATCTGCATAAATTAAATCAATTAGTAGCGGAAAAAATTGGGCTTTCTATTCCTTTTAATGATTGTATTGTAGGGGAAGCTGCTTTTAATCATAAAGCTGGAGTTCATACTAAAGCAATGCTCAATAATTCTAGAACTTATGAAGCAATAAATCCCACTGATTTTGATTTGAATCGGTCAATTTTAATTAATCATAAACTTACAGGTAAAAATAGTATTAATCATCGTGCTATTCAACTCGGTTTGAATTTAGACAACTTCCAAATTCAAGCTATTACTCAAACAATTAAAAATTTAGCCGATCGACAACAACTGACTCTAGAAAATGTAGATGAAATTTTGTTTTCATCCCAAAAAAGTAGTCCTGCATAGTAATGGTATATAGCAAAAATCAAGAAATACCAGGCACGGGAGCAAGATGCTCCCACTACCGCGCCTCGTAACAAATATTGCCGGACAATTCAGCGCCATTACAATGCACCACTACCCCCAAAAAAATATTGGTTAAATTTTCTGAGAATTACTGCCAAATCTACCACAATATTAATATATTCCTTTGTTCCCAGAGAATAAAGAAACCACTAAAAAGTACAAAAACAATTACTAGCTGACGGAACAATTGCGGACTAATTTTTTCTAATACTAAATTACCCAACCAATTACCAGGAAAAGCAGCTATTCCGATGAGCATCCCATATCCAAAAAGAGGCAAAGTTAAAGTACCAAAAATTGCGTAGGCGATCGCTTTAACAATATGAACTACCATCCGGTTTACTGCTTGAGTGCCTAATAGTTCCTCTTTTTCTAAGCCAAAATTAAGGTAAAAAGGTGCAAGTATTGGTCCCATACTACCAATAATACCTGACAAAAAAGAATAAATAAAACCTGCTGGTAAAAAATACCAAGCACGAACAGTAAAAGATTGGTCTTGATTCTTAATAATTAAATTTATTCCAGAGATAACTAGAAATAATCCTACTAAAAAACTCAGCCATCCTACAGAAATTTGGGTCAACATAAATGCCCCCAAACAAGCGCCTACAATTGCACCAGGTAGTTCCCAACAAATTACTTTCCAGTTAACTTTTTGCCGATAAGTAAAAGCACGTTCAGCATTACCAATAATTGCTCCAGTTGTAATAATTGGTGGGATGGCTAAAGCTCCTAAAAAAAAACCAATGACTGGCATTAACAGAAATGAACTACCGCCACCTGCTAGGGTACTGACAAACCACCCCACAATACTTGCTAATGCTAACCACAAATAGGTCATATTCTTTGAATATTTATAATATTTTACTACTAATTATTTCTGCTTGGTAAGCATTCAGCAGTCAGCATTCAGCTATGAGTTATTAGCTCATTATCGCACCGAAGGAGGAATTAGTCTCCCAGGAGTGAAATATGTTTACTTCCGCATTCCGCAGCAAAAGAAAAAGGTTATTCCGATCGCCTTAGTAAGTTATTACGTTCAAAAAATGTAAGTTTTTTCGGACTTTTAAGTTTTCTGTTCTAGATAACTAAAACCTTCTTCCTTCTTCCTTACCAATTATTTGAGATAGCCATTGAAAAATCGAAGGTTTTAAATTTTATATCTTACCGAAAATTTGTGGGTATGCGCCTCCCCTTTTAAGGGGATAATAAATAAAAACTTTTATGATTAGTCAATCCTCTCCTTGAAAAGAAGAGGTAATTGTTAATTATTATTTATTATTTCTTATTCATTATTCATTATTGAATTATATAAATAATCTTCTCCAGAATCTACTAATGAAAATATTGAGAAAATATTGAGAAAATTTAATAGCTTCTAGAGAAGGAATTACTAACAACATTCATTGATTCAAAACTTAATTAAAATTGCTACTTAAGAAAGTGGCTATTCATAATATAATCCTTCTATCGGCACACCATCTTCATGCTTGTTTTCCTTCGATTTTCCTGGTAATGACTTACCATCAATACCAATACGATTAACTGGAATTTTTTCCTTTTCTGCCCCTACTCTCAACATAACTAGAGGTTCATCTCCACAACTTTGAAACTTGTAAAAACCACCTCTAGGAATTAATATACCTTGGTTTCTACCGAACACTCCAACTTCACCATCTTTGCCAAAAAACCTAGCTTTTCCGGCTAAAATTACAAAAGTATGGTCTTCTCCAGGATGAGAGTGTAGAACATTTTCTCCCCCTTGAGCGTAACATTTAATTCTCACACTCATTAAATCAGTTTTAGCGAGGGTATAGTCACTTCTTCCCTTGCTCAAAAGTTGAGTTTTGAGCTGAAAAGCTTGAAGTTCTGGACTTTCGTTAGAAATTTTTTCTGTCAATTCTTGATTAGCAACCATCGCAAGTATTTTTTTTACAGAAAAGACTAAACAATAGTATGATAGCCGAGTTTTCTAATAATATTCATTATAAAAACATTAATTTTTTACTTCATCAATTCTAGTCCAAGTAATACTAAATCCGGCTATCAAAAGCACGTTTTTCAAATTCCTATCTAATCTTTTTGCCTTCTGCTCTCTGCCTTTTTCCTTTCCTTCATAAATAAAGGTTCTGTATAAACCGGATTTAGTATAATTAGCGGTCAAAAAAACAACTTTATTCTCATCCAACTTGATTGTATTAAGTATTACAATTTAAGTCCAAAACTGATTTTCTCAAGCAAAGAACAAATCCTTAAATAAGGCTTACCGATCGAATATAAAAGCATTGATAGATAAAGGCTAAAGCTTTGTATGGGTTGAAAAAAGTACCAGGTTTTAAGTTCCTCAGAGCTACAAAAAGTTAGGATGTGGAATAGAATAATTGCAGAAAAATAAAGGGACACTTCACACCGACTACCTCCTGTGTAATTCTCTGTTCTCCCTGTACGGGCGATTCGCGAAACGCCCCGACG
>JAXHSW010000095.1:0-28341 GCA_034190295.1 Cyanobacteriota bacterium | reverse complement strand
CCCCCCTGTCCGGCCGACCCCCCCCCCCCCCCTACTCCCCTACTCCCCTACTCCCCTACTCCCCTACTCCCCTACTCCCCCATTGGGTGCTTTATCTGTAAAAATAAGCCTGTCTTAGTCGCCTAACAATTTCTCCATGAACCTCACTACGGATGCGGTTACCACGCTGACATTGTTCCAATTTCACATTATCAATAAAAAACTTTACAGCCAAATCTATAGTCCCTTCTCCACTGCGTCCTATTGTCACATTGTTCATCCAAATTTTGGGATGTTGCCAAGCAGCATAAATTTGAAATCTATCCTCTATCCATTTCCATAACACTTCACCATAGTCATCTAACTTAGTTTCTAAGAAACTATTATTAGCATTAACAATTTGCTGTAAGAATTTCTCCATTCTCATCTTTAAAAAAGTAATTTTTCTTTCCAACTCAACTTTTAAAACTTCATTATCTTCCTCAATTATATCTGGGTCTTCCTGCCAATTTACGTACCAACTTCTTAGCAAACTAATCAGAGTATCTTCATCCATATCTTCTGATTCTTTCAAAGATAATGACTTTTTTCCTCTTGTTTTTTCTGAGATGATTTTGAAGCCTACTTTTCTAAGTATCTCCAAATAGTAACCCTGGATTTCTCTGATTTCCCCTCCATCAAGTCCTTCCATTTCTAGAAACTTAATTTTGCTAATCAAATCTTTCATTGCCTGTTTTATTTCTGCGAGCTTAATTTTTAAATTTTGCTCTGCTATGAGACGCTTATGACCAAATTCTTTCTTTGATAAAAGATTATCTTGTTCATCTAACAATCGATCTTTCATCCTGTAAAAATTTTCTATAGCCACCAACTTTTTATCTAAATCTCCTAAAGTATCTGGATGACTCAACACAACTTCTTCAATAATTTTAATAGCTTGATTTGGGTCGCAGTCACCTCGGATTGGTACAATAATTGTATAGTAATAATTTGGATTCGGACGACTAAAATTAATCAGCTTTTCACTTTCTAAAGCTGCGTTAGGAAGAAATAGGTCGCAATGACTTTCAATCAAATATAAAGTTGTCAACCTAATTCCCACAGATTTAATTACAGCGATTGAGCCATCCTTTAAAGCAACAACATCACCAAATTGAAATGGGGTATCTATCAATAATACCAAACCACTAAAAAAGTTAGATAAAATATCTTTCAATGCAAAACCGAGTACAAATGTCACACCGCCAAATCCTACCCATAACCCAGTTAAATCTATTCCTAATGTTTGTAGAAATAAAAAGCCTCCTATCAATAATATAATGATTGGTAGAGTATTCTTAATGATAGGAACTAATACATCATCCCACTCTGCCTCTGTTTTTTCTGCGTACTGACTGAGGTAGTAAGAAGCTACCTGAGTAAATAATTCACTTACTAAATAAGTGCTGACAACAATAATTGCCGCAGTTAATAATCGTTCAATAAAAGCTAGATATTCTAAAGAGCCTAAATTATAAATTGCTATTTTGAGAAAAATCAGAATAAAAATTATCGGCAGAGGAGTTTGTAAAATGTTTAGGGTCAAAATTCCTATTTCATTATTTAACTTCCGAAATAAAAACCTAGCCCCATAGAAGACCACTATATATAAAATCAAGGCTAAAACAGTCCAAATTAGTAAATCTCCTAGAAAATTACTTAGCTCCTCTTTAATCAAGAGTAGGAAATTGAGGGTTGGAGAGTCTAATGCTTGTAAAACTTTCAACATAGTCTAAATTAATTCCTATTCATTTTTTCAGTTGAAACTATACTTTATGATAATGAACAATGAATAATGGATAATTACCTCTCCTTGAAAAAAGAGGATTGAACTTAAGGAAAATATTTCTTTTTATTTTCTTCATAAATTATAGCGAAGTGCGGTAGCGAGGAACGAGCGTCAGAGGTCTTAGACCAAATTAAGCAATTATCAATTATCCATTATCAATTATCCATTATCCATTGATAATCTCCCCCGTGGCCAGACGAGTACCATTAGCAAAATCCCAACCAGAAACAGCCTTCTTTCCTGACAACTGCACCTGCCACAATAACAACCAACCAGCGCCAGTTTGCACTACTGGTCCCAAACCCTTAATAACTTTCACTACTTCCCCCACACTCCCAGAAACCTCAGACTCAGAAGACCATGCTTTCTCTAACTTCTGCAACTCAGGAGGCAACTCCGACCAATATTCAGCACCTACTGGCACAGTTGCCATTACTTTCAAAGACTGGCCCCGAAAACTGGTGACACAGTTGGGAAAAAACCCCCTTATTTGATTGTGAATTTCCAAAGCATTCCTAGACCAGTCAATTTGATAATCGGGATTTTGAATCAGCGGAGCATAAGTTGCCAAAGAATCATCTTGAGTAATAGGTTCAATTTCCCCAGTCTCCAACTTCAACAAAGTTTCCCATAATAAATTAGCCCCATCCTTTGCCAAAACTTCCACCACAGATGCAGCATTATCCAATAAACCGATAGGAATAATACTCTTCAACAACATTGGCCCCGTATCCATCCCCACATCCATCAACATTGTGGTATTGCCTGTTTCCTTCTCACCATGATAAATAGACCACTGAATAGGAGCAGCACCGCGATACTTGGGTAAAATTGAGCCATGAACATTTACACAACCCAACTTCGGCATATCTAAAATTTCCGCAGACAAAATCTGTCCATAAGCAACTACCACAAATACATCTGCTTGTGCTTGTCGTAATAAATTGAGAGTTTCAGTATGTTTTTTAACTCGACGGGGTTGCCAAACAGGGATATTGTGAGAAACTGCTAATGACTTAACTGGAGATGGGGTGAGTTTATTGCCACGTCCCCTTCGCTTATCAGGTTGAGTGACAACTGCCACAACTTCAATTTCTGGGCGAGTTAATAATTTTTCCAGAGTGGGAACAGCAAATTGGGGTGTGCCAAAGAATATTATTTTCATAGAATTTAAAAGGAAGAAGGAAGAAGAAAGAAGTGGATGGAGATAGTGATATACTTCCCCACTCCCCTACTCTCAACTATATAATAAGTATTCAATCAAATTTGATATAAAAGCTTGGGTTGAAATTCCCTTCTTAAAAGCTGAATGCTGAACGCTGAACGCTGTTTGCGGAGCATTCCGTCAGGAAATGCTTTTTAATATGTACCTTAGACATTTACATTTACGACAGTTTCGGAACTATCTAGACCAGAAAGTTAATTTTGATGCTGCCAAAACAATTTTAGTGGGAGATAATGCCCAAGGTAAATCTAATCTACTGGAGTCGGTAGAGTTACTTTCTACTCTCAAATCTCATCGGGTTAGTCGCGATCGCGATTTAATCTTAGATGGTAAACCAGCGGGACAAGTACAAGCTAACTTAGAAAGACAAGTTGGAAATATTGAGTTGACTTTAACTGTACGGAGTCAAGGTAGACGCACTGTAGCAATTAATGGTGAAACTTTACGTCGCCATTTAGACTTTTTAAGCATTCTGAATGTGGTTCAGTTTTCCAGTCTAGATTTAGATTTAGTCAGGGGTGGACCTGAAGTACGCCGTCACTGGTTAGACCGACTATTGGTACAACTCGAACCTGTCTATGCTCATATTCTGCAACAGTACAATCAAGTTTTGCGCCAACGGAATGCTTTGTTAAAGCAGATTCGTCAACAGAAAATGGCAGCAGAAACTACTGGTTCGATAAATTCTATTTCTCCTCAAGAATTAGCTTTATGGGATGCCCAGTTAGCAACTACTGGAGCGCGGGTAATTCGCCGAAGACAGCGTGTTTTACAGAGGTTAGCACCGTTAGCGAGTGAGTGGCACCGGGCGATCGCTGGAAATATGGAAGTTTTGCAGATGGAATATTTGGCGAATGTGATGGTTGATAGTAAGGAATTTATTATCCAAGATAGTTTGGAGGGTGTGCGTCAGGCTTTTTTAGAAAAAATCAAGGTACGGGCGATCGCCGAACAATATCAAGGTACTACGGTAGTCGGACCTCATCGAGATGATGTAGCTTTTACTATTAATGATACTCCAGCACGACAATATGCTTCTCAAGGACAGCAGCGCACTTTGGTATTAGCGTTAAAGTTGGCGGAGTTGCAACTTATTGAGCAGGTAGTACAAGAACCGCCGTTGCTTTTATTGGATGATGTGTTGGCAGAATTAGATTTGCATCGACAAAATCAATTGTTAGAAGCAATTACAGACCGTTTTCAAACTTTGATTACAACTACTCATTTAGGGTGTTTTGATGGTCAGTGGTTACAAGATACTCAAATTCTTTCAGTGCGATCGGGGCAAATTAGTTATTTCTTGGATTTTTGATTATTCGCTCGTGGTCAAACAATTGACATTTGACAAAAATCAAAAACTGTAATATAGGAATATTTTTTTAATCCCACATTCCGCACTTCAATTTGTAACATGAAAATTAGTATAAAATTCTTAGGTTGCTTAGGTATTTATATTACATAAATTATCTTCATTTACCTCGATCGAGAGTCAAATTCTCAGTTAAATATTAAGCATAAATACTTGCTGAATCGTTGATTAATATTGACCACTATAATTTTTCTTCTTACTTTTGACTTTTGACTTTTGACTTTTGACTTATATCTTTATGCTACATTTTGTGGTGCGGAATGTGGGTTGATATGTAGCTATACTAAAATCTCAAGTTGAGCTAGACTATACTATGAAATAATCAATAACAAATTAGCTACCATAGCAAATAAAGTTCTATGAAACGTTTTATTTCTCGCGTACTAGCCTTAGTTTTAGTTTGTGCAATAGGTTTGATGGGTTGTTCTAATAATCCCGCAACTTTAAGTGGAAATTATCAAGAAGACACATTAGCTTTAATAAATACCTTAAAAACAGCGATTGAGTTACCAGAGAATACAGAAAGTAAGACAGAAGCTCAAGCAATAGCACGTCAAACAATTAATGACTATGCATCTCGCTACCGACGTGATAATTCTGTATCGACTTTACCTTCATTTACCACTATGCGAACTGCTCTTAATTCTTTAGCAGGTCATTATAGTTCTTATCCAAATCGTCCCGTCCCTGAAAAATTGAAGAAACGTTTAAATCAAGAATTTAGACAAGTAGAACTTGCTTTAAAGCGAGGAGCTTAATTGTCAGATTAAATGACGATTATAATAATTACCATACTTTTGAAGTATAAAGTTATTGATTTTAGAGACAAAGGGAAAATCAAATAGGGGAAAATAAGTGTATCTTCAACTCAGTCTGAGAAACACTATATTAATTCTGAATTTAGCAATTAGCTCTTTGTCTTTTAACTAAATAAAATATTTTGGCGTTGGTAATTTGAGGTATGATACCATGTCTGGATAAGAGCGCGATAGAACTCCGTGACCTTGACGCGACCAAAAAACTTTCTCCTTCTACTCGGGGTTTCTTCTTCTTTCTTCCCTCCTGACTCCTAACTCCTGACTTCTAGAGAATTAAGATTAATATCATACACGCGCTTTACCAACGCCAATATTTTTTTATACCTCTAAAAATATGGCAGTTATATTTGAGTTATGCAGAAATATTTGGGAATTTAGAAATAGAGAAAAGGGTTTAATAACTGACAATTTTTATCTATATAATTCTGGATTTTTGACAAATAATTTAAGATTGCTATAGAACAGGAATTCAATAATGAATAATTAATAATTAATAATTAACTACCTCTCCTTGAAAAGAAGAGGGTTGAGTAATTATGAAAATTTTTATTTATTATCCCCTTAAAAGGGGAGGTTTTAAACCACATTTTTTCGATAACAGAAAAATAATTGCTGAAGAAGTTTTAAACCTTAATTATTCGGTAGGTATTCGACTAAATTTAATTTTTCTGACAAAGAAGGTGAAAAAATCAGCAATACCTCAGTTTTTTCTTAGTAGCTGTATAAATTCGGGTAACTATAATCCGAATTTTTTTTGTCAATCTGAGAATTTAAGAGTTAATATTACTCTAATTAAAATTTATTCTTAAACTATACTGAAAAAGGAGCTATTGACCGAATAGCTAATAAATAATTAGGTGTTATTCTGTTGATTTGTAGTAAGGAAATAAATTTAATTATTCTTATGAACAAAACTTATACTTCACAGAAAAAAATTAAAACAAAAAAAACTTTATATAACAGTATATTAGGCACTTTATTTTGCCTAGTAGCAAATCCATTATTTTGGTATCAGCAACCAGCTCAAGCACAAACAGATGCTTATTGTCGGTTATCACCAGAAGCGATCGCCACAAAAGAAAACTTACGTCAAGCAGTCTTAACCGGAAACAAACAAGCAGAAAAAGAATATCAAAATATCTTGATTCAACAGGGTAGAGAAGTAAACAACTGTCGCCTGAGAAACTGGCCAAGAACTCAAGGTATATGGTTGCGACTATATCCTTGTGATGCAAGACCAGGAGAAATCGACAGAATACTCGACCATGTAGTGAACAAAGGCTACAATCAAGTTTACATAGAAGCTTTTTATGATGGACAAGTACTTCTTCCCGCAGCAAATAACCCCACAGTTTGGCCCTCTGTACTGCGCGTCCCTGGTTATGAAAATGTCGATCTATTAGCTGAGAGTCTCAAAAAAGCAGGCGATCGCGGTTTGCGAGCTTATGCTTGGGTATTTACCATTAACTTTGGCTATACTTACTCTCAACTACCCAACCGTCAACAAGCTTTAGCTCGCAACGGTAAAGGTCAAACAACCCTGGATGTAATTCCAGACAATACGAGTTTGCACGACCAGTTAGGTGCAAGTCATGCTTTTCATACATTCATTGACCCTTACAGTCCAGAAGCACGTCAAGATTATGCAGTGATGATTAATGAGGTACTCAAACGCCGACCTCAAGGAGTTTTATTTGACTACGTTCGTTATTTGCGTGGAGTTGGGCCAGACTCTGTAGCGGATGAAGTAAAAGATTTATGGGTTTATGGTGAAGCTTCTAAGAAAGTTCTATTGCAACGTGCGAAAAATGAAGCAGGAAAGGAATTACTCACAAGATTTTTAGACAAAGGATATGTAACTTCTGGAGATATTTCTGCAGTTTCTGACAGGGAAACTCCTAAGTGGCAAAATTTCTTTTCACCTACTACTACTGCATCTGCTACTGGTAGACTACCAAAAGGAGGTTCGGGACGACAAGTTTGGGAATTGAGTGTTGCCCATGCAGCTCAAGGAATACTTGACTTTCTCAAGGTAGCGACTAAACCAGTGGAACAAAAAGGTCTTTCTACTGGTGCAGTATTTTTTCCTGGTGGTAACAAAAGAGTACGGGATAATGGGTTTGACTCTCGACTCCAACCTTGGGACCAATTTCCTGCTTCAATGGAATGGCATCCCATGTCTTATGGAATTTGTGGCGATCGCAACCCCAGTTGTATTGTTTCAAAAGTGGAGAGAGTGGTAAGTATGGCACCAAATGGGGTAGCAGTTATTCCAGCGATCGCTGGAGTTTGGGGACAACCTTTTACTGGTCGCCCTTCCTTGGAGATCCAAATGCAAGCTATTAGAAGAGCAACTCCTCAAATTAATTCTATTAGTCATTTTTCTTATGGTTGGCAAAATGTGGAAGAAACCCGCGAACGTAAGTCTTGTCGGTTGTAAAGAAGCGATCGGCACTTTAGTAGTTAGAAGTATAGTAGTAGACTGATACGCCTAAAAATGTAGGTTGGGTTGAACGGAGTGTTAGCGGAGCTTCCCGAAGGGAAACCCAACAAAAGCTTATACCAATTTGATAAATATTTGCTACAAATAGTTAGGCTATTTCTTAGAATTCAGGAGTCAGGAGTCGCATGGGAATGGCTTTAATACCATTTTTTAGGGTGTAAATTCTCTTTTTTGTCAAAGGGACATTTCCTGTAAAATATTTTTATCGCACTTATTATTCGTAACATTATTTTTTCAAATTGGTATTACTACTGTTGGGTTTCCCTCCGGGAAGCTCCGCTAACGTTCCTCAACCCAACCTACGCCTTGTCGATTATAAATTGGATATTAAATACTCAAAAACTTTTTCCATATATCCATGTTTAGATGTATCGGCCTACTATTAAAGTAGAAAGATAAAGATAATGAAAAAGAATAGAAAACAAAAATTAAAGAACAAAAAGTTAGAGGAAAGAATAGAATATCTCAGACAACAAGGTTTTTATTTTCCTCCAAACATTCAATCTCCTAAGAAAGAAACTCCTGAAAAACAAACCAGATTAATCAGACGTATTGCAGATTGGTGGGAAACAACTCCTGTTGAGAAATTTTTAGAAGATATACACTATCTGTTAAGAAATTCAGCAATTTTAGAAATTATTGGCTTGCTTGCAAATGTTGCTCTTATTGTTAGTTTAGTGAGCTGGTTCACGGGGAGTGAAGAACGAAAAGAAAATAAACTTTTTGCTACCTGGAGTATTATTAATGACGGTAAAGGCGATCGATCTGGGGTTGTGAAAACTGCTGTAGAACGATTACATAAAGAAGGCTTAAGCTTATGGTATCTAGAACTTAATAAAACTAACCTCAGTGGAGCCAACCTCAGTGGAGCTAACCTCATTGCAACTAACCTCAGTGAAGCTAGCCTGTATAAGACTAACCTCAGTAAAGCTGACCTCCGTAGAGTTAACCTCAGTGGAGCTACCACCTTAGCTAACCGTGGTAAAGATACCGTCAGTGAAGCTAACCTCAGTGAAGCTAACCTCTGGTTTGCTAACCTCAGTGGAGCTAACCTCAGTAAAGCTAATCTCAGTAAAGCTAATCTCAGTAAAGCTAATCTCAGTGAAGCTGACCTCAGTGAAGCTAACCTCTATGGAGCTTACCTTTTTGGTGCAGAAAACCTCAGTAATGCACAAATAAAATTAGCCTGCAATTGGAAAGAAGCAATTTATGTAAACAGTACAATAGTTGAAGAGAATATAGTATTTGGAGACAAATCCATTCCTATGGACAAACAAGCTAACCAAGAGAGAATAAAGGAAATTGAACAAGATAAAGATTCCGATCCTAAAAATCCTCCTGATTGTTCTAAATGGGAGTAAGGATGAACAAAACTTAATTAAAAACTAAAAATTATGTATATATCTAAATATCTTATTTTACTCTTAATATCTTTACTTTCAGCTTGCACTTTTGAAACATCAAAAATATCATCGGAAACAGAAGTATCGGACAAAAATTCTACATCTATAGTTACTCAAAATAGTAATTCTCAGTTAGTCAAAAATCTTGTAGAAAATTATCTAAAAAAAACTCCTGTTGACACTGCAACAACCCTAACTATTCCTCAAGCAAAACAAATTCAAAAGCAATTTATAGCAGAAATCAGTAAAAACTTAGGTCAAATAATTGGCTACAAAGCAGGATTAACTAATCCAAATGCTCAACAACGTTTTAATGTTTCTCAGCCTTTGCGAGGTGCTTTACTCGAAAAAATGTTGCTTGAAAGTGGTGCTGTAATTCCAGCTAAATTTGGCAGTCGTCCTATAGGTGAAGGCGATTTAATTGTTAGAGTTGGAAGTGCAGAAATTAATAATGCTAAAACTCCTAGAGAAACTTTGAAATATCTTGATGCAGTAATACCATTTATTGAATTAGCAGATTTAGTTTATAGTCAAGATTTAAAATTAGATGCACCTACTCTTTTAGCAATTAATATTGGGGCAAGAGCAGGAATTTTAGGTAATCCTATTCCTTTAGCTGATACTGATGAATGGGAAAGTCGTTTAAAGAATCTAAACCTAGAAATTTTAGATGAAACTGGTAAAGTATTAGTATCAGGAAATAGTAGTTCTTTATTAGGTAATCCGCTGAATGTTGTTCTCTGGATTAAAAATTCTTTACAAGCAGAAGGTAAACAACTAAAAAAAGGGGATCTACTTTCTTTGGGGAGTATTACAAATTTTGTTACTGTTAAGTCAAATACTACTATCCGCGCTCAATATACAGGTTTAACTCCAAATGAAACTGTAGAAATATTTGTGAAGTTTGAATAGTATGCCAGAAGGAAGAAGTCTGCGATAAATAATTTTCTCGCCCAACATTTTAGCCTATATACAACAGTAGGCAGTTGGGCTGAGGAAGGTAAACTTGCTTAGTGAATCTGCACTTTTTAAGTTCATAAATTAGCAATATATCAACATCTATCTATGAACTTTTCGCTTCGTTTTATCATGCCAATAAGCAGTCATAACTTTAGGTTCTGGAAATCCCTGAACACAGACAACTCGCAATCCTCGCAGCACATCTATAAACCTTTTATAAGGAGTTCTGCATAAATTCTTATCAGTCAAAGTATAAGTGACTGCCCCATAACTAAATTGTCTATTACCATAAATTATGGCAACTTTCATCATAGGCAAACTAATAGCCCGTTGTTGTTGTCGGCGTTCCAAATGATTAGCATCTTTAGGATTATGTACAGCGCTAATACAACCTAATTGTTGAATATTTTTGTCATTTTGAAGCACTAGACTGAGTTGGTGATTCATGTTCATTTTCCTTATTGAGTAAAGTTACTAGGTAAATCACAAGCAAAAAATTAAGCATGGTTTAATTGAATTGATGTCTAAAAATAGACTAATAGTTCAGCAAAAAAAAAGAGATATGGAACAGCTTACTTACTAAAAGCTTTTGTGTAGCTATTCCAGATAATGTTCTAAGTAAATTTTCAGCCGGGTGAGAAACAAATCCCGGTAAAAACCACATAGAATAAATACAACGTATCTATCCTTAACTGGGCAGGAGGATTAATAGATTTATCTTCCGAAATAGTTATACCCTTAAACCCAGGTTAACAAAGACTACAGAATTGGCAAGTTATACTACATTCTGTAACTGGAAAAAATAGGCCACTGGTGTCCATATTTCATCACTTCATTAGGTTGAAACCAAGTATTCGCGGAGCATGGCATTACCCGTATCGCCTCTTGAGGAGTGGCGACGATCGGCAGGCAGAAGTCAGAAGTTAGAAGTCAGAAGTCAGAAGTTAAATTTTTGCTGTGACTAAGCTTGAGAGGAGCGAGAATGTCCTAACAGTTATGGCGGTTGCTATACAAACTGGCAATATAGTCTACTTTGCCGGAGCAACACTCATATTAATGGAAAATATAGCCAGATGCAAGTTTAATTTCTTGAATATTTTCTCAGGAATTACGCAAAATATCAAATAATACACCATCTGTAGGGGTTAATAGTATTTTTTTTTGTAAAAATCCTCTCACTCGCCGTGGAGAAACAAGCGGTCGATCTTCGCAGCGCACCCGTTGGGTGGGATGCATGGGTTTGCTAACCATATCCAATCGACTCCTGTGAGAAAAAGTTTTCCTTTTATTCAATCCTATCCGTTTTTAGGGAGAGGTAATTATCAATTATCGATTATTGAAGCCTTTCTTTGCTATGCAAGCTTCTCACAGCGATGCTATTATTAATAATTTCTACAAACACTTAAATATTTCAGGCTGGCCGTGTACAAAAAAACAGTATCAATATTTAGTAGTTTAGTGGTGGCCACAATGACGGCCACTATTCCTTCTCTTGCCTATGGGGTTACTTGTCAAGAAACATCTAGGATAAATACCTCTATTGCTCCTGGTTGTGGGGTCAAATTATTGGCTCAAAATCAATCCGTGAATCCTAACTTAGACCAACTACTACGCCAGGGAAGAGCGCTAGCGGATGCGGGTAAATACCAAAAAGCTATAAAAATATATCAACAGGCAGCACGTTTAAACCCAAAAAATGCAAAAATATATTCTGGTATTGCTTATTTAGAGGCACTCCTAGGAAATTTTCAAGCTGCAAGTCAGTTTTATCAACAGGCGATCGCTATTGAACCTCATAAAGCAGATTTTCAATATGGTTTGGGATATAGTATGGCTAAGTTAGAAAATTATCAGGCCGCAGTTGAAGCTTATCGTCGTGCTTCTTTACTTGACCGCAATAACGTTAATGCTCATTTAGGATTAGGTGCCGCATTGTTTCGTCTAGAAAGATACAATGAAGCGATCGTTGCATATCAAGTAGCAATTGGGTCTGATTCTAATAATGCTGAAGCTTATGCTTCAATGGGTTTAGCATTATTAAAACAGGAACGTTTTCCTGAAGCATTACAAGCACTTCGAGAAGCGGTTAGATTATCACCGAGAAATGCAGGAATGCAAATCAAGTTAGCAACTGCTTTATTATCTACTGGAGATATTAATGGTGGTTTAGCTGCTCTGGAAGTAGCTTCTCGTCTAAATCCTCGAAATGGAGATATTCAGTTTCAAATTGCGGAAATTTATAAAGTACAAAATAATCCCCAAGCTGCCTTGAAATTTTATCAAAGAGCTGCCTATGCTAATCCCGATTTAGTAGAAGCTAGGTTTGCTGCAGCAGAGATACTTTTAGAAAGTCAGGATTATTTACAAGCAATAATTATGTATCGGCAAGTAATTAAGAAAAATCCGGATAATGCAGATGCTCATTATAAAATGGGGTTAGCTCTTCAGGCCCGACAGCGCGATCGAGAAGCCAGAAAGTCTTTTGAAACGGCTTTAAAATTGTTTGAGAAACAGAATAATTTTGAAGGTCAAGAAAAAGTAGAAACTATTATGAAGGAATTGGATGATTAATTAGGGTTTGCGTATGGAAAGTATGAGTGGTAGGGGTGGGTTGACTCGGTCTGACTGACTCCTCCGTCATTATTTATTTTATAACTGTTCAAAACGGACATGATATAAGTTCGATCTACAAATTCAAATTTTCTAATTCTTGCCACAGAGTATTCATAAACTCCTCAGTATCTTTTAAATCCATCTTACCTAAAGCTTCCCATTCTTCTGCACTATAATTATTGTCAATTCTCATCACATCCTGAGTCCAGTAAGGCAAATTAGATGGTTTTTCCATCAGCTCGCGAGCCATATTTTCTGCAGTTTTACCAGGATTTTCCCCAGTAATTTTTGTTGCCAAACAAAACTTTAATAATTTTGCCAAGTTACTATCAGGAGAAACTAACATGAGAAAAGCCATATTTTTTGCTAGTAAGTGCTTTTGTAACTCCATAAGTTTTCTGTCTATTTTTAGTTAGTTTTAATCTGGTTGAATTTTAACATTTGTTGAGAATGTCGAAAATTATTAAATGTTTAACAGGACTTACGCAGGGACTCTACTTATGGGGAGGGCGCCATTCGGAGCTTGGCGGAACGCCAATGCCATTCGCCCCTACAGATGGTGCTTCAAAGGTAAATTTGCGTAAGTCCTGGTTTAAATTTATATCATCTCCGGATAAGAGCGCGATAGAACTCCGTGACCCTTACGCGACCAAAAAACCTTCTCTCTTTGAATCTTTCTTTTCCACATTCCGCACTTCAATTTGTAACATAAAAATTAGTATAAAATCCGTAGCTTGCTTAGATATTTATACTATATAAATTATCTTCATTGACCTTGATTAGGAGTCAAATTCTTAGTTAGATATTAACCATAAATACTTACTGAATCCTTGACTCCTATTGACCACTATAATTTACTTCTTATTTCTTATTTCTTATTTCTTACTTCTTACTTTTAAGTTTTAACTTTTGACTTTTGACTTATGTTTTTATGCTACATTTTTTGGTGCGGAATGTTGGTTCTTTCCCTTCTGCCTTCCTTACCGAACAATTAAGGTTTAAAGCCTCTCCTTTAAAGGAGAAACAAGAAAAAAATTTCATGATTAGTCAATCCTCTTCTTTTCAAGGAGAGGTAATTCTAAATTCTAAATTCGCGCATTCTAAATTCTTGAAACCAAAGTGTAACTATTCAACCGGACATGAATTATTTATGCTTTGAACCATCTGGCATAATTGCATCTTTTAAATAAGCATTAGAAAGTTCAGCAACACTTACTTTTGCATCCTTGAGATTCGCACCAACTAAATAAGTTTCCATAAGTTTTGCCCCACTCAAAGTCGCCCCACTCAGATTAACACCACTCATATTAGCATTACTCAAGTCAGCACAAACTAGATTAGTATTACTCAAATTAGCACTACTCAAATTAGCATTACTCAGGTTACTAAAACTGAGATTTGTATCAATTAAACTACTGCTTGATAATTTAGCATTAGCCAGGTTAGCATAACTTAAATTTGCTTGTTTAAGATTAGCATTATCTAGGCAAGCTTCACTCAAATTTGCTTCATTGAGATTTGCTTTTTTCAAATCAATACTTGCCAAATATGCACCAGGTGCTTGTAGAGTTCTCAGAGAAACACTATCTTTATTCAAATCCTGAATTGCCATAAACCTAGCCTGACTATCTTTGATACCTTTAGCTGCATCTATTACGCTCCAAGCTTGATAGTGAAATTCTTTTTTTCGGTCGGGGATTTCTTTGACAAAAAGAATTATAGCAACAATAAGACTAATAGTATCGGCAGAATCTAATGTTTTAGCAAAAATAGAATCTTCACCGACTAAATTCACCACTATAATTGCAATAATGACGGCGGTAATTACTACATATATTTTTGGCAATTTCCAGAAAATATTAATAATTTGTGTAAGTAATTTTCTTAGTTTTGCTGTTGCTTCTTCAGCAGAATATTCTTTGTCTGACTGTTCTTTTTTTTGCTTAGTTTTGGTTGTTATTTTTTGTCTAGTTGTTGGAGGAGAAAGAGATTTTTTTTCTTGTTCAGAAGTGGGTTGTGTTGTTGTTTCTTCTACTTGTTTGGAAAGTGCTGTTGGTGTTTTTATATAACCTGCTCCTTCAAACATGAATTTAGTAATTTGACCGAGTGCATATACCCAAGCTGTCTTAACTTCGGGAGTCCAGTCTTCCTGGAGATACTGTTTTAAAGTTTTCAGTATAGTTTTTCCTACTAAGGGATAATGTTGTTTGAGAGTGCCATAATTAACGTGACGAGCACCGAGGTCGCGTAATACTTTTGCTAAAGCTTCTGGGTGGCGCAGACTTTCTACTACTAAGACTATAGAATTGAGCAACTTTTTCTCCTGGTTTTCCATATCGGTATTAGCAAATAATGGTTTTGCCTCTGGATATGCTGCAAATAGATTTTCATAGAAACTGGCAGCAAATTCTGCTCCACGGGGTTTGATTTTTTCAAAGCTGTTTTCGATGACTTCTACCTGTAACTTAGAACTTGGTTTTGATACTGGTGCTTTCTCTAGATTGATTTCTATTTCTGGTGGCGAGGTAGTTTGAATTTCTGTGTTTGAAATTTCTGGAGAATACCCTGCACCCTCAAACATCAGTTGCATAATTTGTTCGTAAGCAAATACCCACGCATTCTTGAGTTCCGAATTCCAATCTTGCTGAAGATACTGTTCTAAAGTCTTCAACAATGCTTCCCCAACTAGAGGATAATGTTGCGGAAGAGTTCCATAATTAATATGACGGGCACCGAGAGCGCGCAACACTTCTGCTAAAACCTCTGGGTGGCGCAGACTTTCGACTACTAACACTAAGGAATTAAGCAACTTTTTTTCTTGCTGTTGTATATCAGTATTAGCAAATAATGGTTTTGCCTCTGGGTATGCTGCAAATAGATTTTCATAGAAACTGGCAGCAAATTCTGCTCCACGGGGTTTGATTTTTTCAAAGCTGTTTTCGATGACTTCTACCTGTAACTTAGAACTTGGTTTTGATACTGGTGCTTTCTCTAGATTGATTTCTATTTCTGGTGGCGAGGTAGTTTGAATTTCTGTGTTTGAAATTTCTGGAGAATACCCTGCACCCTCAAACATCAGTTGCATAATTTGTTCGTAAGCAAATACCCACGCATTCTTGAGTTCCGAATTCCAATCTTGCTGAAGATACTGTTCTAAAGTCTTCAACAATGCTTCCCCAACTAGAGGATAATGTTGCGGAAGAGTTCCATAATTAATATGACGGGCACCGAGAGCGCGCAACACTTCTGCTAAAACTTCTGGGTGGCGCAGACTTTCGACTACTAACACTAAGGAGTTAAGCAACTTTTTTTCTTGCTGTTGTATATCAGTATTAGCAAATAATGGTTTTGCCTCTGGGTATGCTGCAAATAGATTTTCATAGAAACTGGTGGCAAATTCTGCTCCACGGGGTTTGATTTTTTCAAAGCTGGTTTCAATGAGTTCTATTGGTGAAGTAGGGGTTGGTGTAGCTTGAACTTCGGTTTCGGTGTTCTTGGTGTGGGGGTTTTCCTGGGTATGGGTTTCGGTTTCTGGGATAGTAGTGGGCGATCGCTCCTTCTCCGGTGGATAGTTTGCACCTTGCAACATCAATTTTGCAATCCCACGATAAGCATATATCCAAGCTGCTTTTACTTCTGGAGTCCAATATTCCCCAAGATACTGCTCTAATGTTTTTAGTAGTGCTTTACCTACGAGGGGATAATGTTGTTGTAGCACCCCATAATTAATGTGGCGACTGCCTAATGCTTGCACGACTTCTTTTAGTATCTCTGGATGACGCAAATTTTCGACTACCAATATCAGAGCATCAAGCAATTTTTTTTGTTGCTTTTGTATGTCAGTATTAGCAAACAGTGGTTTGATCTCTGGGTATTCTACAAATAAGTTTTCGTAGAAACTGGCAGCAAATTCATTAGCATCTAGTTTGATTTTCTCAAAACTTTTTTCTATAATTTCAATTTTTGATGGCATTTTTTATGTAAAATCAAATATTAACTATTGATTATTATAGATAAATTTTTTCGTAAGCATTCAGCTATTAGCATTCAGCAAACAGATGCATGAATATATTCAAGCAACGACTAAGCTTCGCTGATGACCAATTTCATTAATAATTTTTCATTCTTACAGCACTTTTGAGGAAGCGTGAGGTACAGCTATCAGACTATTTATTCCTATATTCCCTTCCGGAGCTGTTGCCTATTGCCTGTTGCCTAAAGCAATAAAACTTTGTACCTCATCAACTAGAAAACTGCTGTAATTTGAGACTAATTCTTCCTACTAAAATAATGAATTAATAACTAATAGCTGATAGCTGACCGCAGGAAGTGCTTACCTTTTTTTCAGTATCAAATCAAACATTAACTTGTGATGCTTCTGCCATAAATCAAGAATAGACATCTCCATAAAAGAGGGAATAGGGAATAGGTATGGAGGGGGAAAGAACTGATAATTTCTGTACGATAATTGATTTGATTTTTGATTATTGGAGATGTCTAGTAGCTTGAAATAGAAAAATGGGCGTTGGTGAAGTGCGTGTATGATATTAATCTTAATTAGGGTTTGCGCAAGCGCTTGTCTTTTAGTAGGTGTAGGAGACAGCTATACTGGAGACAGCTGACTCCTGAGGAGGTCCTCCTACCTTCAAAAGATTTTATACCGATGCTACCGGATTTGATATCATACCTCTTTTCACCAACGCCGAAAAATGTAGATAAAAAAAAGATAAAAAAGATTTAATTGTTACTTTTGTAACAGCTATATTATTTTACAGTGAAAAACTGTAAAGTCTTGTAACAATTACGATTTTGATCGTAATAAATTTTACTCTAGTTTGACAGTTGGTCTAACCTATAAATTACTCTGGTTTGACAATACGTCTAACTTCTTAATTTGAAGTAATGTAACGAGGTAAAAATGATGAATAATCTCCAAAAATATAGTATCCGATGCACGCTCACTTTCGGCGACATTTATGGCCAAATTATTGTTTGGTTAATAGTGGTATTCTTAAGTATAGCTGGAGGAGTTGCCCTTTGGACTAGCAGTAGCCAAGTGTATGCTTTAGGAGCTATTGCTTTAATCGTGGTTTTGTCTCTACCCTTCCTACTTTTTGCTTTTGTAACTACCCTATTAAATCATATTGAAGTACTTTCAGTAGAACCTAACGAAGAAGAAGAGTCTCAAACGTCAATGTCTGGTCAGCAAGCCGCAACTTCTCTAGGCTAAATGTTTTGTAAGCAAACAGCGGTCAGCGGTCAGCTATCAGCTATTAATTTTGAGGAAGATAAAAGCAACCTTTATTCTTTCTCAAGAATAAAAGTTACTGGCAAAGTCCCCGGACTAAACCTGAGAAGTAATTACTCATTACTAATTGTTGACAGCTAACTGCTAATAGCTGTTTGCTCCGCATTCCGCAGGAAATGCTTACATATTTTGACATTGAATTGAGCAACACCGAAAACTAAAGTTCTCATTTAATTCGAGGCACTTAAACAGTTAAAAACCTGCCTGCTTAATGATACAGGTGGGTTTTTTATCTCAGAAAAAGGTACTGATAACTGATAAATGAAATGACGTCAGAAAATGATATAAATACCTTTTTTTAAATTAGACATCTCTAATAATAAATAAAAAATAAAATCAATTATGGAACAAGATATATAAATTATTTCCCCCTACTCCCTACTCCCTACTCCCTACTCCCTTTTTTCTGGAGATGTCTATTTGGTATAAGATAATGTAAAACTATTAGAGATTTACTTAGATGCTAGAACACGACGTAATAATAATAGGTGGCGGTCTGGCAGGCAGCCGCGCTGCTGTAGAAATAGCTCGCAAAAATCCTAGCTTAAATGTGGCAGTTGTTGCCAAAACTCACCCCATTCGTTCCCACTCGGTAGCAGCTCAAGGTGGAATAGCAGCTTCTCTCCAAAATGCAGACCCTGAAGATAGTTGGAAAGCTCATGCTTTTGATACAGTCAAAGGTTCCGACTATCTCGCCGACCAGGATGCAGTAGAAATTTTGGCAAAAGAAGCGCCAGATGTAATTATCGACCTCGAACATTTAGGGGTATTATTTTCTCGGTTGCCAGATGGTCGCATTGCTCAACGTGCTTTCGGCGGTCATTCCCACAACCGTACTTGTTACGCTGCGGATAAAACTGGTCACGCTATTTTGCATGAATTGGTAAATAACCTCCGCCGTTATGGGGTGCATATTTATCAGGAATGGTATGTAATGCGCCTGATACTCGAAGATGGTCAGGCAAAAGGCGTGGTTATGTACCATATTCTGGATGGTGAAATTGTTGTCCTGCGAGCAAAAGCAGTAATGTTTGCCACTGGTGGTTATGGTCGAGTATTTAATACTACTTCCAATGATTATGCTTCCACTGGGGACGGTCTGGCAATGGCAGCAATGGTTGGCCTTCCTCTGCAAGATATGGAGTTTGTACAGTTTCATCCTACAGGTTTATATCCAGCAGGAGTTTTGATTTCTGAAGCAGTGCGGGGTGAGGGTGCTTATCTAATTAATAGTGATGGCGATCGCTTTATGGCAAATTATGCTCCTAGTCGCATGGAGTTGGCACCCCGCGATATTACTTCCCGTGCTATTACTTTGGAAATTAGGGCAGGTCGGGGAATTAATTTGGATGGCAGTGCGGGTGGTCCATTTATTTATCTCGATCTGAGTCACATGGGGCGGGAAAAAATTATGAGTCGAGTACCGTTTGCTTGGGAAGAGGGACACCGTTTATTAGGAATTGATGCGGTGAACGAACCAATGCCAGTACGTCCCACCGCTCATTATTCTATGGGTGGCATTCCTACTAATACTGATGGTAGAGTTTGGGCGAGTGCCGATCGTTTGGTGGATGGGTTATTTGCTGCGGGTGAATGTGCTTGTGTGTCGGTGCATGGGGCGAACCGTTTGGGCAGTAATTCTTTATTGGAATGTGTGGTTTATGGGCGACGGACTGGGGCAGCGATCGCTGAATTTGTGGAAGGTCGCAAATTGCCGAATATTGAGGAAGCACCTTATATTCAGGAGGCACAAGAACAAATTCAAGGGTTGTTGGACCGTTCGGGAGAATATCGTATTGATTTTTTACGGCAGCAGTTTCAGGATACGATGACTGAGCATTGCGGTGTATTTCGTTCTCAGGATGTGATGCAGGAAGGGTTGGAGAAGTTGAAGCAGTTGCAGGAGCAATATCAGGAGGTTTATTTGGATGATAAGGGTAAGTTGTGGAATACGGAGGTGATTGAGGCGTTGGAGTTGCGGAGTATTATTGTGGTGGGGGAAACAATTTTAAGTTCAGCGTTGAGTCGTCAGGAAAGTCGTGGCGCTCACAGTCGGGAAGATTTTTCTCAGCGGAATGATGAGAATTTTTTGAGGCATACTTTGGCATATTATTCGTTAGCAGGAATTGATATTGGTTATCGACCTGTGGCAGTTACGATGTTTGAGCCAAAGGAACGGAAGTATTAAGTAGGATTTTAGGAGTCAGGAGTCAGGAGTCAGAATGAATGGCTTTAATACCATTTTTCAGAAAGTCTTTTAATCAGACTTACCGTTTGTAAAATTGTTTTTTCAAAATGGTATTACCAATGGATAATTGATAATTGATAATTGATAATTGATAATTAGAGATAGTTTTCATTATCCATTGTTCATTATTCATTATCCATTAATGAATTCTTCTTCCTTCTTACTTCTTACTTATTACTTCTTCCTTCTTGCTTCTTACTTCTTCCTTATTAGTAACAAAAATATTATGACAATTTCAATTGCAGCAGAACCTATTCCTTTGACGATAAATACGGATGGTGTAGCTCTAGTTACCGGAACACGAGTTACCCTAGATACAGTTGTTTATGTTTTTCAACAAGGAGCGACAGCAGAAGAAATTTGTTTGGCATATCCATCATTAAATTTAGCAGATGTTTATGCAGTTATTGTCTATTATTTAAGGCATCAAGAAGAAGTAGAAAAGTATTTGCAGGAACGACAAAAAATAGCACAAGAAGTACGTCGAAAAAATGAGGCGAAATTTCATCCTCAAGGAGTACGCGATCGCTTACTTAAACGTCGCATAGGGTAAGAAATTATGTTAGAATTCACCGCTGATGAAAATTTTAATAATAATATTGTTCGAGGTTTATTACGGCGGATGCCTGACTTAGATATTATCAGAGTTCAAGATGTTGGTTTGTTAGCTGCTGATGACCCAACTGTATTAGAATTGTCTGCACAGGAAGGGCTATCAACAGTATTAAAATAATTAGACAAAGTACAACATAATTAGACATTTACTGTTGTAAATTTTGCTATTTTTTTTCCTTTTTATTTACTGATTATCAGTTACACTATAAAGGTTGTTTTCTCTACAGTAACTCTTCCTGTAATAGCAGTTAATTTATCACAGAAAAAGCCACGATAAAGTTCAGAGTCTAAATGTAAGCATTTCCTGGGGACTGCTGCGCAAACAGCTATTAGCTGTCAGCTATCAGCAACAAGACTCTATCTTATGGGACAGTGTTTAAATTAACAACTGACTTTAAAGGGCAAGGGAGCTAACTTTTGTAGTAAGACAATTAAATATTGCTTTTATCATAAATAATAAAGCTTTTATCATAAATTAAAAGCAATAGCTGATAGCTGATGGCTGACTGCTGAATGCTTACGTCTAAATTAGAGATTCCGGTTTCTACATAAGATTTATTTCTATCCATTTCATACCTTATTTTATTCAGATATTAGAATTAAGTTGATACAATGATGGTATCATATTGTTAAATAACCGTTCAGTAAGAGGGCTAAAAATTATATAAATCTATACTTTTAAGCTTTAATTGTCCCTCATTGTACGAACTTTCGATCTAGATATTCTCTGAAACATTCAATTTTCAGTTCAGACCGCAAAAGTAAACACTATTTATATAAGAGATGCTAAAAGCAATTTTGTTTGACCTCGATGGCACCCTAGCAAATACAGACCCTTTGCATTACGAAACCTGGAAAGAAATTTTAAATAATCATGGAGTAATAATTGACCATAACTCTTATAAACAATATATTAGTGGTAGAACTAATCCAGCAATTATTCAAGATTTACTACCAAAACTATCAACCACAGAAGCAGAAGAACTAGCAAATTATAAGGAAGTAAAATTTAGAGAAATTGCCTTAAATTTAAAGCCATCAACAGGATTATTAGACTTTATTGAATGGGTAAAAAAACAAAAACTTCAGAAAGCAGTTGTGACAAATGCACCTCCAGAAAATGCTGAATTTATGTTAGATGTTTTGCAGTTAAAAGATACTTTTCCATTAGTAATATTAGGTGGAGTAATGACTGTGGGAAAACCCGATCCTGCACCTTATAAATTATGTTTAGAAAAATTGGAAATTTCCCCAGAAGAAGCAATTGTTTTTGAAGATTCTCGTTCAGGAATTAAGTCAGCAGTCGGAGCAGGAATTTACACAATAGGAGTGGCTTCTACCCATGAACCTGAATCTTTATTAGAGGTAGGAGCGAGTATTGTTATTAATGATTTTAGTGATGAAAAATTACAGCAACTTTTAGATAGTTGGAATATTTCTGGTATTTAGGAATGAGGTTTTAACCTTGTAAATTGGTTTTAGCTTAATAGAGTTTCATAAAGGAAGTAAAGAAATTGAGCTAATTAAGCAACAACTTAAAATAGCCGAACAACATTTTAATTCTTGTTCCTACAGCAGATTCCAAGTATATGAAGTACAGATATTAAAATGAGATGTTCTCAGCATCTTGCCCGCGTGGGTGTACCTCACCAAGGTGGAATCCGCTGTAAATAATCAAGAGAATAATAATAATGAGTGATAAAGTTTTAGTAACTGCAAGTAGTGGTAATGTATTTGCTGATTTAGGTATTAATAATGCTGAAAAAACTCTAGCCAAGGCAAAAATTGCTAACCGTATATATGAACTAATTAATGAACGTCAATTAACTCTTTCTACAGCATCAGAGTTATTAGGTATTAGTGAGGAAAAAATTGCGAGACTTATCAGTGGTTTATTCCGAGAATTTGAGATTTGAAAAAGTGCTATTTTTGCTGATTATTGTATCGCCATGCCAAACGTTCCTGGAGTAATCTATGAATAAATCGATAACCTCCTCCTACTCGCTGAAGTAACATTTTTTCCGTGGCATAATTGAGGAAGCGGGCGTAATTCCAGGGGGCTTTTTTTGTGAGGAAAAAGGTGATGCGGAGAGTCAGGTGTTCAATGACAACCATCAAAAATGGCATATATATTAAAATTGGCATACAGGCAACTAATATAAACAAAAGATTAGTTTCCAAGTTCATTATTGGCGTAAGAAGCAATAAAGTTGTGGAAATAGGTAGAAAAATGATTACTAATATACCTGTATTAAAAGCTGTTTTCCACATTCCCTCATTAGGATATTTTCTAGTTTTAAGTTCTCCACCTTTGAAGGCTTCTATCAATGATATACAAGAAATAAATATCAAATTAAAATTTATTCCTAGAAAAGAATATATAAAGTTATAATGACCTGTTATAATCATTGGTATGCTCGTTAAAACAATTAAAGCATATATCAATATGTAACTTAAGAGTAAAATTTTTTTTATTCGACTTGAAATCATTTGCGAATATAGTTCTGCAAATTTGGTTTTAAATGTACTTTTAAACCTTTCCCAAGAAAAACTTAAAGTTTCCACCTCAAAATCTGATTCTTTCTCTATCTCTTTATAAAATTCTATATCTTTATTTAATGTCTTTTTATCCATGCCGATAAACGACTTCAAAGACTTCAAATGTTTTCTTTTTACACCTATAGAATATAAAAATTTCCTGACTCTTGATGAGTTGATTAAAAGTGGAATAATCAAACCAATTAAACAACCAATTAAACCACCAATTGTGATGAAAGCTTGATATAATGATGTGAATAAAGCATAAATTTGTATAGGAAATGAAACAACTAAAAAGATCAACGTGAATATATTGACAATAATCACCTCTAGTTTTTTCTCAACCCAAGAATACCGCAACCGCTCAATCAAAAACTCAGTCATTGAATGCTTCTCCAACCCAGACGCCAACCACCCCAACCACTCCAAAGTCCTCTCATCACTAGGCATCCCCTTCTCCCCATAAAACCGACTATCAACTCTGCGCTCCAACATCTGACACACATAAGCATCCAACAAAAAATCCAACCGCTCATCCCCCCTCAACTCACCCCACCTGTGCAAAGAAACCCCCGCTACAACAACCATACTCAAAAACAACGGCACCCTCACCAACTCCAACAACTCCCCATCACCCCTCACCCACTCCCATAACTCATGCTTACCAAACCCCAACAAATAACCCTCCACCTGAACATCACTCAAAGGCAACAAACACACCGCCCCATTCAAACACAACCCACCCCCAACAGACTCATATTCCTCCAACCGACTACAAACCACCAAAAACATAGGGCGACACTCCCCCAACAAAAACCTATTTATCGCCTCCACACACAAAACTTGCCTTGATGACTCCAACTCATCCAAACCATCCAACATCGGCAACAACTGCTTACTTTTCACCAACCTCCTACCAATATCCCTACTCACCCCATACTTCCAGCGCAACTCCTCCACCAACCATTCCTCAATAGACTGCTTATCATCTCTCCAAGAAGACAAATTCAAAAATACAGGTATCCCCAACTCCCCATCCATCTGAGCACGAATAACCAACTCCTGACCCAACTCCAACAACGTCGTTGTTTTCCCAGACCCAGGAGCACCCAATATCAACAACCTACCCCCAACCATCGGATCGTCAAACACATCAATAATATCCGCCTCCGGGGATAACTTTAGAGTCGGGCGATCGCCTATTTTTACGCTCATATCCCAAATACGTTTTACCTGTTGAGATTGAAACTGTTTCGGAACATTAATTAACACCTCCATTTGATTATGCAAAGACTGACTCAAACGCGCCACAACTTCATGTTTTACCGCTTCCAATAAATTCTTCCGGTTACGCAACTCTTGACGAGTCAATAAATTCTCCAAATTCCAGTCAGCACCACCAACTCTTCCCCCACTTCTACCCCGTAGTTGACTCCAAGTTGGAGGTGTAACTTTGCCATGATGAATTATCATTGGTAATTGTGTTACTCCTGGTAATTTTTGTTCAATTTCTGGATGTAATTCTTGTAATTTTTGTCGAGCTTGCTGCATGGAAGTATAGATGGAATTGTTATTAGTAAAAGAGGTGAGAAAGTATTTGAGAAATAGAGGAGCAATTTGGTCTGGTGTAATTTCTCGCCAGATAATAATAGTTATCCCAATATCTGCCAATTGTTGAGCTAAACCCAAACCGTCACAGGAGTTAAAAATAGCTAATTGTAAACCTTGTTGTTTAGCAGTTATCAGAGTCTTTCTAATTTCTTGGAAGTCTAAATATTCTTGAGAATTGAGATGAATAATTCCGGTGTGTTGTTGATAAGTTTGACTGTGACCGGAAAAGATAATAATATCCCAAGCTTCATCCCATAGTTGTGCAAAGTCTTGTCGTTTAAGTTCTTGATTTGATTGAGGTAAAAATTTAGGTATTGCTCCTCTTCTTTTGAGTTTTTGGATTAATTCTTTATCTTGGGAAATATTGATACCTGTATTGTCTCCGAGGATACCTAATATTCTGACTTGCCTGGGTATTTCAGATATGATATTTGGAGTATTTTTGCCCTCACGGAAACTGAGTATTGTTTCGATTTTCTGATTTTCTGAAAGGTAAATTTCTCCCCAAGGTAGTTTATGTATAATTTCTGCTGTTTGGGTGTGGGAGATATTTTGAGTATTGAGAATAAGGATGGTTTTTTCGTTGTGAGGAATTAGGGTTTTTATGGGTGTGAACCAAGTGTTAATTTCTTGGGATAATGCTTGATAATAATGGAAACATTCGGAGCTGGAAATATTAGTAATTTGGTGTTTTTTGAATCCTGCTCTGGCGGTGGGAGTGAGGGAAATATATTGTTGTTGCCAATTTTTATATAAGTGTGGAATTTTGGATGCTTCTGGCAAGGCGGTGGTGAATTTTGGGGTGTTATTTGGTTGAATAGTTAGATGGAAACCTTGTTGAAAATTGCCAGAATTGAGGTGGATTGTGATTTTATTTTTCATGGTTTTTTTGGGATTAGTAAACTACATTAATATGAGAAAGCATAATCATTATCAAGTGATAATGAAGCCTTAGTTTGTAGTTGGGCTTTAGCCCATAAATAGGATTTACTGAAAAAAGCAAAGTGTGGAGACCCACCCCTAACCCCTCCCAGGAGGGGAAAGTAGGAGGAATAATTGTTCTTTAATTTTTCTGCCCCTCACCCCCAAATGCTCACTTTTTGAGGGTAAGTGAATTGAAACAGGCGCACTGCAATTCGATTCTAAAAAGACAAAAACCTTTATTTACCCAATAATTAATTGTGGTTTAAAGCCTCCCCTTAAAAGGGGATAATAAATATTTTCATCATTAGTCAATCCTATCCGTTTTCAAGGAGAGGTAATTGTTAATTATTAATTATTCATTATTAATTGTTGAACAGTGTTTTGAGATTAGAAGGGTAAATCCTACATAAGGGGCTAAAGCCCAACTACGAGCTTTATTACAATTATTTTAAGGAAGGATCGAAAAACTCAGTATCTCTTCTGAAAAATTAACCTTCTTCCTTCTTTCTTCCTGAAATTAAACTACAAATTTTTCAACTATTTCTGCATCATCTAAAATGACTTTTACAGAAAAACATTTACCAGGAACTTCACTAAATTCTAACTGAATTAATTGGTCGGCTGCCCTAGCTTCTACTTCTTCAATATCTGATTCTAATTCAATTTTTAACCTTAAACCAGGAGGCAAATATTCTTGTTCGTCAATAGGATAAACTTGCACTAATACCCCCATTTCCGAATCAGCTTCTGGCTGAATAGTAAGAACTAAAGCGATTTTTTGCCGATTTAAAAGTAAACCAAAATCTATAATTTTTGCTCTTTTGATACTATCCAGAGAACTACTTTTAGCAAAGCCTAATTTTGGGGTTAAAACTGCTTCGGGAGACAACCAAATTTCCTCAAAAATTCCAGCAAACCAATTACCTAAATCCACTAAAGGATTCTGGGGTAAAACTTCCTGTTTATTTTTATCCAAAAACTCAAATAAATTATCCAGAGGTTGTAATTCGGCAAGAGATATTTTTGACGGTAAATCATTCTTAACTGCTGGATAAAATCCTAAAATTTCTACCTTGTCTAAACTTTGCTGAAATTGCACCGCTACATAACCAATAAAATTTTCAGCTATATCTAAACTGGCAGAAAAATTGGTTTCTCCAGGTAAAATAGGCATACAGAATAACTGCCGATTTTCTACTATTAGATCGGTAGCATTAAATAACCCACTTAAAAGCGGATTAAAACTATTAGTCTGTTCTAAATTTGTCTCAAATTCTAACCATTTCAGCAAATGGGAAACAGCAGTAACAGCCAAAATATTTAAGTAAACTTGTTTAGCAATTTCTGGATGAGATTGTTGGGCAGATAAAGCCGATGCTTTTTGATGTATTTTCACATCCAAAGGTACAATAACCGGACGTAATTGAGTGTAATTATTCATAGTAAATTTATCCTAAAAAATGTTGACTAGACCTGTTGCCAAGGAAGGCAGAGGGCAATATTGGTTGAAAGGGAGCTTATTTAGACAATTTCTCCATAGTAAAAAATTCAAAAAAATATCTATTTTCTGTTGCAGATTACCGCATCAATATGGTTTAAAGCCTCATCTTTTAATGTAATGGGATAAAAAAAAATTTTGAGTGAATTCTCTTATTTTCAAGAAAAGGTAATTGTTAATTATTCATTATTAATTATTAATTACCAATTGTTGCCTTTTCCTTCTACAAAAAATCTACTGTAATAATCCAAATTATTCTCAATATCCATAACAATTTCCCGTAACAAAGGCAAACATTTGCGCTGCCAATGAGCCTTCAAAGTTTGATAATTAATTCCCTGTTCTTTAGCAAAACTTTGCCATGTTTTTTTCGGTTCCGCAGCAACTAAAGTTATCCGCTTGCTACTTTTTTTAATAGTTAAACCTTTGCGACTTCTAGTAATAACCCAATCTTCCTTAACAGTGATTTTTTCCGCCCGATCGCTCAAATAAAAGTATTGCACTATAGTTTGAGCATTACAGTTAGGATAATTTTGCGGATGACAACTACTTAACTTTCCCTCTGGATCTGTTTCGATATACAATTCCAAAATTAGACCTTTGTTTTGAGTAGTTTGATTTTCTTCCTGCTGCATCAAACTATCCAAGGAGTCTAAAGTCGGATAAGTCAAACCATCATCAGATAAATTTTCCAACCATTCTCCCCCATCCTTATCTGGTTGCGTAACATTCAGACTCAGTTCCTGACGATGACAACGGTATAAGTCAAGAATGTCATATCTGGACTTTCAGAAAAAAATAGACTAAACTAGGCTAAGATTATTATATATTATGGCTTTTACCTGAAAATGCTTGCCGATGAAAGAAACAACCTTGTCTGCCTTACCGCCATGCTTTCAAA
>JAXHSW010000094.1:3066-32511 GCA_034190295.1 Cyanobacteriota bacterium | reverse complement strand
CTTAATATTTTACTGACAATTTTACTCCCTATCGAGGCAAATTAAGATTATTTATCTAGTCAAAACTTAGAAGTCAGAAGAAAATTATAGTTTTCAATAGGAGTCAATGATTCAGCTATTTCTGCTTAATATTTCACTGACAATTTTACTCCCTATCGAGGCAAATTAAGATTATTTATCTAGTATAAATACTTAAGCAAGCTACGGATTTTATACTAACTTTTATGTGACAAATCGAAGTTCGGAATGTAGGTTTGAAACACACGATCCAAGATTGCCGGATTTTGATATAAGATCGCCTCCGTTTGTATCGTTTGTGTAAACCCAAGGGTGAATATCTACAGGAAATTTAAGTTTTTTCTTACTCTTAAACCTTCATGCTTCTCCCCTCTTCCCTCTTTCTTCTTTCTTCTTCCTAATTAACTTGTTTTTTGTCTAGCTGCAAACATTCTTTCAAAGCTCATCGCAGCAACACCAATAATCACCAATAACATTCCCATAATTTGTTTAAATAATAAAACTTCTCCAATAACAAAAAGAGCAAATAAAGCAGTTAAAGCCGGACCAGAAGTACCAATTATAGATGCTCTTGCAGCTCCAGCAAATCTAATAGCAAAACTATTTAATACATAACTAGAAAGTGTTAAAATCCCCAGAATAATACCACTAACAATTAAACCAGACCACACATTCACACTAGGGTCCATATTAATATTAACCGACCATTCTGTAGGTAAAGGCATCATCAAACCTAAAGCAGAAAATACAAAAATTCCGGCAAAATTCACTAAACTAAAAGGAATAGGATGAAGTTTTCCTGCTGACATTTGTGTGAGAATAACATACCCAGAAAAAGTAATTCCAGCACCCACAGCAGCCAAAATTCCTTGTTGATAATCACCCTCTCCACTAGGAAGTACTAAAAACCCTCCTATAACAATCAGAACCATAGCAAAAATTCTTACTATAGAAGGGCGATCGCCAAATAATCCCCAAGATACTAAAACAGTAATAATTGGATAAATAAAGAAAATTGTAATAGCAATAGCAGTAGGTATATTACCTATAGAAATATATATCAATACCTGAGATAAGAACAAAAAGAAAGCACTACCAATAACCTTCCACCATAAAGAAAAATCTCTAGATTCGATCAGCCGCTCAATATCGCTCCAAACCGCAGGATAGAGAAATGTTGCGACTATAGGCATCAACAACATTACTACAATGAGTCGTAGTAATAAAATTAACAAAGAATTACCAACATTAGGATTTATCAACCCTTCCACCGGAAATAAGCCGAAAATTGTACTAGGTTGTGGAGACGTATTGAGTATAACTTTAATACAAACATTAAATAAAGATAAAAGTGCTGCTGAAAGTAAAGCCAAAATCAAACCTACCTGAACTTGAGAAGCAGATTTTTTAGGTTTAGCAGTAGACTCAGCTTTGGACTTAGGGGATACTTCTGAGGACTCCACAGGAGATGTCGTCAACATTGATTTTCCTGAAGAAGTAGTATTTGCCGAATTATTAGGCCCAGATTGAGAAACTTCATGAGTTCCAGATGAAACTACACTACTATTTTCCAGTTGTGCCTGAAGACGACTCACCAAAGCTTCTAGAATCACCTCACCCTGCTGTTCCATACTACGCATACTATTTAACTGTACAGAAAGGTCACTTTGGTAACTATCCAACTCCTGTTTTAATGCCTCAAATGTCCCACTCACAACATTAGATAAAGAATCTCCAAATTCATTAGCAGTCCCATAATAGTTATTTAAAGGATTAGTCATTGGTAACTCTCCCCCAGGAATACCAGCTTGTTGTAGTCCCGGATCGACACTCTCCGTTAAATCTCTAATTTTTTGGCCTAACTGTTTTTGTAAATTATTAGCCAAAACCTGAGCTAATTGTTTAAGCCATAATTGTTGCTGGGCTATTTGTCGCTGAGATAGAGATTCCAGTTGTTGAGATTGCAACTGTTCATATTGCTTTCGTAATTTACTTACATCCTCACTAAGCTGTTCTTTCTCCACTCTCAGTCTGTCTACATCTTGGCTTAACTGATTTGTCAGATTTTGACGAAAACTATCCAAGTCTTGAATCACTAATTTCAGGACTTCTTCTGGTGATTTGGGAGTTTCAGCTCCTTGATTTGGGGGTTGAGTATTCATTTTCCCTATAGATGTTTTAACTGATACCGCGAAAAGTCCCACTCCATAAGGTACATTAGGATTGGCGCGGAATTAATAAATATTGGGAATATTTTTCCATCTTTTTATCCTACGGACGACTCCATGGCTCAAATCAAGATACCAAATGGCTTCTACAAAATTTGGGACATATTACTCCACAATATCTCCACATTAATATTAAAATGATTAAGCTTTAATGGGAAAAGTTTATTTTTTAACAATGGGCAGTCTTTCATCATTATTTTTGCTGCTTGCATTGTTCATAAGAATTGATATATACTCGTAGATTGTGAGTTTTAAAGAATATTATGACAGCCCAAGAAATCATTCGCTCAATAGAAGCCGAGGAAATAGAAAACATCCAACAAGGCTCGAAAAAGAAATTGCCTCAAATTTATGTAGGTGATACTGTAAGAGTCGGAGTCAAAATTATAGAAGGAGGAAAAGAAAGGGTCCAGCCCTATGAAGGTACTGTAATCTCCATGCGGAATGGAGGAATCAATGAAACTATTACAGTCCGTCGTGTTTTCCAAGGTGTAGGGGTAGAAAGGGTATTTTTGCTTCATTCTCCTAGAATTGCTAGTATAAAATTAATTCGTCGAGGTAAAGTCCGTAGAGCTAAACTCTACTACTTGAGAGATCGTGTTGGTAAGGCCACCCGTGTGAAGCAAAGATTCGATCGCCCTTTATAGTCTCCAAGATTGTTTCAGAAATTATTTGGAACTTGATGAAAAGTTATGTTATATTAGATTGAGTAGAGGTCATTAAGGTTTAATCTAAGACCTCAACTTTGCGCTCTTAGTTCAGTTGGTAGAACGCAGGTCTCCAAAACCTGATGTCGGGGGTTCGAGTCCTCCAGGGCGCGCTTAAACCTGAAAATCGATCGAGCTATTCTTGAGAGCCGTAGATATTTTTATATCTACCCAACTAAATGTCGCGAGGGGTCTGCCGTTACCATCTCCGATTTAACGGGAGGGGAGGGCTTCAATAATTAATAATTAACAATTACCTCTCCTGGAAAACGGATAGGATTGACTAATAATGAAAATGTTTATTTATTATCCCCTGAAAAGGCGATCGCTCGATCGACATCTTTATTAACATAAAGCTTGACAAAATAAAAAAGTTATGCGTAAGACTTTGAGAGGGTTTTTCCGGAGAAAAGTGTATTTAAAAATACATTTTTTAGAGAACTTAAGTAGCGATCGCGTAACCTATCTATACACTTTCTCCCTTCTCCCCTGCTCCCCACAAGGTTTTCAGGAGTTCCCGAACGGGGATAGCTTAAAAGGGGAGGCGCATACCCACAATTTTTCGCTAACCTTCAAAAAAAGTCATCTCTACAGTAAAGTAACTTCAATTATGCTATAATTAATGTCATAAATAACTAAGTAGCTGTAATACAGACCGCTATTGCAGAACCGAGAAAACTCAAGCTCTAGAGTTAAACTGGTGAAGTCCTAGTAATTTCCGATTTGTCGATAAAATCTTGAAGATAGCTAGGTGAGTACAGAACTGGACAGTAAAAAACAGCGGTGGGTCTCATCGTTGCTGCCTGGGTCGGTGAAGAGGATGCTCAACCAGCAACAAGCAGGAAGCCCTCGTTATAGCGCTAGCTTAACTAGGGATAGGGAGAACGTCACAACTTAGGGAGATAATTTATTGTGGCCAAAAAAGAGGAAGTTAGAGTACAAGAAAACAAGGAAAGTTTCCAGCTTCTAGCTTTTTTCAAAGAAACAAAAGAAGAACTAGATAAAGTAGTATGGCCAAGTAGAGAGCAGCTAATCAGTGAGTCTGTGGCTGTACTGTTAATGGTTATTCTCTCGGCAACAATCATTTATCTAGTAGATGAGTTCTTTAGTTGGGCAGCTGGGGTGGTGTTTGGATGACATTATATCCAGAAGAAAAACAAGACACAACACAATCAAACCCAGGGGAAGAAAATACCAAAGAGTTCCTCAAAGGAGAATTACGGTGGTATGCAGTACAAGTTGCCTCTGGTTGCGAAAAACGAGTTAAGACTAATTTAACCCAGCGTATTCAAACTCTTGATGTTGGAGATAAAATATTTAAAATAGAAATACCTCATACACCCGCAGTTAAGCTTCGTAAAGATGGCAGTCGCCAGCATAGTGATGAAAAAGTTTTTCCTGGCTATGTATTAGTACAAATGAGGCTAAATTGGATAGAGGAACAAAAAAAATGGACAATTGATGACGAAGCATGGCAGGTTGTCAAAAGTACCCCACATGTGATTAACTTTGTAGGGGCTGAACAAAAGCGTCGCTACGGAAGAGGTCGTGGTCATGTTAAACCTTTACCACTGAGTGCTTCAGAAGTAGAAAGGGTATTTAAACGAGCTCAAGAGCAAGAGCCAATGCTCAAAGTAACAGTGGCAGAAGGAGATCATATTATAGTGCTCTCAGGGCCATTTAAAACCTTTGAAGGTGATGTAATTGAAGTAAGTCCAGAAAGAGGTAAATTGAAAGCGCTATTATCCATTTTTGGACGAGATACGCCAGTAGAACTAGAGTTTAATCAGGTAGAAAAGCATAAATAATGGCAAAAAAAGTCGTGGCGCTGATCAAGTTGGCTATTACGGCGGGAAAGGCTAACCCTTCTCCGCCTATAGGTCCTGCTTTAGGTCAGCATGGTGTGAATATTATGGCGTTTTGTAAAGAGTATAACGCCAAAACTGCAGACCAAGCTGGTACAGTAGTTCCAGTAGAAATCTCAGTTTATGAAGACCGTAGTTTTACTTTTGTTCTGAAAACTCCTCCTGCAGCAGTCTTAATTAAGAAAGCAGCAGGTGTAGAAAGTGGTTCAAGTGAACCAAATCGTTCAAAGGTAGGCTCAATTACAAAAGCTCAATTGCAAGAAATAGCCCAAACAAAAATGCCAGACCTCAATGCTAATGACATTGATGCTGCGATGAAAATTGTAGCAGGCACGGCGAGAAATATGGGTATTACGATTGCTGATTGATTTGATTAATTAATCTAGTCCTAAAATATCTGCATTCTACAGTAGAAGTAGAAATAGAAGCAAAAGTAAATTGATATTAGGGGGAGAAGCAGAGCTTCGTTAAGTACCCCAGGAGAATAAAATGTCAAAAAAAGTCTCTCGTAGATTACAAGAACTGAGAAAAAAAGTAGAAGAGCGACCTTATGAACCTAACGAGGCGCTGCAACTTTTAAAAGAAACAGCTACAGCAAAATTTTCAGAAGCAGCAGAAGCTCATATTCGCTTAGGGATCGATCCTAAGTATACAGACCAACAGCTACGAACTACAGTAGCTCTACCCAAAGGAACTGGTCAAACAGTCCGAATTGCAGTCATTGCCAAAGGTGAAAAAGTTAACGAAGCTCTGGCCGCAGGAGCGGACTTAGCTGGGTCGGAGGAGCTAATTGAAGAAATTAGCAAAGGGATGATGGATTTTGATACGTTGATCGCTACACCTGATGTGATGCCTCAAGTAGCTAAACTAGGGCGTTTATTAGGACCGAGAGGTTTGATGCCATCTCCTAAAGGCGGTACTGTAACTGTCGATCTGGCAAAAGCTATTGACGAATTTAAGGCAGGTAAGTTAGAATTTAGAGCCGACCGGACAGGTATAGTTCATGTTATGTTTGGTAAGGCTTCTTTTTCTGCAGAAGATTTACTGATCAACTTAAAGGCTTTACAAGATTGTATTGACCGCAACCGTCCTTCTGGTGCAAAAGGTCGCTATTGGCGTAGTGTATTTGTATCAGCTACAATGGGACCATCAATTCAAATTGAAGTTAGTGCCCTACGGGATCTAAAATTAACAGAAGAAGGTTAATCTATATTAAATAAGCGGTCAGCGTTCAGCTTTCAGAAGATTTTTTTTGAGATACCTTCGTTTGCGGAGCATTCCGGAACCGAAAAGAGATTTCAATTCCTCCGAGGGTAATCCTGCCGATTGGAAACAGGGTATTTTTACCCAGAGCGATCGAGCTGATGGCTGATGGCTAATTGCTGATAGCTAGTTAAATAAGATTTCTGAAGCTAAAAAAATCAAAATTAAAGAGCTGAAGACAGTAGGTGCTAATAGCTTAATTTCCTGCCGAGGTTCAAGAATTAATTATTCAACAACAGGTATAAGAGATTTTTTGTCAAAATCTCTAATAAATTACTTGTTTTGGATTTATAATTCTTTGCCCTGGCAGATAATAAGTCCGCCAGGGTTTTTGGTTTGTCAAGGAGGTGATATAGCGCTACGCGCAAGTCAGAAGTTAGAAGTCAGAAGTCAGAAGTAATACCTGACTCAGTTTTTCCTGCGGAAATGCTCCGCAAAAAGGATTTATAAACGTCCTAATCTATTTTTGTACTGCTATAAATATGGGCAAAACGAAGGAACAAAAACAAGAGATGTTGGCAGACATCAAGCAAAATTTGAATGAAAGTCAGCTAGCACTTGTAATTGATTATCACGGACTATCCGTGGCAGAAATTACAGACCTGCGTAGACGACTACTGCCTACCGGTAGCTCTTGCACTATAGCCAAAAATACTCTGATGGGAATTGCAGTAAAAGAAGATACTAACTGGCAACCGATGGAAGAGTTGTTGGCAGGATCTAATGCTTTCCTATTCCTGAAAGATGATATCGGCAGTGCTATCAAAGCTTACCAAGATTTCCAAAAAGCCACCAAAAAAACAGAATTTAAGGGTGGCGTGATGGAAGGACGACTGCTGAACCAAGACCAGGTTAAAGCGATCGCCGATCTACCATCTAAGGAAGAGTTACTTGCTCAAGTGGCTGGTGCTCTCAACAGTATAGCTACTAAGTTGGCTGTTGGTCTAAATGCTGTACCTACTCAGCTTGCTACTGGTATTAATGAGGTTCCAGCTTCTGTAAACAGAGCTATTAAAGCAATCTCAGAAAAAGAACAACAAGGCGATGGTGCCTAACACAAACAACATGAATTTTTGACTAATATCCTATCAGTTTTATTATGAGAATAATTTCAGTAATTTAACTATATTAAAGGTAATAAAAAGTAAGCATTTCGGTCCGAATGCTGCGCAAACAGCTATTAGCGGTCAGTTCTTCGGTGCAGAATGCGCTCCCATTCAGCTTTTTAATTAATGAAGCAACCATTTGTTTAACTTCTACTACATTTTTAAACAAAGAATTGAAGCACAACAACAACGCCGCTCTAATTTTCCACTAAAGGTAAATATAGCTGATAGCTGATAGCTGATAGCTGACTGCTTACTAATAAAAAAGTCAAAATTCTAGCTAACAAATAACCGCAAACTAACAAAAAATAGGAGATTACTAATGTCTGCAAAAACCGACGAAATTCTAGAACAACTTAAGTCTCTTTCTTTGCTCGAAGCATCTGAATTAGTTACACAAATTGAGGAAGCTTTTGGTGTTAGTGCAGCAGCTCCTGCTGGTGGCATGATGATGCCTATGGGTATGCCTGGTGCTGGAGGAGCAGCAGCTCCTGCAGAAGAAGCTGAAGAACAAACTGAGTTTGATGCAATTCTCGAAGAGTTTCCTTCAGATAAGAAAATTGCTGTTCTTAAAGTGGTTCGTGCCATTACAGGTTTGGGTCTGAAAGAAGCAAAAGAATTGGTAGAATCTGCGCCTAAGCCAATTAAAGAAGGTATTGCTAAAGAAGCTGCTGAAGATATTAAGAAGCAATTAGAAGAAACTGGAGCTAAGGTTACAGTTAAATAGTTACAGAGTATGGCAAAAGATATAAAACCGATGGCAAAAGATAACATCTTACTTAAGTTTTGAGTTGAATCATTTTGTTATGCTTGGTTTATATATTTTGCTGGTTGTAACTATTAGTAATTCACTAAAAAATTAGATGAATTTCTCTATAAGCTGAGAGAATATTTTGAGGAAAATTTTAACAGTCTGTAGTTGAATGCAGGCTGTTTTATTTTTAACTTTGCTAGGTGTGCAGAAAAATTTTCCTTTCTGTTTTTGTAAGCATTTCTTGCCTTTTTCCTTATTGAATAAGCGGTCAGCGGTCAGCGTTCAGCTTTCAGCAGTTTTTTTTGAAATGGCTTCGTTAGCGGAGCATTCTCGAACGGAAAGGAGATTTTAAGTTCTCTGAAGAGCATCCGGATCTTTGGAAGTCGGAGATTTTTATCCAGAGCGATAAAAGCTGATGGCTGATGGCTAATTTCTGATAGCTAGTTAAGAGTAGAATTGACTTGCCCAACTTCGAGACTGACGCAGAGGACCATCATCTTGATATAAAGGTGGATTATTAATATCTTTTTTATTCTCTAAAATACTAACATCTTGTTCAAAAGTTTCTAAAACATCTTGTTTTAACATCTTATTTAAAATCAAACTTAAAGGAAAAGGTAGAACTTTTTTCACACTATAAAATATGGCAATATCAAGATGCTCATTATCTATAGGTGTGCCTGTAAAAATAGTTAACAAACCTAGCTTTAATTTTCCTTCTGTCCAGTAAAAACTCACATCATAAGCAGGTCCGTAATAAATAGTAGTAACTGAGCCATCTTCTAATACTAATTTTCCTGCTGCTAAAGAAGATAAATTATATTTCTGAGACATTCTATGAGTTAAAATTGGTCCGTCAATTTGTACCCCTTGACTATGAGCGCTTTTAAAAGTACGGCTGTGCAAATTATATAAGTGAGAGACATCTACACTGTTATCCATATAATCTTGAAGGGTAGTCCGGACTTTCCACTGACGGACTAAACGTAGGGGAGTCCATTCGACCGAATTTAGTTCTGGTATTTGAGGTATTTCCCAGTCTGGCAGTTTTCCTTGATGGTGATGGTACATCATTATCAGACCATTAAGCTCTAGTACCGGCCAGCTCTGTATTTTTGCTTTGGGTTTGGGTTTATCTGGATAAGGAATAGCAGCACATTGTCCATTTGTATCCCAGAGCCAACCGTGGTAAGGACATCTCAGAGTTTGGCCTTGTATTCTACCTCCATGAGCAAGATGAGCGCCTAAGTGAGGACAGTGAGCATCAAAAATATGAGGTTTGCCATCTTCTGTACGAAATAGTACAAAGTCTTTTCCGAAGTAATGAAGTGGTATGACTCCTTTGGCAGATAAATCTTCACTTCTGGCAACACGAAACCAACTATTAGGGAGGTTTGATATCAAATCCGGTTGAATACTTATCATATATTTGGGGGTGGGCAGTAGGGGAGTAGGGGAGTAGGGGAGTAGGGGAGTAGGGAAGTAGGGGAGTAGGGGAGTAGGGGAGATTGAAGTAATTATAGAATTATCAACATATACTATATAACCGGATTCTATATGAAGACATAATTATTTTTTTTGAATATAGACAAAAATCAGTTTCACTCAAGTCAAAAGTCAAAAGTCAGAAGTCAAAAGTGATATTTTTAAGTACTTAAAACCTCTACTCTATAGTAATTTAAGCTTATTATTTGACTTCATCAATTACCAACTATTTGTGAAATTGTATAAGTTTCAGTCTTCAACAATGTCTGCATCGTAATTGGGTAGTAATATAGGATAGCGATCGCTTACCAACTATAGTGTTTCTCAAGTTACTGAATATGAATCATTAATAAGCTAATTAATGCTAAAAATAAGCAGTTAAAGTAGAAATTAAAGAGGCTATTTTTCATCTTAAGCTGAAACTAAATAGGACAGACAAATCGAATATTAATAATATTCTTAAATAGAATAATTATGACCTAAAAATAATTGAGCGATCGCTTGAAGAAAAATCTGGCAAGAAATGATTATAAGGTAAAAATGAAGAGTGAGTATCTTCAGTATTTGTATAAGTTCTTAGTCGATTTTTTACATTTTTTGATTAAATAATTAAGGTTTAAAGCATCGGTATTCAGGATAAAGATAAAAAAAAATAGTTTTAATCAATTCTATGTTTTTAAGCATCGGTAATTGTTAATTGTGAATTACAGCAGATTCCTTGTATAAGAAGTACAGAGATTAACAATTGAATGTTTGTAGGGCATCTTGCCCGCTTCGGAGTATACCTCATAACGCGCGGAAACTGCTGTATCAATTATTAATTACTAAATGTAGTAAAATACCAATGCCCAAGTAACGACTGCGTATAAATTCCTACTATATTAGGAATGAAAACTCAGAATAATCTTCTCAAGTTTTTTTATGCAAACCACAAAAGTAGAACGAGTCAGAGGTGTCAGGGACATTCTACCAAACACCTATAACATTGATAAACAAATCAAAAGTACACTTAGTGGCAATTTTGAATCCTATGGCTACCGACCCATAGATGTACCACTAATAGAATACACTGAACTCTATCTGAAAAAATCTGGTGAGGACATAGTTTCTCGCCTCTACGACTTTATTTATCGTAACCGTCGCCTCTGTCTCAGGCCAGAATTTACTGCTTCAGTGGTCCGCGCTTATTTGGACAACTTCCAAGAAATACCCCTGCCAGTAAGACTTTATTATACAGGGCCAGTATTTCGCTATGAAAAGCCCCAGAAAGAGAGATATCGTCAATTTACCCAAATGGGAATAGAGTTAATTGGGGCCAAAGGAGCGATCGCTGATGCGGAAGTTATTTCTATGGCCTGTCAAGGTTTGGACCGTTTAGGTTTAACTGAATATCAAATGTTTATTGGTCATGTTGGAGTTATTAACAAATTCCTCGACCATCTTGAGTTAGATACTCGTCTTCGTAGTTTTCTACTTACTCAGATGGAAACTTTGAGAAAAGAAGGTAAACAAACAGTAGAAAATTTACTCTCTGAAATTTATCCTGCATTTCAAAAAAATGCTTCTGCTCAACAACAACCAGACGAAAATATTACGACAAAAAAAATTACAGATATCTTACAAAATCTAGAAGAAGAGGAGGCTAGGGCAGCCATTTTTGAGTTTATCGAAAGTATGAATATCGAACTCACAAGCACTCGCGAACCTGAAGAAATAGTTGACCGTTTGTTAGTGAAAATTAAACATCAAAACCAAACTAAACAGCTCAATCAAGCATTAGATTTTATGACAGAGTTGAGTCAACTAAAAGGAGAGCCGAATGCTATTTTAAAAGAAACAGAAAAACTACTTTCAGCTTACAGTATTGATAATTATGGCTTAATACAATTACGAGATATTCTGAAAAATTTAGATGCCTTTAATGTAGACAAAAATCGTATTAGTATTGACCTGGGAATTAGTCGGGGTCTCCAATATTATACAGGTATGGTTTTTGAAATTTCTGACAGTAACTTAGGAGAAAGAAAATTATGTGGTGGTGGTAGATATGATGATTTAGTTATTAGTTTAGGAGGTGAAGAAACTCCAGCAACTGGTTTTTCTTATGTAATGGAAGAAATCAGAGAAGTATTAGCTGAAAAATCTCATTTGAAGATAGACAATTATCAATTTGTCGAAGTTTTAGTAGTTGCTATTAATTCAGATGATTATGTTTCTACTGTTGAAATTGCCGAAAAATTAAGAAAGCTAGGTTTGCGGATAGAAACTGATATTATCGGGAGAAATATTGAAAATAATATTGAGTATGCAATTCAGCATAATATTCCATTTTTAATTATTTTAAATTCTGTAGAACAACAAGATAGTAAAGTGCTTTTGCAAAACCTGGAATCTGGGGAAAAGCAAAATTTGGAATTAAATGAAGTAGTAAAAAAAGTTAGAAATAGTTAAATTACTGAAAAATTAATACCCTTAAATAAAATGATAAGCGTTTCCTGCGGAATGCTGCGCAAACAGCCATCAGCATTTAGCCATCGGTTTCATTAGCTTGAATTGTATGGGTTAAAAACTCAAAACAAGTCTTTCTTGTGCTTCAATTTATGGGTTGAAAATGTAGTATTAAGTTAAACTAATTTTTACTTCATTCATTTTTATTGCTGAATGCGAGCGCATTCCGCACCGAAGAGCTGACCACTAATAGCTGAATTGCAGGAAATGCTTAAATCAAATGACAGAAAAATTCTGGTAAATAGCCTCCTCTTTTATGGGTATAAAAAGCGGTCGTTCGCGACAGCGGAACGGAGTTCTCTCTTCGGAGCTTCCCGGAGGGTGGGATGGATGGGTTTCCTAACCATATCCAATCGACCAAGAGAAAGACAATATTCCAGATTTAAAGCCTCCTTATTGCAGAAATACTAATAATTAATAACTGATAACTGAAATGACCGCAGAGCAAATTTTAAAAATAGCCTTACCGAGTAAAGGTGCATTAGAAAAAGGAGCCATGAATTTATTGTCAGCTTGTGGTTTAACTGTATCTAGACCCAATGATAGACAATATTTTGGTTCTATTCCTGCCTTGCCACAAGTAAAAGTATTATTTCAAAGAGCAGCAGATATTTTTACAAAAGTAGAAGAAGGAAGTGTTGACTTAGGAATTACAGGTTATGACGTAGTTTCTGAAGAAAGTCAATCCGATGATGATGTAATAGTTATTTGGGATAAATTAGGTTATGGTAAATGTGAAGTTGTTTTAGCCGTTCCTGAGAGTTGGGTAGATGTTTCTTCCATAGAAGATTTAGCAGAATTAACTCTATTATTTAAAGAGAAAGGCAAAAATCTCAGAATTGCTACAAAGTACAATAACCTGACTCGAAAATGGTTGTATGAAAAGTTAATTGTACATTTTTCCTTAGTAGCAGTCCAAGGAGCAATGGAAGCAGCACCAAGTATGGGATATGCTGATATGATTGCTGATGTAACTAGCACTGGCACAACTCTGAGAGAAAATCGTTTAAAACGAATTGAAGGAGGCACACTTCTTAAGTCTCAAGCTTGTTTAATTGGTAATAAACGTTTGTTACAAGAAAGTGAATCTAAGTTAGAAACAACTAAGGTATTTTTAGAGTTAATCGAAGCTCAGATGGAGTCAAAAAAATATGTGTCTATAACTGCAAATGTGGATGGAAAATCGGCAGATGAAATAGGCGATCTGTTAATGAATAAAAGTGGATTAAGTGGCATTACCGGTTTACAAGGACCGACTATTGCTAAAGTATATTCTGGGGAAAAAAATGACTGGTATGCTGCGACAATTGTAGTGAAACAAGAAATGTTGTTATCAGCAATTAATCATCTCAGAAAAGTAGGTGGTACAGATATTACGGTTTCTTCCCCTAATTATGTTTTTGGCTCCCAATCTCAAACTTATGAAGCATTTTTGGAAAAGTTAAATTAATCTATTATTAGTGGAGAAAGTTTATATTTTATAGAAAAAAATATTGACTCGATCCTTCTTTTAAAGCCGGGAAATATTCCCTACAAATTTTTGAGTTTTGACTCGATAAATAATTAAAATGCCACATACAATTGTTACTGATATTTGCGAAGGTGTTGCTGACTGTGTTGGAGCTTGTCCCGTTGCTTGCATCCACGAAGGACCTGGTAAAAATACTAAGGGAACTGATTGGTATTGGATAGATTTTGATACCTGTATTGACTGCGGAATTTGCCTAAATGTTTGTCCTGTAGAAGGAGCAATTTTGGCCGAAGAAAGACCGGAATTACAGAAGACACCCTAGTGCCGCTACGCGGAAGTTAAAAGTCATGCATTTAAAAGTCAAAAGTATTGTTAGGAAAGCAATCTGTAGTAGATTTTCTATTGCATCATTATTAGGTGAAACAGTCCACTACTAGACTGAGACAGAAAGGGGTAGGGCGGGTTTATCTAAATTTAATATTGAGCAATTAATTTAACGTGGAACCCACCCCTACTGAAATCTTGGCCTCAGCGTACTCCCAATCATCAAATTGAAGTAGCAGTCAACATTCAGCGATCGCTAATCAGCTTTTCAAGGTGCATAATGGGGGTTTTAATCCACCAAAAAAGGCGCACCACTAATTTTTTCACGCCTTCGCGTGGGGGACGCCGAACCCTGGAATTTTTAGCGCTCCAGCTAAATGCTGAGAGCTGATAGCTAGTTTATCAAAATAATTGGGTATAAAACCAGCCTTGATTGGCGATCGGGTTTTTGGAGGGTTGCTCAAATCCCCTACTTCCCCTCCCAGAAGGGGTCAGGGGTGGGTTAACTTTTGACTTCTGTAGGGGGGTGAATGCCATTCGGGGGCGAATGCCATTCGCCCCTACTTCTGACTTCGTTAAGATGCTACTTTTGCAGTAGACCTACGTCTGCGTCTTCCCACTGGTTTCACTATAGGAAGTTCTTTTTTCTGTTCTACTTTCTCTTCTACATCTCTATCTTGCACATCTTCTACTTCTGGAGTTTGCATTAAGAAAACTAGCAAAGGTTGACCTTGAAGCTCTCGTCTCAACATTCGTTGAACAGCACATTCCAGCTCATTTTTCAATCCAGACCAATCAACTTGAGTATTGTTTGACTTAGCATACTCAGACCAGTTATTGCTCAAACTTTTTTCTAATGTCTTGATAACCAGTTCACGCATTTGTGCTTTTTCCATAGCACTTACCACACCACGCAAATGTAACTGAGGTCTATCAATCAATTTACCATCAGAATTCACCGCTAACGCAACAGTCACAACACCATCCTCTGCCAATTGCTGTCTTTCTTTCAGGATGTTGTCTTCAACCATACCAGAACGAGAAGAGTCTACCAGTTCAATACCAGAAGGTACTTGAGCTGCAACACCGATAGAATCTTGAGTTAGTTCCACCACATCACCATTTTGCACCACTACCATATTTTCTGGAGAAACCCCCATACTTTGAGCAGTTTGACTATGTTTAACTAACATCCGATGCTCGCCATGAAACGGTACAAAGAATCTAGGACGAGTAAGTGCCAACATTAATTTTTGGTCTTCCTGACAACCATGACCAGAAACATGGATACCCTTATCTTTACCATAGATCACATTTGCTCCTAACATCATTAGTTTGTCAATGGTGTTAACAACAGCGATCGTATTACCGGGAATAGGGTTAGCAGAAAATACAACTGTATCTCCTTTACGAATTTTTATTTGCCGATGTTCCCCCTTAGCAATACGAGTTAGTGCCGACATTGGTTCGCCTTGAGAACCTGTAGTCAGGATCAATAGTTTTTCATCAGGCATATTTCGGACACTATGCAGAGGTACAAACAAGCTATCTTCACACTTAACATAACCAAGATTGCGAGCATGAGCAATCACATTCAGCATCGATCGCCCTACTATTGCCACCAACCTACCATGTTTTTTGGCTAACTCTAGAACTATTTGTAATCTATGTACGCTAGATGCAAATGTTGTCACCATTAAACGTCCAGGAGCGTTGGCGAATACTCGGTCTAAGTTTGGATAGACTGACCTTTCTGAAGGCGTGAAACCGGGTACTTCTGAATTTGTGGAATCACTTAATAAGCAGTGAACTCCCTTTTCTCCATACTCTGCTAACCTTTGAAAATCAAATTTTTCTCCATCTACAGGAGTATGGTCAATCTTGAAGTCACCTGTATGGATAACTACTCCTACTGGTGTGGTGATGGCGACTGTAAAGCTATCCGCCATTGAGTGAGTATTACGAATATATTCAACACTGAAATGTTTACCTATCCTTACAGTATCGCGGGGACGAACAGTCCTCAATTCTGTGCGATTTTGGACTCCTGCTTCCTCTAGTTTTGGGTGGAGTAAAGCCATTGCCAATCTTGGTCCATAAATGACAGGAATTTCTATATTTTTCAAATGGAAAGGAATACCACCAATATGATCTTCGTGACCGTGGGTGACAATCATTCCTTTGATTTTATGACGATTTTCACTCAGATAAGTTACATCTGGTAAGACGATATTTACACCATGCATTCCATCGGTAGGAAAAGCTAATCCTGCATCAAGCAGAATAATTTCGTCATCGTATTCAAATACGCAGGTGTTTTTACCTATTTCATGTAGTCCACCTAGAGGAATAATTTTTAGGGCAGATGATGATTTCTTTCTTGTCATAATTATCCTATTTTTGTTGTTGTTTACTTTGAAAGATCGGGAAGAAGGAAGAAGGAAAAATCTGGCGAAGTCTTTCGTTTTAAACTTTTAATATGTCCTCACCTTTCCTTCGACTGCTATATACCAATTTGATAAATGTTTGCTATAAATAGCTAGTGCCGCTACGCGGAAGTTAAAAGCGAATGGCATTCGCCCTCAAAAGTATTGATTTGTAATTGTTCCCGCGATTTTGTAACCAGTTATTTCCGCCATCCTCCACTAGGCTATTTCTCAGGAGTCAACCCACCCGCGAGCCCCGACCGTGGAGGGGAATTCATAAGTCAGAATGAATAGTTTTGATACCATTTTTTAGGTTGTAATTCATCTTTTTAGTCAAAGGGACATCTCCTGTAAATTATTTTTATTATCCTGAATTATTCTAAACATTCTTTTTTCAAATTGGCATTACTGATTTTTAATACCCATTAGTTAAAACCAGAAAAACTAATCTCTTAAAAATTCAAGATTTTAGCGATTTAGTTAGGGGGTCATTTCAGTTATCAGTTATCAGTACCGACAACTATTGCCTGCAGCTTACGAAAATACGCTCACTGAATATTTTTTCATCCCCTTAAAAGGGGAGGTGCGTAGACCTCATTTTTTGGTAACTAAATCATTATTCAGATTGATGATATTTAATTTTCTGAAAAACTTTATTACCCGTGAAATTGACTCATAATAAACCTAGTTGACCCATTTCTACTGATAATTTTTCAGTTACTTCAGTTGGAGGGTCGCATAGTGGAGGGCGAGTAGAGCCTACTTTCCAGTTTAGCAGATTTAGTGCTGCTTTTACAGGAATTGGGTTAGTTGTTGCAAATAAAGCTTTGAATAAGCTGAATAGTTTTAGATGAATTTGTGTAGCAACTTGTACCTTACCTGTTTCAAATGCTACTATCATCTCTTGTAGCTGTTTTCCTACTAAATGACTAGCTACACTGACAACGCCACTTCCACCAATAGCCATAAGTGGTAGTGTGAGGGAATCATCTCCAGAATAAATCTTAAACTCTGGTGCAGTCAAGTGCCTAATCTGACTTACTTGGTTTAAGTCGCCACTAGCTTCTTTAATCGCAACAATATTAGAAATTTCGGCCAGTTTTGCTACAGTTTCAGGTATCAGATTTTGACTTGTACGCCCTGGTACATTATAAACCATTATTGGAAATTCTGGGGTGGCTTTAGCGATCGCTTTAAAATGTTCATAAAGTCCTGCCTGTGGTGGCTTATTATAATATGGTACCACCTGTAATGAACCATCTAATCCTAATTTAGCAGCTTTTTCGGTGGCTGCGATCGCTTCTCTTGTAGAATTTGACCCAGTACCTGCTATTACTTTAGCTTTTCCTGCTACTGCTTTTTGAACTACTTGAAATAGTTTATATTCTTCGTCCCATGTTAAGCTTGGAGATTCTCCTGTTGTTCCACATATTACTAATGAATCTGTGCCATTTTCTGTCAACCATATAGATAGCTTTTCTACTTCTTCATAGTTAACACTACCGTCTGAATTAAACGGTGTAATCATTGCAGTTATTACTTTACCGAAATCTACCACACTCTTTGCACTCCTTATGGGTTTTTTATACCTTTGTTAGGTCTTATTCTTCTTTTTGGCCATCCGATCTAGACCTATTTTTTTTAGATTAACATCCCTTTTGCTTTACCGAAAAATGAAGTCCACGCGCCTCCCCTTTTCAGGGGATGAAAAAATATTCAATGAGCGTATTTTCGTTTTCTCCGACTAAAGCCGGAGGTACTGATAACTGATAACTGATAACTGATATGACACTCTCTGTGCCAATTTTTTAGTTTTTGTATGACTATACTATGATTAATTACTCATTTCATTACGTTGTATAAATATGAACTAACTTTACCGAATAATTCAGATTTAAAGCCTCTCATAAGCAAGGAGAAACAAGAAAAAATTTGCCTTTGAGTCAATCCTCTTCTTTTCAAGGATAGGTAATTATTAATTATTAATTGTTGAAGACTCTTTGATTTTCTTTTGTTTTCTGCACCCTGAGTCTAAACTGTTGCTGCTTGTACCCTCAACCAATGTTTTTCCACCAATAACTCAGCTATTTGTACTGCATTCAAGGCAGCTCCTTTTCGGATCTGGTCTCCACTTAACCATAATTCTAATCCACAAGGATGAGAAATATCTTGACGAATTCTCCCCACTAATACATCATCTTTACCACTTGCTTCTATTGGCATTGGAAAATAATTTTTTTGCCAATTTTCTACCAGTGTTACTCCAGGCGCTTGACTTAATATTTCCCTAGCTTTCTCTACACTAAATGGTTGAGCAAATTCTAAATTAATCGCTTCTGAATGAGCGCGTAATACTGGTACCCTAATACAAGTTGCTGTAATCCCAATTTCGTTAGATTCTAATATCTTACGAGTTTCATTAACCATTTTTATTTCTTCTTGACAATATCCCTGCTCATTCAGTGGGGAATTGTGTGGGAACAAATTAAATGCTAATGGATAGGGAAAAATCTCTGTTCCAGGAGTTTCTCCTTCTAAAATTTCTTTGGCTTGAGTTTTCATTTCTTCCATTGCCCTTGCCCCTGCCCCACTTGCTGACTGGTAAGTGGCCACTACCAATCTTTTAATTGGCTGGACTTGATGCAAAGGCCATACTGCTAAACACATTAATATTGTTGTGCAGTTAGGATTGGCTATTATACCTTGATGTAGAGCCGCCGCTTTTGGGTTAACTTCTGGAACTACAAGAGGCACTTTAGGGTCCATACGAAAGGCGCTGGAATTATCAATTACTATAGCACCAGCTTCTACTGCTTTCTTTGCCCATGCTTTTGATGTAGATGCACCTGCTGATGCTAGCACTAAATCTATATCTTTGAATGAATCATCTGTTACAGCTTCTACTTGTAAGTTTTGTCCTTTAAATTTTAGAGTGCTACCTGCGGAACGGGGTGATGCTAGTAGTTTTAATTCTGCTACTGGAAAGTTTCTAGTTTGCAGTAATTCTAACAACTCTGTTCCTACAGCTCCAGTTGCTCCTAATATTGCTACTTTGTAAAACTCTGACAAATTCTTGTCCTCCTTCATTTTTTAATCATTTGATTTTTTGATAATGGTTTTTATTAAATTTAATAGTTTGAGTTAATTTATTTTATCTTCTGACTAACATAATATTTTTTATTTTTATTAAATTTAATTTAATTCTAGATTATCTAATCGGCACCGCTCAACTAAACTTACTCAGACTTACTCAAGAGCCTGAACGCAAGTGGTTCGACCACTACAGGGTTAAACGGCAAACCCTTTATTCCTTGGTCTAATACATCAGGAATTACTTTTTTCATTATATTAAATGACCCATTTACATCTGCATTTAATAATTTATTTTCCCTGGTTTTATACAACCCTCTTCTTACTCTTTTTCCACTAAATTTCGGTTTTTTATCTCCTTATGTTGGTAAATCATCCCCATCTAAACAGCTTGATTGAGATGTATAAGATTTTTCTGTAATTATTTTCTTCCTCTTAATTTGGCTTTATATCTTAACATCTTTATTAACTTATAATGAGGGATATTCACAAATTGTTGATTATTCTTTCTACCTAATTTCACCCCCCTTACCGAATAATTAAGGTTTAAAGCCTCTCATAAGCAAGGAGAAACAAGAAAAATTTTTCATGATTAGTCAATCCTCTTTTTTTCAAGGAGAGGTAATTATTAATTATTAATTATTGAAGACTTGGTTAGTATAGATAATTTTCATCAACTAAGGATTAAAAATTAGCTTGATATTTTATATATAACAGATATTCAATTAGAATCTTCGATCGTCAATGGCATTAATACCATCAAAATATTTAATTAAACCAATATTTTCATACTACTAAATTAATTCTATACCTATTGACTGACTATCGTCAAATCAAATCAAACTATTCTTATATATTTCGGTTTAATTCTTTAGAAATCTCCAGAAAATAGGGAGTAGGGATAAATAATTGATAATTGATAATTGATAATTTATGTACAATAGTTGATTTTATTTTTGATGACCGGAGATGTCTTTTTGATAGAGTAGTTTTAAATGATTATATTACTTCGGCTATTTATATAAATAAAAGCATTAACATATCAATCTTCAGACAAAATACAGGAAAATCCAGAAATATTTATATTGATATTTTGGCCTAAATTTAATCAGTATAAATTTATGATTATAGGTAACAACTTGAGAATATTAAAATAAGAACCTAGTGCCGCTACCCGGAAGTTAAAAGTCAATCATTTTTGATTGGTAAGGCTTTTAGGATTTTGTAACTGGTTAGTTATTTTTGCCATCCTGCACTAGAGTCATTTCATCTTTGAATTGACATACTCCCGACGCCCGTGCTTGAGCGACAACGCTGGAATCCTCAACCCGCACGCGGAGTTGCAGTTTATCAAAATCATCAGGGTCGCGCAATCCCGCCTTTTAAGGCGCAAGCAATATTAGAGCCTTGCTCAAATCCCCTATTTCCCCTCCTGGGAGGGGCCCGCGGGTGGGTTCTCCACGGTCGGGGCCCGCGGGTGGGTTAACTTCTGTACGGGCAAACGGCCGAAAGCTTGCGCATAACTTCGAATGGCGCCCCTACTGACTTGCTGACTTCTGACGCGCGTTAAACACCAGGTGATGCCCTCCCCCTGTGTTCTTCTATTATAACATGGTCGCTTTCCCATAGGACGTTCCCGACGAGGAGAACGCGGGACTTGTCGCTATTTTTTGTTAAATTAAGAGCGATGATGTAGCATTACAAGAATTGGGCGCGGACATTTTTAAATGCTAAAACCCTTTTACAGTTTGCTATTCCCTGTTCCCTCCATACCGATTCCCGATTCAAGTAGCGCTATAACGGGAGTCCTCTTTCAACATTTATGATAGAATCATAGCCTATAATCTTAAACTTAGTTCTAACCAACTTAAACAAAACGCCGATGAAAGTTACCCAGGAAAAACTTCCAGCTAGCCAAATAGGTCTGGAAATCGAGATTACACCAGAAATGTCCAAGAATGCCTACGAGCAGGTGATTCAGAAATATATCCGTACTGCCAATATTCCTGGGTTCAGAAAAGGCAAGGTGCCTCGACAAATATTGATACAAAGGCTGGGTAGAAATTATATTAAAGCTATGGCCTTAGATAACCTCATTAATGATTGCTTAGAAAAAGCAAGAGAACAAGAACAAATCAATGCAATAGGCCAATTTGAGCTGGTGACAGAATTTGAAGAGTTAGTAAAAGATTTTGAACCAGGAAAAGAAATGGCCTTGTCTGCTAAAGTGGATGTAGAGCCAGAGGCTAAAGTTAATGATTATAAAGGATTGGTGGTCAAGGCTGAAGAAGCTAAATACGACCAGGCTCAATTAGATGAATTTCTGGAAGAACGTCGCTCTGAAAAGGCTACACTAATTCCTGTAGAAGGAAGAGCTGCTCAGTTAGGAGATGTGGCAATAGTAGATTTTGAAGGTATAATTCCATCTGAGACAGAGGGAGAAGAGCCGAAAGAAGTTCCAGGAGGCAAGGCTCAAGATTATCAAATGGAGTTGAAAGAAGGACAATTTATCCCTGGGTTTATTGATGGAATAGTAGGCATGAACCTAGAGGAAACAAAAGAAGTTTCCGCTCAATTTCCTGAAGAATATGGTCAGGCAGAGTTAGCAGGTAAGCCAGCAGTATTTACCATTACTGTTAAAGAACTCAAAGAAAAAGAATTACCAGAGTTGGATGATGATTTTGCTCAAGAAATTAGTGAGTTTGAAACATTAGCCGAATTACAGGAGTTCATGGTGAAAAAATTTACCAAAGAAAAAGAGGAACAAACTAAACAGAATAAGGAAATTGCTATTGTAAATGAGCTGGTGAACCATCTGGAAGTAGAATTACCAGAAACTTTAATTAAAAATGAAGTTCAGCAGATGTTAGCCCAAAGTGCTATGGAGTTGAGCCAGTATGGAATAGATGTGAAAGAATTTTTCAATAGTGATAATTTGCCAGCAATGCAAGAGCGATCGCGGCCAGAAGCAATTGAGCGATTAAGCAGGGATTTGGCCATCCAAGCAGTGGCCAAGCAAGAATCTATTACAGTGGACGAGGAAGAAATTGCAGCAGAATCAGCAAAAGTGATGGAGCAATTGAAAGGAAAGGATGTCGATCCAGATAGATTAAGAGAGGTTGTAACAGAAGACTTACTGAAGGAAAAAACAATCAAGTGGTTGGAAGAAAATGGCACAGTAGAGTTAGTACCTGAAGGAACTCTAGGGGAAGATTCAGAAATAGATGAAGCTACAGAAACTATTGTAGAAGTTGAGTCAGAGTCAGAAATAGATGAAGCTACAGAAACTATTGTAGAAGTTGAGGCCGAACCAGTAGCTACTGTGGAAAATCCTCATTGAAGAAGGCAGAAGGCAGAAGGCAGAAGGCAGAAGGCAGAAGGCAGAAGGCAGAAGGGAAAATTGCTGATAAATAGTCTTCGACAAGCTACTTCGTGTCTTAACCCAAACTATTTTAAGTACCCCCGTTAACGGTGGGGTATTAAACCCCTAAAAGTAATTAGTGCAGGATGGCAGAAATAACTGACCAGTTATAAAATCCTAAAAGCCTAACCAATCAATACTTTTGAGGGCGAATGCCATTCGCCCCTACGACTTTTAACTTCCGGGTAGCCACACTAGGGTAAAATTAATTAATGGTTGGGTAATCCCAACTACCAATATCAGTAAAGCTAAGTCATAATAATATTCAGCTTGGATTGATACGAATCAAAAATGAGCAAGTAAAAACAAAATTTGTTTATATATAAACTGATGTACCATGGTTATATCTCAATATTCTGATGATTTAGTGAATATCTATAACAAGTTACAAGTTTACTCCGGTCCTAGTAACATTGTGCCCATGGTTGTCGAACAATCAGGGATGGGAGAAAGAGCTTTTGACCTCTACTCACGGCTCCTCAGAGAAAGAATTATTTTTTTGGGGACTCAAGTAGATGATAATTTAGCTAATACCATTACTGCTCAGATGTTATTCCTAGATGCTGAAGACCCAGAAAAAGATATTCAACTCTATATCAACTCCCCTGGAGGTTCTGTAACTGCTGGAATGGCTATATACGACACCATGCAGCAGGTACGGCCTGATGTTGTCACAATTTGTTACGGTTTGGCTGCAAGTATGGGGGCTTTTCTTCTTTCTGGTGGGACAAAAGGAAAGAGAATGTCCCTTCCTAGCTCTAGAATAATGATTCACCAACCTTTAGGTGGCGCTCAAGGTCAAGCAGTAGATATTGAGATCCAGGCTAAAGAAATCTTATATCATAAACGTAAGCTGAATGAACTTTTATCAGCTCATACAGGTCAACCTCTAGAAAAAATAGAAGTTGATACAGACCGCGACTTTTTTATGTCCGCAGAAGAAGCCAAAAATTATGGCTTGGTCGATCGAGTGATTACTAAAGAGAATCTCCCTGTACCAGGAGAGTCTGTTCCCGCAATGTAGTAAGAGGAAGTTATGTCTAAATACGACTCCCATCTAAAATGTTCATTTTGTGGCAAGTCTCAGGAACAGGTCCGCAAGTTAATAGCAGGTCCTGGAGTTTATATTTGTGATGAATGTGTAGAGTTGTGCAATGAGATTTTAGATGAGGAGCTCTTTGACTCTAACACAACAGGGCCACAGCCTCCAACGCCAAGACCAGCAAATTCTACTCAAAAGCAAAGTAGTGGTGCCAAGAGAGTTTCGGTAGCCCAACTTCCTAAGCCAAGAGAAATTAAGGATTATCTGGATACTCATGTTATTGGTCAGGAGGAAGGTAAGAAGGTTTTGTCAGTGGCAGTTTATAACCACTATAAACGTCTGACCTCTGTAGAAGCCAAAAAAAGTGGCAACTCCTCTACAGATGAGGTGGAATTACAAAAATCTAATATTTTATTGATTGGGCCAACTGGTTGTGGTAAGACATTGTTGGCTCAAACTTTGGCAGAATTATTGGATGTACCATTTGCTGTGGCAGATGCGACAACGTTAACAGAAGCTGGGTATGTTGGGGAGGATGTGGAGAATATTTTGCTGCGACTTCTACAAGTAGCAGATTTAGAGGTAGAGGAAGCACAGCGGGGTATTATATATATAGATGAGATAGATAAGATAGCTCGCAAGAGTGAGAACCCTTCGATTACAAGAGATGTGTCTGGAGAAGGGGTACAGCAAGCTTTATTAAAAATGTTAGAGGGAACTGTGGCTAATGTCCCGCCTCAAGGTGGCCGGAAACATCCCTATCAAGATTGTATTCAGATTGACACGAGCAATATTCTATTTATATGTGGTGGGGCTTTTGTTGGTTTAGATAAAATAGTAGAACAGAGAAACGGCAAAAAGTCAATGGGTTTTGTTCAGCAAGCAGGAGAAAAGGAGTCCAAGGATCAAAAAGTTGTAGATTTAATGAAGCAAATGGAACCGAATGATTTGGTGAAGTTTGGTTTAATTCCAGAGTTAATTGGGCGAATACCAATGGTGGCGGTAGTTGAACCTCTGGATGAGGAGACTCTGATGGCAATTTTGACAAAACCTCAGAATGCTTTGGTGAAGCAATATCAAAAGTTGTTGCAGATGGATAATGTACAGTTGGAGTTTGAGGAAGAGGCAATTAGAGCGATCGCGAAGGAAGCGTTTAGGAGAAAGACGGGAGCGCGAGCGTTACGGGGTATTGTGGAGGAGTTGATGTTGGATGTGATGTATGAATTACCTTCGCGGAAGGATGTGACTCGGTGTACTATTACTAAGGAAATGGTAGAGAAGCGATCGACTGCGGAGTTATTAGTGCTTCCATCATCGTTGCCAAAACCTGAGTCTGCTTAACTAGCGATCGGCATTTTAGTATTGGTAATTGGTAAGATGGTTTTCTGGTAAGGGTCATTTCAGTTATCAGTTATCAGTTATCAGTACCTCTGCAACAAGGAGGCAAGAAAATAGGGAATTCTCTTTTCTCTTAGTCTCATGGATATGGGGAGGAGACCTCGCCATCTCAGTTATTAGTTATCAGTTATCAGTTATCACTTAAGCGTGATATTAGTTTTCAGTTTCCTTGAGGCGGATCTGAAAGCTTTTTCGTAAGCAATATCCAAATATTCTTGAGATTTTTCAAAATTGTCTAAATCTGGATTATTAATAGCTATCCAGCCCATCCAACCGTAGACAGGATGAGGAATAAAGACGTTTAATCCCTGAAAATTAAAATCTCCTTCAATAACTCCTCCTTTACGGGGTCTTGACGGTCGAAGACCAAATATTTCTTCGTATTTTTCAGCTGTCAAACCAATATTAAGCCGAAAAACTCCAGCGCGATTGAGATATGAGGCTCGATCATTTTCACCATCTTTTGATTTGATAGTTGCAAAATAGCTTCCACGCTTCAACTTCATCCCAGGATTGACAAAATAGCTGCGTTCGCCCCAGGAATTGATGATATTTAAGTGTTGATAAGTTTTTAACAGATAAATTTCGATAGTGCTTTCATTAACCATATTTTAGAAATTGTTTATTGCATAAAAATAGTATATGTGTATAATAACAGGACTTTTGCCTAAGTCCCGATCGAGCTTTGTCAGCAGCTCAATATCCCCATACTGGCATCGAGGGCGATACCCTAGGATTTTGCGCTCTTGAAGCTCAAACCCTCACTCACTACAATATTTTTGCTGTAGACTATGCAAGTCGCGAACAGATGAAAAAGGATACCTATAATTTTGTTTGGCGAGCTGTAACTGATTGAAGAAACGACTAAATGTAACGGACAGAAATTATCTAATAACCCACATTCCGCACCACAAAATGTAGCAACCGAATCAGGAGTTAGGAGGACCGAGTCAGGAGACAGCAATTCTGAAGAAAATCATAGCTGCTGCGATCGAGTACACGATCGAGCAAGTATTTATGCTTAATTTTTTACTCGAAATTTGATGAACAAAAAAAGTAATTGAGATGATTTGCATAGTATAAATACTTACCAAGCTACGGATTTTTATCCTACTTTTAATGTTACAAGTTGAAGTGCGGAATGTGGGAAATAAGCACATGAAATACGGATATACAATCATATATGTTTCGTCACCTTCTTGAAAACTAGACAAAGCTAGACATTTGCCATCAGTGAGGTGCAAATGATTTCATTACTTACCCGTTTCAATGTGTACTTGCTGTGAAAGTTGATGTTCTGCCCATAACTCATGGGTGAGGATACCCTCAAGGACTTTCCTCTACTGAAAAAGTTGAGTCCTTCGGAGTAGAACCAAACTTATGATACGAGAGTTTTCTAATGGTCACACAAAGGACATTCCATGATAATTGAGAGTATCTAGGGACAATACTCATCCGAATCATTTCCAAACTTTTTTGTTTATTGTAACCAATTAAACAGACATGATATAAAACTGCTCCTGATAGTTTGACTTGCGATCGCAGCATATTCTCAATAAACCAGATAAATTAGGAACTTATTGAGAATTTTTAAAAAAATATTGAGAATATATATCAATTACTTTCAGAGGCTTTAAACTAAGCTTTAAGTAGAAAATTGCCAAAAAATAATGCTTTATTTAAGTCCAAATACCAGGGACATACAATCCAACTTAATGAGTTTTATTCTTAATAATTTATTTGTAAGTTGGAGAGAGCTACCGTTGCACCGGGAGCGGTTAACGGTGGGAGAACTTCAAATCTCGATCGAGAATAATAATTACGATATCTTTTCTAGTTTTTTACTTTTGATAGCTAAAATAGCTTTTGAGCTTGTATAGCAATATCAAATACCTTAATGCGTAGTGCTATAAATGTTTTCAAATCGGACATGATATTACTATGGCCAATTCAATTACTCCCTCAACGTTGCAAACAAAAGGAAATTGAGAAAATGCCTAAAACAATATTCAATTTAGCAAGAATACAAGTATCTGATTATCACCCAGTGCAACTACTCTTTGAACTACAGGAGAAGTTAGAAGGTTTTAACAGAGATGATTTTGCCGACTTGATGGGAGTGCAACCCCAAACTGTTCGCCAATGGTGTAGCAAAAATGGTAATCCTAATCCTCAAGCTAGACAATTAGCTGGTGAAATTAAGGCCAGACTGGAGCGCGATCGCGTATTGTAGGAAATTGTAGATTGAATCTACTGACATTTTATATTAATTAGTTCACTATAGCAATTAAAGCAATTAACACTCTATCCACAAAGGAGAAGTAATGGTTGACTATAACATAACACAAGAATGGACTCCAGGAAAAATGGTTGAACTCAGCACCGAGCTGGAAAAACCCAGTCCATTTTATTTTGGATATGATATCAAAGAACATTTTCTCAAAGAATTGTCAAAACACGATATAGACAAAATCTTTTTCTTCTGTGAGCAAAATATGTTTGGACTTTACGGAGAAGAGCTGTTCCACGAACTGAATTCGGAATACAAATGTCTTCTAGAAATGGTTCCCCCTGGTGAGAAAAGTAAATATTTCTCAGTTTTAGAACAAGTATGTGAAACGTTAGTCACTGAAGGTGTATCTAAAAAATCTCTATTAATTGCCTTTGGTGGAGGAACAGTAGGAAATATTGTCGGTTTGGTTGCTGGATTAATTTATCGTGGAATTCACTTTATCGAAGTATCTACAACCATGACTGGTCAAACTGATAGTACTCTCAGTAACAAACAAGCGGTTAATGGTTTAAGTGGTAAAAATCACTTTGGTCTTTATCATAGTCCTCTGTTTATTTGGGCAGATACAAAATACCTCAAAACAGAGCCTCCTTTCTCCAAGCGATGTGGCATTATTGAAGGGATTAAAAATGGTTTTATTGCTGAACCTACCTTTTTGGATTATTTGGAAAAAACTCTTAATCCTCAGCTTGATTTTTCCCAGCAGGTGTTAACAGACCTAGCTTATAAAATTATTATTTCCAAATTAGAAATACTCAAAAAAGATCCCACTGAAAAACATTATGGAATTATTTTAGAGTATGGTCATACGTTTGGTCATGGTTTGGAATGGCTGCTAAAAGGAAAACTATCTCATGGAGAAGCTGTTTCTTATGGTATGAAAATAGTAGCGGAACTAGGGAAAGAACTGGGCTTTATTTCACAAAAAGATGTGGATTTACACTACCACTTTATTGATGAAAAACTCGGATTTAATCATCCTTGGCCTGAGAATGTAACTACTGATTTATTAATGAAGGCGATGATTGCAGATAATAAGAAAACAGGGGACGACCTTCGGTTTGTTATGTTAGAAAAAATCGGTCAATGTTATAATCCAGAAGGAGATTATTTGATGACAGTTGACAATAAATTGGTAGAAAAAGTTCTGGATAATTATATTAAAAAAGCAACTGGAAAAGTTGCACTTGTTACTGCATAATTGCAGCAATTTAACTCTACTTCTCTTCAGTTGAAATAGCTGTCTGCACTCATAACTCAGGAAAGCTGAAAGCGACTAAAAATTAGGATTATTTATTAGGTGTAATGATGGGAAAGAAGAAAACTTTAGGTAAAGGAAAGGGAAAGGAAGAAAAATCACGATTTTATGGGCATTTAATCGTCGAAATACTCCCTTTTCCCCTGTTTCCCTACAACCTCTTCCCTGTTTAACAAAGGTTTCTATTGGGATAAGGGACGAATCCCTGAAGGAGGAGTAGAGTTAATTGCTAGTCTAGCATAAAACTTTAGTAGTCTGCCAAGATTCAATTTCACGGAATTCAAAAGTCAAAAGTCAAAAGTCAAAAGTAAGATTTTACGGAATTCAAAAGTCAAAAGTAAGATTTTATGAAATTCAAAACTCAAAAGTCAGAAGTCAAAAGTCAGATTTTATGAAATTCAAAACTCAAAACTCAGAAGTCAAAAATAAGATTTTACGGAATTCAAAACTTTGACACTACTGAATTGACACATCTACCGTTTCACGGAATTCAAAACTCAAAACTCAGAAGTCAAAAATAAGATTTTATGAAATTCAAAACTCAAAACTCAGAAGTCAAAAGTCAGATTTTATGAAATTCAAAACTCAAAACTCAGAAGTCAAAAGTCAGATTTTACGGAATTCAAAACTTTGACACTACTGAATTGACACATCTACCGTTTCACGGAATTCAAAACTCAAAACTCAGAAGTCAAAAGTCAGATTTTACGGAATTGAAAACTTTGACACTACTGAATTGACACATCTACCGTTTCACGGAATTCAAAACTCAAAACTCAGAAGTCAAA
>JAXHSW010000094.1:0-2966 GCA_034190295.1 Cyanobacteriota bacterium | reverse complement strand
ACTCAGAAGTCAAAAATAAGATTTTATGAAATTCAAAACTCAAAACTCAGAAGTCAAAAGTCAGATTTTATGAAATTCAAAACTCAAAACTCAGAAGTCAAAAGTCAGATTTTACGGAATTGAAAACTTTGACACTACTGAATTGACACATCTACCGTTTCACGGAATTCAAAACTCAAAACTCAGAAGTCAAAAATAAGATTTTATGAAATTGAAAACTTTGACACTACTGGATTGACACATCTACCGTTTCACGGAATTCAAAACTCAAAAGTCAAAAGACTGTTAAATCTCTTTCTAACCTTAGATGTTAGCTGTCTAGCACCCTACATTAATGCTTTAGTCATTCACCAGAAAGGTCGAGTAATGGAAAACAGTAAATTTCTCAGTCATAGTACAAAAATTTACTTAGACAGAAACCTGCAAATAATTATTGGCATCACATTGATGGCAGTCTTGGGTTCAAGTAGTATCGGACCTGTATTGCCAACAATGGCATCAGAATTGCAAATTCCTGTGGAAAAAGTAGGATTGGTAATTACAGTATTTGTTGTACCCATCGCCATCGGAACTCCTATATCTGGAGTTTTAGCAGACCGCTTCGGGAGAAAACAAATTTTGATTCCTTCTTTATTACTATTTGCTATTGCTGGTGTTGCTTGTAGTTTTGCTCCGAATTTTCGGACATTACTAGAATTGCGATTTCTCCAAGGTGTGGGAGCTGCTAGTTTAGAAGCTTTAGCACTAACACTAATCAGCGATTTGTATACAGGTAAGAGTCTGACATCTGCAATGGCATTCAACGCCAGTATGATTGGCATGAGTTTGGCAGTTTATCCTTTAATTAGTGGAGGTTTGGCAACATGGGGATGGCGCTATCCTTTTTTACTGCCATTGCTCGCAGTTCCCATTGTACTTGCTGTGATTTTTTTCCTAGAATTACCTCAGTTTGAAAAGCCACCAAAATTCCGTTTGAAGGTATATTTAAGAAATATTTGGCATAGTGTTAATAATAGTCAGGTATTAGGATTGTTATTTGCAGTAGTTGCTTTATTTATATTGCTATTCGGTCCTTATTTTACTTATATTCCGATGTTAGCTGGAGATGTTTTTGAAGCTTCTAATGTGGAAATTGGAATTATTCTGGCAACTATGGCTTTATCTTTAGCATTTGTGTCTTCTCAGGTAGCATTATTTTCCCGATCTCTATCAGAGTTTACCCTAATTAAAATTTCATTTGTACTTTATACTTTGGCAGTAATAGTTACTCCATTGCTACAAAATATGTGGTTATTATTAATTCCTAGTATTTTGTTTGGAGCTGCTCATGGAATGTGTTTTCCTGCTACTCAGGCATTATTAGGAAAACTCGCTCCTCAAGATTATCGGGCTGGTTTTATGGCTGTTAATGCTACGGTTTTATCTATCGGACAAGCATTAGGTCCGTTGTTAGCTGGAGTTGCTTTTGGAGTTTGGGGAATGGCTGGAGTTTTTTACGCTGCTGCTGGTTTTTCTGTTTTGAGTTTGGGGTTAATTAGTAAACTTTTTGTGACTGTTGATTAGCCGAATATTTAAGAAGGAAGAGGCTTTGTTGCATGAAAGTAGTGTTCTTAACATCCATTCGGCAGTTATATCGCTATCTTTGGCAATTATTACTATTTATCTATTGGACAATAGTTATTGCTCTGCTGATGAGCGCCATTCGGAGTAAGTGCGGCAGCTTAATCGCTATCTTTGGCAATTATTACTATTTATCTATTGGACAATAGTTATTGCTCTGCTGATGAGCGCCATTCGGAGCAAGTGCGGCAGCTTAATCGCTTTCTTTGGCAATGATTACTATTTATCTATTGGACAATAGTTATTGCTCTGCTGATGAGCGATCGCTATCTTTGGCAATTATTACTATTTATCTATTGGACAATAGTTATTGCTCTGCTGATGAGCGCCATTCGGAGCAAGTGTGGCAGCTTAATCGCTATCTTTAGCAATGATTACTATTTATCTATTGGACAATAGTTATTGCTCTGCTGATGAGCGCCATTCGGAGTAAGTGCGGCAGCTTAATCGCCCTCTTTGGCAATGATTACTATTTATCTATTAGACAATAGTTATTGCTCTGCTGATGAGCGATCGCCCTCTTTGGCAATGATTACTATTTATCTATTGGACAATAGTTATTGCTCTGCTGATGAGCGATCGCCCTCTTTGGCAATGATTACTATTTATCTATTGGACAATAGTTATTGCTCTGCTGATGAGCGATCGCTTTCTTTGGCAATGATTACTATTTATCTATTGGACAATAGTTATTGCTCTGCTGATGAGCGGCATTCGGAGCAAGTGCGGCAGCTTAATCGCTATCTTTGGCAATGATTACTATTTATCTATTGGACAATAGTTATTGCTCTGCTGATGAGCGATCGCTATCTTTGGCAATGATTACTATTTATCTATTGGACAATAGTTATTGCTCTGCTGATGAGCGCCATTCGGAGCAAGTGTGGCAGCTTAATCGCTATCTTTAGCAATGATTACTATTTATCTATTGGACAATAGTTATTGCTCTGCTGATGAGCGCCATTCGGAGTAAGTGCGGCAGCTTAATCGCCCTCTTTGGCAATGATTACTATTTATCTATTGGACAATAGTTATTGCTCTGCTGATGAGCGATCGCTTTCTTTGGCAATGATTACTATTTATCTATTGGACAATAGTTATTGCTCTGCTGATGAGCGGCATTCGGAGCAAGTGCGGCAGTTATATCGCCCTCTTTGGCAATGATTACTATTTATCTATTGGACAATAGTTATTGCTCTGCTGATGAGCGATCGCTTTCTTTGGTAATGATTACTATTTATCTATTGGACAATAGTTATTGCTCTGCTGATGAGCGGCATTCGGAGCAAGTGCGGCAGTTATATCGCCCTCTTTGGCAATGATTACTATTTATCTATTGGACAATA
>JAXHSW010000093.1:15556-33146 GCA_034190295.1 Cyanobacteriota bacterium | reverse complement strand
CACACGGATTATGGCACGGATACACGGATAGGTCAGGGAGTGGGGGAGTAGGGGAGTGGGGGAGTGGGGGAGTGGGGGAGTAGGGGAGCGGGGGAGTAGGAAAGAAACCATTTCACTAACCTGCTCGTAGTTGGGCTTTAGCCCTAATATCAACTCTCATTAATTAGCCTACGGGAAGCTCCGAATATCTACCGCTTGCGACTGTCGTCGTCGTGGGGTCGCACCGCTACTCCCTAAATTTTTTATTGTGGTTATTCAAAAAGAGGCGGTCTAAAACAAGTATTTAAAGGGCTAAAGCCCAACTACAAACAAATATGGTATGATAGAAGTTTAAGTTAAAATTGCTGTCGTTAGAGATACTCTTTGAAATATCTATATTTGACTTGAGAAGCGCGATCGCGATAACTGTATAATATAGAATCCGGTTATACAGCATATGTTTATAATTCTATCCACACTTCAATATTAAATCCCCCCATCCCCCCATCCCCCCATCTCCCCATCTCCCCATCTCCCCATCTCATATAATAAGTATTCAACCGGATTCTATATAACAGGATTTTATACGATCGGGATATTTTTATTCTCTAAAAATGAATGGAACTCTATTACAAAAATTTATTCAATTGATTGCAGGTTATGTAGGTTTGCAGATTCGAGAGCAAGATTATGATGGTTTATGTAATAAGATATTTGTGCGGATTAGATCGCTGAAGTTATCTGGGCCTGAGCAATATTATCAACTTTTAAAAAGTCAAAATCAAACTAGCAAAAATGAATGGGAAAATTTGATAATTTTGTTAACTGTGACTGAAAGTTATTTTTTTAGAGACCGGGGACAATTTGAATTATTAAAAAATGTTATTTTGCCGGAAGTTATTAAGTCGAAAGAAGCGTCTAATGAAAAAATATTAAAGATTTGGAGTGCAGGGTGTTCGACGGGTGAAGAACCTTATTCTCTAGCAATTATTGTTCAAGAATTAATACCTAATTGGAAAGACTGGAATATTTTGATTTTAGGAACGGATATTAATGAAGTAGCACTAGGGAAAGCAAGAGAAGGAATTTATAGTGATTGGTCGTTTCGTTTACTAGAACAGCAAATACAACATAAATATTTTTATAAATTTCAGGGAAAATGGAAACTTGAAGAACGAGTGAAAAAAAGCGTCAAGTTTAACAAGATAAATTTAGTCAGAGATGATTTTCCTGTTCATATTGATTTAATTTTATGTCGCAATGTATTTGTATATTTTGAACCTAAATCTATACTATGGGTAATTAGGAAATTTTATAATTCTCTGAACAAGGGAGGATATTTGATGACAGGTCATGCTGAACTAGATAGTCAATTAATTGACAAGTTTCAAGTTAGAATTTTCCCAGAATCTTTAGTTTATCAGCGCGTGCACGATCGGCAATCTAACAATCATTTAGCTGATGATAGTTTTTCAAGAATTGGAGGGAATTTAGTACCTATAAATAAAAGTTTAAAATCTTCATTGATTAATTCAAAATCTAATATTTACATCTCTAATAATTCTGGGATTTGCTACGATGCGGATGAGGAAATATTATTTGATTTAGACTCAAAAAAAAACGTTCGAGAAGAAATAAATAATAACTATTCTATTGAATCAGAACGGAGTTTATTAGAAGCAGAAGCATTATTTGAATGCAAGGCTTATGTTGATGCAATTAAAAAGGCAGAGCAATTTATTAATTTACATCCAAAAAATTTTAGGGCATATAAGTTACTTGCTCAATTATATGCAAATTTAGGTAAGTATGAATCTGCTACTTTCTACTGTAATAAAGCAATAGAAGTAAATTATTTATCAGTATATCCTTACTATTTATTAGTGAATATAGCAGAAGAAGAGGGAGATATAAAGAAAGCAAAAATGTTGTTAAAACAGATAATTTATCTTTCTCCACAAGAAATTCCTGCTTATCTAGAACTTAGTTCGATATATGAAGCACAACAAGATATTACACGAGCTAAAAAGATGAAAAATACAGCTCTAGAACTACTGAGAAAACTACCTAATGATGCTACCGTAGAGTATAAAGGAGGCATCAAAGTGTGTGAGTTGATAAAATATTTAGAAATTTAGAAAATGTCTAGATTATATCATGTTCGGATAATTACTTATAATAAAATTTTGTTTGTAGTTGGGCTTTAGCCCTTATACCAGTTTTATATGAGGTTGCATAGAATGATGAAATTCATTACCGAAGAATTAAATAATTAAATAAATAATTAAATAATTCTGGTTTAAAGCCTCCCCTTTCAAAGGGAAAAAAATAAATTTTTTCCTTTTATTCAATCCTCTTCCTTTTAGGGAGAGGTAATGATCAATTATCCATTATCAATTATCAATTATTGAAATCGATCTATCTCTATCTACTCCTATTTGCGGTCAATTATGCTTAAAATATTATTCTATACAGCTTCATTTCAATTTGGTATTACAATACTTATCTATTAGGGCTAAAGCCCAACTACGAGCCTAATTATAACTTTTCTGACGAATATGATATTAGATAAAAGACGAAGATGGAAAATAAATCATATCTGATATTTTTACAGAATAACTGTTTCTATGGAATAGAAGCACTGTATGTTAGAGAAATATTTTTCTTGCCCGAAGTAACAGCGATCGCTGAAATGCCAGACTCTATTATTGGTGTGATTAATTTGAGGGGAAATATATTACCTCTGATGGATTTAAATATTCGTCTAGGATATCGGCAAAGAGATTATTCTTTAACAGATAATGTGGTTGTTATTGAATGGCAAGAATCTACTATTGGTATTATTGTAAATGAAGTTTACGAAGTCAAAAATATTCCAGTAACAGACATAACAAAAGAACTATATAGTTATGGAAATGATGGGCATCATAAATCGCATTTAGTCACAGGGTTGGCTAAGTTGTCAGAAAAATTAATTATTTTACTATCTACTAAAAATCTAATTCAGTATGTAGAAGTACCTGATTTTTCTCTAGATAAGTTCCAAAAAATAGATGCTTTGATTAAAGAAGATTCCTTAGAAAAAAGTACAGAACATCAACAAGTTTCAAGGTTAATATTTTGCCCAAACGCTACATCAAAAGAAAGAGATATCTTCCAAGAACGGGCAAAAAAAATGAGATTATATACTCAGATTCAAGATGTTAGTAATTTGATGCCACTAGCAGTAATTGGTTTAAATGAAGAATATTTTGGAATTGATTTGAAAGTAGTACGAGAATTTACTTACATCCACAAAGTTACTCCTATTCCTTGTACTCCAGAGCATATTTTTGGTAATATAAATTTACGAGGTGAGATTGTTACTTTAGTCAATATTCGTAGATTGTTAAATATGCAGATTTATCAAAGCAAAAATAACAAAAATCAAGCATTAATTTTTGAGGTAGATGATTTTGTTGGTGGTATTAGAGTAGATGAAATATTTGATGTTATCTATCTTAACCCTTTAGATATTAAATCAATTCCTGCTACTATTAATCATGCTCAAACTCACAATGAATATTTATTGGGAACTGCTATGTATCGAGAAAAAATGATGAGTATTATCAATTTTCAGAAAATTATTACACAGAAAGGCTTAGTTGTTGAGCAAGAAGTATAATGTTGTCAAGGATCGATAATTGGTAAGCATTAGGTGTATCTCAATGCATGAATAAGGCCAAAAGTTTATCGCTTTTAGGCAACAGCTCCGTCAGGGAATATATAGGAAAAAAGTATTTTTACACATAAGAGATGCACCCTAAGCATTTCGCTCCGAATGCTGCACAAACAGTTATTAGCTATTAGTTATCAGCAATAAAACCCTACTTTTAAGGAAGGAGTTTAAATGAATATAGAGTTTAACAACTTTTGTTGTAAGATTTAACTCTGACTAGATTAATACAGCTTTGAACCTACACCAAAAGCAATAGCTGATAGCTAATAGCTGACGGCTGTTTGCTTGCGAGAATTTAATAATTACTGAAAAATTTATGTTTGAAAATATTAAGTTAAGAACGCGTTTATTGTTAGGATATGGAGTCCATGTAGTTTTATTTCTAGGATTAGCGGGAGTCATGTATGGAACTACTACTAAAGTATTAGGAACTTTAAAAGAAATTGAGAAAGTACAAGCTGTGATTATTGATGTAAATAAGGCAACTCTATATGGGGAAAAAATGGTGAGAAGTTTTCGTGGTTATTTAGCTGTTCAAAATGAAGTATTTATTGAGGAATATAATGAGGGCGCAAAGCTTTTTGATGCAGCTCTTGAGTCTATAGAAGAATTAATTAATACTCCAGAAAAAGAAGAACTTTTAGGGGAGATGAAGGATGTTAAAAATGATTTCCAATTCTTTGCCGATCGAGTTATACTCTTAGTAAAAGAAGGCAAACAAAATGAAGCAGTAAGTGTATTTAATACTGGAAAAGGTAAAGAATTTGTTGATGAATTTGAAAAACTAAGTAATCAATTTGCTGCCCTGGAGAAAATAGAACTTGAAGAGGAAACACAGGGAACACAAAAGAATTTAATTATATTATTATGGCTGCTAAGTATAGGTTCCACATTGTTGATTCTTATTTCCATAATTGTAGCAGTAAAAACTATAGGTAATATTAGTAAAAAAATTAATCAGGTAACTGAAAATATAGTCAACTTTTCTACAGGAATTTCTACCACAATAATTCAGCAGGAACTGACTGCTGCTCAACAAGCTAGTTCTGTAAATGAAACTACTACAACGATGGATGAATTAGGTGCTTCTTCTCAAACTACAGCAGAACAAGCAGCAGCGGCAGTAGCAGCTGCAAAAAAGGCTTTGAATTTAGCTGAAGAGGGAACAGAAGCAGTTGATATAAGCTTAGAAGGTATGGCTTCTTTGAGTGAAAAAGTAGGAGCGATCGCTCAACAAATTGCTCGTTTAAGTGAACAAACAAATCAAATTGGTAATATTTCTCAGCTTGTTAGTGACTTAGCAAATCAGACTAATATGTTAGCATTAAATGCTGCGGTAGAAGCAGTTCGTGCTGGAGAACATGGTAAAGGTTTTACTATTGTTGCTAGTGAAATTCGTAAATTAGCTGATGAAAGTAGAAAGTCTGCGGAAAAAATTTATACATTAGTTTTTGATATTCAAACATTAATTAATTCTACGGTTATGGCAACAGAAGCAGGTACACAGAATGTAGAGTCAGGAGTAAAAATTTCTCAACAAGCAGCGACAGCTTTTAATGGTGTTAAAGAGGCAATTAATAATGTAGTTTTAAATAATCAGCAAATTTCTTTTAATGTTAAACAGCAAGCGCTCGCTATTCAGCAAGTGGTAGATGCAATGAATGAATTGAATACGGGAGCACAAGAAACAGCTAGTGGTTTAGGACAAACTAAACAAGGAGTTGAAAAGCTTAATGAAGTTAGTAAAGAGCTAAAGTCTATAGTTTAAAAAGGCAACAGGCAACAGCTCATCTGGGAATAGAGAATAGGGAATATATAGGAAAAAAGTATTTTTGCAAATATAGTAATCAGGAATCAGATGTGATTATTGAGATGTTCCTTTAAAGTATAGAATATAGCAGTTATCTTATACCAATTCCTATGCATTATTTCTATACTTTGGCAATACTTCAGTTGTCAACCGATCGGTACAAGCAAAATCACTTTTTTGCTAATTTTAGCTAAGTTAATGTTAATTATTCTTATGTTTACTTCTCCCCCCACTCCGCCACTTCCACTCCAGGGAGGGGTTAGAGGTGGGTCTTCTGCTCGACAAAATGTAGAAAAGTTTTTGAGAAATAGTATTACTCATATATATTCGTTTTTTCTTCTTCTCTGCTGCCTGTTGCCTTTCGGAGCTGTTGCCTAAAAATCTCCAATATCTCACAACTAAAATCATATTGCTATATGATATTAAATCCGTTTAATTCGGTATAAAAAAATGTTATATCTTCAACCATTACCAAATATTTCTCCATCTCCCCATCCCCCCATCTAATTACACCGATGCTACCGGATTTGATATGAGATGCACTCTTTCCTGCGGAATGCTGCATAAATATAATTTTGAATTCTCCTTCTAATATAATAAGTTAATAGCTGATAGCTGACTGCTGAATGCTGAAGGCTTATAGTAGTAGTTATTTATAAAGTCTAAAAAATGTTTGATAATATCTTCAAAAAAATACAATACAAAATGCTAATTGTTCTAATTTTTAGCACAATTACTCCTGTTTCAATAGTAGGTTATTATGGCATAATTACTGCTACTAATACTTTGCAAGATTTAGCTTTAGCCAACTTGCAAAAAAAAATTAACGATAGTTCAGAAAATATAATTAACAACTTAGAAAATATTGGTTACGATGTTTTATTTCTGAGTAAAGTTCCACCTATTCAAGGAATTGTCAGAGCTAGAAATAACAATAGCATCGATCCACAAGATAATTCTACTTATGATGTTTGGCGAGAACGACTAAGCATCATATTTATAGAATTTATGCAAACAAAACCATACTATATGCAGTTACGTTATTTGGATGAAAGTGGAAATGAAATGGTGCGTGTAAATTCGGATGGATTAATAGTGAAAAATATTCCTGAAGAGCAGTTACAAAATAAAGCAAAGAGAGAATATTTTACAGAAACTATGACTCTAAATTTAGGTGAAATTTATGTCTCGCCTATAAATCTTAATCGAGAACAGGGAAAAATTGAAATCCCTTATAAACCAACAATTAGATATGCAACTCCTATATTTTCAGTAGATGGAAAACGTCAAGGAATTATCATTGCCAATCTGCTAGTTGACCGTATGTTCCAAAAGTTAAAACAAGAAAATCAAAATCCAATTGGGGCAGCTTTTATTATTAATCAAGATGGCTACTATTTATATGCTCCAAATGAACAAAAAGAGTGGGGTTTTGAACTAAATACAGATGAAAAAATTCAAAAATATTATTCAGCAGAAGTGAGTAATCAAATTTTATCTGGCGGTCAAAGTGATATTGTCAATGGTGTAGATAGCGTAATTACTTACAACACTATTTTTTTACAAGAAAACAATACCAATAAATTTTTAGTAGTTGTCTATGATTTACCTAAAAAAATTGTATTTGCTCAAGCTAACAATTTTAAAATTTTAGCTTTGGTAATTATATGTTTATCTTTGATGATTTTTTTGTCTATTGGATGGTTGACTATAATGAATATAGTTCAAATAGTCAAAAATACAATTAATAATGTATCCTCTGTTTCTCATAATATTTTGGCGACAATGAGTCAGCAGGAAAAGATTGCATCAGAACAGTTATTAGCTGCTAATGAAACTAATAATAATATGACTACTTTAGGTCAAGCTTCTCAAGAAATATCTCAACAAGCAGAATCAGTTGCAGTGGCAGCAAGTAAAGTTTTAACATTAGCTGAAGAGGGAAGTAAAATGGTAGATAAAACTTTTGAACAAATGCAAAGTTTGAGAGAAACTGTTGATAATATTAGTAGAAAAAATCAAGAACTTGGTGAAAAAAATACTCAAATTGGGAATATTTCTAGTTTGGCAAATTTAGTAAGTTCTTTAGCAATGCAGACTAATATTTTAGCCCTCAATGCTGCGGTAGAAGCAGTACGAGCTGGCGAACAAGGGAGTGGATTTGCTGTTGTAGCTAAAGAAATTCGGAAATTAGCAGATCGAAGCTCTGAAGCTGCGAAAAGAATTAATGTAATTGTGCCAGAAATTAAAACAGCAATTAATTCTACTCTCAAGGTGACAAGTGAGGGAAAAAAAATAGTGAATGCTGGTGTCAAAACGGCAGAAGAAACTGCTAATACTTTCCAGGATTTAACAGAAGTAGTTTCTCATTTATTTGCTAGTAATCAGCAAATTTATCACAATACTGAACAACAAGCAGATGCTATTCAAAGGGTAGTTGAATCTATGAATAATCTCAATTTCAGTACTGGTGAAACAGCTCAGAGTATTTCTCAAGTTACAACTAGCACTCAAGAACTTTATGAAGCAGCGCTTAAGCTTAAGAAAATAGTTTAAATATAGCAATTCCCAAGAAGCGTGAGGTACAAAATTTGTTGGTTTTAGGGAACAGGGAACAGGGAATAGAAGACAAATTTTTCATAATATAGCGCTACGCATTAAGGTTAGGACATTAATAGAAGCTGAAACCCTGTTGCCTGTTGCCTGTTGCCTGTTGCCTGTTGCCTGTTGCCTGTTGCCTGTTGCCTGTTGCCTGTTGCCTGTTGCCTTGCGCGTAGCGCTATACCTTATACCTTGAATAACCAATTTAGCAAGATTTTTTGAAAATGGTATTATATATTAATAAATTTTTACCGAAAAATAGTGGTCTAAAACCTCCCCTTTTAAGGGGATGAAAAAAAAGAGGATTCCGTATTTCAAGCCTCCTTATTACAGAGGTACTGATAACTGATAACTGATAACTGATAACTGAAATGACGGTGTAACTTATGATTGAAGATACTGAACTTCGAGAAGTCTTTAAAACTGCTAGTGAAGAACATCTCCAAAAACTTGATGAAGGATTTTTATATTTAGAAAAATATCCACAGGACTTAACAAAATCAGAAGAGTTATTACGAGAAATTCACAGCTTAAAAGGTGATGCTGCAATGTTAGGAATTAAAAATGTATCTCAACTTGCTCATCAGTTGGAACATTTATTAGGAGAAATCACGCGGGGTGAGCAAACTATATCTCCAGAAACTAGCGATCGCCTCTCACTCGGATTAGATGCTATTTATAAACTTGTACAAGAGGCAGTTACAGGAGAACCATCAGGTATAAATACTGTTCATGTACTAGCTATTTTGATGGGAGCAAATAATATCAATACATCATTACAAAACCAAGATAAAACACATTTAACATCTGAAGAAACTATTCCTGTTAGTACTTTTGTCGAAGAGCAAAAAGTTGCCAAAAATATTCCCTCACTTAATACTCAACAGCCAGAAAAAATAGCTAACATTAATGAATCTAGTTTCACCAAAACCGAGGCAGATGAAAATCTTTTAACCAGTGAACTTCCAGATAATTCATCAACCTATTATCATATTGAAACAGTTCGTGTATCTACCCGAAATCTAGATTCTTTAATGACACAAACTGGAGAATTAACTGTAACTCAAATTAGACTTTTTCAACGACTAGCAGAAATAGAAAAGATCGCAAAATTGTGGGAAGAATGGAGTAGAGATATTCTTAATAATCGTTTTTTTGTTTATGATATAAATGTTAGCGGTAACAGTACTACTAATAATTCTCTCCAGCAATTTAAAAATTATCATATTCGCTCTGAAGAACGATTAGAAAATTTAGGATTGTTAATTAATGATTTGAGAAATTATATCCATGAAGATATTGCTAAACTTGACTTAATTAGCAGTCAAATAGGAAGTGGAGTTCGTACTCTGCGAATGCTGCCTTTATCTACTATTTTTAATATTTTTCCTCGCGTTGTTAGAGATTTAGCAAGACAAGAAGGTAAAGAAGTAAAACTAATAATCGAAGGCGGTGAAAGTAAAGCAGATAAGAGAATTATTGAACAGATGAAAGACCCTTTAATTCATCTAATTCGTAATGCAATAGATCATGGGATTGAAACACCAACAGAGCGGAAAAAAATCGGAAAAAATGTTGTTGCTACAATTAAATTAAGAGCAGAGAATACTGCTAATAAGGTAATAATTGAAATTATAGATGATGGGCGCGGGCTAGATATTGAAAAAATCAAACAAACAGCGGTAAAACAAAAAATTTATAGTCAAACCGAATTAGCCTCAATGACACAAACAGAAATTCAATCCATGATTTTCACCCCTGGATTTTCTACAAAAAAATTTGTTACTGAAATTTCAGGTAGAGGTATTGGTTTAGATGTAGTCAAGGCAAATGTAGAGGAACTTAAAGGAAATATTCACATAGAATCTCAACCAGGAAAAGGATGTTTAATTAGAGTGATACTCAGCACTTCTATCGCCACGATTAATGTATTAATTGTAGCTGTTGCAAATATTTATTATGCTTTGCCGATTGAATGCGTTCAAACAACTTTATTAGTGTCTATAGAATCTATTTTTACCATTGAAGGTAGAGATACTATTATTTTTGATAATGAGCCTGTATCAGTCTTTCCACTATCAGATTTACTACAAATTTCAGCCATTAATCAAGATCAAATCAATGACAGTCAGGAGCATAATTGTATTATTTTAAAAATAGAAAATGAGAAGTTAGCACTTTTTGTTGATGCTTTAATAGATGTACAAAATGTTATGCTTAAACCTCAAAGTAAATTATTGAAACGGGTAATAAATGTTTCGGGTGCAACTATTCTTGGTACTGGTGATGTCTGTATGGTTTTAAATCCTCAAGATTTAATGAAATCGGCAAAGAAATTATCGACATCTTTTTCCACTTCAAAATTTATTCAGCAATTAGAAGTTGAAAAAGTTAATAAAAAGTCTGTAATTTTATTAGTAGAAGATTCAATTGCTACACGAACCCAAGAAAAAAGAATTCTCGAAAGTGCAGGTTATGAAGTTATTACTGCTGTTGATGGAATAGATGCTCTTAATAAGCTAAAAACTCGCTCTTTTGATGCTGTAATTTCTGATATTCAAATGCCTAATATGGATGGCTTGACTTTAACTGCTAAAATTAGAGAAAACCAAAATTACACTGAATTACCTATTATTTTGGTAACATCTTTAGCATCTCATGAAGATAAGCAAAAAGGTGCAGAAGTAGGTGCCAGTGCTTACATTACTAAAGATAGTTTCAAACGAGAAGTTCTATTAGAAACTTTAAAAAGATTAGTTTAAATAGGGTTTGCTGAATAAATCTGAAAACGGTTGACTTGTTATTCAAAAAAAAGTTGATGATACTTTTTTACGATCGTTATTCAAGTATAATTTGAAATTATTAAACACACCGCAAAAACAGTTTTTTCTGCAAAAAAGGGCTTTGTTGCATGAAAGTATATAGCTGCGGCTAGACTCCCGAGATGTACTTCATAACGCGCGGAAACTGCTGTAACTATTGGACAATAGATGAATTAAACATTAATCTCCCTCAAGCGAGCGTACGCTTCCTTTGACTATATCTAAACTCTACATAACTATTGGACAATAGATGAATTAAACATTAATCTCCCTCAAGCGTACGCTTCCTCTGACTATATCTCAACTCTACATAACTATTGGACAATAGATGAATCAAACATCAATCTCCCTCAAGCGTACGCTTCCTCTGACTATATCTAAACTCAACATAACTATTGGACAATAGATGAATTAAACATTAATCTCCCTCAAGCGTACGCTTCCTCTGACTATATCTCAACTCTACATAACTATTGGACAATAGATGAATTAAACATTAATCTCCCTCAAGCGAGCGTACGCTTCCTTTGACTATATCTCAACTCTACATAACTATTGGACAATAGATGAATTAAACATTAATCTCCCTCAAGCGTACGCTTCCTCTGACTATATCTAAACTCAACATAACTATTGGACAATAGATGAATTAAACATTAATCTCCCTCAAGCGAGCGTACGCTTCCTTTGACTATATCTAAACTCTACATAACTATTGGACAATAGATGAATTAAACATTAATCTCCCTCAAGCGTACGCTTCCTTTGACTATATCTAAACTCAACATAACTATTGGACAATAGATGAATTAAACATTAATCTCCCTCAAGCGTACGTTTCCTTTGACTATATCTAAACTCAACATAACTATTGGACAATAGATGAATTAAACATTAATCTCCCTTAAGCGAGCGTACGCTTCCTCTGACTGTATCTCAACTCAACATAACTATTGGACAATAGATGAATTAAACATTAATCTCCCTCAAGCGAGCGATATAGCAGCCAAAGCGCTCCACTTTTCCTGCGGAATGCGCTCGCATTCATGTCGCGCAGCGAAAAGATGTTCTATCGCTACTTTCATACAACAAAGCCGCAAAAAAGTACAAAAAAAGAGAAAAAGCTTCTTTTAAGTGGGGCATGTTGATTACTAAAAAAGTGATTGCGATCGCGCAGCGGAACGGAGTTCTATCGCACTAATGGAAGTTTCCAAAAGTTTAGCCATCACTTTTGCGCTTACTAAATCCTCTTTTTGCTTGCCCGAATTTACCGAACAATTAAGGTTTAAAGCCTCTCACTCGCCGTGGAGAAACAAGAAAAAATTTTCATGATTAGTCAATCTTCTTCTTTTCAAGGAGAGGTAATTCTTAATTCTTAATTCTTAATATGGTTCCGTAATCTTTCATCGCTCCTGAGCTTGTTTTTTCTTCTCTCGATCAATATTTTTGGCGTTGCTGAAGTTAGGGATGAATCTTTGCACGCCGCAAAAGCTAACCCATCTTTTACTTCCTCTTTTCCTAAAACTATATATAATTTGCACTCTATGTAAAGCCCTCCCACCCTTGCCACCCTGACCGCACCTCCCACCCTGACCACACTAATTCCAATGCGTAAATATGCAACGCCATATTTTTTGCTGCTCTTCCCAAGGGAGAACCGCTGATTCTAATCCCTCTTTCAGTACAGAATTTTCGATTTTCGAGCTGTGCGGTAAATCTGGTCTGCATGAACTGAATCTGGGTAATGACCAAAAAATAAGGTCAATAGCCTCCCCTTGAAAGGGGATGAAAAAAAATCAAGTTCAATATTTCAATTCACTTTACTTGACCTTTGTCATGCTGCGCAAACAGGCAGAGGTACTGATCTCAAATCCGGTTGAATACTTATTATATAGTTGAGAGTAGGGAACCCACCCCTAACCCCTCCTGGGAGGGGAATTGGCGGAGTAGGGGAGTGGGGGAGCAGAGGAGATTAAATAGACATCTCCCATAATAAAAAATCAAATCAATTATCGTACAGAAATTATCAATTATTCCCCTCCACGGTCGGGGCCCGCGGGTGGGTTCCCTAATCCCTACTCCATAAGCGTGGTGGAACTGTCTAATATTGAAGTAATTTAAGAAATTATCAACAGATATTATATAACCTGATTCTATGTGCAACCCCACCGGATTTGATATGATAACTGATAACTGAAATGACCTGTTCCGTAGGAATAGCTGATAGCTGACCGCTGTTTGCTTACCTCTTTATCTTTCTTGATCTCCCCATCAAAATTATTCTTCTAGTAGCTGAATGCCGATCGTAAAATTGGTACTGCTATGTTATTCTTCTTATAATATATATTTAAAAGATATCTAGTTAAGTTTCAAATTTTTCTCTATTCTTGGCGAGCGGCTTCCATACCTATTGGTATTTGGAAGCCATCAGTAATGGAAAAAAAATTGCTGGCGGTCGAAAAATTTATTTGCTAGAACAAAGGAAAGAAATATCTACAAAATTAATCACAGTAACTAACAAAAATATGATTCAATTAGTTGCCAAAAAATTATTGATGAGACTCCATTTTTTCTAATGTTAATTTCCCCTTTTCCTGGGGTTGAGAATGCTGGTGCTTATGAAACCTAATTCCTAAAAAAACATCATATAGAAAGCTCCAAAAATTTTTTCCTTGCAATAATCCTAAAGATTGAGGGGAACCCTTAACATCTAATAACGGCTTCATAACTTCATAAGCAGGTTTATAATTATACCAAGGTATAGAAGGCCATAAATGATGAATTAAATGATAGTTCTGTCCACAAATCAGAATATTGAGAAAGCCACTTGGATAAACTCTAGCATTGTGCCAGCGATCGCGTTCCTGAAAAGGACGATGAGGTAAATAATCAAAAAATAACCCTAGAGCTAAACCAACAACTAAAGCAGGAGAAAACCAATAATTTAAAATATAATCCACAAATCCAAAATATATGGACACACCTATAATTGTGAATACTACTAAACGGCTAAAAAACCACTCCCAAAGTTCAAACTTCCGCCAAAGTCGTCTTTTAAAAAAGAAGATTTCGTGGTAAAAAAAGCGGGCTGCAATTAGCCATAAGGGGCCACCAGTAGAAACAAAATGATCTGGGTCATTTTCTGGATCGTTAACGTGGGCATGATGCTGCAGATGTACTCTTGTAAATACAGGAAAAGCAAAACCTAACATCAAGGCACTGCCGTGACCTAAAATAGCATTAACTAAGCGATCCTTATGGGCTGAATTATGGGACGCATCGTGAATTACTGTTCCTGCAATATGTAAAGCTAGAACATTCATTAAGAAGCAACACCAGCCAGGGAAGTGCCAGTACCAGTAACCGCAGGTAGAGGAAATTATTATTCCTATAGCACTCAAAAACATGAGTAAGTTAGTATTTAAGCCTCCAGAAGGGCTTAGTAACTCTCTTGGGACTGTCTTTTGCAGCCCTGCCTCCAACATTTTTATTTGCACTCCTCTATATTAATTTAGACTTTTTTTACTACCATACGGTATAGGCAAAATTTTGTAAAGATATATGAAATTATATTAATATAAAAAAGATAATTAGGATTTGGCTTAGGGGAGAAATTACATAAAGTTAATTACGATCCCCATAACTTAGACCCCGATCCTAAAACTTAAATTAGAAAAAATACAGATTGTTGCTAATTAAATAATTTTAATAGTAAAAAGTAATTATTAATAGTTGCATTGACATCCTTTGAGTATGGTAGTCTAAGATATCAATCTTGCCCAGTAGCATAATCATAAATAAATTAGGCAATATTGTAACTTTGTCCAAGAGTGAATCAACTTTACTTTAATGATTAAAGAAATATAATTGATTTTTTCAACACTGTATGTATATAACGTAATTACTATTCAGAAATAATTAAAAATCAAACATACCACTTTATAACCTATTACTATTAAAAATTTAAAATTATGCAACTGCAAAATGGCTTACGCCGAACTAAAATTGTCGCAACTATTGGCCCATCTACTACTAAACCTGATGTACTTCGGGAGTTAATCAAAGCTGGTGCAACAACCCTGCGACTTAACTTTTCTCATGGAACCCATGAAGATCACCAACGCAGTATTCGGCTGATTAGACAAACCTCTTTTGAACTAAATCAACCTGTAGCCATCTTGCAAGACCTTCAGGGACCAAAAATTAGATTAGGAAAATTTGAAAATGGTTCAATATCTCTAGAACGGGGAGATCCATTTATTTTGACCAGTCACTTAATGCCTGGAACTCAAGAAATATCTTCTGTCACTTATGAACTCCTCGCAGATGAAGTGCCAGAAGGAGCAAAAATTCTCCTTGATGATGGCAAAGTAGAAATGTTAGTGGAAAAAGTAGACAAAGCAGAGAAACAACTACATTGTCGAGTTGTAGTGGGTGGTCCTCTTTCCAATAATAAAGGTGTGAATTTTCCTGGGGTTTATCTCTCAATTAAAGCACTGACAGACAAAGACCGCAAAGACTTAATGTTTGGTCTTGACCAAGGAGTAGACTGGGTAGCATTAAGTTTTGTGCGAAACCCCCAGGATGTCCTAGAGATTAAACAATTAATTGCTAATGCGGGAAAAAAGGTTCCTGTAGTGGCAAAAATAGAAAAACACGAAGCGATCGAACAAATGGAAGAAATTTTGGCTTTGTGTAATGGGGTAATGGTTGCTCGTGGTGACTTAGGAGTGGAGTTGCCAGCAGAAGAAGTGCCACTTTTGCAAAAGCGACTGATCTCAACATCTAACCGAATGGGAATTCCGGTAATTACTGCTACTCAAATGTTAGATAGCATGGCGAATAACCCCCGTGCAACCCGTGCTGAAATTTCTGATGTGGCAAATGCAATTATTGATGGTACAGATGCAGTAATGTTATCTAATGAGACAGCAGTAGGTAATTATCCTGTAGAAGCGGTGGCAACAATGGCAACGATCGCCAAACGCATTGAGCAGGAAATTATTACTTGCAACGTTTCTAGTATGAATGATACAGGTCATTCAATTCCTAATGCAATTAGCCAAGCTGTGGGTCAAATAGCAGAAAAGATAGATGCTGCAGCTATTATGACTCTGACTAAGACAGGTGCAACAGCGCGAAATGTTTCTAAGTTTAGACCAAAAACTCCTATCTTGGCAGTGACTCCTCATGTAGATGTGGCTAGACAGTTACAACTGGCTTGGGGAATAAAGCCATTACTGGTGTTAGACTTAGCTTCTGCTGGTCAGACTTTTCAATCTGCAATCAGTGTTGCTCAGGAGAAGGAGTTATTATTTGATGGAGATTTAGTGGTAATGACTGCAGGTACACTTCAAGGTGTGGCAGGATCGACTGACTTGGTTAAGGTTGAAGTGGTGACTGCAGTGTTAGGTCAAGGTACTGGTATTGGTCAGGGATATGCTAGTGGTCGCGCTCGTGTTGCTCATAGTGTAAAAGAAGTCCGAGATTTTAACCCTGGAGAAATTTTGGTAGTTAATCACACAGATGCTGAATTTGTGGAGGTAATGCAAAAAGCATCAGGAGTAGTAACGGAGGAGGATAGTATTACCAGTCATGCTGCAATTATTGGTTTACGTTTGGGGTTGCCAGTTATTGTGGGGGTGAAGAATGCTACGAGTGTGGTTCGCGATGGTACGATTTTGACTTTGGATGCTCAGAGAGGTACGGTATATTCGGGAGCTACTCGAAGATAGTTGGTGTTAAATAAGCGATCGGCGATCGGCACTCAGCAGTCAGCAGTAAATATTTAGGGCGTTGGTGAATCAAGGTATGAAAATTAAAATTGAATAATCTCAAGTATTTTTTATTCAATAGTTTAGTAATTGCCAACAAATACAAATCATACCTAAAATCAGCAACGCCATGTTTAGAAGGGGATTTCAACCAGAGCTGCTAAAAGCTGAAGCGCTGAAGCGCGTAGGGTTTGTTGATTAACTATCTTAGCGGCAGCTTTGCGTCAGCAAAAGCATTTACAGGTAAAGGTTTTAGTCTTCTGAGATTCCTAAAAAGTGCGCTTGTTTTAGTCTAAAGCGTTCAAAAAGTTAGCATTTTGGGCAAATCAAGGACAGAAAAATTGAGGGACAATTCTTACCGAATAATTAATAATTAATAATTAAATAATTCGCGCCTTGAAGCCTCCCCTTTTAAGGGGAAAAAGCGGTAGTTAGCGCAGCGCAACCGTTGGATGGGATGGCGCCATTCGGAGCGGCTCTGCAAGAGCGGTCTCCTCGCTGGCCGACCATCGACCAAGAGAAAAGAGAATGTTCCTTATATTCAATTCCGTAACGGTTTCAACCAGAGGTAATTATCAATTATCAATTATCAATGGCTTTGTTGCATGAAAGTATATAGCTGCCACACTTGCTCCGCATATGTACAACAATAACGTGCGGAAACTGCTGTAACTATTGTCCAATAGTAACAATTGCAGTCGCACAGCGATCGCTCAAGAGCAGAGCCATAACTATTGTCCAATAGTAACAATTGCAGTCGCACAGCGATTAAGCTGCCGCACTTGCTCCGAATGGCGCTCATCAGCAGAGCCATAACTATTGTCCAATAGTAACAATTGCAGTCGCACAGCGATCGCTCAAGAGCAGAGCCATAACTATTGTCCAA
>JAXHSW010000093.1:12319-15456 GCA_034190295.1 Cyanobacteriota bacterium | reverse complement strand
TAGTAACAATTGCAGTCGCACAGCGATTAAGCTGCCACAAAGCTGCCGAATGGCGCTCAAGAGCAGAGCCATAACTATTGTCCAATAGTAACAATTGCAGTCGCACAGCGATTAAGCTGCCACAAAGCTGCCGAATGGCGCTCAAGAGCAGAGCCATAACTATTGTCCAATAGTAACAATTGCAGTCGCACAGCGATTAAGCTGCCGCAAAGCTGCCGAATGGCGCTCAAGAGCAGAGCCATAACTATTGTCCAATAGTTACAATTGCAGTCGCACAGCGATTAAGCTGCCACAAAGCTGCCGAATGGCGCTCAAGAGCAGAGCCATAACTATTGTCCAATAGTTACAATTGCAGTCGCACAGCGATTAAGCTGCCACAAAGCTGCCGAATGGCGCTCATCAGCAGAGCCATAACTATTGTCCAATAGTTACAATTGCAGTCGCACAGTGATATAGCTGCCACAAAGCTGCCGAATGGCGCTCAAGAGCAGAGCCATAACTATTGTCCAATAGTTACAATTGCAGTCGCACAGTGATATAGCTGCCACAAAGCTGCCGAATGGCGCTCAAGAGCAGAGCCATAACTATTGTCCAATAGTAACAATTGCAGTCGCACAGCGATCGCTCATTAGCAGAGCCATAACTATTGTCCAATAGTAACAATTGCAGTCGCACAGCGATCGCTCATCAGCAGAGCCATAACTATTGTCCAATAGTAACAATTGCAGTCGCACAGCGATTAAGCTGCCACAAAGCTGCCGAATGGCGCTCATCAGCAGAGCCATAACTATTGTCCAATAGTAACAATTGCAGTCGCACAGCGATATAACTGCCGAATGGATGTTAAGAACGCTACTTTCATGCAACAAAGCCATTATCAATTATCCATTATCCATTATCCATTAATGAATTCTACCCTACATTCCCCGTTTATCCTGACTCCTACCCCTGCCAAAAGACTTTTAAGAGCATTCCCTACTTAATTAATTAAAGCAAATGGCAACCCAGTCAGTAACAACATAATAGGTACTGTTATAGCTGATTTTTCTTCAGAAATATTGGAAATTTTTTGACAACTACTATACATAGTTAAAATTGTATAACAAAGAGCAAAAATAGCTAAAATAATACTAATTACCCAGTTATTTAAAATTCCACTAAGTAGTACCATGAAACCTAGAGGTAATAGCGATGCACCTGCTGTAAATAAATCTCCTGTTAAATTACCATCAGCTTTGAAAATAAGTCTGGCAAAACCACTTGTAACTGTCAAATTTACAAAGGGAATAATACCGATAATTATTAATAATAAAAATTCTGTATGATTTGCTTTATCCAATCTCTGTAAAATTAGATTAGTTCCTACTACAAAGCAAATTTCAAATATTATGCCAAATAAAACTGCAACGTTAAATGCTCTTTTTTGTTCTAACTGAGTAAAAGCTGGTAATAAACCTCCTATGGGATTAGGAATAAAAGTCTTTACTGCTATCCAAGCATCCTGAAAAGTTGTCTGAAATATTTCTAGTATTTCTAACCATGAAAAATGCTCTAAACTTTTAATAGCTTCTAGCGCTCTTTGAGAATTAGCTTTATCTCCTTGGTCTGCAAAAAGTTGAGCAGCTTTTCTGAAATCTATTATTGCCGGACGATGTTCTTGTAACTCTAGATAAACTAAACCACGTTGATAATAAACGTGAGCAAAATTGGGATTTATTTCTAGTGCTTTACTATAGTCTTCCATACCAGCTTGGATGTATCTTAATTTCATACGACATAGACCCCGATAATAATAAACTTCTACTAAGTATGGGTCTAAAAATAATGCTTTTGTATAATCAAGATCGGCACTCCGATAATCTTGCAGTTTATAACTAGCAAATCCTCTATGATATAAAACTTCTGCCCAATTAGGATTAATTTCTAGTGCTTTTGTGTAATCTGCTATTGCACTTTGATAATCTCCAAGCTGACTTTTTGCAACTCCTTGTTTATATAATTCTTTGGCTTCTCCTACTGTTTTATCGTATTGCGATCGCTTCAATGGGTCAGAAAGAATTTCATATATTGAGTTGATTTCTTTGAATTTTTCTGCTGCATTTATATCCCCTGGATTTACATCAGGATGATACTGACGTGCTAGGCTATGATAAGCTTTTTTAATCTGTTCTGTGGAAGCATTTTTTGATACTCCTAGTACTTCATAATAGTTACACTCTTGTTCCATCTAACCCTAGTTTCCCAAAGCACTATTTTAGGCAATTATTACTGATTATATCATAAATTATTTCAATGTTTATTAAAAATCAGATATTTATCAATTTACCAGAATTTATAGATTGAATTTTTAACTTTATATCTATCGATGAGTATTAATAACAAATCCGGTTGAATACTTATTATATAGTTGAGAGAGATAGGGAGATGGGGAGGTAGTCCGATTTAATATTTAAGTGTGGATATAATTAGAAAAATATACTGTATAATCGGATTTTGTCATAACAACAGATATTAAAGTTTATATAGAATAATTTATCAAATTTTGAAAAACTGTCGAACTAATAAGGAAGGGGAAAATACTGTATCTAATTAGTATAATAACTTCTATATCTACTACTCATATATATTCTCTATTTACCGACAAATTTGGCTCTAATATCATGTTCAGTAGAACAGTTACAATAGGTATAATAGGGCTGCGTAGTTTTGCTTGAGCAATAATACTAAGTATTCTATATTCTAACCCACATTCCGCACGTCAATTTGTCATATTAAAAGTAGTATAAAAGTTTCATACTTGGTAAGTATTTATACTGTATAAATTCTTTCTCAAAAGTTAAACTATCGGGAACGTATTAAGCATAAATACTCAATTTCTTGCTTCTATTGACCATTATTATTTCTTCCTGACTCCTGTTCGCGGGGTACATCTCAATATCTGCAAAAATACTATTTTCCTATATATTGCCTTTTGGAGCTGTTGCCTAAAAGCGATAAATTTTTGGCTTTATTTATGCATTGAGATGCACCCTGTTTGCGGAGCATTCGGTAGGAAATTCAGTAATTCTGACTCCCGATAGTTTATCCTAAATTTTGATGGGCGGAATTTCGGTTTTAAGGGCTAAAGCCCAACTACA
>JAXHSW010000093.1:0-12219 GCA_034190295.1 Cyanobacteriota bacterium | reverse complement strand
AGCAAAAGCTTTAATTTTGATGGGCGGAATTTCGGTTTTAAGGGCTAAAGCCCAACTACAAGCAAAAGCTTTAATTTTGATGGGCGGAATTTCGGTTTTAAGGGCTAAAGCCCAACTACAAGCAAAAGCTTTAATTTTGATGGGCGGAATTTCGGTTTTAAGGGCTAAAGCCCAACTACAAACAAAAACTTTATTAAAAGCTAATGTAGCTCCAGTTTAGTTTAATTGTCTTTATTGTAATTTTTTTACTGGGGCGGAAGGATTCGAACCTCCGAATGGCTGGACCAAAACCAGCTGCCTTACCGCTTGGCGACGCCCCAATTCGTCAACAGTTAATATATTAACACTTATATCCAGGGATTTGTCAAGGATTTTTTTGAATAATCTGGAAATTTTTAATTTTGAGGATTTATGGACTTTAATCGGACAATGAGTTGAAATATAACAGTTGAAGCAAAGGGCGCGGACATATCAAAAGCTTAACAGTCAGACACTGTATAAATTAGCTCTAACGGGACTTTAGTGAAAAAATAGTAAAAAAAAGGGTATGATATATATCTGATATGTATTTTACGTTAATTACTGGCCGGGGTAAAGTCTGATGAAAGAAACAACTTCAGTGGCCATGCCTCCTTGTTTCCATCGATGGTGCGTTCGCGCAAGCGTTGCGTAAGCAAATCGCTTTAACAATGTATTTAAGACAAAAGCTCAAAAAATAGGATTTAGAGACTATATAGGAGGATTACTCTTGAGAAAGTGAGAGGAAAAATCTGTCTCAAATTGCCAACAACACCGTAGGTCACACGTACCATAAATTACGGCATTTCTTAGTTCGAGCAAATTGGTCTCTAGATGCTGTAAACGAGCGTCGTCTGCAAGTGATGTGGGAGTGCCGTCAAACAAAACCTTCTCGTTCATTTACTTTAATTATAGACGATTCAGGCCACAGGAAAAGTGGTAACTTTACGTCTGGAGTAGGGCGACAATATATAGGAGAAATAGGAAAAACAGATAATGGTGTAGTCGTAGTTACAACTCATCTTTATGATGGAGCTTATTTGCCTGCCTTTAGACATAGCTTTGTATCAGAAAGCTGATTCTTTTCCAAAAGGAAAAAAAGACCCAGAATTTGTCAAGAAACCAGACTTAGCAATATCTCTGGTAGATCAATGTTTGTCCAGAGGACACCAACCAGAAATTGTGTTAATTGATGGAGGCTATGGTAATAATACGTCATTCTTAAATCAACTAGAGAAAAGAAATTTAACTTATATAGGAGGGTTAGCTAAAAATCGTTTGCGTAGCATTCCGTAGGAAAAAGTAATCATCAAAAAACAGGATGACATTAAAGAGGAAATTAGGTTAGACAAGCTGGCAGAAAGTATACCTAAAAAAGCTTTCAACTTAGTTCAACTAAGTACAAAAGAGCCTAGAAAAGTCTGGGTAGCTACATTAAAAGTACAAATATCTAGGATGTCAGGCCCAAAAACTATAGCTATCGTTATGAATGCTAAAAGTTTTTCTGATGCCACTGATATTAACTACTATATCACTAATAGAGAAGATAAATATGTAACTCCTGAGTGGATATATTCTACTTATTCTCAAAGAAATTGGGTGGAAGTTTTCTACAGGGAAGCAATCATGATGGTTAGGACTAAGAGAATATCAAGTTAGAGATAAAATCAGCCTTAAAAGGCATTTTATTTTAGTCCGATCGCGCTTATACATTTATTATCTGGCATCAGTTAACTGGAGGTATAAGAAGGCGTTGGGCGCTCCAAACCATTAAATACCTTTACTGATACGATAGCGCGCGTTTCGTACAGCAATATCTTATCGTTTTGTTGAGTGGTTAGATGAAAACATTGACGTATTTACTGCTCATAAAGAGAGTTTGGGATTTGTTTGGGCTTAAAATTTGCTAAAGTCCCGCTAAAAGACATAGAAATTGAAAGTGTTTAAATTACTGATTCAAGGACTCTAGTGCAGGATGGCAGAAATAATTAACCAGTTACAAAATCTTAAAAGCCTTACCAATTAAAAATGATTGACTTTTAATTTTTGACTGTGATGAAGTGTGTCTTACATTCTGAGGAGACCTCAGAATTACACACTCGCTTTTAACTTCCGCGTAGTGGCACTAGGTGCTTTAATCGGCAGCTGAATGATAAATTCTGTCCCTTCTGCTGGTTGTGAATTGCATTTCAAGATACCAGAATGTTTGTCCACTATGATTTGATAGCTAATAGAAAGACCAAGACCTGTTCCTTTACCTACTGGCTTAGTTGTGAAAAATGGATCGAAAACTTGATTAATTGTTTTTTCTGTCATTCCTGGGCCATTATCTTTAATAGATATAACAGCATATTTCAGATTAGCTGTAGATGGATGTTGATTTTCATTTGGATTATTTACTGCTTCTGCGGACTCAGAGTTAATCTGGGTAGTAATTTTAATTTGTCTTGGTTTTGGTTGACTTTCGAGGGCATCAATTGCATTATTAAAAATATTCATAAATACTTGATTTAGTTGCCCTGGGTAACATTCTAATTTAGGTAATTTACTATACTCTTTAATAATTTCAATTCCAGAATCTTTTCCGCTTGATTTAATCCGGTGATCTAAAATTAATAAGGTGCTATCAATACCCTCATGGATATCTACTATTTTCTTGTCTGCTTCGTCATGACGGGAAAAGTTTCTTAAAGATATGACAATTTGACGGATACGTTCAGTTCCCATTTCCATTGAAGATAGAATTTTTGGTAAGTCTTCGATTAAAAATTCTAAGTCTATATCTTCAGCTTTATTTTCAATTTCTGGTATAGGTTCTGGATAATACTTTTGATAAATGCTTAATAATTCAAGAATACTCTTGATATAATTTTCAACATAAGTAAGATTGCCATGAATAAAGTTCACAGGATTATTAATTTCATGGGCTAAACCTGCCACCATTTGACCTAGAGATGACATTTTTTCTTGCTGAATTAACTGAGCTTCTTTTTGCTGTAAATTCTGTAAAGCTTCAGTCAGATGGTGCGCTTGGGTTTGAGCAGCTAAAGCAGCAGCACGGGTTTGAGCATAAAGTTCGGCTTGGTCAATGGCGACTGCTAGTTGGTCTACTACTGCTTGCAATAATTCTACTTCACTATCTTTCCAAGGTCGAGGACTACTATACTGGTTACAAATAACTCCCCCTTGTTGACCAGAAAGAGTTTGTAATGGGAGCAATAATGTAGATTTTACTGTCAATTGTTGCAGATATGTCTGTATTGGTTCAAGATGAGGTTGATTGATTTTTTCAATATTATCAAATCGTATAATCTCACGATTACGAATTTTATCTGATAAAATTTCTACCTGTTCTGTGGGATAATCTGGGGTATGAAGTGATATTTCTGGATTAGAATCTTCATGGGTGACGGCAATGTTAGTCATTTGATTGGGTAAACACCAAATGAATAAACATTGGTCAATTTGTAGAAGATTTCTAATTTCTGCAACTGCTGTTCCCAATATCCGATCGAGGTCGAGGGATTTTCTGATTTGACTAGCGAGACGAAATAGTAAAGCTTCTCGGTTACTTAATAGTTGTTCTTGAGTTTTAATTTTATCAATAGCAGTAGCGATCGCATTAGCTATCCAATTGAGTACATCTCTAGCTGATTCGGCAATAACTTGACTGCTCCATATACACATTACCCCAACAACTCGATTATCTGAAGTCAGGAGGGTAAAATCATTTGTGAGGATTTGTTGTTCGTTGTCAGACTTAATTTCTGAATTTAGAGTGTCGCAAGTTAAAAGATTTTTCGGAGTCAGTAGTCTTTGTCTATATTCGATGTCTAATTCTAGGTTTTTACCAGATAATGCTTGTAGCTCTAGTTGACTGGTTTGAGTATTAAGAGTCCATATACCCGAGCAAATTACATCTAGTTCTGTAGCGATCGCTTGGGTACAACGTTGAAGGATATCGCTCAGAGAACCACCTTCTCCTACAGCTATTCCCACTTCAGCTTCTAGAGCTGATAAATGCGATTTTTCTATTAAAGCTGCTTCTATACGTTTACGCTCTGTGATGTCTCGTGAAACTGCAACTAATTCTATGATTTTACCTGTCTGTGGATCGTTAATTTTTTGACAAGTAGTTTCAAACCAAATATAATGACCTTTTTTGTGGCGTAGTCGATGAGTGAAGGTATTGCTTTCTAGATGTTCTAGGTTGTTTAGTTCATATAATTTTTTGTCTTCTGGGTGGAATAAGTCATCGTAAAGACAACGCCCCACTAACTCTTTTGGTTCATATCCCAGGAGATAAAGACAAGCAGGAGAAGCGAACAAAAATACACCTTCTATAGTTTGCCTAGAAATGAGGTCAGTAGAATGATTGGTTAAGAGTCGATAACGTGCTTCACTTTCTCGGAGTGCTTCTTCCGCTTGTTTCTTTTGAGTGATATCTGTTTGGATACCAATAAAGTTTGTCACACGACCATTATTGTCTCTGACTGGAGATATTGCTAATTCGTTCCAGAAGGGAGTACCATCTTTGCGGTAATTTTTTAAGACGACTAGGCAATTTGTTTCTAATCTCATTGCTTGGCGAATTTGAGATAGTGCTGCTGGGTCGGTATCAGCACCTTGTAAAAATCTACAGTTTTTTCCTAATGTTTCTTGACGAGAGTAACCTGTAATTTTTTCAAAGGTTGAGTTACAGTAAATAATAGGATGATCGGGCTGAGTATTATCGGAAATTACTATGCCATTATTGCTAGCTGCGATCGCTCTTTCTAGCAGATGTAGTGTTTTTTTTTCTTGATTTTCCTCAGCTATTTCTTGTAATTTGATTAATCTTCCACTAAATTCATACAGTTTATGTTGTAATTTTACTTGGGTACTGATATGAATACTTAGTTTTTCTAATAATTTTTGACATTTATTTGTTATAGTTTTGGATACATAGTCCATTACTGACAAAATACCAATTTGTTTGCCGTTAATATTAATGGGAATTCCGGCATAAAATCTAATTTTAGTTTCCGATCTTACTAAGGTATGATGTGCTGTCCTTTGATCGGCTAATGTATCAGATATAATTAGTTGTTTTTTTTCTGTATCCTGTAATTGAGTTGTTTTTTGTAAAGTGCCTAGAATAACTTTCACAAAGTCTAGATAATCATTCTTTTTCTGATGAATACCTATTTGAGATTTTAACCAGATATAGTGAGAATCTATAAAGCTAATGAATGCAATTGGAGCTTCAGCGATGTTTGCTGCCAACTCTACTGTTTCTTCAAAGGAAGTTTCAAGAGCTAATAAATGGTATAGTGATTTTACTTCCATTTTATTGACCTTATTTGTTTAATTTTTTATTCTTATGACTCATTTATGGGTCATTTCAGTTATCAGTACCTCTGCAATAAGGAGGCTTGGCATCAGGAATATTATCTTTAGTTTTCTCTCCTTAAAAGAGGAGGCTTTAAACTACAACTTTTCGGTAACTACCTGTTACTTTCTATATAATATTGTTGGAAATATATTAATAACTTTAAAAGGCATCAAATCGCATTAATTTATAGTCTAAGTATAGCATAAACAAACATTTTTTGACTACAAATTTATCCGATTGTTGATTTGCTGTTGTACAATTACTACCTATTAAAAAGTTACTATTGTCACTCAGCAATTAGTAAGCAATACTTTTTTAGAGTTTAAATGTAATAAAATCTGGGTGAAAATTTCTTTTCAAACTATAAATTACTGATTATTATCTGTAAGCAATTATGTAGGAGATATTGACTGTTGTTTGCGAATAACTTAGTAGGAAATACTATTTAAAATAAGATAGATTACTTCATCTCTTTCTCAAGCAGCACTCAATATAATACTAATTGTATGTGAGGCTGCACAGAATTAGGTAGTAGGTGTTAGGTATTGGGTGTTATACCAATTCAAAAAAAGAATGCTACGAAAAGGTATAGTTATATCGGATATGCTTAAAAATAGCTACTAAGTTTATTTTAGATAGTTATTTCTATTTTTTTTCCATTTTTTTCAATATTTACCCCTTTTTTTTTCTTCCCTCTTCCTTCTTTCTTACTTCTACCTTATGTAACAAACATTTATCAAATTGGTATTATGTGAAGTGGCACAGAATGTTAACGAAGTCAGAAATATGTAGTAGCAAATGGCCATTCGCCCCTAAAGAAGTCAGAAGTTAACCCACCCGCGCGCCCAACCCACCCGCGGGCCCCGACCGTGGAGGGGAGCCAGCAGGGGAAGGGGATTTGAGAAAAGCTCCAAAAATATTTCGCCTTAAAAAGCGGGGTTGCGCGACCCAATTATTTTGATGAAATTTATTAACTTGTCTATCTCGATGTACAGTCAATTCCAATTAATATATTATTCTATGCAATGCAGCTTAAAAATGAACTTGGTATAAGTAATAATATATCTGAAACTGAAAGTATGGAAAAAACAATTTTAGCAGTAGATGATAGTACTGTTATGCATAAGATTTTTAAACAAGCTTTGAGTCAAGAATATCGGGTATTAGTAACTGATAATGCTATAGATGCTTTGTCAATGATTTACAATGAGCAGGTGACAGTTATTTTGCTAGATATTTTAATGCCTGGTATAGATGGTTTAGAACTTTGTCGGACAATACGCAGTATTCCTCAATTTCAAAATCTACCAATTATTATGTTGACAGCAAGAGATAGTTCTTTTGATAAAGTTCAAGGACATTTAGCTGGTGCTACAGAATATCTGACTAAACCTTTTGATGCAGAAAAGTTACATCAGGTAATTCATAGGTTGTTGAATTAATTTGAAGTATAACGCTGTGCGCAGGCAACAGCTCCGAAAGGCAACAGCTCCGGAAGGGGAAATAAAAAACCGTTTGCGCAGCATCGACCTTGGAATAATATAATACCATTTCTCAAAAACTTTTCTACACTTTATTGAGCAGGGGAGTAGGGGAGTAGGTAGGGAGGTTGCATAAGGGCGTCCGTACAGGGAGAAGTAAAAACAAGAATAATTAACATTAACGCTGGCTAAAATTAGCAAAAAAGTTATTCGACTTGTGTTAATTACTTAATAACTGAAGTGTTACTCAAGTATAGCATTAATGCATGGGAATTGGTATAAGACTTTTAGCTATTGGACAGTTCCATAATTTGTAAATATGCCAGCGCACATTGCTATAGTATGAAAACTTTTATTTATCTGCATTTACTAATATGATTCAGTAGCACAGGGGTAATATCATTAATTGATAAAATATATTGAGCAGCTCCAAGATCGATAGCTTCTTTAGGCATACCAAATATGACAGAAGTTGCCTCATTTTGAGCAATTGTCAAACCACCTGCTTTAGCGATCGCTACCATTCCATCTGCTCCATCTCTACCCATTCCTGTCAATAAAATACCTGCTGCAAAGGAGCCATAAAAATTAGCAACTGAATGAAAAGTGACAGTAATTGAAGGGCGATGTCCTCCAAGTAGCGGAGTTTTTGAGCAGACAAATTTACCCATATTATTTAATTCTAAATGATGTTCTTCAGGTGGAAAATATACCACTCCTGCCTGTGGTAATTCTCCATAACTAGCAATTTTTACTGGTAGTTGACATTCATAGGCTAACCAATTTATTAACCCAGTTAAAAATCCCTTACTAATATGTTGAACACAAATTATAGGCACAGATAAATTAGAAGGTAAATTCTGAAGAATAGTCTTTAAAGCTTGAGGACCACCTGTAGAAGCTCCAATTGCTACAAGTTTAATTTTTTTTGAAGTTCGACAATATCTAGGTATAGTTTTTTTAGCAGAAACAATAGGAATAGTTATTAGCTTATCCTGTCTATTTTGCACAAATATTTTTTGCCTATCTTCCTGATTTACTCTGTTTATATTCCGACGGTACTGAGTAAAAACTTTGACTCCAGAAAGGATTTTAATTTTATTAATTAATTCCCGCTGAGTTATTTCATAATTAGAATTTAATCCAGTTTTTGGTTTAGGAAACACATCAACTGCTCCTGCCTCTAAAAGTTTAAAAACATTCTGGGTATTATATTTTTGCACAGAATTACTAATAACTAAAATTGGTCGTGGGTATCTCTGCATCACCTCTCTAGTAAATTCTAATCCATTCATAAATGCCATGTGTAAATCTGTACAAATGACATCTGGCTGAACTTGAGGAATCAATTTTAATGCTTCTAAACCATTTTTAGCTGTGCCTACAATTTCAATTTCTGGAGAGACAGCAAGAATTCTTTTTAGAACGATTAAAGCTACAGGGGAATCGTCAACAATTAATATTTTTATGACTTTTATTTTATTTGTCATTTCCAGGATAATTATTTATGGTATGGCGCTGTGCGCAGCTCCGAAAGGCAACAGCTCCGAAAGGCAACAGGCAACAGAGGGAAGAAAAAACCGTTTGCGCAGCATCGACCTTGGAATAATATAGGACTTTTAGCTATTGGACAGTTCTTGTAATTTGTAAATATGCCAGCGCACATTGCTATAGTTTGATTTTTTATAGCAATTAGTATAGGATTTGTCAAAAATTTATGCATTAGATAAAAAGTCTGAAACTCTTACTTCTATTGTCCGTTAAGCTGTTCCTTAATTCCCAGATATTTTCTGCACAACCATGCTGAGGACTGCGATATTAGCTCTCCTCATAATTAATAATTAATAGTTAATAATTAATAATTGGAAAATTATGGTTTTAAGCCTCCCCTTTTAAGGGGATAAAATTAAAAAATTTCCTTTTAGTCAATCCCCTTCTTTTCATAATGGGTAATTATTAATTATTAATTGTTCATTGTTAATTGCTGAAAATATAGTTATATATAGATAGTGTTTATTCGTCAGTACTAACGTAAGCAATCAGCGGTCAGCGATCGGCTTTTAGCTATTAATTCACTGCCTTGATAGCAGGAATTGGTATTGAGAGGTTTAAGGAGAATTCAAAGTATTGAAAAAACAACTAACCTTCATAAGCAATCAGCGGTCAGCGATCGGCTTTTAGCTATTAATTCACTGCCTTGATAGCAGGAATTGGTATTGAGAGGTTTAAGGAGAATTCAAAGTATTGAAAAAACAACTAACCTTGACCTTAGCAGTATATATTCATTATTTATGAAACAGTTAAAAGCTGACTGCGAGCTAGCTGTTTGCGCAGCGCAGGAAATACTTACGTCCTAACTAAATGCTGTGCTGCTTAAGGATAGTTTTGAATATATTTGAGTATACTGCCGATTATGCCTTGTTCAATAATTGATAATGGATAATTGATAATTGATAATTACCTCTGGTTAAAACCGTTATTGATTGAATATAAGGAAATATTATTTCTTTTTTTTTCCTTGAAAGGGGAGGTTAATAAAGCTGAATTATTTAATTGACAATTATTAATTATTAATTATTCGGGAAAAGAAACCATTTTATCTTGTCATAGTATTATAATTTAATGACTTTTATGAAATATCCATTAATCATAATTATTAGACAATATTTCCCTAACTTGCTTAGAATATCAGTTATACTACTGAATTAATCAAGTAGTTCCAGGGGAAACAAAAACAGGATAGATAAATGAATATTAGACAAGTTTTACCTGTAGGAGTGCTCATAATTATTGGTACATTTGGAATTACTAATATTTTTTCCCAAAGTAGTATTCGTACTTTAGAAGAATCTGCGGGATGGGTTGCTCATACCTATCAAGTTAAAGGTTTATTAAAAGGATTAGAAAAAACTTTAGTTGATGCAGAAACAGGACAACGGGGATTTATTTACTCTGGCCAAGAAAACTTCCTCGAACCATATAATTTGGCTCAAAAAACAATTGATGATAATTTGGAGGAACTTAAAGCTCAAATATCTGATAATCCCGAGCAAATAAAAAGATTGGCTAAAGTTGCAGATTTAATAGAATCTAAAATATTAGAGTTAAAAGAAACTATAAAGTTAAAAAGAGCTGGTGAAGAAAAAAAATTAAGAGAATTAGTGCTATCTGGTCTAGGTAAACAGATAATGGATGAAATTCGGCAAAAAATTAATGAGATGATGGCAGTAGAAGATGAACTCCTGAACGAAAGAAAAAAACAAGCAAAAAAGGATTATCAGTTAGCAATAACTGTTTCTTGGAGTAGTTTGATAATAGTTATTATAGTGAGTGTAGTTATTATATTTGTGATTAATAAAATTGCCATTCAACCTATTAATGCTGTGGCTAATTTGATTGCAACTTCTGCTAATGAAATTGCTGCTACAGTCGAACAACAGGAACGCACCACTTCTGTACAAGCTAATTCTGTTAATATTACCACTACAACAATGGATGAGTTAGATGCATCTTCTCGTCAGTCTACCGAACAAGCAAATGCAGCTAATAATACTGCCCAGTTAGCTTTAGAAGCGGCAGAAAAAGGAAATCATACTGTCAGAGAAACATTTGATGCTATGAATAATTTAAAAGTAAAAGTCGAGGCGATCGCCGATCAAATTTTCAAATTACGCGAGCAAACTAATCAAATTGGTCAAATTTCTCAGATGGTGGGAGACTTAGCAAATCAAACAAATATATTAGCTTTAAATGCGACAGTAGAAGCAGTGCGTGGGGGAGAGAATAGTCAAGGTTTTTCTATTGTAGCTGCTGAAATTAAGAAATTGGCGGTACAGAGTAAGCAATCTGCTGCAAAAATTAGAATTTTAGTGGAGGAAATTCAAGACTCAATTCATTTAACAGTGTTGGTAACTGAAGAAGGAACTAAAACGGTAGAGTTGGGGATAGAAATAACAAAAATAACAACTGAAGCTTTTGCTAGAATAACCGACTCAGTGAGCAATGTAGTTATTAATAATCAACAAATTTCTTTGAATATTCAACAACAAGCTAATGCTATTAAACCAGTGGTAGAAGCGATGGATAGTATTAATCAAGGAGCAAAGGAAACAGCGTTGGGAATTAGTCAAACGCGCACAGGTACAGAGAATTTAAAGAAAGCTGCAGAGCAATTGAAAAATATAGTATAGCTATCAGCTATCAGCTATCAGCTATCAGCTATCAGCTCAGTGATGTATAGTTGTAGCATTTTTTTGTCTAAAAAAGTGTCAGTTTTTCGGTGGAAAGAGCTGCATAAAGCTAGTATTTTGGGACGATTATGGCAGACAAATCAAGAAACCATTATGAACGACTGCCTCTTCTAGAACTCCCATTTATCAAAATAACATGGGTCTAAAACCCCGCCTTTTAAGGCGCAATATTTTTGGAGCGGGGCTTAAATCCCCTACTTCCCCTCCACCGGAGGGGTTAGGGGTGGGTTCTCCACGGTCGGAGCCCGCGGGTGGGTCTCTACCTTAACAAAAAGACTTCCATAAGCAAACCCTATTTATTGCTCTACCGATCTAATCTAAAAGCATTGACAGGTAAAGGTTTTGGCTTTTTTTTCGCTGTAAGGGGGTGCAACTTTTTAAGTTTGAGCGACCAAAAAGTTAGGATTTTGGGCATAATAATTGCAGAAAAATCAAGGGATAAAATATCTGACTACCTCCTTTCAATAATTGATAATTGATAATGGATAATTGATAATTACCTCTCCCTAAAACGGATAGGATTGAATGATCGTGAAAATTTTTTCTTGTTTCTCCACGGCGAGTGAGAGGATTTTTACCTTAATTATTCGGTAAATTCCCCATTCCTTCTGATATCATGTCCGAAGGCAATCGTTTGTGTAAACCCAAGTATGAATATATGAATATATATAGGAAATTTAAGTTTTTTCTTGCTCTTAACTTCAGCCTTGCTGCTTCTTGCTTCTTGCTTCTTGCTTCTTGCTTCTTCCTTACCTTAGCTATACAATACCGATGCTACTGGACATGATATGACTTCCCCTCCACGGTCGGGGTTAGGGGTGGATTGATATCAAATCCGTTTAATTCGGCACTTCAACAATTAATAATTAATAATTAATAATTAATAATTATATTACCTCTCCTTGAAAACGGATAGGATTGATTCAAAGGAATTTTTTTTTCTTTTTTCCCCTTAAAAGGGTCGGCTTTAAACCACAATTTATCGGTAAAAAATGTTCCATCTTCAACCATTACCAAATATTTATCGATCTCCCCATCTCCCCATCTCCCCATCTCCCCATCTCCCCATCTCCCCATCTCCCCATCTCCCCATCCC
>JAXHSW010000092.1:0-33216 GCA_034190295.1 Cyanobacteriota bacterium | reverse complement strand
TCCCCTACTCCCCCGCTCCCCTACTCCCCCGCTTCCCCACCCTGGGCGCAAAAAAGACAAAATCAGTAGGCACGATCGCTTCAATACTTGGGTCATAACCACCCACCTGATTAGTACGCAACACCCATAAGGAAGCACCAAACTGGAGAAAAATCATCGCTAGTTGGTCGTTAATAAACCGAGGGAAAAGCGATCGCCAACTCCCTGCAACTTGCCATAAAGTTTTTAGAGGAGTCTCTACAGCAAATCCCCCTAAAGTTGTTGCTTCATAACGCCAGTCTGCTCGTGCTTTTCCTAAAGGTGTTAAGTGATTTTCCAAGGCTTTCACCAGCTTAACTAATTGTGTAAAACGCTGAGTTTGCTCATCATCAGGATGTTCTCTGAGCCATTTCATAATTAAAGGATTTAACTTTAATTGAGCTACCATCCGATTCAAAGCTGTATACAATGCTTGGGTTGAATCTTGCACGCAGGAATTTATAGGACTAACAGCTGTTGCACCAGTACCATCCCCAGTCCGATAACGAGCTGCCATAACATCAAGTTCTTGCACTATATAACTGAGAGGAGAAAATTTGATACCGTTAAAATCATAATCTTCAGTCATAGGTTTGAATTTAATGATAATTTCTGAAGTAGGACGCGTTCCTAACCACCCCCATTGCCGATCGCCCATATATTTCATCCAAGATATAGTACCAGCAACAATACCATCACTGTTATGAGTATAGATTTGCCGATATTCTAGATTTAACTGGAGTTCATTTGCTAAAGGTTCCCGTACCACTTTTGTTATTCCAAAAGCAAAATGACCGAAAAATATTCCCAAGGGCGAAAATTCTGGTTTCCTACCACCAATACCTCCATAGACGTGCATGAACAGAGCTTGCTCCCCTTCTTCCCAAACCGGAGTATCCGAAATTTCACTTTGTTGTTTTTTGGTAGGGTTGAGAAAAATATTTGCAATGTCACCTTTTGGCGCGGTCTTCTCCTGCCAAAATATATGATTAATATAATCTAATGTAGCTTTTTCCCCATAAATGCTTATCTTGGGTATAACAGAAAACAAAGCACGAGGAGCGATCGCTTGTACGACAAACTTATCCTGAGCATTCTTCGCTCCATAAATATACCAACCCTTTTCATTTACAGGAGAATTTTCTAAACCTTGGTTCCGAGAAGGAGAAATACCATTGCGGTCTACAATGACAGAAGGAATATAAACAATTTCTTCAACACCATCAAATTCCTGAGAGTTGGAATTATAGTGACACACTCGAAATAAGTCTTCTCCTACAAACTCGATAATTTTCACCAACCCATAAAAACGACCAGAAATCTGTATCGGTTCGCGACTGATATATAAATTGAGGCGACCTACACCAGTATCCTCAACTACTACAGGTTCGGGTAAAGCCACAATCAGATCGTCTTCCGGTCTAGCACCTGCTAAAGATTCCAGAGGATCGACATTTTGCCAATTATCAATTCGGTCTGGATGAATATTTCCCTGTCGCTTACTCACCCTTACGCGATCGACAAAATTAACATTTGTAGTAACAAGTTGAACATAAGTTTGTAAATTAGAGTCATCACTCCAACGTAAATTCACAACCTGTCCGATGCGATGTTTATTTGCTGAATCTGTCATCAGCAGTTCCAACAATACACCTTTAACCCCCTCCCTTTCCTCAGCAGTCGGTAAAATTAAACGTCCTATCCAATTACTAATAGGTTGATAGAGCTGCAAATCAACAGATTGAATTAAAGGATAATAACTAGGATGATTAAATAAAGCCTGCTTGTAGAGTTCATAATTACTAACAGTTCTAAAATCGTCAGGATTTAATCCTGTTGCTGCCCAACTTTTCGTTAAAATTCCAGAAATAATATCCAGTGTTTGCTGTAAGTGAGTGCGACCATCTGGAAGCATAGCTGTTCCCATCGGACCTGTTTTCTCGTTATGAGCAACCGGACCCAGAGAAATAAAACTAATTTTCCCCCGACGTTTAGCACGGTTCCAATTAGATAGAAACATAATCGACCACCGTCCAGGAAACATTATCGGACCTAATCGTTCTACACCATCCTTCTCTCCCACCAGATGATACAGACGTTCTATTACCATCGCTCCAGTATTGCCACTAATTACCCCTGCCAAAGAAATTACCTCAATTGGTGCCCCTGTAGCTTGTTTGAGAAAAGGTACCGCCCCCATAGACATTTGACCGCCTCCACTGTAACCAATCAGAGCGATCGGTTTTTGGCTACCGAGGGGATAACCAAAATGGAGGAGACTATCAAGTAAAACTTGTGCTAATCCTTGATTTTGAATCATACTGTAACGAGGGTCTGCTGCAACAGCAACTGCTGCCACATTACGAAGATTAATAATACCAGCGATGGGGTGATTCGGATTTCTCTGAGCAATAGAATCAAGGATATTCCACAAAAATGCTAAAGGTCGGTCTCTTGTTAGAGAACGGTTGGTGGCAGAGTAGGGCATAATACCCTTGATTATTGCTACATCTGGTGGTGTAGCATTGGCTAGGCGATCGAGAAAATTTTCGACTATGGGTAGGTATTTGTAGGAACCTTGATTAATGCCATCCAAGTATAAGACATACATAGAAGCATTTTGGCGGTTTGGTATTTCTCCAACTAAACTACCTGAATATCTGAGAGTTGGTGGTTCGTACCATCCTGACCACCAGGTTAAAGATTCTAAGGGGGTGAAAATTATTGAACAGAAAAGCGCAATTAGACTGATATATATGAGGTTAATGGTTAGTTTGAAAGTGTCATTTAGGGCTGTATACCAAATAGCGAAAAAGTTTTGAGATAGGGGTGATAAGAGGATAATAATAGAAAAAGCAATAATTCCTAAAACTATATATTTGATGATAGGTTTAATTTTTGGCTTTTGCCATTTATCTATTATTTTTTGGGGTAATAGGTCGGTGCTAATCTGGAAGGAGCTAGATTGGTTTCCTGCCATGACAATTTCTTTGAGTTCTTGTTTGTCTGTTACTAACTTAGTTCCAGCAGCAAGATTTAATAGCCATCGACCAAAAGCAGTAATGGGGCGACCAATGGTACGTTGTGATACCTGATGTACTATCCATCCTAAAATATTACAAGCAAATGCTCCCCAAATATTCAGTTGTGTAATTTCTTGTATACCTGTTATTTCTGCTAGTAAACTCCACAGAGTTAGTAGAATGCTGATGGGAATGCCAAAATATGGTAATCCAATGAGAAAGCTTAACATCTGGGGTGTATAACTCAATCCCAGGGTACGGATGACTGTCAGTAATTCTAAGTCGAGCTTGAAGATGAAGTGACTGACTAACCAAAGACTTATTGCCCAAAACCCAAAACTAAAGACAAATATAATGGCTGAAATCCCTAGACTGAGAATAAAACGTAATTGTTTAACCTTGTTAATGAATAGTACAACGCATTGAGCGATCGCTTGTGCTAAACCAGCAATTAAGACTATAGTTAATGCTATCTGAATGCCTTGAGGCAGACTATTTATTTGGTTATAAACTTCTGGGTTTAGGGTTAATGCACCTGATATGAGGTGCCAGAATTGGTCGAAAGCTTTTCCTGTCATGGTTTTAATTTCACAAAAATAGGCAGAAGTCAGGCCTTCTCCTACAAGGGAATGTTCTATGGGATAGAGACTATGTTATACCAAATTCAAAAAAGGTCGTTACAGTATTAATCTCTAAATTCCGACCAGCAGAGATAATCACTGTAGCAATATTTTATGAAATTGGTATAAGGCGAAATGTTTTTGGAGGGAGGCTCAAATCCCAGTGACAAAAACAACTTCTGACTTTTGACTTCGTTAACCCTGACCAGTTAAAGCATCTGCAAAGGGATCGGGTAAAGCTTCTTGTACTTCCATTTCTTCATTTTCTTCAACAGATAAATCATCACTATTTAGATTTTTTTTTAAAATATTTTGGTTATTTTTGCGCCGACTAAAATCTTGTAATCTTACTAACTCCTGTCGATAAACAGAAATAATTTTTGCCAGAGATTCTGCCACTTCATCCCAACTTTCATCATCTACAATTTTTTCAGCAATTCCTTGAAATAAATCTCCACTTTGGTTTTTTTGAACATACTCCTTTAATAATTTCCCAGATTTTTGTAAAGCAGCCTGATAAGCTTCTCCATCAGACCACCAAAGTCCTGGCTGATTCAATAACCAAGTCAAAATATATTCCTGAGCGTGTTGCTCTTTCACCCAATTAGCAAGATACTTTAATTCATCCATAAATTACCTCTTGAATTATACCAACTTTCAATACTAATTCTATGTTGAATGAGACTCTCAAAACGTAAGTATTTCCGTTTGTCATGCTGCGTAAACAGCGGTCAGCTAGCTAGCCTCTTATATTATCTCCGGTTGAATACTTATAAATAAAGTCAGAATTTCCGTTTCTCATGCTCCGCAAACAGAATTTCCGTTTCTCATGCTCCGTAAACAGGAGGGAAGAAAGAAGAGAAAGAGAAAGTTTTTTTATTACTAATTATCCGGACATGATATTACAGAGGAACTGCGGACTTCAGCTATGAGTTATTAGCTCATTATCGCACCGAAGGAGGAATTAGTCTTCCAGGAGAATTAAAAGTTATATTTGCTTCTGCATTCCGCACCGAAAGAAAAAGGTGATCGGATAACCTTAGTAAGTTATTACATTTAAAAGCTGTTTGCTTCCGCATTCCGCACCGAATAGCTAACTACTAATAGCTATTTGCTCCGCATTCGGACCGAAATGCTTACCTCAAAATAAACATCTTTCACGCTTCACCCGAAGGGATAGAGAATATGCTTCTACTTGGGAATAGAGTTGTTTGAATTAAGACAAAATTTAAAAATATAATAGACATCTCCAATCATAAAAAATCAAATTAATTATCCTACATAAATCATTAATTCTTTCCCCCTACTCCCTACTCCCTATGCATAAAGGAGATTTCTAATAATTCCCTAATAATATACATGATAATTTTACCTTTAGTTAGACTTTAGACTATTGAAGCAAATTATGTATAACACTGAATTGATTGATACAGAATTATTAATCTGTATTAAGTACATTTTTTTTGTATCAACCTATACTTGAAATCTTAAAAAAAAACCTTGACTAGAAAAAGTCAAAAAAAACACCTGTAATCTAAAAACGGTACTTAAAATTAAAGAAAGTTCAGGGAAGTCAAAATATTATGGGACAGCAAAAATTTGGTGTTATAGGTCTAGCTGTAATGGGAGAAAACCTAGCTCTCAACGTAGAACGCAATGGATTTCCCATCTCCGTATACAACCGCAGTAGCGATAAAACCGAGAAATTTATGGCAGAGCGGGCACAAGGCAAAAACGTCCATGCTGCTTACACTCTAGAAGATTTTGTCCAATCTCTAGAACGACCCCGCAGAATCTTAGTCATGGTAAAAGCAGGAGGACCAGTTGATAAAGTCATCGAACAACTAAAACCCCTCCTAGACAAAGATGATATGATTATCGACGGTGGTAACTCCCTCTACGAAGACACAGAACGCCGGACTAAAGATTTAGAATCCAGCGGATTAGGTTTCATGGGCATGGGAGTTAGTGGTGGTGAAGAAGGAGCCTTATGGGGACCTAGTTTAATGCCAGGTGGTACAGAGGCTTCCTACAAAGAGTTAGAAGCAATTTTAACTAAAATAGCAGCTCAAGTTGATGATGGTCCTTGTGTTACTTACATCGGTCCTGGTGGTGCTGGTCATTATGTAAAAATGGTACACAACGGCATTGAGTACGGCGATATGCAGTTAATTGCTGAAGCTTATGACTTACTCAAAAATGCTGTTGGTATTAGTAACGAACAACTCCATGAAATCTTTGCTGAGTGGAACAAAACTCCAGAGTTGGAATCTTTCTTAATTGAAATTACCGCCGACATCTTCACTAAGAAAGATACTGAAACTAGCAATCATCTAGTTGATATGATTATTGACTCTGCCGGACAAAAAGGTACAGGTAGATGGACGGTAATTAATGCTTTAGAGTTGGGTGTTGCTGTGCCAACTATTACCGCTGCTGTTAATGCTCGGATTATGTCTGGTATTAAGGATGAGCGTGTAGCAGCTTCTAAAGAATTGACAGGTCCGACTGGTAAGTATGAAGGCGATGCCAAAGCTATGATCGACAAGGTTCGGGATGCTTTGTATTGTTCTAAGATTTGTTCTTATGCTCAGGGTATGGCGTTGTTAGCTGCCGCATCTAAGGAGTTTAATTACAATTTGAATTTGGGTGAGTCGGCGCGAATTTGGAAAGGTGGTTGTATTATTCGGGCTGGCTTCTTGAATAAGATTAAGAAAGCTTTTGATGAAAATCCTGGTCTACCTAATTTGTTGTTAGCTCCAGAGTTTAAGCAGACTATTCTCGATCGCCAGGATGCTTGGAGGGAAGTTGTTGCTACTGCTGGTAAGTTGGGATTACCTGTTCCTGCCTTTAGTGCTTCTCTGGATTATTTTGATAGTTATCGTCGAGCAACTTTACCTCAAAACTTAACTCAGGCTCAACGGGATTATTTCGGCGCTCACACTTATGAGCGTACTGATAAGCCTCGTGGTGAGTTTTTCCATACTGAGTGGCCTAGTAAGTAGGGTCTGCTGAAAAAATTGGTTGGTGGGGGTAGGACACGGGGACTCACCAGATGGGGGGACGGATCGATTTGTGGGGGAACAGGCAACGGTTTCGGCAATTTTATGTGAAGAAATTTTCTTGAATTTCAGCAGAAAAATTCAGTAAATTGATGCCAATAACAGCCATAAACGTAGGAGATAAACTGAATATAAAAAGCTCCATTACCCTTAGCTCTCCTGACTTTTAGCTTCCATAAGCAATTCTATCTGTTGAAAAATTAGGCGATCGCTCTTTATGCTAAATAAAATAGGAGCGATCGCTTTTCGCTATCCTTGTTTCCTAGAGTTTTGCGTCTTGCTTGATTACTTCGGGTACCGTTAACAAGAATGGAGCTAATTCTGAAGTCGAATTACTTTGAGATTTGCTAATGATAATTATTGAGGATTCTTCTTGAGATATTTAGAAGTTAGGTAGATTACGCTCCCTATTACCTAATAGACATCTCCAGAAAATAAACTTGCCTTTTATTTGCGATAAACTAGACTTGTAAAAGTAACTCAAAAAATCATTTTCCGTGTTTTTTTCCTAAAAACATCTTCCCTATTCCCTATTCCCTACTTTTACAAAAAGTCTATATCTTTTTTGGAGATGTCTAATAACAAAATTACCGATAAATTGTGGTTTAAAGCCTCTCCTTTAAAGGATAAAAAAGAAAAAATTTTCCTTTGAATCAATCCTATCCGTTTTCAAGGAGAGGTAATTATTAATTATTAATTATTAATTATTAATTGTTGAATAACAGGACTTTAAAAAACAACAAATTTTATCTCATTTTTTGCTGACATTTGCTGGAAACATTGTTCTCGGAAAGACTTTCTAGAGATGCTAAAACTGATGGCAGTTCGGCTAAAAAATTTGCAACTATAGCTTCATCTCGATAAACTCTATGATTGCTGATAGTAACTTCTTTCTGCGATATTTGATAACTCATAAGTTGCTGATTTAAGTTTTCAGTTAATGTTAATTTCTTAGTATTTGATGTTGTTACAATCATGGATTTCTCCTCAATTATATTAATTGAGGGAAGGCTTATATATAAATATTACTCTTCCCTTCTACTTCTATCATTACTACTTTTGCTTCTTATATGAAAAAAATGTAAAATAGCTTTACAATGATTAGGGATCGATAATAAATAATAATTTAACTTAATCAAAAAATATTTGATTTTATCCTTTTAAAAAACAAAATACTTAATTTATACCTAATATTAGTTAAGTATTAAAGCACTTTTTAGTCAAAAACTTAATCAGAGAATAGACAGTAAATTAAGACTTACTCGGAATCAGGGTGCAAATATAGCACCCTAAAAAACTTAACTAGCTATCAGCTTGGACGTTCCGGAATGCTCCACAAACAGATACCTAATTAGGGTCTGCTGAAAAAATTGGTTGGTGGCGGTAGGACACGGGGACGCACCAGACGCGGGGAGGCACCAGATGGGGTAACAGGCAACGGTTTCGAGCATTTTATGTGAAGAAATTTTCTTGAATTTTAGCAGAAAATTTCAGTATTTTAAGGCAAATAAGAGCCATAAACGTAGGAGATAAACTGAATATAAAAAGCTCCATTACCGTAAGCTATCCTGACTTTTAGTTTCCATAAGCAAGCCCTAATTATATGCACAAATTTTTAGGCTGATAGCTGTTTGCGAAGCATCCCGTAGGGAAGCGCTAATAGCTGATAGCTAGTTAAATCTCCCGAGGAGCAAAAAAAAAACCCGTGATGCCTGTTAACGGAGGATTAAAACCCCCATTATACAAGCAACTAGAAACCAAACCGATCGATAATAACTGAGTGCTGACTGCTACCTCAATATTGAGGCACAGAAGAATCTATTTCCTGACTCCAGGCAGTAATTCCACCTTTGAGATTAGTACCCTCAATACCTGACTCCTTCAGAATACCTAAAGCTTTAGCCGATCGCCCACCCATTTTACAATGAGCAATTAAACGATGACCATTCATTAATTCCTTAACCTTTGTCACACCAGAACCCTGCTCAATATCTGGCAACGGTACTAAAACTGACCCAGGAATCTGAGCAATTTCATATTCGTGGGGGTTCCGCACATCAACCAAGACAAAATCATCTGCCCCACTATCCAATAATTGCTTCAAGTCTTGAACCGTCATTTCCGGAATAGCCATCTTACTTTCTGCCTCCTGTGCTTTAGCTTGAGGAATACCACAAAATTGTTCGTAATCAATCAACTTTTCAATAACTGGCCGTACTGGATTAGGACGCAGTTTCAACTCCCGGAAAGTCATATCCAAGGAATTATAAAGTAATAATCTACCACTGAGAGTTGTACCTTGACCCAAAACAATTTTGATAGTTTCTGTCGCTTGGATAACCCCAATCATTCCAGGCAAAATTCCTAAAACACCACCCTCTGCACAAGAAGGTACCATTCCTGGAGGTGGGGGTTCTGGGTAGAGGTCGCGGTAGTTAGGTCCACCTTCATAATTAAAGACAGTTGCCTGACCCTCAAAACGGAAAATTGAACCGTAGACATTAGGTTTATTCAAAAGAACACAAGCATCATTAACCAAGTAACGAGTCGGGAAATTATCAGTACCATCGACTACTACATCATAGGATTTGAGAATGTCGAGAGCATTTTCTGAACTTAGCCTCGTCTCGTAAAGGTCAACTTGACAGTGGGGGTTAATTTCGTGAATCCGATTTTTGGCAGATTCAATCTTTGGCTTACCTACCCAAGAAGTTCCGTGAATAACCTGTCGTTGCAGGTTGGAATGATCGACAATATCAAAATCTACAATTCCAATATTTCCAATTCCTGCTGCTGCTAGATATAACAATAGTGGGGAACCAAGACCGCCAGTACCAATACATAGAACACTGGCTGCCTTAAGACGTTTCTGACCATCTAATCCTACTTCCGGTAAAATCAAATGGCGCGAATAACGTTGATACTCTTCTGTATTTAACTGGACTTGTTCCAGATTCGGATTTAACATGACAATTTTTGCCTAGATATTTCTTAAATAAATAGTATTGTATGACGCTCTGGACCGCTAAACCTAAAGATTATAACGGGAGTTTCTCAACCTTACGGATAGCAGCTCTCTGTTTCACAGGCTAAGACATTAACCTCTAAAGACTACAACGATGAGACCCACCGCTATTTTTCTGAAAATTTCCTATATCAGGGGCGTATTACTGCCATTCCAGATGCTCTTTAATTTGCTATCCATTAATTAAGTGCCTGCTATAGCGCTACACGCAAGTCGAAATTCAGATAGGGGAGTTGTTCCGGTGGGAAATTTATATTGACTACTCCCCTGACTGAAGCCAAGGGGATTCTAAGTTGATACTACGCAACACCGATAAATCCTGGTTGCTTCGTTTCTTCGAGCGCTGACCAAAGATACACTCACTCTCTGGGGACAATGTCATTGTGTCCCTACACAGCTGGCGGTAGCCTAAACCTAACCTTCTGCTTACTTTTAATTTTCTCCCAAAATTACTTACATTAAACCTGCTATATAGCTTATTGCTTATCTTTTAATAATTTCTTCTGGTTGAAATTGATAATTATCGTCAAGAGACCAATTTATAAAGTCAATAGTTTTGCCTTTTTCCACGGAGAGGATAATGTAGGAATATTCTGGCCAGGCGTAAGTACGATCGAATTTTGAGGGAATGGCCGGGTGGTCTGGGTGGGAATGATAGATACCAATGATGGAGAGGTGGCGTTCTCTTCCATATTTCATTGCTTTAAGCAGATGTTCTGGGGAGATTGCATATCTTCGTTCTTCTGTAAATTCTTTTTGTTCTGGCCAATATTCATCTGCTTCTGTTTGCCAGGCATTTTCAGCAGGCCAGACTTCGATGACTGTTTTTGTTTGTTGGTTTTGCTGACCTAATAGTAAACCGCAACATTCATTTGGATAGGATGTTTCGGCATGAGTGGAAATTTTTTGGAAGTGATTGGGGGGGAGTATTAGGGGCATTTGTGTTAAGAAGAAAAAGGCTATTTTTTGAGTAAGTTTAAAAGATTCATTGATAATGAAAGATTTGACTAAGACAAAAATTAAAGATTTAGTACAAGATGTGATTGAGGCAAAGTTAAATAAATACTCTGCTGAAACTGACTATAAGCCATTTTTTGAAGCATTATTTGGTGAAGCAGTAATTATACAAACTTCAATATTGCATTCTTTTTACACATCATTTGGTATGTCTGTATATGAACCTATTGCTAAAATTTTAGCTGAAAATGCTGGTTATGAAGCTAAAACTCAATATGATTTATTAGGTGAGATAAATGCTCAAACAGAAAATATGATTAATGAATTATGTCAGAGCAATGTTCCTCCTGATAAAGTACGGGAAATTGAAAAAATCAGGCAATCTATTAAAGAGGGAAAATCAAGGAAAGATAAAGATTCTCGTGTAGATATTTTTATTTATAAACCAAATACAGATGAAGAGCTATACATTGATATAACTACTGCAAAACCTAACAAAAAAGAATTTGGTGCATTAAGAATAAAAATGCTTCGTTGGTGTGGATTAAGGTTTAGCCAACACAAAAAAGCTAATATCAAAACTTATATTGCTATTCCTTACAATCCCTATCATCCTCGCCCCTATACTAGATGGACTGCTAATGAATGTGACGTAAAAAATGAGCTATTAATTCAAGAAAATTTTTGGAATGAATGTGCAGGGGAAGAGGTATATGAAGACTTATTAAACATTTTTAGATAAGTTGGAGTTGAGATGAAATCAAAGATCGATCGATGGATTAAGTCAAAATCTAAGTAACAGAAAGGCTTCAACAATTAATAATTAATAATTAATAATTAATTATTAATAATAATTACCTCTCCTTGAAAAGAAGAGGATTGACTCAAAGGAAAAAAAAATCTTGTTTCTCCACAGCGAGTGAGAGGCTTTAAACCTTAATTATTCGGTAAGGTTTTATTTTTATGATGTATGAGAATCTAATTAATAAAACCTAGCAACCTAACTAAAGACTTAGCCAAATAATAAACAACTGGAATAGAGACGGCATTACCGAATTGTTTCTTAGCAATCTTCTCTCTACTATCTGCTCTAAACCAGCTAGGAAAACCTTGTAACTTCCCACAGTCTTTTGCGGTTATATACCTATAATTTTTCTTTCTATAAATTTCCTTGATAAATAAAGACTTATACTCCTCTGGAGTTTCCGCATTAATAGAAACCGTAGCTATACAATCTTTTGTACCTGTAGCAGTTAAGGTCGGCACAATCTCAGAATGAGGTAAAAATATTCTATATATGCCATTAATTCCCGATGAATTTTTAGAATTGACAAATTCATAACCCTGTTCCGCAACATAACGAATAATTTTCTTCTCAACCAGTCTATTCAATTCTTGAATTTGCAAATTATCTATTAATTCAGATAAATCTGCCAAAGATAAAGGATTACCATCTTTTTTACCATACTTTTTTTTGCGTCTATTTTTGAGAATAGTTCCACAAATCAACTTTTCCCTTTTAGTTGTCTGGATAATATCCCAAGAATGAATAGTTGTATGACCATTTCTCGTATCACAAAAAACAAAAAAATCATTCAATTCATCATTTTTCTGAAATTTATTTCTAGATACTGGTATGGCACCATTAAACAAAATATCAGGAGATAATTTTACCTTTTGAATATCAAAATCACCCTGGAGACCATCAATAACTTGAAATAGTTTAGTTTGAATATTCAATGGTTCGGGAAAATGGAAATTATCTATATCTAAATCTTTTCTAATCCCGACAATAAAAACTCGTTCTCTATTTTGAGGCAATCCAAAATCAGCAGAATTAAGTAATTTGTAATAGACACGATAACCAATCTTTTCAAACTTCTGAATAATTAATTCAAACGACCTTTCATTAGCTGGACTAATTAATCCTCGAACATTTTCAAAAATAAAAGCTTCAGGTTGATTTGCCTCCACAACTCTCATCGTATCAAACCAAAGTTTTCCTCTAGAATCATCAAAACCCCGTAATTTTCCAGCCACAGACCAAGGTTGACAAGGAACTCCACCAACTATAAGATTGACTTGCCAAGGTAACTCAGAAATTTTAGTAATATCTCCCAAATATTTTTCATCATTATTGATATATCCAGTCAAAAAATTTTGCTGATAAACCTGAATAGCATCATAGTCAATTTCTGAATATCCTAAACATTTACCTCCTAATTCTTCTAGAGGAATTCTAAATCCACCAATACCTGCAAATAAATCTATAAAAGTGAACCGATATTCATATATTTGTAAATGAATAGGTTTTTCAAGATTAAAAAAGCTTAATTGTTTTGGGGAATTAATGAGCTGACGAGACATGAATCAATTTTTCTGATTATTACTTATTACTAGCATTAGCATTATAGCAATTATCTTCAGTTGAGATTTTGAATAATTGTAAAATTTTCCACTAAGATTACGATTATTAAGTCAATACTGAAAAATCAAGTATTGCCAAATTCAATCCTTTGTGGTTTGATGGTAAATACTTATCTAGTCGATTTTTTATATATTCCGAAACAGTATAGCTATTATCTTAAATTGAGATTTTGGGTAATTGTGAAATTTCCTACTAAGATTACTATTAAAGTCAATACTGAAAAATCAAATATTGCCAAATTCAATCCTTTGTGGTTTGATGGTAAATGCTTATCGAGTCGATCCTTTATATATTATATATTCCGAAACAGTTTATGAAAGATATAAATACTGAACCAGATAAAGTTGGTACAACAGAAGCAGCATTTCTTCTAAATATTTCTACTGCTAGACTCAGGTTACTTTTAAGGCAAGGTCGTCTCAAAGGAGCTAAAAAAGTCAAACGGTTCTGGATAATTCCCTTAAATAGTCGGGGAATGCCAGAAATTACCCCTGGTCGTCGAGGTCCTCAAGGAACTTGGAATAAAGGATTCCGTACAGGTAATACTTTTATCCATGTGCTGCGAAGAGAAATTGACTATAACCGAGACCATGGTACATCTCTTCCAGCTATTTCTGTCAAACAGGGAAACAGAAACTATCGCTGCCACGAAGTAGAAATTCTGGGAAACTGCAAAATAGTCTATCGACCTCATAAACCTAATAGAAGTCAAGCAGGTGGCGCTCGTCTGTGGATTGAGACAGAGCCTGAAGTTGAAATTATTCGTAAGTTTTTCCAAGACGTAGAACTGGAGGAAGAGAAACCTCAAGGCTTTGGTTAGCTTTAACTCTGATTTTTTAGCTTAACTAAATTTTTATTCATATACATATAGTGTTCGGTGTTGGCTTTTGTGATTTTTAGGCTGACATTGCAGATTTTTATGGAAATAATTCCAACATTTGTGACAGTGCTAACCGTTCCCAGAAATCTACAAAAATCTAATAAAATCTATAATTATCTGATTTTGGGCAAATTTTCTGTTCCTGCTTCTACCTGGCAACGTCGGCGTTATCCAGTCTACAGGCACAGGCGGTCAACTGACCGCCATAGCTAAATTTAACGCTGCATTTCCGTTTGTCATGCTACGCAAACAAGTCTCGTTCGCGATCTTAGTTGCGGAGCAATCGTAGCTAAAATTGCAGTGTCCGCAATTTGATTACGCGCTCCGATCAAAACAGAGACTCGCGATTCAGTTCCACAGTTAGAGCAGGTTTTAGAACGAGGTAACCATCTATCAACAATGCTTAAGGATGAGCCGTACAGTTGACATTTGTACTCTAGCTGTCTACGAAACTCATAAAAACCCATAGACTAGAGCAGCCTTAGCTATGGCTTACCGATCTAATATCAAACCATTGACAGATAAAGGTTTTAGCCCTTTTTCTCAAAAAAAGTGCCAGCTTTTTGAGCTGCATAAAGCTAGTATTTTGGGACGATTATGGCAGAACAATCACTCTTACAATTTTTCCGACTACCTCTTAATTAATTCCCCGTTCCTCCTGTCTTCCCCTCCAGGGAGAGGCTAGGGGTGGGTTCTCTCCTGTCTCCTACCCCTACTAAAAGACAAGCGCTTGCGCAAACCCTACATATTTTTTCACTAAAGTCCTGATAACTATTCAACCGGACATGATATAACACTGAATCAAAATCCGATCGCCTCTGATAGTTACCGAAAATTGTGGTTTAAAGCCTCCCCTTTTAAGGGGATAATAAAGAAAAATCATCCTTTGAGTCAATCCTATCCGTTTTCAAGGAGAGGTAATTATTAATTATTAATTATTAATTATTAATTATTGAAGATAGGCAATGACATTATTACCCACACGAGTCAAAATTAATTTCAACCCATCCACATCAACAGCTAAAATACCAGCTTTCGGTATCTGGTCAATATTTGCTAAAGCAACCCAACCTGTTTCTTCTTGTGCAACAAAGGGACTCGCAATAGTATTGCTTGCTTTTTCACTAACTGGAGTATTGACCGAAACCACATTTTTGATTTCCGGACAGTGAGTTTTAATTGCCTGCTCAACTCCTTCTTTCATTGTTAAGGTTGAAGCAGGACAATTACTACAGTTTCCCACTAATTTTACCGAACAATTAAGGTTTAAAGCCTCTCCATTCATGGAGAAAAAAGAAAAAAATTTCCTTTGAGTCAATCCTATCCGTTTTCAAGGAGAGGTAATTCGCGCATTCTTAATTCTAAATTCTAAATTCTTGAATTCCACGGTATCCGGTAGTTTTATGGCAACTAATTCCACATTGCCGTTATGGCTTTGCAAACCGGGACGCACTTCGTCTAATGCCTGCTGAATCCTGATTTCTAGAGAAGGCGTAGGTGGTTTAATCAATTCGTGATAGCGCAGTAGACTATAAACTACTTCATCTTGCACTGCCTGACGCAATGCTGCCATAGATTCTTGTTTAACACTACGAATTAATCGGGTTAAAGCTTCTTTGTGTAATGCTTCTATGGCATTTTTCAACCCTTAAACCACTACCTTTTGATTTTCATCCCAATGAGCGATCGCTTGCTCAAAGTGAGTAATATCAGATACTAGAGATTCTAGACTCACAGATTCTTGCAATGGAAGTTTAGCTTGAGTCACTTCAGTTATCAGTTATTAGTTATCAGTACCTCCTGTAATAGGGAGGCTTGAAAATAAGGAATTCTGTTTTCTCTTGGTCTATTGGATATGACCAGAAGGCTTCGCTATTCCACCCTACGGTTCGCTTTGAAGAGAGAACTCCGTTCCGAGCTCCGCGAACGACCGCTTTTGGTCCCCTGAAAAGGGGAGGCTATTGACCTGATTTTTTGGTCATTTTGATTATTTTCTTCCTATTGCAACTTCACATCTTTCAGCAAAAATGGCATAGAGATTCCAGTTACCAGACTAGAAATAATAATTGGAAACAATAGCGTTGTTCCCATTTTTGCCATTGCTATTAGTAATAAAGCACCAAAAGAAGTAGCTATAGTTACTTGTTTGAAAAAATAAAATGGATTTCGTAGTAGTTTTCCTTTGAATAATAATTTGGTACTAAACCAACCAACTTCTAGCATAATTGTTTCTCCTTTTTTCAATGGTTTGAAGCTTGTAACAAATAGACATCTTCTCCATGCATAGGCAGCTTTGCTGTAGGGGGAAAGAATTGATAAATAGATATCTCCAGAAAATAAACTTGCCCTTTGTTTAACATAAGCTAGAGTTGTAAAAGTCACTTCCCGCGCATCATTTTTCGTACCTTTTCCCTAAAAATATCTCCCCTGTTGCCTTTCGGAGCAGATGAGCTGTTGCCTACTATGCGCAAAAAGTCTATATCTTTTTCGGAGATGTCTAATAAGAGTGTGACAATTGATTTGATTTTTTATTATCGGAGATGTCTAATCAGCGAGCAAGACGCCAAACATCTGTGCATCCTACCTAAATCAATGTCTTACTCCTAAACAAATTTTAAAATTGCCAAGCCAACAATAACTGCCGGAATTACACCAGCAGGGCCAAACAATCCACCAATCATGGCAGCCAGACTATAACCTAAATCTTTTCCTGCCAACCATATTCCACCAATAGCACCAGCAATAATTGAAATTCCGCTAGCAACTCCTAGCCAGAATATGGCTGTTAATATTGTGATTTCTCCAGTAACTAAGTCACTGATAAAAATTTGAAAGCTGGGTATAGCTTCCAAGTCTGTAATCAGAGTATTGAAAACGGTAATTAGACCGCTCATTTTGTTTATTCTCCTATTTATTTAGTAACTGCTGACTTAGCATCAAAAAGTGATAGTTCGCTTTCTACTCCTGCTAATGCTTCGGAAACTATTGTTGCTCTTTCTACTTCGCTATATTGACAAAAAATTGCTTGAGCTTCTTCATAGAGCATTTTTGCCTGGAGTAGATTTTGCTGATTTCCTGCTTCTGGGTGTTTTGGATTATCTGGTAAGTTGTATAGCAGGTTAGCTTTATTAGAGATAGTAGCTGCATACTCTAATGGTTTATCTTTTGCTGTACGGACTTTCAAGGCTTCATTGTATGCAGTTAATGCCCGTAAATTATTATCTATCGGATGCAGACTGGGGAGGTATTGTAAGGCATTGGCCAGGTTGTTTTGCAACATCGCGTATTCGTTGGGATGTTTGATGAGGTTAACTGCCTTTAATGCTTCCTCAAATGATTGTACTGCCATTGCTTGTCGCATACTTTCTCTTTCTGGAGATAGGGTCATCGAGAGATAGGCGATCGCGATATTATTCTGCAATATGGCATATTCTTGCGGGTGTTTATCTGCGGTAAATATTGGTGATGCCCGTTGATATGCTTCTATTACCTGTTTCATTGTTGCCAAGTTAAAACCAACTAATGCTTGTAATACCAAGCCTAAATTCATTTCTGCTTCTGCAACTTCTTCAGATATTCCTTGTTCCCGTAATATTTCTAGGGCAGTTTCATAAGCTTCTCTTGCTTCTAGCAATAGTTCTGGTCCTTCTCCTGGCATAGCTCTTAAGGCTGTTGCCATTCCACTTAATGCTCTTGCTTGCAATAGGGGATAATCGTTGCTGGATAATTCTATAGCTTGTTGATATAGGCAAATAGCATCATCTAGTTGTTTAGAGTCTTTTGGTTTTTGTTGCAACCCATTTGCCATTTCTATCAGCATCTGAATTTTTTCTGAAACATTTGCTGATTCAGATTCTATAGCTTTTAATGCTGCCCTAACAGAGGTATCACTAATAGTTTGAAGCACAATTTTTAATAAATTAGTATTTTCAACAAAAATATACTGTTTTCGTTATTATCCAAGTCTAACTTTCAAGTTATTTTTATTTTATTCAAGATACTTAGTTCTCGTCTTATTGTTTATACTCTTTTTATATTTTTGCCGAATTTGAGTAATATTATCGATCGTATATTATATGCAGAGCAGATTAATTTTTTGATAAAAACGACACTTTAAATATCATTTACAACTCAAAAAAACTGTCATCTAGGCTACTTACTTATATTAAAATAAAATTGGTATTAATGACTGTTATTTTAGTTGATATGAATTTATTTAGTTATATCAAATATGTTTAATTCGGCACATAAAAAATGTTCCATCTTCAGCCATTACCAAATATTTCTCGATTTCCTCATTTCTCCATCTCCCCATCCCCCCATCCCCCCATCTAATTACCGAAAAATTGGGTTTAAAGCCTCCCCCTTTTAGGGGGATGAAAAAAATTCAATGAGCGTATTTTCGTTTGATCCGGCAATAGTTGTCGGTACTGATAACTGATAACTGATAACTGAAATGACACCGATGCTACCGGATTTGATATTAATTGTAGCAGCCAGCAATATGCCATTCGTTTCTAAGCGATACCCTTAAAATCTTAGAACAGTTGGCATTTTTTACAAGTAAAATATACTTTATTAATAACATAGTGAAGCACTGCAATTCAGGTATAAATTATCATGTAAGAATGGATAGAAACTGCTCAACAATTAGAAGGATAAATTCCTACACCAAAAATTCGGTTAATATTGGCATAGATCGAGCAGGCGATAGCTACTTTTTTTCTGACAATTTTTTGTGCTATCTTAAATATTGGAGTCAAAGTTTCCACAGGAAAAATACTTTTGATATTGGTATGATTTATCAATGAATCATTAGGCATCTCCACCAAAAGAGGGAACAGGGAACACCGGAGCTGGGAACCCACCCCTAACTCCTCCACCGGAGGGGAATAATTGATAATTACTGGGTAATAATTGATTTTATTTTTGATTTTTGGAGATGTCTATTATTAAAAGTAGTCGGTAGATATTGCTTACAAAAAAAATCTTAAATTAAGAAGTTAAAATTATGAAAAATCAAATAAAAAACAAGAGAATAGATGTTCGTGCTGCTGTGTTTGCTGCTAATAATTACTTGCAGCTTATTCAAGGTTTATTGGAATATCAAATTCAATACTTAAGACCAGAAAAAGTAGAATTATCAGAATATAGAAAGTATTCTTCAACAATTAATAGTTAATCATGAATAATTAATAATTAACAATTACCTCAGACAAGTTATGTCTTGGCATTTGAGAGGCTTTTCCCGGATAAAAAGTGCATTTAAAAATACATTTTTTTGATAAATTAAGTAGCGATCGCTTACCGAAAAATTGTGGTTTAAAGCCGACCCTTAAAAGGGAAAAAAAGAAAAAAGTTTTCCTTTGAATCAATCCTATCCGTTTTCAAGGAGAGGTCATTTCAGTTATCAGTTATCAGTACCGACAACTATTGCCGGATCAAACGAAAATACGCTCATTGAATTTTTTTCATCCCCCTAAAAGGGGGAGGCTTTAAACCCAATTTTTCGGTAATATAATTATTAATTATTAATTATTAATTATTAATTGTTGAACTATCTATACTCTTTCTCCCTTCTCCCCTGCTCCCTGCTCCCCTGCTCCCCACAAGGTTTTCAGGATTTCCTTGTAAAGGATAGGTTATTACTGAGGGTATTTTTGATAGTTTATATGAAAAAATAGAGGAGTATGAATATTTATAATCAAACCGAAATCAATCAATGGCCAGAACATAATAAATTTCCATATAACTACGACAAAAAATATGTTCAAACAATTATTCACAGAGACTTAAAAACAGCTAGAAATCCACTGATAATTACTGGTTATGCTTCCCTAGACAGAATTATCGACTTTCTAGCAGATAGTTATCATAAATTAGATCAAAACTCAGATGCTTTGGTAGAAATTCGTCTGTTACTAGGACATGAACCTTATCCCACAAAAACACAAGATTTTTCCTACTCACACAAATTCGATCGCGAGATACAAGAATATTGGTTAAAGCGACGTATTTCTGTGTTGAAATGTGGGCAGTTAATTGCAGCAGTAGAGTTACTCAAAACTCAACAAGTTCAAGTCAGAATTAGCGATAAAAAACCAATTCACGCCAAAATTTACCGAGGTGACAATGCTATAACTATTGGTTCGAGTAATTTTAGTAATTCTGGTTTTGTGTCACAAATAGAAGCAAACGTAAGGTTTGAAAATATTAAAAAGGAAAGTAAAAGATTTAATGAAGCAGAGCTTTTATCAGAAAGAATTTGGGAACTGGGCAAAGACTACAAAGATGAGCTAATTGAACTTTTAAAAAAGCTCCTTAGTAAAGTTGGTTGGCAAGAAGCTTTAGCCAGAGCTTGTGCAGAATTATTAGAGGGAGAGTGGGCAAAACAATATCAAATGACAAGTTATTTTGGAGATGAAAACTCCTTTTGGCCTTCTCAAAGACAAGGAATTGCTCAAGCAATTTGGGTAATCGAAAATGTGGGTAGCGTACTAATTGCTGATGCCACAGGTTCAGGCAAAACCCGCATGGGTGCGAATCTGATTAGAAGTCTAATTAATCAAATTTGGGCGACAGGACGCAAACGCAAAGGTAGCCCAGTTTTAATTTGTCCTCCAGCAGTTCAAGATGGATGGGATGAAGAGTTTGGGAATTGTGATTTCAACTTGAAGACTTACTCTTCTGGCACTTTAGCTACAAGAGCTAACAAAAATCAAGAACTTATAGAAGCTATTCGTCGTTCTCAAGTGCTGGCTTTGGATGAAGCTCATAATTTTCTCAACCGAACGTCGCAGCGAACACAGGCAGTTTTTAAGAATATGGCTGACTATGTAATCTTGTTTACGGCAACTCCTATTAACCGAGGTTCTCAAGATTTATTAGCTATTATTGAATTACTGGGAGCAGATAATTTTGATGACGAACTACTGGAAATTCTGAAACGTTTGTGGAAACGAGGCAAGTTGGAGCAAAAAATGCAAGAAGGAGAGCGACAACTATTGCGAATGGCAATTCAAAAATTTACCGTGCGACGCACCAAGAGTATGTTGAATCAGATGATCGATGAAAATCCAGAACTTTATCAAAATAAACTTGGTAAACCCTGTCGCTATCCTCAACATGAAAGTAAAACTTATATTTGTGGGGAAATGAAAAACGATCGCTCCTTAGCCAAACAAATTCGAGAATTAACTCAAGAGTTATGTGGTTTAGTTATGCTACAGACAGATTTTAAGGTTAGTAAGTACCAAGAGCAACTTGGTATAAATGATGCAGATTATCTGGATACGCGATTAAAAAGCGCCCCAAGACTCTGTAGTTACAATGTAATGTCTTGCTTACGTTCTTCCAAAGCAGCACTGCTAGAACACATTTATGGTACGGAGTTTGTTCAAAAATACTTGGATATGGGAAACCTTAGTAAAAATAAAACAGGAAATATCATTCAAAGATTAGACTCCATTGCAGGAAAACCACCTCAGAATAAGTTAGAAATTGAATTGCCAGATTGGTTGAGCGATCGCCACGCTCATCGACTCGAATGTGAAAAAGAAATTGAAATTTACAAAAAAATTGCTGAGTTGACTAAAAAAATATCCTATTCACGGGAGGAAAGAAAAGCAAAACATTTATTAGAGTTACTAGAAAATCACAAACTTCTGATTGCTTTCGATAGCCATATTATCAGCTTAAGTGACATCAAACAACGCATTGAGAAATTGGGAAAAGATTCTCAGAAAGTTATTATCGCTACAGGAGATGACACAACATATCGCAAACAAGTTAATGAGTTATTCAAACTAGGTTCAACAGCATCAGGGGTTATAGCTTTGTGTTCGGATGCTATGTCTGAGGGGGTCAACCTCCAACAAGCATCCGCAGTAGTGTTATTAGATATGCCAACTGTGATTCGACTGGCAGAACAACGAATTGGTCGGGTCGAACGCTTGGATAGTCCCCATAAGATAATTCAGGTCTGGTGGCCTCAAGATAGCGATGAGTTCGCTCTGCGTTCTTCAGAACAAAAGTTAGTCAAACGTCACCGCCTAGTTTCTGATTTGTTGGGGTCAAATTTTCCTTTACCAGATTTGGCAGAGGAAGAAATAGATAGAGATGATTTGTCTTTACCAGCAGATTTTGCAGAAGATGATGAGGTGGTGACAGCAGAATCTGAGATTAAGCAACTTGAGGAGTTAGCAAAAATTCGTAAACCTTATGAACTGGGAGATGTGTTTGACCCGGTGCGGTCTCTTGTCGAAAACAGCCAGATAGAAAATAACAAATTTTTAGTTCCCGGGAAAGTCTATAAGCAAGTACGCAATACAAAACTTTCAGGAACTTGGGTTAGTTGTGTAACAGCAGAATATCCTTGGGCTTTTTTTGCTGTTGCTGGTACTGAGTGGGGTGCCCCTCGGTGGGTATATCTTGACGAGTTAGAAGCAGAAAAGGTGATAACTGACATGGAGCGCATCAGTGAAAAGCTCAGAAAAAATTTGCCTGCTTCTGTGAGAGATATTCCTATTGAATATGCAACTCAAGATTTAGAAGGTTTCTTGGAAAGACTCCAGGAAAGTGAACGACTGCTGTTGCCAAAGAAGAAACAACGCGCTCTTGAAGAAATGGAGAAGGTATTAGAGGAGTATCGTCACAAAGCTGCTATAGATGGAAAAGAAGCGGTTGTTACCGAGATTAATGTCTTGACAGATTGGATGAAAACTGTGGACTTAAGCAAGTTGGCAGAGTGGTGGCTCGATTTAATTCGTCCTTGGTGGTTCGATCGCTTGAAACAACCCCGACGTTACACACCGATACGTCTTCAGGATATCCGTACTGATTTAATCAAGAAAGCTATTCCTATGGAGCAACTGCGGGAAGCTTTTAATCTTCCAAAAGTGAAGCCTTTAGACGAACGCATTGTTGCTGCAATTATCGGTATCTATAGATATACTTAGGGTTTGCATAAGGAAAGTCTTTTAGTAGGGGTAGGAGACAGGAGACAACCCACCCCTAATATAGAATCCGGTTGAATAGTTATTGTATAGTTGGGAGTAGGGGAGTAGGGGAGTAGGGGAGTAGGGGAGTGGGGGAGTGGGTCTGATTAAAGGCTTGAAGTAATTTAAGAAATTATCAACATATATTATATAACCGGATTCTATATAACCCCGACCGTGGAGGGGAAAACAGGAGAAATGGGAAATGAGCGAGGAGGTAGTGGGAAAAATTGTAAGAGTGATTTTTCTGCCATAATCGTCCCAAAATACTAGCTTTATGCAGCTTTTTAAGCTAAAACGCTGGCACTTTTTTAGACCAAAAAATGCTAAATACCAATATCAGTTAATGCTTTTCCTGACGCAAAGCTGCCGCTAAGATATTAGATCGGTAGAGCAATAATTATTAATTATTAATTGTTGAATTATTCTATGTCTGCTAAAGTAGACTAATTTTTTGGCAAATTAATTAGTCTTCCTACTACAATTATTAATGCACAAACTAATACTATCGGCACCACGGGCAAAAATCCTAAAGTAAAACTTTGAGGAATCAAATCTATCTGAAAACCAATAACTGCTATTTCTCCAAAAATAATCGAAACTATACAGCTAATAGATGAAATATTTTTTCCATATAAAGCAGCAATAACTGTGGGAAATAATACTGCTAAACCTGTAAAAGATTGAGTAGCGATCGCTGCAATTGTAGCCGGGGGATTTGCTGCAAGAGTTAAACCAATTATTGCTAAAATAACAATTAATATTTTACCGACAAAAGTTTGTTCTGCAAGAGTAGCTTGGGGACGAATATAAACAATATAAATATCTCTAGTAATCATGGAGCTTAATGCTAAAAGTTGAGAATCAAGGGTTGACATAAATGCTGCTAAAGCACCTACCATTACTAATGAAGCAATGCCAGTAGATGTATATTCTCCTAACATCATGGGAAAAATTTTATCTGCTTCTTTTCCTACTAGATCGGGAAAGTTAATATGACCCCACATTCCGATTAAAACAGGACAAATAAATATTAAGGCGGTAATTAAGGGATATAAACTAGCAGAAATTTTTAGGGAATTAGCAGTTTTAGGAGTATAAAATCGCATAAACATTTGCGGAAACATCGGCACACTTAAACCCCAAAGCAACATATAACTAAACCATTTATGGGAAGTGAAAAAATTATTCATTCCAGAGCGAGAAAAAATTTCTGGTTTTAGTTCATAGACAGTGCGATTAGCTTCAGAAAAACCTCCGATACTTTGAGCGATCGCTACTACTGCAACTATCATTAAAACTAACATTAAAATTCCTTGTAAAACATCGGTTAAAGCTACACTTCTCATTCCTCCTAAAAATACATATAATACAATAATAAAGGTTAAAAAAGCTGCTCCCCAAAAATAAGGAATTTGCCCGTTAGTTAAATTTTCAATAATATAACCTCCACCGATTGGTTGTAGGGTTAAGTAAGGTATGGTAAAAATTATCATTACGGCTAAAAATAATAATTTTAGTGGTTGACTAGGGAGGCGATTTTCAATTAATTCTGACGGGGTAATGAAGCTTTTTTCTTTTCCTAAAAGCCAAACTTTATAACCGATAAAATAAAATGTAATTCCTACGATGGCTGTACCAAATCCCATCATAGGATAATAGCTAATACCAATGCGATAACCAGCACCAGAAAATCCTAAGAAGGTAAAAGCACTAAAGTTTGTGGCAATGAGAGTGAAAAATAAAACTATGGAGTTAATTTTTCTATCTGCGAGAAAGTAATCTTCTGGGGTATTTTCTTGACTGCGATAACTGATAATTCCGATGGCGAGAGTTGAGAGTAAATAGATGCTAATGATTAAGTAAGGAATTAGGTTTTCTCTCACGATTTATTCTCCTTTTTAGATTCAGTTTTCCAGAATGTTTGAGAGAAAATAAAAATAGCACAAGCGAGAATAATTTGTAAAGCAATAAAATAGAAAACCCAGGGTGGTAGATGGAGAATTGAAAAGGAAATTGTTTGTTTCCATGACCAAAAATCTAGGGATAGGAGGAAAATTACGGTAAAGCAGAAATACCAGAAATAGGCAGAGTTGAAAATGTTTAAAATTTTCATATAGTAATCTTAATTTGAGTTGTATAACGAAGGAAGACCGAAGGACCGAACACAGAAGTTGGAACAGAGAATCAGGAAGAAGCTTAACTAGCTATCAGCTTGAGCGCATTTAGCTGGAGCGCTAAAAATTCGAGGGTTCGGCGTCCCCCACGCGAAGGCGTGAAAAAATTAGTGGTGCGCCTTCGCGTGGGGTTTTAATCCCCATTATACACGCCAGAAAAGCTGACTGCTGATAGCTGAGTGCTGAGTGCTACTTCAAATCTGCTAGATATTTCCCTAGCTTTTATAGTAGAAGGAAGAAGGTTTTAGTTATCTAGGAGAGAAGGAAAAATATTGCTTTGTCTGAGTTTTAAGCTTTTGATCTGTCCTAACCTTAATAATTAAACCATGACTAATTACCCATTACAATAATGATTCCCAACCTAAGTAACGAAGGAAGACCGAAGGACCGAACACAGAAGTTGGAACAGAGAATCAGGAAGAAGCTTAACTAGCTATCAGCTTGAGCGCATTTAGCTGGAGCGCTAAAAATTCGAGGGTTCGGCGTCCCCCACGCGAAGGCGTGAAAAAATTAGTGGTGCGCCTTCGCGTGGGGTTTTAATCCCCATTATACACGCCAGAAAAGCTGACTGCTGATAGCTGAGTGCTGAGTGCTACTTCAAATCTGCTAGATATTTCCCATTACAATAATGATTCCCAACCTAAGTTTTGAATTTTTTTTAGTGTCTCTCTAACGTCAATTTCTTCGACAATTTTTCTGTCATATATACAGATAATAACTTCTTTGACTGTTTGATTTTTATCAGATAAATTTTTGATTATTTGTGACAATGTAATCTGCCAAGCTTTTTGAGCAGATAAAACATCTACTCCACTGCCAAATAAAGGAAAAGCAATTGTTTTAAAACTGAGTTTATGGGCGATTTTCATGCAAGTATGAAGTAGTTCTTGAATTACCTCTTCATGTGAACTTCTTAATAATCCATAAAGTATTTTTTTCGCTTGGAGTTTGCCAGCATTTGTTATGACTATATCTCTGAAGGATGACAAAGTGGAATTACTCATTTCTATTCTCAATTTCATCATGTCTTTCCAAATATCTTCCCCAGTAACTTGTCGAATTCGATCGTACACTAGACAACCTATACTACTAACAATAATATCTACTTCTAAGTTGGTAATATCACCTTGATAAATTTTTACTGCTTTGTCATGCACTAAAAATTCACCTAAAAATCCTTCTTCATCAGATTGATAAATTTTTACTAATTTGTCAGACTGACAGATATCTAATTTCATTGCTATAGCAGAAATAATATCCCACCAAATAGTTTCCTCACTGAAAATATTAGATTTTCCTAGATAAAAACTAAACCATAACCAATTCAAGATTCCTCCTGGAAGATGACCATTTGGGGCATTTATATCGAAATTCAATTCCTCATAAGTTAAAAGTTTTTCACCTATTTTCCAACCTAATTTTTCACGAAAATTATTATAAATTTCCAGGTCGTTAATTTGATAACTACTATCTTGAGTTGCACCACAATTTTGCCAAATTTCTTTCTGAATACTCAAGCCAAATTTACCATGACTATATATTATCCACAGATTATCTATTGTAAATAAGTCATAGCAGGGAAAATTGATAATATCTTCCCCTCTTAACCAACCTTTTGATTCTCGACCAGCTATTTTCAGCATAATCGCAGTAGTTTCTAAATCTGCTTCTCGCCATTTTCCTGCGGATAATAAATCCCGTAACCGAATATAGTTAATTTCATAATTAGAATGAAGACTAACACTCACAGGAATATCTGCGGGTGAACTATCTATTTCTAGAGAAACAACATTACCTAAATCGACATTTTCAACCACAGTATTTTGATTCTCAGATACCTCCAACTTTTCCAATTCTTCAGGATGAGTAACAAAATAACCCTGCAACCACTCATAACCCCGCACCAAAAGTTCATCCAAACTTTCAACTCGCCATAGACAAACCATACTACCTTCTCCACCAGCAACCAAATATTTACCATCATTGCTAAAACTAATACTTGATAATTCCATTTCTGGAATATCCCACTGTGCTAATTTGCGCCCAGAAAAATCCCACAATATAACAGTATAATCACTTCCCACCGTTGCCACTCGTTGCCAATCCAAACTAAAACACACATCCACCAATTTTCCCTGATGCACGCTCCACTCAGTCAAAAGTTGCCCAGATACATTCCAAACTTTCACCTTTTCCCTACCCGCAGAAACAACTTGTTCCCCATCAACGCTAAAACTCACAGTTCTGACCTTATCCCGATGAGCATTCCAATTTGCTAAAAGTTGTCCAGATAAATTCCAGATGCAGACCTTTCCATCCCACCCACCTGTAACAATACGATCGCCTTCTGAGCTAAAACTAACACTGGCAATTATTCTCCGATTACTGCGCTTTAGTATCGCTAATTGTTTTCCTTCCAAGTTGCGTAATATAGCTGTGCCATTTGCTCCCACTGCTACTAGGGATTTGCCATTAGGACTGAATTTTACTTCTAATATGAGGTCTTGATTGGGATGACATTGACTGACAAGTTGCCCTTCTTCACTCCAAATTGAAATATTATTACGCCCTGCTGTGACTAGGTATTTGCCATCAGGACTGAAACTGATGCTAGTGAGTCTACCTCGACCACTTTTCCACTGATTTAATATTTGACCAGACAAATTCCAAATTTTCACACTGCCATCTTCTCCTCCCGTAGCTATTTTTCCACTGAGACTAAAACTAACACTCAAAACTCTGCCTTGTTGAGTTTTCCATTGAGTCTGCTGTTTTGGAAATATATTCCAGGTGCGAATTGTGCCGTCAGCACCCACCGTGGCAATTTGTTTTCCATCAGAAGTAAAACTGAGAGCTTTGACTGAGTTACGGTCAGCATGAAACTGAGTTAATAATTTTCCAGATAATTCCCAAATTTTGGTGATTCCATCTGCTCCTGCTGTAGCAATATAGCGGTCGTTGGGGCTAAAACAAATATTTTTAATCTCTGTTTGCTCGGTTTCCCAGTCAAACAATTGCCGTTTAGGAAAATCCCAGAGTCGCACAATTCCTTTTTTACTAATACAAAGCAGATATTTTCCGCTCCAACTCATTTTTACATCTGTCAGGGCAAACTCTTCAATGTAATTTGCTTTTAATTCTGTGGGTTGTCGTTTTAATCCTTTCCACAGTCTGACTATATTTTCTCTAACTGAAACTGCAATACATTCACCATCGCGAGTAAAACTTACAGTAGTTTTCCAACTTGAATGAATATTTCGTTGTTTGAGGGATGATGTTCCGGAACGCGAACGAGTTTGCCGTGAAATATTCCATAGTTGTACTCCATTTTCTGCTACTGTTGCGAAATATTTTCCATCTGGGCTAAATCTAATTTGATTAACTGCACCTTGATTACTTTTAAACTGATTTATTTGTTGACCTTGTAAATTCCAAAGTCGAATTATGCCTTCTTTTCCTGCTGTTGCTAAGTGTTTACCATTGGGGCTGAATTTCACACACAAAACTTCTTTTTCGTGACTTTTTAGTTGTATTGAGTAGGGATTTAATAATTGCTGTAATAAAATTGTGCCATTTATTTCTGCAATAGCTAAATATTCTCCATCTGGGCTAAAGTTGATATCTTTAACTCCAATTTGATGACTAATAAATTGATTTTTTTGCCTAATCTGAGCGAGAGTTTTTTGTAAAGTATATATTGGGGCGATAGTCGGATATTCTTTTAAAGACAAATTATGCAAAACTAATTTTTTTAACTTTTGCCCTGCCTGTATTGCTAAAACTAATGCCTCTATTTGATTAAATTCAAACTCGGATAAAGCATCATTCGTAATTTCCTCAATCTCTTTAATTTCAGTTTCTGAATATACTGCCTCTACTTTTTCTTCTAAAAATAAACCTGCTTCGCGTAATTTATTTTCCACCCAATTCAGATTAAAAACCTCTGCATAAATTTTGTTATAAATCCTTAAATTTCCTTTCTGTTTTACTACCACCCCAGTCAGTCGTAATTCTCTATGAAATTGCTGATGATTCGCCTTAATATTTCCCTGCTGTAATATCTGCCGATATAATAATAGTAATTGACCATGACTATGACTGCCGTAAAGTAAGCGATCGCGTATAGTTTTTAAATGTTCAGGTTCATCCTTTGCTTCCCAATTTTCAATAATTTGTGACCGAACAATTTCTGCCACTAACCCTACCTCATTTTCTCTAGAAATATTAAACTTAACCTCTCTACAGTAAGATAAAATTACTTGACAAACTTTTTGAGTTAAAAATGGTTGCCCACCAGTCCAATTTAATACTTCCTTCAAGACTGCCATACCATCATTAAAAACACCAGAAAATCCCGCAGCTAAAGATTTCGCCTCATCAAAATTAAACCCCTCCAACTCAATAGCTTTACCAATATTAAAAGGCGTACTAATATACCGATTTTTAATCAAATCAGACGGTGTTGCCACTCCCAATAAAGCAAAAGATAAACGTTGATATTCAGAATTCTCAGCCCGTTGATTATAACAAAAACGAATCAAAGCAAAAAAATCATCAACATTAAAATTCAAACTGAGAATACTATCAATTTCATCAATAAAAATTACAATATTATTTGTGATTTCCCTCAGCAACACTTGCTCAATAAAATGACTCAAACGTTGTAAAGCAGAAAGAAAAGAGCGATCGCTCCACCAACTCAAAATATCAAACCGCTCCAATAAATCCAAACTACTGGCCAAACTATAAACTATTCCCGCATACCACTGTTCCGAAGTAATATCCTGACTACCAATAGCCGTTAAATCTATAGTGGCACAAACAACCCCAGATGCCTGTAAACGTCGCATAGTCTGAACTCGCAGACTAGACTTACCCATTTGCCTAGAGTTTAAGACATAACAAAACTCTCCCATCATTAGGCCATCAAAAAGTTCCTCGTCTGCCTGTCGTTGGACATAAGTGGGAGCATCCACAGGTAGACTGCCGCCGACTTGATAGGAGTATATTGAATTTATTGAATTTGGGTCTGAGTTCATGGGGTCAAAGATTTCGGCTTAAAAGCAGAGGGCAGAAGCAATGCAAGTCTATCTTTGTGAAAACCGCCATAGCAGAAGAAATAAAGAATTTTCTATAGCTAGTTAAAAAAATACAGGACTTACACAGGGACTCTACTTTTAGAGTATTTTGCAACCCACCCTACATCACTTCAATTATTTTGACAGACATTTAAAGCGACTGCTGCTAGAAATATCAAAATTATTCCTTTTTTTATTTTCTGTACATCTTTTACCGAATAATTAATCATTATTAATTAAATAATTCAGCTAATTCCGCCTCCCCTTAGCTGCGCTGCGAGCTACCGCTCTACAAGGGGGAAATAAAGAAATAATATTTCCTTATGTTCAGTTCCGTAACGGTTTTAACCAGAGGTAATTATCCATTATCCATTATCAATTAATGAAAGCACTTTTTAATAAGCGTTAAATACGGTAGAAATCTCCGAAAAATAAATTAATTGTAGATAGCTATAAACAGTAAATAGAGAGAATTGGGAATTATGAAAAACAGGAAAATTATCGAGAACTTGTGGTTTAAAACCTCCCCTTTTAAGGGGATAATAAATAAAAAAAATCCTTTGGGTCAATCCTCTTCTTTTCAAGGAGAGGTAATTATTAATTATTAATTATTAATTATTGAATACTCCGGCTATAAAAAAAACATACAAAAAAAGCGAGTGCTTAATTCACCGTTGCACGGCGAATTTCATACCATTAAAAAAAAATAATGTTACGAATAATAAATGCAATAAAAATATTTTGCAGGAAATGTACCTTTGACACAAAAGAGAATTTACAGCCGAAAAACTGGTATTGAAGCTATTCATTCTGAATTGCATAATTGCTATTTGCGGAGCATGAAAAAACAGAATTTTTGACTCCTAAGAAATAGGTGCATCTCAATGCATGAATAAAGCAAAAAAATACCGCTTTTAGGCAACAGCTCCGTCAGGGAATATATAGGAAAATAGTATTTTTGCTTGCTATGAGATGCACCCTAAGAAATAGCCTAGCTATTTGTAGCAAACATTTATCTCGCTTGGTATAAGAAGCACTCAAGAAAAGGGTAAGTAATTGTATGGCCTCAAATTCATTAATGGATAATGGATAATTACCCGAAAAATTGGGTTTAAAGCCTCCCCCCTTTTAGGGGGATGAAAAAATTTCAATGAGCGTATTTTCGTTTGATCCGGCTTTAGTCGGAGGTACTGATAACTGATAACTGATAACTGAAATGACCCCTCCCTTTTAGGGAGAGGATCGATCCTTAAGGAAAAAATTTATTTTTTTTCCCTTAAAAGGGGAGGGTAATAAAGCTGAATTATTTAATTATTTAATTATTAATTATTAATTATTCGGTAAAAAATACTGGGACGTTCATTAACAGCAAATTCGTCAAAAAATACTATTTTTTCTTTTTCTTGTTGAGATTCTAGTTTTTTTAGTTTGATATAAATGTTTTTTGCTCTTCTTTGTTGGCATTAGCATAATCTCTATGTGTTTTTTGATATGACAAATTTAACTGCTTGAGTATTTCATAGATTATAGTTGTTTTTAGCTTCACTCCCCATCTTGACTCGAGCACACTACGAATAATTTTGCCTGTCCATATATTTCTATCTATGCCATAGTTTCTGGGCAATTCTTCTAGTAACATTCTTTTTAATTCTTGTTTCTGTTCTAAATTTAATCTTGAAGATACTTGATGACAAATTGGTTTGGTTAATTCATTTAACCCTCCTTCCAGAAATTTATCTATCCAAGTTGATAAAGTTTTGTAATTACAATTTAATAATTCTGATACTTCTATTCTACTTTTTCCCTCATATAAGTATCTAATTGCTAGTAATCTTTTCCTTAAATATTGTTTTTTATTTTTGTAGTATAGTTTTTGCCATAAATCCCAATCCAGTTGGCGATCGCGGAGCGCAACGGAGTTGTATCGCTTAATCTAACTCTCCTATTTCCTAGTAATTTAGCCATAATGCACCCTGAATAAAAACTACATTGTTTTAATTCCTACATTATAGGTAATCTTCTGGCGGGAAGAGAGTAAGAACTGAATGCTTACCCCGGAACGGAACTGGGTAAGACGAATTCAAGACAGTGATATTAATTATTTTCGTGAAACTCAAAGAAAGTTTAACCAAGAACAAAAATGAGCGCGGATATCCAGCCTAAATTGGTTAAAAAGCAATCAAAACTCCTAAAAAAAAGCCGAAAAATGTAGAATTAAATTACTTGGAAAAATATCAGAATAAAGAATTATCCTCTCACAGGATTTTTGCATAACATATAATTAGGACTTACCGATCTAATCTCAAAGCATTGATAGATAAAATTCAACAATTAATAATTAATAATTAATAATTAATAATTACCTCTTCTTTTCAAGGAGAGGATTGACTAATTATGAAAATTTTTCTTTATTATCCCCTTAAAAGGGGAGGCTTTAAACCACAATTTTCGGTAAGTGCCTTTAAGAAACGAAAAAAGGTGCAATTTTTTCAGCTTGAGTGACCAAAAAGTTAGGATTTTGGGCTGACTATCACAGGAAAATTTAGGGATAAAATATTCGACTACTTCTTCTAAATTCCCTGTTTCTCCTGAATTCTGGTTCCTGTTTGCTTCGCGGTGACAAACGGAAATTCTAACTCCTACCCTCACCGATAAGACTTTTTCAGCAAACTCTAATTAGATTGTTAAAAATATGCGCGAGTAATCCAAGAGAGATTTAGGTTAAAACCCTACAATTATGAGAAAATAATGGCTTTGTTGCATGAAAGTAGCGTTCTTAACATCCATTCGGCAGTTATATCGCCCAGGGAAGGCAATGATTACTATTGGATAATAGTTATTGCTGTGCTGATGAGCGATCGCCCAGGGAAGGCAATGATTACTATTGGACAATAGTTATTGCTGTGCTGATGAGCGATCGCCCAGGGAAGGCAATGATTACTATTGGACAAT
>JAXHSW010000091.1:0-33224 GCA_034190295.1 Cyanobacteriota bacterium | reverse complement strand
GTAAATGGGATGACAACTATATATTGATATATAAATTTTCTATCCTCGGTTTGACTGTCTGACTATCTGAGGGGAAAACTCGGAATAATTTCATCTATTTTTGTCATAATTTTTCTGGTTTCTCTGGTGGCAAGAATAATTTTTTGATAGTGGTTAATCTCTTCATCCGATAATTCCCGGTTAGCTTTTTTCTGTCTTTAAGCCATTTATCTAAAACTTGGTAGCTACCAATTTTAAATTCCCATATTTTTTGACTGACCCCTGTGAAATAACAATTTTTGTTAATCCATACTTTTTCATTTGTCTGGTCATATCTAATTTCTTTGACTAGATTTTTTCCATCCCCTTGATAATCAATAGCGGTTTTTTCTTCCTGTTGGAAAACTGGTAAATTTTTGAGTAAATGTAGATTGACTAATGCTTCGCCTTGAGTTGTTAATTGTTGGAATAATTGATTATTGCTTGTGAGGGGAAGACGAGGAAAGTCTATCTTTAAAAATTCGGCATATCTTTGTCGATAAGTGGGGGAATGAAATATGGCATAAGCGTAATAAAAGATATTTTCTGGTGTGGGGATATATCCTAATTTTTCTTGGATGGCAGTTAAAATTTTTGAGGATAAGTTAGCGGTTTTTTCCACAAATAAATTTGTTTGCCCCCTTTCGGTGTCTGGGTAAATGTAGAGAGGAAAAACATAAGTTAATTCTCTACTTTTTAAAGAAACGGCACAACGTTCTGTAATTATATTAGAGCAAAAAACATGATGAAATCCTGGTTCGGTTTGTTGGCGACATAATAATAAAGCTATATTATCATCTTCCATTAGATGTCTCATTAGTTCCTTGCGACTGTCTCCCCTTTCAATAATTTCAGGGTTATAATAAACCCAACGATTATCAAAAGGTCTGTAGGCATATTTCTGAACCTTTAATTTAATTTCATCTACATTGATTTTCAACCTAGCGTTTTCTAAAGTCCAATAAGAGGTATCCTTGATTTGATATTTACGCTTTAATTCTACCAAATTGTTATTTTTGGCAATGTCTACAAACCTATTTATTAGCTTTTCCTTATCATAATCAACACATACATTGTCTCTTCTTGTTTGCATACCAGCAGCATAAATTGGAAATATATCTATCACACTCCATCCTTCTTTATATTCATCTTCATTACTAAAATTTTTAGGAGAAAAAAAGAAATTAGGTTGAGAAGGTTGTAACTTTATCCAGTCAATATCATTAAAATCAACTGCCTCTAAAAATTTATATTTATCCTCCCGTTTTCCCCATAAATCAAAATAAAAAACATCCGCAGGCAATTTCACACCATCTCTCTTTTTATAAACCACCGAAAAAGCATCAGGTTCACTTTTTTCCCTCACCGCAATTAAAATTGCCACACCTTGTTGAATATCAAAAACATTTTCGTCAACTTCTCCATCGGGTGTCGTTTCTTTTAACAAAGAATTGCCATGTAAATCCATAATGTAGAGACTATCAAAATATTTTAGTAACTCTTCTCTCATCCCCCGATGAATTAAACCATTAATATAAGAATGATTAGTAATCAAACCGATTACTCCATGCCCAGTTTTTTCTATTTGGTCGTGAGCAAAACGAATAAACTTAATATAGTCATCATCAAGAGGTTGAATATTTTTTTCTCCCTCCAACCTCACCCTACCTTTATATCTTTCTAAAAGTTCGCCAATATAAGTTAATTCTGTTATCTCTTTTCCCGCTTTACCTGTTTTATAAATCTTCTCCCAAGTCGAACCATTATATTTAACATCTGCCAAATATTTAGTATTTTCCTCCAAGCGTCTTTTCCGCTTACTAATATTTTGCGAACTGACAGAATAAGGAGGATTTCCTAACACAACAAAAATCGGTTTTTCCTCCTTAACCTTTGCTGCTTGATTAGCTTCTTCAGAAATATATTCACCCAATAACAAACTAGACTTTTTTATCCCCTCATCTAAAGCATTAGTCAAGAAAATATTTAATCTTTCCTTCTCCTCAAAACGATAACCCAAAGTCTCCAATAATAATCCCAACTTTAAATGAGCAATGGCGTAGGGAGTCATCAATAATTCAAAACCATATAACCGCTTTAAAACTTGTGAATCTCTTAACAGCTCATTCCAAGGATTTGCACCATATTTCTCAAAATTAAAATAGATTTGTTTAATTACTCGATATAAAAAAGTACCAGTACCCGTAGCAGGGTCTAAAATTGTTACTTTTCGACTACCTAAACCATGTTCTAAATCAAAATATTTATCCAAAATATGATTAACTGCTTTGACAATAAAAGACACCACAGGTTCAGGAGTATAATAAACTCCTCGACTTTTTCTCAAAGATACTTCATAAGCAGCTAAAAAAGTTTCATAAAAATGAACAACCGGGTCTTCCTTTCTAGTTTCCCGACCAAAGTTTTCCAGAATATTCCCAATATCAACTTTAGCCAAAACTTCTATCAATATTTCAATCGCCCAGTTAATTTTACTCACAATATCTGTGGCAATAACCGTACTAAACAAACCCTGTAAAAAAGGAATTTTATCACTAATATAAATACTGGCAGTTTGACGACTAAAATTAGAATTACCCGGATTTTGAGCATGACCTACTCTGGCAGTAAATAATCCATAAGTTATAGTTTGAGCATACATATCTGCAAAACTCTTATTATCCAAATCTGGCAATAATAAATCTTGGAAAACTTGCTTAAGTTCGGTCAACTCTCCCGTTTCATTTTCAATTTTCAATGCCTCTTCAATACTATAACGAATGACTTTAGTTTTATTCGCCATTTGTTGGGCTAAATCATTATAGTTATTAATAACTTTTTCTTGATAACTTAAAAATGATTGGATTAACTCAGCAGTTTTTTCTAAATTATCATTAGCAGTAATCTTGTTATTTTTGAGATTCCCTAAACTTGTATTTAGTTTTAACTTGCCGTCTTTGTACCAACGAAATTCTAAGTAATTAGTTAAAATTAAGTTTTTGCTAATGTCAGATTCTAAATAACGTTTTAACTGTTCAGTTAATTGGATCCTGTCTAAATTTTCACCAATTTTTTTAGCTTCAATATAGCCAAGTAAATTATTATTTTTCCTAACTGTAAAATCTGGAATACCAGCTTGATTTCCAGTTTCTTCAATATTGGCATTAATTCCCAAAATTCCACCTTCAATCAGATTTTTAAAAGTAGGATAGTGAGTACGTTCACTACCTTTTTCTAGATTATTTTCTAATGCTTGTAAATAGTAGTTAAATTCCATCAATCTGTATTTTTTGTAAATATATAAAAGCTAAACAGGTACACAAAATTAATTACACATTTTTTAAGGCTAAATTCTTTATGTTGTAAGCATTACATAGAATCGGAGTAGGTAAATAATTTTGTTTAGGTGCTTATACCATTTCTCTATGAAGTTGGGCTTAATAAAAGATGATAATTATCACCTGAATAAGGTCAGAGCAAAAATTATTAAGTGGATCGCTATAAAGAAATGGTATTATATTTAGGGCTTGCTGATTAAATCTAAAAGCACTCTTTTGATCGAGGATTTAGTCTTTTTGGGTAGAAAAAAGTGCCTGGTTTTCAACTAAAAACCCTCAAAAACTTAGCATCAAAGGCAGGGGGGATAGCAGAAAAATCATAATCGACAAATATATCCGACTATCTCCTAATTAATTCCTCCTTTCTCCTAACTACTCCCCCTCCTGGGAGCAGGGGTGGGTCCCCCGCTCCCCTACTCCTGAAAAAGACTTTTGAGCGCAAACCCTATTTATGTAGGATTTTGGTCACGAAACTCCTACCTTTGCTATTAGTCAGGGATTTCAAATCTCTGTAGCATTCAACCTTAAATTTTATTTAGTCGATAGACAGTCTATAAAGTATGATTAAAAGACTTTACTTATAATATTTATTTGACTAAAAACTCACACCACAAAATAGCATTTAGGCTATTCTTTCTGACTCCTAATACCAAATTAAAAGGGTGCATCTCAATGCATGAATAAAGCCAAAAATTCATCGCTTTTAGGCAACAGCTCCGGAAGGCAACAGGGAATATATAGGAAGATAGTATTTTTGCAAATATGAGATGCACCCAATTAAAAAAAGGTAGTTACATCTTAATTTGTGATTTATTTCTACAATAAAAAAATTCACCCATTCCATAAATTCTAAAAATTCAACCTTTTTTTCCTACTTTTTTATTATGTTTTTCTTTCCCTGTTCCCAGTTAAGTTTCCCTGTGTTGTGACTGTAGCAATATTTTATGAAATTGGTATAAGAGGGAAGAAAGAACAAGGAAGAAACAATCAGAAAAAAAAAGGAAAAACAATCAAAAGAGGGAAGTAGAAAATAGGTTAATTTCCCTCTTTCTACCTCCCTTAAATGTTCGGTTAATTTCAGATTAATTAGCTAAATTTTTGGCATTGCTGATTCTAGATATATAGTCCAGTATTAGGATAGATTTAGGGTTATTAATTCATCAGAATCATCAGCAATAAAACCAAGTTTTTCTAGTCACTTTTTTTATACTTCTGCCCTTAGTTTCTACCCCTATAAATATTTTAGATATTTTGCACCCTGAGCTTGACTCCTAACTACTACTGGCTGAATCTACCCGAGCAACTGGCCGAGGTGTAGCAGTTTTTTCTATTTTCTCAACAGTATTTAACTGACCACCACAATCTTTAAGTTCGTAAAGTTTAACGCCTATTTGATACTCATATTGACTCAGTAACCTACCGTAAATATATCCTGCTTTACCATCCAAAAACCCTAATTGAATAAAGTAAAATAAAATAAACCTCAACATCGGTTTAAACGGTAATCTTACCCATATCTTCTTCAGAAAACGTTTACGCTGTACCGCATCCCCAAATAAACTTGCACCAATAGTTCCATCATCATCCTGACCAGTTAGTATATTGTAATGTACTCGCGCCTCCCAATTAGAATAACGATTGTGTCTTTCCAACCAGTGAAATAAATCGCGAAAATCTTCGTGAAGCATATCATTTTTCAGATAGCCTACCTTTCCATTCAAAACAACGTGTTCATGCACTTCATTATCCCCCGTATTAGGAACTCCCTCAGTTCCTAAATTCTCGTAGCGACCTTCCTTATGCTTAAATAAACGCAGATTCCAATCAGGATATTTACCCCCATAACGAATCCATTTACCTAGAAAAAATACTCTTCTATTAAGGTAGTAACCATTGTAATTTTGGTCTTGAATAGCTACAGCAATTTCATCCCATTGCTCAGGAGTAATACGTTCGTCACAATCAACAATAAGTACCCACTCATTCCGAAATGGCAAATTTTCTAAAGACCAATTTTTCTTTTTTGGCCATTGACCATTAAAATGGAACTGTACTAAATTTGCTCCATAACTTTCTACAATTTCCCCGGAGCGATCGCTGCTTTGAGAATCTACTACAAATATCTCATCTGCTCTGGCAACACTATCTAGACAAGCGGGTAAATTTTTTTCTTCATTCTTAGCCGGGATGAGAACTGAAACTGGTATCTTAGATGATGTCATAGTTCAGAATTTTATAGATGGGATTTACCTTATTTTATTATGGCTATATTCTGAAGGCACTAGGAGTTTTGTATTGAGTTGCCCTAGGTTAGCCTTTAGTTGACTACTCCCCTGGATCTCTGCCGAGGGGATTCTAAGCAGATACTACGCAACACCGATAATCTCTGTTGCTCCGTTTCTTCTTAGCTGACCAAAGATACACTCTCTGGGGACAAGTCAAAGTGCCCCTACACAGTTGGCTTAAGTCTAGACTTAGCTTTCTGCTTACTTTTGTGATAATGTTTGTAGCCCCGTTACAGTCTGCATTAATTAACCAATTATTACTACTCCTATACAAACCACGCTCTATTCTTTTTCCTGACGGTTTCCAATCATTGGGTTTCTCACCATAATTAGGTAGATAGTCACCATCTAAAAATGAAGCTATACTTGTATAACTTTCCTCATAATTAATAATTAATCATTAATTATTAAATAATTCTGGTTTAAAGCCTCCCCTTACCAATGGATAATTGACAATTGATAATTGATAATTAAAGAGTTAGAAAGTTAGAGAGGAGCGAGAATTCTTTCATTATCCATTATCCACTATCCATTATCCATTAATGCCCTAGCCCTTATATTCAATTCCGTAACGGTTTTAACCAGAGGTAATTATCCATTATCCATTATCCATTATCCATTATCCATTATCCATTATCAATTATCCATTATCCATTAATGAACACCTACTTTGTAGATATCATGCCTTGAATAGCTGCACCTAGATAGCCTATTTGAGCATAAGCATAGACAAAATTATCAAAACGTTTGGCCGGGTCTGCTATATTTTTGAGAGACTTATACACACCCCTAATCATTCTCTCACTTCCCTTTCCTAACTGTCTTAGACCCGCCTGACCAGCTAATTGTTCGCGATAACATTCGCTAATGCCTTGCCACCAACCTCTTTCAATAAACCAGGAAGGTCTAACCCTTTCAGGAGCTACATTATGAGCAACCAAAGCTTCAGGTAAATAAGCTACTTGCCAATCTTGCTTAATTGCTAATTCTGTGGTATGTAACTCTTCATTAGACAATAGCTTTTTGCCCACTCGGCCTAAGTTAGTATCAAAGCCACCAATTTGTTCGAGAAATGTACGACGAATGGAATAATTTAAACCTCTAGGAGTTAAACCAGGCTGGTTAATATACACTACAGAATCACCAAGGTCATAGTAACCGAGGTTTCCTGATAATTCTGGAGAAAGCCATTTGGGGGGACTGATTCCTTCAGGCCAAATCAAAGTAACTTTACCACCAGCGATCGCTAGTTTTTCATTACTTTGAAAAGCTTCTTCCAATACCCTTAACCATTGGGAACTAGCAACAGCATCATCATCAAGATAAGCTAAAATTTCCGCACTGGCTGCTTTTGCTCCTGTATTTCTGGCCACAGATAATCCTGTGACTGGCTCATAGACATATTTCAGATTAGGACTGGGATATCTTGCTTCTACGACTTCGCGGGTGCGGTCGGTTGAAGCATTGTCTACTACTACTACTTCAAAGCTACCAGGAAAATCCTGTCCAAGTAGGCTATCTATGGCAGCTCCTAAGTAATTGTCCCGATTATGAGTGCAGATAATAGCAGATATTTGGGCCATAGTTTATTTTTACTATTTTGGAGTTTTCAGGGATTTTGGCCGAATTTACTATTTACTAATTTATTATCCTTTATTTTCAGTTTATACTGGATTATACCAATTCTCAAAAGTAACGATATACTTAGATAACACTTCAGTTATTAAGTAATTAATACAGTTAAAATAACTTTTTAGCTAATTTTAGCTAAGTTAATGTTAATTATTCTTATGTTTACCGAATAATTAATAATTAAATAATTCGCGCCTTGAAGCCTCCCCTTTTAAGAGGAAAAAAGCGGTTGAGGGATGGATGGGTTTCCTAACCATATCCAATCGACCAAGAGAAGAAATAATATTTTCTTATATTCAATTCCGTAACGGTTTTAACCTTCTTGTAATTATCCATTATCAATTATCAATTAATGAATTCTCCCTTACCGATAAATTGTGGTTGAAAGCCTCCCCTTTTAAGGGAAAAAAAGCGGTTGAGGGATGGATGGGTTTCCTAACCATATCCAATCAACCAAGAGAAGAAAAAACTTTTCCTTTTAATCAATCCTCTTCTTTTCAAGGAGAGGTCATTTCAGTTATCAGTTATCAGTTATCAGTTATCAGTACCGACAACTATTGCCGGAGAAAACGAAAATACTGAACTGAATTTTTTTTTATCCCCCTAAAAGGGGGAGGCTTTAAACCCAATTTTTCGGTAATATAATAATTATTAATTATTAATTAATTGTTGAATACCGGGCTCAAGAAAATGTAGAAAAGTTTTTGATAAATAGTATTACTTGTTTGTATTCCTATGAATTCTCTTCAAACCACTTCTAAGAAAATAATTTTGGTTACAGGTCCTGCTCGCTCTGGTAAAAGTGAGTGGGCTGAAAATTTAGCTATTAGTTCTCACAAACACGTTATTTATATAGCTACCTCTCAAATTGATGGTAAGGATCTAGAGTGGCAAACTCGAATTGAACAACATCAAAACCGTCGCCCTCGTGATTGGACTACTTTAGAAATACCCGTGAAACTATCAGAAACTTTGACTACTTATGCAGATGAAGACTGCTGTATTTTGGTAGATTCTTTAGGTACTTGGTTGGCTAATATTTTGTCACAAGATGAACAAGCTTGGAATGAAACTTTAGCAGTTTTAATTGAAGCTTTATTGAAAGCTACTGGTGATGTGATTTTAGTGGGTGAAGAAACAGGTTGGGGAGTAGTTCCTTCATTTCCTATGGGACGGCTATTTCGCGATCGCCTTGGTCATCTGATTCGTCGAGTTGGAGTAATTTCTGAGTCTGTTTATCTAGTTACAGGAGGTCATGTTTTGAATCTTAGTGCTTTAGGTACACCTTTGAACTTTTAATTCTTAATTTATTCTAAAGGAATAAAAGATTAGGTTCACTGTAAGCATTCAAAGGTAAAAATAATTGAGAAATTGAGACAGAATAAAAGTTACTGTTAAAGTCCCCTTCCTAAACCTCAGAAGTAATGAATAATTACTAATTGCTGAATGCGAGTCCATGACAAACGGAATAGCTGACTGCTAATAGCTGAATGCGAGCGCATGACAAAGGTCAATGCTTACGGTTCACTCCCCAACTTTTCCATTGTTTAAAGTTTAGAATGAAGGTAGAAAATCCAAAGGTCATGTTTTGAATCTTAGTGCTTTAGACACACCTTTGAAAATTTAATTCTTAATTTATTCTAAAGGAATAAAATATTAGGTTCACTCCCCAACTTTTCCATTGTTTAAAGTTTAGAATGAAGGTAGAAAATCTAAGCGATTTATTAGCTTTGAAGTTATATAACATGGAAAATATAGGAGAAAAATTATGGCATCCCACGATCGAGTCAAACAATATATTGCCTATTGGTTTCAGTTAGGTAAGAAAGTATTAATTAGGAATGGCCAAGAAGCTGTGAAACCTCAAGTCGTACTTTTAGGCGATCGCTACAGTCAAGATTTTGAATCATGCTGGCAACAAGTTTTATCTTCTGAATCGGGAGATTGTTTTTTAGAGGGGACACATCAAACAATTGCAGAATTATTATCTCCAGAGTGGGACATTAGTGATTGTGCCCGTTGTTCGATGCCTGTCCCATCTCGTGTGAAAGGAATGCCGCCAGATTGTTGTCCATGTTTCGATTTGCCTCACTGGCCTGATACTGAAAAACCATTGCCGCGATCGCCCATCAATAATAAATCATATTTACTGGGTATTTGTGAGCGATTATTCAATAAGAAAGAAAATATTACTACTCATAGTCACCATTCTGAATAGGAGGAGTTAAAAAAAGCACTCAGCACTCAGCACTCAGCAGTAAATGTTTAGAAGGGGACTGTTACCAAAAAATGAGGGTATGCGCCTCCCCTTTTAAGAGGATAAAAAAATATTCAGTTCAGTATTTTCTGGCCTCCGGCTTTAGTCAGAGGTACTGATAACTGATAACTGAAATAACCCCTCCGCGCACCTTCTGGTTTATAGAAACCGGGGATGTTTTACCCAAGTAGGGGTGCCATTCGTAGTTGTGCGCTAGCATAAGGCCATTTCCTGACCTAGAACTGCCAAAGTAGGCCCCTACAAGCTGAAGTTCGGAGTTTCTCTGCAAGAGACTAGCTGTTTGCGGAGCATTCCGGTTACGATTAGCGAAAATTCTCAGAGAAAAAACTTCTGACTTCTGAGTTCCTATTTCTTGACATACTCTCCGGTCTAAAGGCGCGGAGATTCTCCTGAAACCAGGATTCTTGGTTTGCGTTCCGCAAGGCTGCGCCAACACCGAGTCCACTTAAACTAATTACCTGGCGATACCTAGCCCAGAGATGGTTCTCACGCCTGCGCGTTCGCTCTATTCCCAGAGCCTGTGGATCTATGCCCTACGGTACAGTTCAAACCTTAAAAAAAACTTTGGTTCTCTGGTACTTGTTGCTTAGAGCTTTTCCATACACAAGTATTCCTGTGTAAAACCCCCTAACTCTAGGAGTCAAGGTGCAAACGCTACAATTTAGGTAGCTATAGGTTTTTAGAGCGGTTGAATACCTTTCCGCTTTTTTAAGCATAACATAGAGTCCCCCTAAAAGGGGGAGGCTTTAAACCCAATTTTTCGGTAAGCAAACAGCCGTCAGCATTTCGGTCCAAATGCGGAAGCAAACAGCTATCAGCTATGAGTTATTAACTGACGATCGTACGCTCAGGAGGAATTAGTCTCTAAGGAAAATTAAAACTTATGTTTACCGAAGAATTAAATAATTAAATAATTAAATAAATAATTAAATAATTCGCGCCTTGAAGCCTCCCCTTTCAAGGGGAAAAAAATTTATTTTTTCCTTTTATTCAATCCTATCCGTTTTAGGGAGAGGTAATTATCAATTATCCATTATCAATTATCAATTATTGAAATAGCATTCGGACCGAAATAAATTGGTCGCCTTTAGCGTTGCCTTTAGTAAGTCCTGTACGTTTAAAAGCTGTTTGCTCCGCATTTCGCACGAAAAGCTGTTTGCGCAGCAAGCAGTCCGCAGGAAATGGTTACCGAAAAATTGTGGTTTAAAGCCTCCCCTCGATCGGGGATAATAAATAAAAATTTTCATTATTAGTCAATCCTATCCGTTTTCACTCTCGAGGTAATTGTTAATTATTAATTATTCATTATTAATGATTAATTGTTGAACCTATTTCTAACTTGACCTTTGTCATGCTGCACAAACAAGCGCAAAGATAATCCCGCCTTTTAAAAGTTTTCTGGGCGGGCTAAATTTTAAGTTGAAAAAATTTCAAAATTAAAAATAAAAGTATAGTTAATTTTGAGAATCTACTGCTGGTTCAGAATCATTATTTGTTTCACCCTCCTCATTAATTAATAATGCTATAGGGAAATGAGTCAATACATCTCTAATCCATAAAGTATCTTCTCGTTCTCCTTTTAATTTTTGTTGAGTAATTGCATTTTTCCACACCAAAGAAGAACCTGAAGGTAAACAAATTCGAGTTTCACGCCATACTTGTTCGCCCAAAGGATTTTCTCCTTCTTGAATCAATTTAGTTAATAATCTGGGAGCTATAATAATCGCTGTACTATCTCCCCATTTTCGAGAGAAAGCAACTATATGATCCTTCAAACTACCCATAACAATTAACTTTTGGTAATCTCCTCGTTGAAATAAATCCAAATACTCTCGGCGTGCCTGTAAAGCTTGGTAAATTAAAAACATTTTAATCTTACCAGTCTCTGGAGTTTGCAAAAGTTCCTCAATCAATCCTAAAATATCTGACTCTATTTTTGTCTTAATTTCCTTCAGCAACTCTGCTCTTTTTTCAAAATCAACAGGACGACGGTTATCAGGGTCAACAAGACTCAAATCCCACAATTCTGTACCTTGATAAATATCAGGAACTCCAGGAGAAGTAAGCTTCAGAAAAGCTTGAGATAAAGAATTAAAAACTCCAAAATGTTGAACCTTACGTTGCAAAGGTCGGAAAGCTGGTAAAAATTCATTATCTTCTGATTTATTAAGTAGATGTTCTACAAACTTAATAAATGAGCTTTCGTAATCATCATCCGGTCTTAACCAACCTGTATTAACTTTTGCTTCTCGAATTGCTTTAATAATATACTCTTTAATCCTTTCGACAAAAGTTGGATATTCACTTTCATCAACAGGAAAAGCACCCAACAAAGTCTGATATAAAAAGTATTCATCATTAGGTGCAGGAACATCTATTCCTCCCACACAATCTTTTTGAGGAGCATTAATTTCCTGCCATTTTTGTAGATAACTTTCCCATTCTTCAGGAATTTCTGATAGTACATTAATTCGCGTTCTAACATCTTCCCCTCGTTTTGTATCGTGACTAGAAGTTCCACTCATAGTATGAGGCCAATATGCAATACGATGTTGATTAAATCCATGAAAATCTTCAACTGAAACTCCAAATTTACTAGGAGTTGAACCAACTTCATTGAGAGAAATAAGTCGATTATAAATATATAAAACAGTATCTTCTACACCCTTTGCCATCAAAGGTCCGGTAAATTGTTGTAACCGCATCACAAAGTATAGCCATTTATCTTTATCTTCCTGGTTTAAATATTCATCAAATTCCAACAACAAAAACTTTTCAATAAAACTCAATTCATTCAAAAGTTCATTGATAAAGAAAGGAATTTTCTCTTTCGTTTTAGCAATTACTCTCTGAATACATTCTCGATCTGCCTTACTCACTCCTTCTTTACTAACATAAGTCCGATACACCGGAAACACCGACATTACTTCTACTAAAGCAGCTTTCAAACCAAAAATAGTAAAATCGCTTGCATATCGATATTTACTAGAAATATCTTTAAGTAAGTGAGCTAAATTATCAATATCTCCGGCTAAATGTTTATTAATAATCAGTCTTTGATTTTCATCAGCTAACTGCCCATAGTTAGAAGTACCTTTAATAAACCGAGAATAAATCTGGTCGAATTCTTCCTCGTTCAAATGGTCACAAAAAATTCCATTCACATAGTTTAAAAAATCGTAACCTGTAGTTCCTTGAACCGGCCAATTAACAGGTAAATCTTCGCTAGGTTCAAGAATTTTTTCGACAACTATATAGGGAGCATTTGCTTTTTCTCTCAGTCTGTTTAAATACTGAGCAGGATCGTACAGTCCATCAATATGATCGATTCTCAGACCTGTGAATTTTTCCTGTTTTAACATTTCTAAAATTAGAGCATGGGTATTATTAAATACTTGCTCGTCTTCTACTCTGACTGAAATTAAATCATTGACTGTAAAAAATCGTCGATAGTTTAATTCTTCATTACCCACTTTCCAGAAAGATAAACGAAAGTATTGCTCGGATAATAATTTATCTAATAAGTCAAAACTTTCTGGATTTCCTGGAACCCCGTTAAAAGTCTTGATATTTTCTTCAATGAATTCTTTAATATTTAGATTTTCATTCCATAATTCCCACAACATCCCTTTGATGAAACTAATTTGGTCATATCTTTCTCTACCCTCAGCTCCAGAAGGAATATATTTTAAACTATAGAGAACTCCCTGTAATTTCACAAAATCCTGATTTTTTCGGCCTAACTTATTTCTTAATTTGCCGATTTTGTAGGTTAATACTTGAGTATAAGAATCAATTCTAATCGGAAATTGATGGTCATAATAGTTAACAGTTAATCCATTTTGACCGTAATTAAGTTTTAACTCTCCACTTTCGAGACAGTCTCCATAAAACTTACCTAAAAAAGGTGCTAAAACTCTACCTTTAATTCCTTCATAAGGATGATTCCAATCAATATCAAAATAGTCACGATATTGAGATTCAGGACCATTTTCTAAGACATCCACTAGGATATGATTTTGGCTGCCAAATGCCATGTGATTAGGCACAATATCCTGTAGCCATCCCATTTCATTACTTTTAATTTTTTTGGCTAGTTCAGTAAATTTTTCTTTGCCTCCTAATTCAGGATTAAGCATATTAGGATTGACTACATCATATCCATGTTCGCTACCTGTTTTTGCTTTAAATATAGGAGAAGCATAAATATCAGAAATTCCTAGTTCAGCTAAATATGGAACTATAATTTTAGCTGAATCAAAGCCAAAATTAGGAGTAAATTGAATTCTATAAGTTGTAATGGGAATTCGCATAGTTAAAAGAGATAATTAAGTAGTAATTAATTGACTGTAATAGCGCTAGGGAATAAGGAATAGGGAATAGAGAACAGGGAATAGCAAAATTTAAAAGGCTTTTAGGATTGAAAAATGTCCGCGCCAAATTCTTGTAGTGCTATAAAAGTTCAGAATTTCACGTTTAACAGATATATGTTTTTCCAAAATTAAGGCATAAATCTGAAACTACGACTTTATCTACTTCAAAAGTCAAAATTAGAAGTAGATTAAATTCTATAATGTTGTTATGGGAATTCTCATAAAAGTTCAGAATTTCACGTTTAACAGATAATTTTTTTTGAGTTCTCAAACTTCTAGCTTGAGAACTTCAGATACGTTCGTCTAATCCTAAACAAAATCAGAAACAGATTGGTATTAGCTTGAATTTAACAATACAAAACTATGGTTTTATTGATTAATTTTTACCAAAAATTCACAAACTCACTTCTATTCTCAGAGGAGAGTCGTCAAATATAGCTTATATAATTGTTAACCTCTTATAGTATCACAATCTTTAATAATTGATGACATCAGGGTAGTTTCTGCGGAATACAAAGTCATACCAATTCACTCTCAGGATGTCACAAATAGTCACCAACTGATGATATGAAATAATAGGCTGAAATTATTGTATACTCAATACTTTAAGTCTATCAACTTTCACTTCGTGCCTTCTGAATGTCAGATGTGCATCTTACATTCTGTTTGCGTAGCATTTCCGGAGGAAAGGAAACCTCGCCAATTAGCACTCGCTTTTGAGTTGTGACTTCCATTAAACGGTATCAGACTATGCCTGATAAAGGGCAAAGGTTAAAGGATTAATCGTCACAGTTTGTCCAGATAATAATTTTTCAGGTAATACAGCACCTTCTCCCATCCATTCTCGGTCTGAGGAATTAATCAGCTTTTGCCAATTTCCTGTGGGTAGTTGAGGCTCAAATGTCACAGACTGCTTTTCAAAGTTCATCAGACTCAATACACTACTTTTTTCTCCCCACCTGTGAAGCAATAAGACATTTTTATCGGCCAAACTTTGTACTTCTATTTGAGTGGTGTCAAGTTCAGCTAATACTGGAATTTTTTTCCGTAGCTCAATTAAGCGTTTATAAAAAGAACGTAAAACTCCATATTTACCTTCCCTAGATTTTTCCCAATTTAATTTAGAGTCCATAAAAACTTTTTCTCCTTGAGGATCGGGCACTTCTTCTGACCAGTTAAAAGACTTAAATTCTTCTGCCCTACCTTTTCTGACTGCTTCAACTAAGTTAGGATCTCCATGACTCACAAAATACATAAAAGGATTTTCTTCTCCATATTCTTCTCCCATAAATAACATTGGTACAAAGGGTGAAATTAAAACTGCTCCTGCTGCAAGTTTTAATCCTTCAAAATCTACTAAAGCTGATAATCTTTCTCCAATTAATCGATTACCAATTTGGTCGTGATTCTGAATACAAACTACAAACTTTTCTGCTGCTAAACCAAGAGGAGAATTACCATGATTTCTCTGACGAATAGAGGAATATTCTCCTGTATAAACATACCCTTGTTTGTAAGATTTTTTCAGATATTCTATACTGCTGAAGTCACAATAATACCCCGATGTTTCTCCCGTCAAAAGAGTATGTAGAGAGTGGTGAAAATCATCGCACCATTGAGCATCATGACCAAAACCTCCATTTTCTTTTGAACGTAAAACTCGCACATCATTTAAGTCACTTTCCGCAATTAAATAACGTTTCCAACTACCATTTTTACTAAACTCTTCTACTCGGTCAGCTAACTGTTGTAAAAAAGGTTCAGCACTCATATCATAAATGGCATGAATAGCATCCAAACGTAAACCATCAATATGATATTTATCTAACCAATACAAAGTATTTTCAATAAAAAAGTTGCGGACTTCATTACTATATGCGTCGTCAAAATTAACAGCATTACCCCAAGGAGTATTATATTTATCTGTAAAATAAGGACCATAATCCCAGAGATAATTTCCTTCTGGACCGAAGTGATTATAAACCACATCTAAAATTACAGCTATACCCGCCTGATGACAAGCATTAACAAGCTGTTTCAAACCGTCGGGACTACCATAAGAATTTTGGACACTGTAGAGGTCTACTCCATCATAGCCCCAGTTGCGATCGCCTGGAAATTGAGCCACGGGCATTATTTCTATGACATTTACGCCTAAATCTTTTAAGTCTGGCAACTTAGGAATTATGGCTGTAAAAGTTCCTTCTTGAGTAAAGGTACCGACATGAAGTTCATAAATAATCATTTCTGCCAAAGGGATACCTTGCCAAGAAGTATCATTCCAGGTAAATTGTTGATGGTCTACTATTTTCGATGGACCATGTACTCCTTGAGGTTGCCAGTGAGATGCTGGGTCTGGGCGGTCAGTTTCTCCATCTAATTGATAGAAGTAGAGAGTTTCCGGGTCAATGTCTTTTGCTTCTCCTTGCCAATATCCCCATTCATCTTTTTGAAGTTCAATTAATTTTTCTTGAGGATGTACAATATGTACAGCCAACTTTTCTCGTAGAGGTGCCCAGACAGTAAATTGGCATTGTTTTTTTTCTGCTAAATAATGGCTACCGACTTTCATAGATTTATTGACTCTTAGACCGTTGAATTTTTCATAGTTGTTGTCTAATTTTAGACTACAGTTTCATCTGTTAATCTATTAAATCTTTAAACCCAATTGCTTTTTAAAAAAAAAATTATAAATTCTACTTTTCATTTTAGTTAAATTATTCAAAACTACAACGTTATAGTTATGACTGTCTCATTAGTTAGTACGACAGAAGCGGCTTTTCTTCTAAATATCTCTACAGGTAGATTGCGTTTTCTACTGAATACTGGCCGTGTCATTGGTGCGCGTAAGGTCAAAAGATTTTGGCGAATTCCTTTAAATCATAGGGGAATGCCAGAAATTACGCCTGGTCGTCGTGGTCCTGAACCAACTTGGAACAAAAATCAACGCACAGCCAATACCTTTATTCATGTTCTACGAAAGACTATAGATTATAACAGAGACCATGGAACTTCCCATCCAGCAGTTGCTGTAAAAGTAGGACATAAAAAAGATTATTGCCACTCCCTAAAAATTCATGGACCTTGTCAAATAGTCTATCAACCCCATCAACCGAATACAAGTCAAGCTGGAGGTGCCCGTCTGTGGATTGAAGTAGAACCAGGAAATATAGTAGAGCGAGTATATTTTAGTAATGGAGATTATGGTCCGCCTCCGGAAGTGCTTCAGCAGCGGGCAAAAACTAAAAAGTCAAAAGGCTAAACACTGCATATCTATAACGTTATAGTTTTTGACTACTATATATAGTGGTTTTGGGTAGATTTTGAGAAAGATATGTCGCGATCGCTCACCTTTGACTATAAATTCTCTTGAGAAAAGATAATAATATTAAAACGGTTTTCATTTTGGTAGACCACTGTAGGGGCGAATGGCTATTCGCCCCTAGAAAATAGTGTCTAATAATCAATCCTCATCTTTTGCGGATTCTGTAATAGGGAAAATTGAAATAGCAGCACCTTCTTCTTCACTCCTGGAAACTTTTTTTGAGATTTTCAGCTATCCAGTGGAATAATTCCTGAAATTCATTGAATAACTTGGGAGATGTTTTAGGAGAGGCAAATTTTATTAGGTTAATCCTATCTATTCCCTGAACATTGACTACAAAAAAATTGAGTTTATTTTCCTCTACAGCTTTCCAAGCACGTTGCGTGGATTTTTCCCAATCCTTATCAATTATTTGCCAATTTTGGTCAGTGGGAGGGATACCTATAATATAAAATAACCAAGGTTTTTGAGAGTGCTGAAGATTATTGTTTTGGTAATTATCCTGATAATTTTCTATCTCTTGTAATGCTAAATTAATTCCCTTACCCATCATAGTTTCTCCTTCGGCTTTGAGAGGAGATAGGACAAATTCATCTATATTTACAAAATCTTGAATTCCTCGCCTATTATTATTAGAACAGGACTTACGCAGAGACTCTATATATAGGGAGGGCGCCCTTCGGAGCTTGACGTTAGTCAATGCCATTCGCCCCTACAAATGGTGCTTTAACAGTCAATTTGCGTAAGTCCTGTAGAAGTTATGATGGCTAATTCCACAGATTGGGATATTTTGCTACTCGGTTCAAATTCTTGTTTAAAAGCAGCAATTCCAGCATTTAAGAAATCGATACGTTCACCAGACATGGAAAAGGAAAGGTGTTTGACATATCAAAAGCTTAAAACTCAGACAATGCAATATTTTTCCTTCTTCCTTCTTCTTTCTTCCTTCTTTATCTTAATGTCGCCAGAATACCCCATCTTCTCAAAAAGTTGGGGATGAATGGCGACCAACAAAAAAAACTGCACCATTGCGGAATCCATACAGAAAAATATAGTGGAAATCTTCAAAATTAACCACTATAATTAGAAAAAAATACAACTAAATTCTTGAATCAAGAATTCAATTAAAATGATCTTAGCCTACAAATACAAATTGAGGATAAGCTCGTCTCAAGAAATAATAATGACTAACTGGCTATCTATGCTGAGGAGTCATTACAATTTTTGCTTAAGAGATAGAATTGAAGCTTATGAACAAGTCAAGTCTCCCAAATTAGGCAACTATTCAGACCTTAGGACTAAAGCTTCTTGTTGTCCCTTAACCTGTTCAATTTCTCCCAATTCTCAACTAGGAGAACCTTTTAAGAAAGCGGGTAAAAAGCGTAATGCTTATGAAATGCAATCATCAGAATTACCTATTTTAAAAAAGGCTAGACCTTGGTACAAGAAGATTCATAGCACTGTTTTACAGCCAAATCTAAGAAGGTTAGATACAGCGTTTAAGAACTTTTTTGATGGTAGAGGATATCCCAAATTTAAAACTCGTCAAAAATTCAAAAGTTTTAGCTATCCTCCCAATCAAGTAAAATTAAAAGAGAATAAAATCTACCTTCCTTCTATTGGTTGGATGAAATTTTTTGAGTCTCGAAAAATCCCTGATGGTTTTGAGGTTAAAACTGTAACAGTTCGCTCCTTAGCTGATGGTTGGTATGTTTCTCTAAGGATAGAAAATAAAGATATTCCCCAGTCAAAACCGAAGGATTTAATACAAGTTAAAACTGCCATTGGCTGTGACTTGGGTATTAAGAAACTGTTAGCTTTGAGCAATGGAGAGTTAATAGAAAATCCTCAATTTGAGAAACGACTATCCAAAAGAAAAACTATCAGGCAGCGTAGGGCTTCTCGAAAAAAAAGAGGTTCTTTTAATCAGAAAAAAACCTACGCTAAATTAGCCCGTATTGACCAAAAAATAGTTAATCAAAGAGAGGATTACCAATGGAAAATCGCTCACCACCTCGTTCGTTTAGCTGATGTCATTATCTTAGAGGATCTCAATATTCAAGGCATGATTAAAAAATGTCGTGCTAAACAAGACGAAAAGGCGAGGGACCCCGCGCCGTCTTACGGCGCAAGGGAACGCGCGAGCGGCAAGTTTCTTAAGAATGGACAATCAGCGAAAAGAGCGTTGAATCGATTAATTAGGGATTGTTCCTGGGGTAACTTAAAATCAAAAATACAGTCGGTAGCTGAAAAGTTTGGCAGTATTTGTTTAGATGTTGACCCCAAGTTTACGTCTCAAAAATGCTCCCATTGTGGACATATACAAAAAGAAAACCGCAATAAAGAACGTTTTTTGTGTCTTAATTGCGGTTTTTTAGCTGATGCCGATCTTCAGGCTTCAACTAATATTGGAATTAAAGGACTAGAAACTCTTGGAATTAGTCAATCCAAGCTACTGATGGTCCATCAGGAAGTTACGCCCAAACCTGAATTAACAGGTTCTAGAAATAGGGAAACATCAATCTCGTTGGAGGTTGAGCCTGGGAACCCTCAACAACTAAGCTTGTTTGAGTGGAGGGATGGGGAAGCGATTCCCTGTTAGAATCCCCAACTTCAGCGACAGCAAGTTGGGGTTCTTCAAAACTCCTGATAACTGATAGAGGAGTCAGGAGTCAGGAGAAAAAAAGAAGGTAGATAAGAAGAAAGTTTTTGTTTGCGTAAGGGTCACGGAGTTCTATCGCGCTATTAAGCGGACATAATATTAATAGCTAATAGCTGACTGCTGACTGCATGACTGCTTACCTTCTACCAACTTCACAAACGTTGTAAAACAACAATTGAACGCTCCATTACAGGAATAGGCACTTCACCTTGATATTGCTTACCATTCTTGATAAAACGAGACTTACTTGTATCAATCATTACTACCCAATTTCTTTCTTGAAGACTAGGAGGAATTGTAAATTCTAGTAACTCGTAGTGAGCATTAAAAAGAAGCAGAAAACTATCATCAATAATTCGCTCTCCACGTTCGCCAGTAGTAGGAATTTCTTCTCCATTTAAAAAGATACCAATAGATTTAGCAAAACCAATATTCCATTGTTCCTCTGTCATTTTTGCGCCATTGGGATTATACCAACCTACATCACTCACACTCGAACCGTGAATTGCACGACCTTGAAACCACTTCCGTCTGTGAAATATCGAATGGCGACGACGGAAATAAATCAACTGTCGAGTAAAATCTAATAAAGCCGAATTTTCTCCTTGTAAATCCCAATCTAACCAGGAAACTTCATTATCCTGACAATAAGCATTATTATTACCTTTTTGTGTGCGCCCAATTTCATCTCCACTTAATAACATTGGTACGCCCTGAGATAACATTAAAGTCACCAAAAAATTACGCCTTTGACGGTTTCTTAACTTGAGAACATCTGGATCATCAGTTTCCCCTTCTTCTCCACAATTCCAAGAACTATTATTATCTTCTCCATCATTATTATCTTCCCCATTTGCTTCGTTATGTTTTTCGTTATAACTAACTAGATCGTTGAGAGGAAAACCATCATGGGCAGTGACAAAATTAATACTCGCATTAGGTAATCTACCATTAGAAGCATATAAGTCAGAACTACCCGTAAAACGAAAAGCAAATTCCGCTAATGTCTGGTCTTCCCCTCGCCAAAAATCTCTAACTGTATCGCGATATTTACCATTCCATTCCGACCACAATAGAGGAAAATTACCAACTTGATAACCACCTTCCCCAACATCCCAAGGTTCAGCAATAAGTTTCACATCTGCTATGATTGGGTCTTGGTGAACAATATTAAAGAAAGCTGCTAGATTATCTACTTCATATAATTCTCGCGCCAAAGCAGAGGCTAAATCAAATCTAAACCCATCAACGTGCATTTCTGTCACCCAATAGCGCAAACTATCCATGATTAACTTCAATACTTGTGGGTTACGGACGTTGAGAGAATTACCACAACCAGTGAAGTCCATATAATAACGAGGGTCATCCTCTACTAAACGATAATAAGAAGCATTATCAATTCCCCTTAAAGATAAAGTTGGACCTAGATGATTACCTTCTCCAGTATGGTTGTAGACAACATCCAATATCACTTCAATCCCTGCCTTATGCAAAGCCTTAACCATTTCTTTAAATTCTTCAACTTGTTCCCATGTCGTCTCGCGAGAACAATAACCACTATAGGGAGTGAAATAGTTAATAGAGTCGTAACCCCAGTAATTAGATAATCCTTTATCAACTAGATGGCCAGGATATCGTAAAAAGTGGTGAACTGGCATCAATTCCACTGCTGTAATACCCAGAGACTGAAGATAGGCGATCGCTGCCGGATGTGCTAACCCTGCATAAGTACCCCGCAATTCTTCTGGAATATCAGGTTGCAGTTTTGTAAACCCTCTAACATGAGTTTCATAAATGATGGTTTCATGAGCGGGAGTGCGTAATAGTTCGTCACCCTCCCAGTCAAAACTTTCATCAATAACCACAGCTTTTGGCATCAGATGAGCATTATCTTCTTCTGAGAAAGCTAGGTCTTTTTCAGGGTCTTCCCAGGGGTAACCAAAATTTTCTTGGCCATACAGTACATCACCATCTATTGCTTTTGCATAAGGGTCAATCAAAAGTTTATGAGGATTAAAACGATGACCTTGTGATGGTTCATAAGGGCCATGCACTCTAAATCCATATCTTTGACCAGGGTTTATACCAGGCACATAGCCATGCCACACAAAGTTACTAACTTCATTGAGGTTGATGCGTGTTTCCTTATCTTCTTGATCGAATAGGCAGAGTTCAACCCTCGTTGCATTTTCGGAGAATATGGCGAAATTGCTGCCTTTACCATCCCAAAAAGCTCCCAGTGGATAAGGTTTTCCTGGCCAAAGTGGTACATACATAAATTTTCCAGATATCTTTGAAGTCTTAATTTAGTGCTAGTTTAGCAAAATATTGTACTTCTTTTATCTACTTGAAGATGGAGTATCGGTATGACTGAAGTCTAGAAGTTGTATTTTATAGTCAATCAAAACTCTAATTTTCTGTAGATTAAACACGCGAGCAAGATGCTCGCACTGGGTGGAAAAAATTACCCTTTTGGTGTTATTAAATCCGCGAGCAAGATGCTCGCACTGGGTGGAAAAAATTACCATCAAAATCATGATAAAATCTCCTAAATTTCAATTTATAAAACCTGCTTTTTTCGTCACATTTGTTACTTGGCAAAGATTAGAATTAATCCCAGAAGCAAACGTGAAATTAACATTTTTTTAAACACGCGAGCAAGATGCTCGCACTGGGTGGAAAAAATTACCCTCAAAATCATGAACAAATCTCCTGAATTTCAATTTATAAAACCTATTTATTTCATCACATTTGTTACTTGGCAAAGATTAGAGTTAACTCCTGAAGCAAACGTGAAATTAACATTTTTTTAAACACGCGAGCAAGATGCTCGCACTGGGTGGAAAAATTTACCCTCAAAATCATGAACAAATCTCCTGAATTTCAATTTATAAAACCTATTTATTTCATCACATTTGTTACTTGGCAAAGATTAGAATTAATCCCAGAAGCAAACGTGAAATTAACATTTTTTTAAACACGCGAGCAAGATGCTCGTACTGGGTGGAAAAAATCACCATCAAAATTATGAACAAATCTCCTAAATTTCAATTTATAAAACCTGCTTTTTTCGTCACATTTGTCACCTGGGAAAGATTAGAATTAACTCCTGAAGCACGAGAAATTGTTTTAAATTCATTCCTATTTTTTCACCAACAAAGATATCAAATTTTTAGCGTCGTAATTATGCCAGATCATGTACATTGTTTAATTGTACCTTTTCTGAAAAAAGAATCAGAATATTGGTCTATTGGAAGTATTCTGCACAGTATTAAAGGTTATAGTGCCAAGGAAATTCCTAAAGTTATGAAGCATATTGGCAAAGTTTGGCAAGATGGGCGACACGAGAGATTAATTACCAGTCAAAAAGAAATGATAGACGTCTGGAAATACATCAGACAAAACCCCGTTAAAGCTGAATTAGTAAATAAACCAGAAGAATATCCTTTTTTCTGGGAATTAGACAGAAATTTATTCCCATATTTTCAGAATAATTAAAATTCCCATCCAGTGCGAGCTTCTAGCTCGCCAGAATATAATTAAATTTTCCAGAATATAATTAAATTTTCCAGAATATAATTTTAATTCCCAGAACATAATTTCAATTTTCGAGAACATAATCAATTTCCCAGAACATAATTCCAATTTCCCAGAATCTAATTCCAATTTCCCAGAACATAATTCCAATTTCCCAGAATCTAATTCCAATTTCCCAGAATCTAATTCCAATTTCCCAGAATCTAATTCCAATTTCCAGAACATAATTCCAATTTCCAGAACATAATTCCAATTTCCAGAACATAATCAATTTCCCAGAACATAATTCCAATTTTCGAGAACATAATCAATTTCCCAGAACATAATTCCAATTTTCGAGAACATAATCAATTTCCCAGAACATAATTCCAATTTTCGAGAACATAATCAATTTCCCAGAACATAATTTCAATTCCCAGAACATAATTTCAATTCCCAGAACATAATTTCAATTCCCAGAACATAATTTCAATTTTCGAGAACATAATCAATTTCCCAGAATCTAATTCCAATTTCCCAGAACATAATTCAAATTTCCCAGAATCTAATTCCAATTTCCCAGAATCTAATTCCAATTTCCAGAACATAATTTCAATTTCCAGAACATAATTCAAATTTCCCAGAATCTAATTCCAATTTTCCCAGAATCTAATTCAAATTTCCAGAATCTAATTCAAATTTCCAGAACATAATTTCAATTTCCAGAACATAATTTCAATTTCCAGAACATAATTTCAATTTCCCAGAATCTAATTCAAATTCCCAAAACATAATTTCAATTCCCAGAACATAATTCAAATTCCCAGAACATAATTCAATTTCCTAACAGGTTTGGTATTATTATTAAATAGGCGAGCAAGATGCTCGCACTGGATAGCTGATAACCAATAACTGAAATGACTCAATGTTTAAATCCTGACTGTTTAAGACCTAACCCACCACAAACAAAATTCTGTCAAAGCTGTGGTAAAAAATTAGTTTTAGCCGAACGTTATCGCGCTCTAAAAATTATCGGGCAAGGAGGTTTTGGCAGAACTTTTCAAGCTGTAGATGAATACAAACCTTCAAAGCCTTCTTGCGTAATTAAACAATTTTTTCCTCAAGCACAAGGAACTAAAACTTTAGAAAAAGCTGCCGAATTATTTGCTCAAGAAGCTGAACGTTTAGATGGTTTAGGTAGACATCCACAAATTCCCGAACTTTTCGCATATTTTACTCAGGATAATCGACAGTATTTAGTACAAGAATTTATCGACGGGCAAAATTTACGACAGGAATTAGAAGAGTCAGGAGCTTTTGATGAAAGTCAAATTTTGGAATTATTAAAAAGTTTATTGCCCGTCTTAGAATTTATTCATTCTCAACAGGTAATTCATCGAGATATTAAACCAGAGAATATTATTAGGAGAAAGAATAATAATCAATTTAACCCAGTTCAAGCTTCTAGCTCGCCAGATAAAATTAATCCAGTTCAAGCTTCTAGCTCGCCAGATAAAATTAATCCAGTTCAAGCTTCTAGCTCGCCAGATAAAATTAATCCAGTTCAAGCTTCTAGCTCCCCAGATAATATTATATTGGTAGATTTCGGGGCAGCTAAATATGCCACTTCGTGGCGGTTGCTGGGACACAAATTCTGGATTTTGCCGGAGTGCTATGCGTTACGACCTCAATGCCGATGGCTCCAACTACGATTTGGGTTTTCGGATTGTCTCGTCTTCTCCGATGGTTTCTGCCTTTTGTTCCTAGGAATCTTCCCCTTTTCTGTATTTGCAAAATCAATCCGTGCATCCGTGGCCAAATCCTTGTGTGCTTCTCTTTTCCCCACGCTAAACTTAGATCAAACCTGCTGTAACTGACAAACTAATAGACATCTCCAAAAATTAAAATTATTCCACAATGAATCAAACCCAAACCCAACTAACCACAGATACCTGGGTAACAGCAACTTGGCAAGAATATATCCAAACTATTCAAGACCCTAATTACGAAAAAGCCAAAGTTTACTATCACAACAGAAAACTCAGAATCGAAATACCACCAGTGGGCAGCGCTCATGCTAGTGACCACGCATTTATTATTGGAGTAGTTGGTCTGTTTGTCGCCACCAAAAACATCATGCTCAACGGACTAGATAATGGCGCTTATGACAAAACCGAATATCTAGCTGCTCAACCTGATGTCTCTTATTACATTGCTAAAAATGCAAATGTTATTCCCAGGGGAACTTCTATTATCGATCTAGATATTTATCCTCCACCAAACCTAGTCATTGAAATTGCTAATACTTCCCTATTAGATGATAAAGGTGAAAAACGTTTGTTGTATGAAGCTATGAATGTCTCTGAATATTGGATAGTTGACGTACAGAATCTAGAAATTATTGCCTTTGCAGTTGCCAATGGAGGAAGTAGAAAAATCGAGCGGTCTCAAGTTCTACCAGGTTTAGCCATTTCTTTGTTAGAAGAAGCACTTCAGCGCAGTTGCCAAACAAACCAAGGTCAAGTTTATCCTTGGTTATTAAAGGAATTTCAACAGAAGTAAAAATAAACTCGTTAATCCATCCGTACATCCGTGGCAGAATCCTGGTGTGCCATTTTCTCTCTTTACCTCATCATTCTTGAAAGCACCACCAAAAAGATATTTATCTTGCATCTCCCCAAAAATAGTGAAAATCATTTTGTGAAGCTCAGGAAAGATATACATCACAACCTCTGGCAATAGAAAATCTTACTCCCACTTCTTCTTATCTGTTGTGGCGATCGCTCCTTCTATGACATTACCTACTCTCATTCCACAATCATTTCCTGAAGCTCTGAAAAATCGGCAAGGGATTTTGCCTTGCACTCCCGAAATAACCATGATATAGTTTTATTATTGGTGGTTGCTCGCCCCTACGCATGACTTTTTATTCAACGCAAAAAAGGAATTTTTTTGAGGCTCACTAATATAGTCTCTTTTGTGATTGAAATCTACGCGAAGATTATTTTATGAAGCTCCTGAAAATATGGGAATGAACAACCTCTGGCAAAAGAAAATCTTATCTCCCACTTATTCTTCTCTGTTGCGGCGATCGCTCCTTCTATGACATTACCTACTCTCATGCAAAAATCATTTTATGAAGCTCAAAAAAATCGGCAAGGGATTTTGCCTTGCACTCCCGAAATAACCATGATATAGTTTTATTATTGGCGGTTGCTCGCCCCTACGCATGACTTTTTATTCAATGCAAAAAAGGAATTTTTCAGACTAATAGTCTCTTTTGTCATAGAAATTCCTATAGAAATCCATATAACCGATAATCATTTTGTGAAGCTCATATCCGCAGGGGGATGAAGAACTCCGCTTCATGGGAGCAAGATGCTCCCACTTCTTCTTTGTGGCGATCGCTACTCCCCCACCCAACCCACATATATTGCCTATTTTTCATCATCATTTTATGAAGCTCTGAAAAAATCGGCGATAGATTTTGACTTGCACTCCCGAAATAACCATGATACAATTTTATTATTGGGGGTTGCTCGCCCCTACGCATGACTTTTTATTCAACTCTGTAAAAGTATTTTTTTGAGGCTTACTAATATAGTCTCTTTTGTGATTGAAATCTACACGAAAATCATTTTGTGAAGCTCATTAGAATATGGGAATGAACAACCTCTAGTAAGAGAGAATTTTCCTCACACTTCTTCTTATCTGTTGTGGCGATCGCTCCTTCTATGACATTACCTACTCTCATCACACAATCATTTTATTAAGCTCTAAAAAAATCGGCAAGGGATTTTGTCTTGCACTCCCTAAATAACCATGATACAATTTTATCATTGGGGGTTGCTCGCCCCTACGCATGACTTTTTATTCAACGCAAAAAAGGAATTTTTTTGAGGCTTACTAATATAGAAATCTACATCAGCGACAATCATTTTGTGAGGCTCAGAAATGAAATATGTATATGGGAATGAACAACCTCTGGCAAGAGAGAATTTTCCTCCCACTTCTTGTTCTCTGTTGCGGCGATCGCTACCTCTATAATATTGCCTACTCTCATCCCACAATCATTTTCTGAAGCTCTGAAAAATCGGCGATAGATTTTGTCTTGCACTCCCGAAATAACCATGATATAGTTTTATTATTGGCGGTTGCTCGCCCCTACGCATGACTTTTTATTCAACGCAAAAAAGGAATTTTTTTGAGGCTTACTGATATAGAAATCTACACGAAGTCATTCTGTGAAGCTCCTGACTGAAATATCTATATGAGAATGAACAACCTCTGGCAAGAGAGAATTTTCCTCACACTTCTTCTTATCTGTTGTGGCGATCGCTCCTTCTATGACATTAGCTACTCTCATTCCACAATCATTTTGTGAAGCTCTAAAAAAATCTGCGATGGATTTTGTCTTGCACTCCCAAAATAACCATGATACTATTTTATTATTGGGTATCGTTCGCCCCTACGCATGACTTTTTATTCAACCCTGTAAAAGTATTTTTTTAAGCTAACTAATATAGTCTCTATAGTCATAGATAGAAATCTACATCAGCGATAATCATTTTGTGAAGCTCAGAAAAAAATCAACCCTGAGGAATTTCTCCATGTTCCTATTCTCTGAGCGCTAGTCATATCTAAATTTCCAGAAGCGATCGCTATCTATACCTATAAACCCACAACAAAAACACTCATTGCCTGAAGCTCCTAAAAATCAGCGGTGGATTTTGCCTTGCACTCCCGATAAAATCCTGATACACTTTTATTATTGGGTGTCACTCGCCTATATGCATGACTTTTTATTCAACACAAAAATACTTAAGGATTAGCATCTACAAAACAACAATGTTAATATCACAAAAAAGTTTATCAGTCAAATTCCAGGAAAATGAGAAGAGAAAAATTAGTTATTGATGGTAGAGAAAAATAGAAGCGATCGCCCGACAAAACAACGAATTCATAGGTATTTGCAGCTTTAAAATCTAGTCAAGCAATAACTAACCGCTGGAATGTACCACTGTTCAAAGCTTACTACATAATTGAACAAAAGAGCTAAAAATATTGAAACTTCGTTAGCCAATAGAGAAAACTTCAACATTTTTTTGTCAGAGATCGATGACAAACTTTAAAAATTTCAAACAAAAAACCAAAACCTATAACTAAAACTTAAAAACCCACCAAATATAATTTACTAGGTGGGCAAAAATAGTTAAAAATAGAAAAATTTATTACATCATCTTGTCCAATCTATCAATACGCTTCAACAACCGTATAAAAGCAAACCCCATTACTACAACCACCAAAACCAAAGCCAATGCTAAACCAGGCTGATTATTAACATATAGAATAGTCGCCGACAAAGTAAAACCACTGATAAGTAGAGCATAATTAGTACCCATTTGCACATTACTAACCCGCCGAACCAACCTATCAGTTTCCGTAGCTCGGACCCGAACCCTAATATCCCCCTGCTCCAACTTATCAATCGCATCCTCAATACGACGAGGCAAACCCAAAGCAGTAGAACTAACCTGAGCCGCTTGACGACCTAATTCATTAAAAATAGTATTTTGAGAATTTCCATCAGACATCAAATCCATGGCAAACGGTTGTGCCACCTCCATAAAATTAAACTCTGGGTCTAAACCCTTACCAACCCCCTCCAAAGTAGAGAAAGCTCGCATCACAAAAGTAAAAGTTGCCGGAAAACGGAAAGGTTGGTCATAAGCAACCTCATACAAGTCATCACTAATAGATGTAATGGACTGAGCTTCAAACGGCTTATCCATAAAATTATCCAACATATATTGGATCGACCGCCTTACAGGACCCATATCTCCAGTAGGAGTTAATGCTCCTAAATCTATTAAAGATATAATGACTCTTTCAGCATCCTTTGAAGCAATACCATAAAGAGTTTCCATGAGTCTTTCCCGGATATTAGACTTGATTTGTCCCATCATCCCAAAATCATAGAAAATTAATCCCCCTTCTGGACTAACAGCAATATTGCCCGGATGAGGATCGGCATGGAAGAAGCCATCATTCAAAAGTTGCCTTAAGTAAGCTTCAGCACCCATTTTTGCCAAAGCCTTGCGGTCTTGACCTGATGCTTCGAGAGCTTCATAATTACTAATTTTGATACCTGGAACATATTCTAAGGTCAGTACCCGTGGTGCTGAATACCGCCAATAAACTCTGGGTACTCTTACCCAGTCACATTTTCGGAAGTTACGGCGAAAGGTATCAGCGTTGCGACCTTCGTTCAGATAATCTATCTCTAGCCAAAGAATTCGGCAACATTCTTCATATATACCCAACCAATCTCGACCACGACCCCATTCCGGGTGGCTTTGAAAATAACGAGCTACCCCTTTAAGAATAGTTAGATCGATTTGGAATAGTTTTTTCAGCCCTGGTCTTTGTATTTTGACTACTATATCTTCACCAGAATGAAGTTGCGCTCTATGAACTTGACCTAAACTCGCTGCAGCTAGGGGTACTGGTTCAAAGTTATGGTATAGTTCGTCTGTCTTTTTTCCCAGGTCTTCTAAGATTATTGTTTCTACCTGTTCGTAGTTGAAAGCGGGGACTTTATCTTGGAGTTTTGAAAGCTCTTCGACGTACTCAACAGGAAATAAGTCTGCACGAGTAGAGAATAGTTGTCCCAACTTGATGAAGGTGGGACCTAATTCTAGCATTGTCTCTCGTACCCAAATTGCTTGTTTGCGACGTCTGAGATTTTTCTTTTCTTCTGTTACTCCCCCTCGGTAGCTCCAATTTTTTTTGTCTACCCATAGCCAGGTTAGCCAGGTGAGAAAAAAAGCCCAAATATCAATGTAACGACGCTGGCGAGAATAATTTTCTCTATTCCAGCGATAAGCTTTATCACTATAGGATTTTGTGGAGGCTTTGGTCATTGAGTCTCCAGTTGTATAGTTAGCTTGTCCCTTGCGGTTAATGATGTTGTCATCAAGGAGAACAGACACAGTAGCAGTATATAATAATTTGTGATATGATTAAAGTTTGGCTGATAGCAATGGACAAAATTAGCGGTCGGATTGTCTTTAGACAGAACCACTACGATATTTTTGTAGTTCCGATCTAACTTGAGCGACTTCAGCTCTTAAGTCGTCGATTATTGCTTGTAGGTCTTTGGGTTGATAGTTTAAGTTGCTGGAGCTACTGACATTATTTTCTGCTTGAGCTTCCCGGTCTGCTCTTTCTAATGCTTCTTCAATGAAACTTCGCAAATTCTCTCTTTGTTCTGCGTCAAATTTTCCTAGTGTACTAAGAGAGTTGGTAACAACGTTTTCTAGTTGTTCGTAAACTCCTTCTGCAATAGCTCTACCCACGAAAAAGGCATGAAGTGGTGATTTACTCATAATTAAAGTTGTCTATCTTGAGATTTTACTAATTAATTTTGATTGATATTTTCTAGAAAAGCAAGGCTAATCTTTTTTTTATTTACTTAACAAGCTTTCTATTGATTTTTAAATTATGCTGCTTATAGCTAAGAACATTTTAATGATTTATCATTGATTTATTTACTATATATTTACTATAAAAATATCTTAATCACCACCCTTTTAAAATACTTCTAATTATTTACTTTTTTTGTTAATCTTTTCCAATTTTTCAGACCTAATTGTCTCAGTTGGCGATTAATACTCTCCTAATTGTAAAGTATTGTATCACATCATCTCATAAATATCCGAATCTTGCAGGTATAGCAAAGAATGAGTTGGTGTTTGACTTATGCGGATGATAAACCTTAGACAGGGAAATGTTTTTCGTACTGTTCTCTATTCCTTGTTCCCTGTTCCCTGCTATAGCAAGATATTTACAAAGAAGGAAGAAGTTAGGAGGAAGATAGAAGTTGGTATGAGTATAATTAAAAAATGCGCGTTGTGGGTATAAAGCCCACTTAAAACACATAAGTATTCCAAGATACGTACTGCGATGGAATACTGCGTGCTTGTTTTCAATCCCACGTTTAAAAACGTGGGTTATTCTTCCTTCTTCCTTCTTCCCTCTTCCTTCATAAACTTTGTTTAATTTTTCCAATCTGGACTTGCGTATGTGTTATTGCACAAGGAACAAGGAAAAAGGAAAAGTATTACGAAGTCTTTAGTTTTAAACTTTTGAACTGTCCTAACCTTTCCTTCCACTGCTATATGAGTACAATTATTCTCAAGGCCATGTCCAATAGTTAATAGAAATATTCCCAATATTAAAGTCTCATAGAATACAACTATATTAGACATTTCCAAAAAAGATATAGACTTTTTGTCAAAGTAGGTATGGAGGGAATAGGTATGGAGGGAACAGGGAAGATATTTTTAGGAAAAAACACGAAAATTTATTTTTTGAGTTATTACACTCTAGTTTATAGCAAATAAAGGGCAAGTTTATTTTCACGCCTATGTCTATTTATCTACTCTAAATACCAATTCTATTTAGTTAATACTAGGATAGTCATCTCTAGAAAAGAGGGAACAGGAAACACAAGAGGAACACTTGGTCTGGGAACAGAGATAAATAGTTGATTTTATTTTGGATTTTTGGAGATGTTTAATAGTAACAGTAGGCAAGAGGGAGCTGATTGCTAGTATCAATGTCTCTGGAAATTTCCGGCAATAACTAACAGGTCTGATGGGGATTTTTTTGACTTAGCCAAAAAAAAAGTTGATAATCTGCATTGGAGGTGATTTGATTGTACGCCAAAAAACTTGAATTAAAACTCAGTAATCAGGAGCGCTCAAAAATGGCTCAATGCGCTGGTTATGCTCGTTTCGTTTACAACTATGGCCTCAGTATGGTTAATGGAACTTCTGCCATGACCAAAGTTAACAAGCGTGGTCAGAAAGTTAGCTTGAGTTACGCATTACGCATTTTAGAAGCTAAAAAAGTCTTTACTAACTATGTGAAAAAGCAACCAGAATATGCCTGGACAAACAATTATTCATCTCGCATTTATCAAAGTGCTTTTCAACATCTAGGTGAAGCATTTAAACCGAAATAGGGAACCAGTAAATATCCTAAATTGAAAAGGAAAAAAGACCGACAATCTTTTACGCTTTATGACAGTAATGGAAAAGTAACTATTAGTCCTGGGTTTGAAAATTAAAATACCAACATTAGGAACTTTTAGATTATGGGAATCAATTCCTTATAACACAGCAAGCCAGACTTTTACTATTAGTAGAACAGGGGAAAAATGGTTTGTTAGTTAAGGCAATTGAAGCCGAGCAGTTGCCAGTTCATCCCCTATTAGATGAGCGGCAATACGAAACTTTTGGTATAGATGTTGGAGTCAAACAATTTGCAAGTATAGCAAACCAAAAAAAGAGGGAAAATGAAGTTTTAAGTCTCCCAGACTCTATTAAACTAGAGCAATTAAACCTGGCTAAGTTTCAATGGCGCAATAGGAATAAACAACTAGGAGGTAAAGGTAAACCACCTTCAAAAAATGCGATTAAATATTACAAAAAACTCGCGAAGTACCATTGTCATATTGCTAACGTGCGTAGGGATTTCATAGAGAAGACTACTACAAAATTAGTGAGTAAAGTGAAGCAGGTCTGCTTAGAGAGTTTAAATGTGAAAGGGATGATGCAAAATGGTAAATTAGCAGCATCAATAGCCAGGATCGGATTTTATGAATTTAGGCAACGATTGACAACCAAAATCGTCAGCTCTGGAGGGACAGTGGTGCTAGCTGACCAGTGGTTTCCATCATCCAAAACTTGTCATAATTGTGGTTACATTCATCAAGAATTAAAGCTAAAAGA
>JAXHSW010000090.1:0-33470 GCA_034190295.1 Cyanobacteriota bacterium | reverse complement strand
TTGAATTGTACAAATATACGAATCTCCCCAAATTCCCCTCTTGGAAGAGGTTAGGGGTAGGTCTCAATCTCCCAATCTCCCAATCTCCCAATCTCCCAATCTCCCAATCTCCCCATCTCCCCATCTCCCCATCTCCCCAAAAAGGTACTTTATCAACCAGATTCTATATTACTCCCATCTCCCGCTTTTAACTCAATTACTTTTGTAGGTATAATTTTCGGAATAGTTTTATCCGAAGGTTGTAAATTAGTTTTCTTTGATGGTTTAACATAACTACTTTTAATTTCTTCAAGCAAATTAATCATTAAAATTTCTATTTCTTCAAAAGCTTGTTTTTCTTGCAATTCTGATAATAACTTAGTTGTAAATTGCTTAACTAACTCTTGTCTAAGTTTGATACTCACAGGGTCTAGAGGTACATCTGTTTGATATACTTTTTGTGGACCTCTAGCAATTGTACTTGATATTTGTATCACTAAATTATTGGCAATTTTATCCGGTAAGCGACGTAAAAAAGGTATTTTTTGTAAACGTCTATATATAGATAACTGCTGCATAGACTTTTCAACCTGATAGCGTAAAAAATCTTCAATATCTGGATAAATTTCTGGAAGGACTCTACAAGCAGTTACCTCAAACATACTATTAATAATTTCCTGCACTTTTCCACGGTCATTTTTATCTACATCAACTTTCTCTGATTGATTTTTTGATTCAAATATAGCTTTTTTTAGCGAACCTTTACTAATATTATTCTGAAGCTGATTAATACTCCCAGCTACCACAACTTGAATTATTTCCTGAGCAAAATTACCAATTAATTTGAATCGGATATTTGTGTATAACTGTTTCATATCTGGTAATTTCACTTTCTGTAAACGAATAAATGCAGTAATTATTCGCAGTAAAGGTAGCCAAGGTTGTAATAAAAAAACATCATACCAACGCTTTTTAACAGCCCCCCACAAACTTAAATTAGAACGACAACCGATCAGTAAAGTCCGCCCAATAAACTCTATCCAAAATATAATCATCCAAGGTAAATCTACTAACCAAAATCTATCTACAAATTCCCCATTCTTACCCAAATCGCGAAAGTAAAATGAGTGCATTAAAAACTGAATATCTTCTGAAAAAAAATCTAACTCTTGTTGCCATTTATATCTTTCTAGATGTTGACGACTCCAGAATATGTTAAATGCTATTTTTGATGATTTATCTGCCAACAAAATTTCTGGCGCTAAATATTGGAGCAGGTTTAATGACTGTAAAATTTGAAGAGTAGGAGTTAAACTCATATTACTATCTGGAATCTGGCTATAAATATGTTGCTTCATCCGGTATTTTATTTGAGTTAAAACTAAAATCTGATTAACTATCTGAAAATCATAATCTCTATCTATTAATTCCGTACTACTACTGCGTAATTCTTGTAGTAAAGATTCTATTTCTTCTCCTTCCAGACCTTTTTTTTCGAGTAATATCTTCAGTTCACTAACTGCGATTAGATAATTTTGTGAATCTCGGAATGGCTCTATTCCTTTAATTAAGTCATACTGTAATTTCGGCTCATACAATAACATTAAAGGGCGAATTTTTCTGTTGAAAAATTCTAACTGACTTTGCCAACCTTGTGTTTCTAAGGCATTTTTATCCCAAAATATCTGTACTGCTTGTGAAAAACTTTCTCTTCTAGTGTGAGTAGTGAATATTTGCTTAATTTTTGCTAAATTTCCATGATTATCGATGAGTTTAAATGGAGGACGATTAATGAATATTTCAAAGCTACTAATGCGTAAATTGTCTAATAAAATTTCTATTTTTGGTGACTCTAAACCATTTTTTTCTAACTCCTCTTGTAGCTTATCTACTTTTTGGAGATATTTTTTTTGAGGATTATCAGTAATTTTTTGTAGGTATAAATCTGTTTTTAAGTACCAATGACGAATTTTTATATAGGTAATATCAAATATTACTAACATTACATTAGCAAGAATTAGTAATGCCATAATTCGTTCAGTCAGTAATAGTAAACGTGAGCGATGAGACTTAGGAAATTTTTTTGATGACATAATTATATAGTTTGGAATTCAAAATTTCCTATTGCTAAACTCTTATACCAATTTTATATGAGGCTGCACATAATTAGGTGCTATATCATGTCTCTTTAAATAACCCCAATAAAAAATTTAGGGAGTAGGGAGCAGAAGGTAGGGAACAAGAGGAAATTTGTTTGCTCCCCATGACAAACGGAAAAAATATTCTCTCTCAAGAGAAGAACATTTTTATTATGGCGTTCTGAATGAGACTTGATATTAGGTCGTAGGTCGTAGGTGGCACAGAATTATGAAATTTATTAACTTGTCTATCTATATCTAGATTCAATTATGATTAATATATTATTCTATGCAGCTTAGAAATGAATTTGGTATTAGTGTATTATTGTAGAGCAGAATTAATAAATTATTTGAGGATTGATATTTAGTTGATTTAAGTTGATAAATAGTCATAATTAAGTACTATAAAATGCACCAATATCAACTAATTAACGATAAATTTTTAGCTAAAACTATATAGGTTATAAGTAGCAAAAATTTGTTCTACCGAATTTACCTCTAACGATATAGGAAACTTATTTAAGTTGTGAAATATTGTAGACCCTGAGAGAACACCGGATTTGAGAATAGTCAAATTATTACGAATAATTTATAATTTAGGATTGCTATATCATATTCATTCTAGATTTAAAAAAGTGGCTAGAACTAGGCTTATAAATTTGTTCTAAAATAGGATTTTTATCATCTCTAAGCTCTGAAGGTTTCATTTAAGTGAAAAATTAGCCTTCTGAGTCGGAACTGTATTAACAGTAACTACTACTATCTGTCAGTAGCTTGAAATCAGAAATATTTTAATCTTCATCCCCTTGTAGGACTACAACCTTTAGTATAACCAAAAAAAAGCTTTTTACCTATTTTACTTGGCAAAGTTAATTAGAAGGTAATAAGTTGTAGATTGTAAAATATCTACTACCTAAAACCTACCACCTACCACCTACCACCTTCTTAAATTGTAGACCTATTTTCAGAACCTAGTCATAAATCACCGTAAGCATTCGGACTGAAATGCTTACAATTAACCAACCATTTGTAATGACTTAGTAGTAAATTCTATTCCCATCCAACTACCTCCATTATTACTAGAATGATTAGCCTTTTCAGCTATTTCTAGAACTAAACCAGCTTCCATCAAAGAGAATGGTTCAGTATCTGGATTATTAACGCAATCTAGAAAATTTTCAATCATCCCATTAAACCAATTAGTATGACCAGGATCGTCAAAATATGTAGGTACAAAAATATGCTGAACTGGTTTATCTTTGACGCTTAAAAACACATCATTATTCTCGATGCTAATTTCTCCTTTTGTTCCCTGAATTCTGTAATAAGCTTTTGGAATAGACCCTAAAGAACTGACACTAATATTGATTAACTTATCCTCCCAATCTAAACAAAAAACAGCTACATCTTCAAGTTTACTATTTGTTTTATCGAAACTTCTAGTATGTGCAGAAATACGTTGAGGGAAACCACCAAATAAAGTTTGAGCAACAGAAATTGCATCTAAACCATGGTCTATCATAATACCGCCACCAGATAGTTCTTGATCTTTTCCCCGTACACCTGGTTGAAAACCTACACCAAATATATTAAATGATGCAAATAAAGGTATCCCTATTTCACCTGAATTAATTAAGTAAGCGGCGTGAACTATTGAAGGAGCAAATTTATAATTATGACATGGATATAAAATACGTTTTCGTTCGTTTGCTATATTGACTAATTCATAGTATTCAGCTTTATTCAATACTAATGGCTTTTCACATAAGACGTGCTTATCTGCGGCTAATGCTTGTTTGATATTTTCCACATGAAAAGCACTAGGTAAACAAATATCTATTATGTCTATTTCACTAGAATATTCTTCTAATAAATCGCTGAATTGTTCATAAACTCGGATATCTGCATATTGTCGAAGTGCTGCTGCACGTCTAGATGTTACTGGATCTACTACTGCTGTGAGATGAATATCAGAACGCTCTCTGTATACTGGTACATGGGCTTTCTCTGCATTAAATCCAAAACCAACAATCGCTACTTTCACAATCTAAAATCCTCTTAAAGTATATTAATTTTTAACATTTTTTCTAACAAAACTTATAATTTTTGTCAAGTATTTTTTTTTGAAGTCCACCCTTAAATATCTTTCTGATTTTATTATGGATAATTTTTATCCAATTTAACTCAATAATTTGGTAATCATAGCTTAAATAAGTTAAATGTAAGCATTCAGCAGGAAATGCTAACAGTTAAATTTTTTCTGGAATCAAAAATCTCAACTAAGAAATAGATATTACTCTTTGATATTTCTCAGATATATAGTCTTTACGTTTGGATTATAAATATATTTTTGAAGAAAAGGTCATTTCAGTTATCAGTTATCAGTACCTCTGTAATAAGGAGGCTTGACATAAGAAATATGTAATTTTTTTATCCCCTTAAAAGAGGAGGCGCATACCCACAATTTTTCGGTAATAGAGAATAAAGTACACAAAGATTGCATATTTAAAAAACTACTCTTCTCTTTGTGATTTTTCAATGTTGTATTCAAGCAAAATTCACTTAAATTAAATCTTAAGTATAACTATTCGAGTAATTATCTTGATTATATTAACTTGAACCTGATTTAAAGAAATATAAAAATTTCCAGTCATTAACTCACTTTTAAGATCGACAATAACCGAAAGTATTAATAATGTTTGGTGGTGGTACATATTTCGATATTTATTGTGAAAAAATGTGAATTGTATCGTAAGTATTTAGCATAGCTGCCTTCTGCCCTCTGGTTTACTATATCTAATCGACCAAGAGAAAAGAAAATTCTGTATCTTCAAAGCTTCCCTATTGCAGGGATTACTGAAGTCAACAGTTCCTATGTCAAGAGGTTAACTAAATTGACTAACTAATGTTAAAGTTTATAAAAATAACGGCAATATCAAATCAATTAACCAAGATGAAAATTAAAATTCCTAGTAATAACGGCGAGACTTTTTCCGCTTACTTAAAAACACCTACTTCTACACCTGCTCCTGGATTAATAATTATCCAAGAAATTTTTGGAGTTAATGAAGTAATGCGTAATATAGCTGATGAATATGCTCGAGCAGGTTATGTTGCAATAGTGCCTGATTTATTTTGGCGTCAAGAAGCAGATATTGAACTTACCGATAAATCTGAGAGTGACTGGCAAAAAGCATTTGAACTTTACCAAAATTTTGATGAAAATAAAGGAGTTGATGATTTAATTTCTACAATGAAAACTCTCAAAGAATTACCAGAATGTACTGGCAAAATTGGCAGTGTAGGTTTTTGTTTAGGAGGAAAACTTGCTTATTTAATGGCTACTCGTTCCCAAGCAGAATGTAACGTTAGTTATTACGGAGTTGGCATTGAAAAAAATCTTGATGAAGCGGCTAATATTCAAAATCCATTAATGCTTCATCTTGCTGAAAAAGATGAATATGTTTCTCCAGAAATTCAGTCTCAACTAAAATTTGAACTGAGTAATTATCCTTTAATAACAATATATTCTTATCCAAATGTTAATCACGGTTTTGCTCGGATAGAAGGAAAAGACTATAACTTAGAAACTACTAATCTTGCCCAAATTCGCACTATGAAATTTTTCCAAAAATATCTTGACTAAGTTTTTAGTTTGACACTGAATCACTATTTTTTAACCCACTCCCATTAACAAAGTCAGAAGTAAGCAAGTCTGTAAGTCAGAAGTTATTTTTGTGTAAGCATTCAGCTGTCAGCCATCAGCTATCAGCTATTGCTTTTAGTTTAGGATAAAAGCTGTATTAATTGTCCTACTACAAAAGTGGTCTCCCTTGCCCTTAAAGTCTATTTTAATTTAAATACTGTCCTATCTGAGAGAATCTTGTTGCTGATAGCTGACAGCTAATAGCTGTTTGCGCAACATTCCGCAGGAAATGCTTACATTTTTGTAACGGAGATTTAAGCAACTCTCCAAAAATATTTAGCCTTAAAAGGCAGGATTTTAGACCCAATCCTGTTTGATAAATTGATTATTCCAGATTATATCTGGTTGATTGACTACCATTATTGGGAAGGTTTTCCTGAACCGAAGTTAAGGCAGATAATAAATTGAATAAGGAATATAAGCAAAGCAAGTAATTTATTAATTAGAAATGATAACTACACAAGAATCACTGAGAATCAGAACTTCCAGAATTGCCCAGGTATACTAAAAAAAAATTTTGCTTAAATGCCATTACTGACAGTCAAGAACTATATATAAATTTATAGAATATTAGTATTGTTATCTATGTAGATTATAATCAATGAAAATTTTATCATTAACTTCTATTGTTGCTGCCACAGTAATTGGATTTTTAAATCTTCCTATAAATAATCGTTCTGCTGAAGCTCAAACTACTAATTTTTTCTGTGGGAGAATCGGGGCAACTCCAGCAACAATAGCCACCAAACAAGGCCAAAATATTCCGATTATTCTCTGGAATTCTAATAATTATTTTACCGAATCAGGAGAAGATGCTCTGACTAGATGTACTAGAGTATCTGGAATTTTATCTACTCAACAAAGAAATGGATATCGAAGTATCACTGTCAGTATTTCTAAAAATGGACAGCCAATGATTTGTGCTGCTAATCCTCAAGATGGTTCTTGTAGATTATTATATCAAGTTCCTAATGGTCAAAATCCTCAACAAGCTAGACAAGAATTACTGAGAAGAGTTGTTAATCCTCAGCCAAATTTACTACCAATTACTGTTTATTAAAAGAATAAGTATTGAGCAGAAAAAATGTTATGTAGATGTAGCGATCGAAATTCTACAAACAATGGGCTTGAATACTCAATCAAGCACAACTAATATCAAGTCCGGATAATAGCGCGATAATTCTTTTGTACCTCACAACCTTAATTTTTTTCCTTCTGCCTTTATCCTCTTATACAAGGGCTACTTTCTCCTTTTTCTCTTCTATTTTCTCCTAACTAAGTGACTCCTCTCTAATTATTTAAAATTGTTCAACTTGACATGATATGACTATTTGTTTAACACTCGGCTCAAGTAGGTAGGCAAAATTATTTTTTATCTACTTATGTAATTAATTAACCATTGCTTCATACTGTCCCCTTATTTCTATTTTGATCGAACATGAATTCTAGAAAATGAGGCTTTTAGAAGCTCTCTTTCTTCTGATGTTTTTAAACTAGAGTCACTGGTGACTTTTTCTCCATACTCCATTACATAATTACTTCCTTTTGTCAATTTTTCTGTTGAGAAAGTTGTGGTTCAATAATTGATAATGGATAATTGATAATTACCTCTCCCTAGAAACGGATAGGATTGAATAAAAGGAAAAAATTGATTTTTTTCCCCTTGAAAGGGGCAGGGCTAATTCATTGTCGTCAGAGAATATTTACAACCCTATATTATATTTTTTGTGATATCCCACACTCCCCACACTCCCCACACTCCCCACACTTCCCACCCCCTCCTTTTTTCTCTGGTGACAATAAATAGACCCTGCTTGAAAGGGGAGGCTTCAAGGCGTGAATTATTTGATTATTTAATTATTTAATTATTAATTCTTCGGTAATGGATAGCTAAAAGGGGGAGGCTTTAAACCCAATTTTTTGGTAAATAGGGAACAACGGGGAAATTTTTTTCCCTGATTCGATTCATTATTATTCGGTACCTTAACCAACTCTTTTGCGTGCTGTAGGCTCTGAATAATTTTCTTATTTTTTTATAATAAACCTTAAATTTTTCTGAAATAACCGAGAAATTATTTCAGAACTACCTAAATTTTTAATGTAATCTAGTTTAAAATGTGAAAATATAAACTATTGCGAATGAGTTAGGGAAAACATAATGAATGAAATAGGTACTACAGAAGCAGCATTCCTTTTAAATATATCTACAGCCAGACTCAGAGTTCTGTTAAAACAAGGACGGGTTAAAGGAGCGCGAAAAGTTAAAAGATTTTGGATAATTCCTCTAAATAGTCGTGGAATGCCAGAAATCAGTTCTGGTAGTCGAGGACCGGAAGGAACTTGGAATAAAGGACAACGTACAGGCAATACCTTTATTCATGTGCTGCGAAAAGTTATAGATGACAATCGAGATAATGGTACGACCGATCCAGCAATTGCGGTTAAGATAGGGGGGCGAAACGATTACTGTCACGAAGCGGAAATATTAGGACCTTGCAAAATTGTGTATCACCCCCACAAACCTAACAAAAGTCAGGCAGGGGGAGCGCGCTTGTGGATAGAAGTAGAGCCAGAGGTTCAAGTTATCCGTAAAGTCTTCCAAGATCGAGAACCAAAAGGTTTTGGCTAATCCGAATTAAGCTGCCATATCATCATTATTAAATAGTTCAAAAATCTGCCGACAGAAATATTTCAGTTTGGCAGCAGATTCTGTCGTGGGTTGGGTATTTCCCACAAAACGCCAGCCACCCACCGTTGATAATTTCCATTGTTCTCCACGATGATCGTAACCAGCAACTTCCACTCCAATTGCCCGAGAATAAGCTTCAATAGGGTCTTGATATAAACGAATTTGCACCAATAAACAACGACTTTCGAGAGACCGACTTCTGCCAGGCAAATGAAAACCAATATCTATAGAATCTGGGTCAACCAACTCCAAAGTATCCGGATCGTTCATCCAGGGCTTGAGATCGACCTTAACATCTACAAACTGGGACTTAAATAAATTTACTACTGAAGCAATCTTACTCGCTACTTGAAAATTTTTGGCCTGTTCTGCAGCATTTACCATATATGCTCCTCAAGAATAAAATTTCAGATTATTAACTAACTAATTTAAGTAAAAATCAAAAACTGTGATTATTGGGACAATTATTAATAATTTTAGATTTTCTACTTAATTTTAGGACTTACGAATAACCACCACATAAAGTAGAGATTAATGGCCGTTAACCCCTACAAATGGTGTTTAACGAAGTCTGCAAGTCAGCAAGTGTAGCCACCCCTGCCCCTCCCCGACCCACCCCCGCCCCTCCCAGGAGGGGAGCCAGCAGGGGTAGGGGATTTGAGAAAAGCTCAAAAACCCGATCGCCTTAAAAGGCGGGGTGGCGCGACCCTTATGATTTTGATAATCTTGTATTTTGCGTAAGTCCAGTTATTTGTTAAACAGTAAAACAATAGCTTCGAGGGTTTAGACTTGATTGGGGCTAAAATTTTTCGTTTAAGTCCCAATCTCAACAGCCAAAAAGAAAATTATTAACCTTTGAGTTGACTACTTTTGAATTGATAATGCTAGGATCAAAGTAATTAACCTAATTTCTAACATCTTATGCTCCAATATCTTGTGGCTCTTATAGCAACAGCAATCATTGGTTATACAGTTAATTCATCTGTAAAAGTTATTGATGAAGGAGATGAGGCTTTAGTAGAACGCTTAGGTAAGTATAAGCGCACTTTGAAGCCTGGACTTCAGTTTGTTCTACCTCTAGTGGAAAAAATAGCTCATGTTGATACCACCCGCGAAAGGGTCTTGGATATTGCCCCTCAGTCAGTCATTACTAAAGATAATTTGACTTTGCAGGTAGATGCAGTAGTCTACTGGCAGATTATAGAAATAGAGAGAGCGTATTATGCAATTGAAGACGTAGAAAATGCTATTGATAATATTGTTTTAACTTCTCTGCGTTCTGAAATTGGTCGCTTGCCACTTCAAGAAGTTTTATCTACAAAAGATGATATTGATAAAGCTTTGTTGAAGAAATTGGATGAAGCTACTTCTAGTTGGGGTGTCAAAGTGATTCGTGTGGAGGTTCAAAATATTGTTTTTCCTGAAAAAGTTCGAGTAGCAATGGAGTCAGAAAGGGTGGCTTTAAGTGAGAAAAAAGCTATGCTTGAACAGGCAGAGGGAGAAAAAAAAGCTGCTATTTCTAAAGCTCAAGCACAAGCAGAGTCTATAGAGGTTCTTTCCAAAATTTTAAATTTGCGCCCAGATAGTCCAGAATTTATGCAATTTCTGATTGCTCAAAGGTATTTAGATACTAATCAGAAATTGAGTGAAAGTGCTAATTCTAAGGTTCTATTTATGGATCCGAAAGCGATGTCAGAAGCATTAGCTGAATTAGTGGGAGATTCTCCTGATTATTCTTCACTAAACGATCTACCTATTTCACCATCTAAACTGAACAAATCTGATTAGTATCATGTCTGATAGATATTGGGATAGGGTTCGAGACTTGTTTGCTTCGCGGTGACAAACGGAAATGCAGCGTTAAATTTAGCTATGGCGGGCAGTTAGTCCGTGTCAGCCAGAGGAGCTGGATCGGGCCGACTTTGCCTAGTGGGAAGCAGGAATGGAACAGATAATCTTATGTTTCTATAGATGATCGTAGGTTTCTAAGAACGGATAATGAAGATTTTTATTATGCTTAATTAAGCGAAATAGACATAGTACGATTGGCAAATATATCTAGCTTCAGAGATGCTATTTCGGTAATAATAAAAAATCTAAATCTTTTTTACCGAATAATTCAGGTTTAAAGCCTCTCCTTTACAGGAGAAAAAAGAAAAAAAATTTCCTTCTAGTGCGGTGAAATTCCGGCGGACAGGAGGGGAACTAAGTTTTCTACGACGGCTGTTAGCTCCGCATTCCGCACCGAAAAGCAGGTAGGCAGCTAGAGCAGCGAGAAGATTGCTCCAACCAGCGCGAGTAAAACCACTCGTGAAAGCTATTCAAAAAAAAATAGAGCTTCACAGCTAGATTTCGTTCTATACCGAGGAGTGTAGGAGCCTGTTGATAGGCTTGAAGCAAATGTGGATTTATCAAAATCATAAGGGTCGCGCAACCCCGCCTTTTAAGGCGCAATATTTTTAGAGAGTTGCTCAAATCTCCTTTACAAAAATAACTTCTGTACGGGCGAACGGCCGCCCCTACTGACTTGCTGACGCGCGTTAACCCTTATGCAGTGGACTAACCACGGAATCCAGGGTGTTTCAACCCCTGGAAATATCAATAAAGTAAGAAACTTAGGAATATAAATTCTTGCTATCTGGAAGTCGCGAGAGATGATTTTGCTGAAAAAATCAACCTTTTTTTTTACTTCCTTCGAGTTAAAATATCTAATACTAAACCAGCTAAAATGCGCTCCTATTCATTAATTGCTCCTGCTAAAATCAATCTGTATCTGGAAATTATAGGCGATCGCCCAGATGGTTATCACGAATTAGCAATGGTTTTGCAAAGCATTAGTCTTGCAGACAGAATAGATATTCGTGCCATTGGAATTGAAACTATTGTGGTTCGATGCGAACATCCCCTGGTTCCTCCTGATGCTGACAATATTGCTTATCGAGCAGCTTCCTTAATTGGTAAACAGTTTCCAGATGTATTTGCCAGGTACGGTGGCGTTGAAATTACGATCGACAAGCAGATTCCTGTAGCAGCAGGGTTAGCAGGAGGTTCCACAGATGCGGCAGCAGTATTAGTGGGATTAGATTTAATGTGGGAACTTGGTTTGACTCAGGGAGAGTTGCAAGAGTTGGGGGCACAATTGGGTTCAGATGTTCCTTTCTGTATTAGTGGCGGGACAGCATTGGCAACTGGACGTGGCGAAATTCTCTCCCCACTACCAAATTTAGACCAACTGTATGTGGTCTTGGCTAAATACAAGAATCTTTCTATTTCTACACCTTGGAGTTATCGCGCTTATCGTCAAGAATTCGGTGATACTTATATTGATGATACTGAAGCTCGGGAAAGTAGTATACAAAGAGTACATTCTGGACCAATGGTCTCAGCGATCGCTCAACAAGACAATATAGAAATTGGCAAACTATTGCACAACGATTTAGAAAAGGTGGCTTTACCAGAATATCCGCAATTATTAAAATTAAAAGAAGCTTTTGCATCCCAAAATGTCTTAGGAACTATGATGTCAGGGTCAGGACCTACTATATTTGCTTTGACAGAATCTCTTGCTCAAGCACAGGAGGTTGAGGCCACAGTAAAAGGAAAAATGGCTGACCCAGGTCTAGAATTCTGGATAGCACAGTTTAATTCTAGTGGCATTACTATTGCCCATTAAAGAGGAGAAAGGGCAGGAGGCAACAGCTTATCTGTGGGAAAAATATTTCCCCTTTTAAGATTCATCATTACTCTATTTCAAACAGCAACTCAATATTTGCTATAACTATTTATTTTCTGTTTTCTGTTCTTGAAAGCTCTAGAAATCTGTATTTTGGTAAGCATTACCGAAATGCTTACGAATTCCCATAATTAAAAGCAATTTTTATCCCGACTTCAACTATTCAAAATATATGACTAATTTAACTCCTAAATCTGAGAAAAAATCTACTTCAAATGTCAATCCTTTACAATGTTTGGCTAGTGCGATAATTGCTGGTGGATTAGCCACACTTGCCTATATGTTAATGAAATCTATTTCTGAGACATTTGCTAGTAAACCTATTATTTCAGATAATGTTTTTGTGGTGAATATTTCGACTGCTGTTCGTGCTTTAGTGGTGGGAGTTACTGCTTTAGCTGCTTGTATGTGTGCGATGGTTACTTTAGGTTTAGTTGCCTTAGCTATACAAATTATAATTCAGCGATTTACAAACAAAGAAATGCCTCCAAATGAAGGTTGAATAGTAAGAAATTGGAGATAAATATTTATCAAACAGGATTGGGTCGCGCCACCCCGCTTTTTAAGGCGATCGGGTTTTTGAGCTTTTCTCAAATCCCCTACCTCTGCTGGCTCCCCTCCACGGTCGGGGCCCGCGGGTGGGTTTGGCCCGCGGGTGGGTTAATTTCTGTACGGGCGAACGGCCGAAAGCTTGCGCATAACTATCGAAGGGCGCCCCTACTGACTTGCTGACGCGCGTTAAATCATGTCCGTCTTAAATCAATAGACATCTCCAGAAAAGATGGAACCTGGAACAGGAAAAAGAGAGAAATAATTGATAATTTATGGATAATAATTGATTTAATTTTGAATTTTTACCGAATAATTAAGGTTTAAAGCCTCTCCTTTAAAGGAGAAACAAGAAAAAATTTTCACGATCATTCAATCAATTCCGTTTTAGGGAGAGGTAATTATCAATTATCCATTATCCATTATTGAACAGATGTTTAATGATAAAAAGACGTTGCATCATTACGGGGTAATATCTAATTTATTCATCATTTGAAAATATTGTCAAATTACCGAATAATTAAGGTTTAAAGCCTCTCCTTTAAAGGAGAAACAAGAAAAAAATTTTACGATCATTCAATCAATTCCGTTTTAGGGAGAGGTAATTATCAATTATCAATTATCTATTATTGAAAGGCGGTCACTGAATACTTAAAAACCCAAATATCACTGGCAAGTTTGCACTTTTAAAGCTTTTCTATTTTTAGTAATCAATCAATCACTTTATAGTTAAAAGTCAAATTCTTCAGATTGAAAATCACAAAATGCCAGTGCATTAGCAGAAGTAAAAAAATTAAGACTTTTTACTATTTTGCTGCATATACCAGCAACACTAATGCTGTTGAGACTACTTAAAAATAAAAATTGGCGACGTTTAACACTCATCATTTGAGAAAATAAATTAAGTAGAAAAAGGACTATAGTCCAGAGTACAAATTTGTCTTTTATTAATTTATCGTTTTATCCGTCGATTTGTTTAGTCCAAAAGGTATAAAGTAAATGTCAGAAGACCAACCAAAGCAACCAAATTTAGAACAACCTGAAACTGAAGCAGTCGATCGAGAATCAACAGAAACTGCTTCTGTGACACCTCAAAGTCCACCTCAACAACAATCTACTACTGAGAAAAAATCAGTAGTGGCCAAACCTAGTCTTGGACAGCAGGTTTTAGGATTAGTTCGTTCCTTATTACCAGCGTCCCTAAGTCAAAAGCTTTCTGATGGGTTATTGACGGGGGCGATCGCTGGTATTTTTGTCCTGATTCTGGTAATTATTTTTGTTTCTTTTTCCCCCGATCAACCTCCTACTGAGGTGGCGGATATTCCTATAGCTGAAGAAACAGAAGCGATCGCCCCGGAAGAGTCTCTACCTCTGAGTGTAGACCCAGAAGTATCCGATACTTCATTCTCTGAAGCTCCTGAATCTGTGGAACCAATTGTAAGTCCACCTCCAAAGTTGACACCAGAGCAAATTTTAATTATGTCAATTCAAAATCAAATTGATGACCTTACTAATGAATATGGTGCTGGAATTATTGAATCTTTAAGAGTTAATTTTCCCAGTAGTTTATTAATTGTTGAACTGAATAATGATTGGTATGACAGAACTGAGGAAGAACAAGATAAATTAGTTAACCAAATGTTTCGAGAAGCACAAGATTTAGACTTTAGTAAGTTACAAGTTATGAACTTTCAAGGTAGAGTTATAGCTCGTAGTTCAGTGATAAGTTCTGAGATGATTGTTTTAGAGCGATCGCTGTTGGAAATACCAGGATAACGAAGTCAGCAAGTCTGCAAGTCTGCAAGTCTGCAAGTCAGAAATTAGAAGTTAGAAGTCAGAAGTCAGCAAGTCTGCAAGTCAGAAGTTAACTCACCCCTAACCCAACCCACCCCTAACCCCGACCGTGGAGGGGAGCCAGCAGGGGAAGGGGATTTGAGAAAAGCTCCAAAAACCCGATCGCCTTAATTAAAAGGCGGAGTTTTAAACCCAATTATTTTGATCGGAAAAACTTTCTCCTTTTCCTCCTCTTCTTCTTGCTTCTTTCTTCCCTCCTAACTTCTGCCTCCTCAGTCGTTTATTTATCAGTATTCAACCGGACATGATATAAGAAAGTTGGGGTTACAAAAATGCGGGATGATTTTAATAGTTTTATAATGTTGTAGTTTTGTGGAATGGGCATCTTGCCTGTTCCCGTTCCCCGTTCCTGATATTTTCTGGATAGGCAGGATACCCGCCCCTCAGCAATGCCAAAATTTGTTCAAAACCTATTTAGGGTTTGCCCTCAAAAGTCTTTTAGTAGGGGTAGGAGACAGGAGAAATGGGAATGAGCGAGGAGGTAGTCGGAAAAATGGTCTGTTAATTTTTCTGTCCTAGTGAGCCTTTTCTGCTAACTTTTTGAACCTTTTTGACCTCACTTCTGGCATTTTTTCCAGCCCTAAAAATGCTAAAAGCTTTATCTATCAATGATTTTAAATTAGATCGGTAAGCCCTATTTAGGAAAGCTATAATATCAATTTAAATTAAAAGAGCTTAATAATCGGCAAAACGTTTAATTATAGTTGATTCAGCTATTGATAACTAAGGCATTTATATATAGCGCTACGCGCAAGTCAAAAGTCAAAAGTCAAAAGTTAAAAGTAATATCTGACGCTCGTTTGAGCATTTATAAATGTCCTAATCTATTTGCGTAGTGCTATAAAAGTATATTGTTAAAGTTTTTTATTTATAGTGGTATTTTAATTAATCTGTTGCCATAACAAATAATTTTGTAGTATAATTAAAACTTACAGATAAAAAATCAAACGTAGTTAAAATATCTTATGAATAAAAAAAGCGGTGAAGGATATAAAATAATTAGTGATAATCGCCAAGCTAGATTTAATTATCATATTATTGAAACTTATGAAGCTGGTGTTGCATTACAAGGAACAGAGGTAAAATCAATCCGGGAAGGTAAGGTTAACTTACGAGATGGTTATGCCTTAATCCGTAATAATGAAGCATGGTTACTTAACGTTCATATTTCTCCATACCAAAAAGCAGGAGAATTTTTCAATCACGAACCTCGTCGTAGTAGGAGACTATTGCTACACAAACAAGAAATTCGTAAATTGATTGGTAAGGTAGAACAACAGGGATTAACTTTAGTTCCATTGAGGATGTATTTTAAGCGCGGTTGGGTAAAAGTTGATATTGCTTTAGCACAGGGTAAAAAGCTCTATGATAAGCGTGAAACTATTAAGCAACGAGACGATAAACGGACTATGCAAAGAGTAATGAAGCAATACTAGAGCCACTACGCGGAAGTTAAAAGTCATGCATTTAAAAGTCAAAAGTATTAATTTGTAATTATTTTAGGATTTTGTAACCAGTTATTTCCGCCATCCTGCACTATAGCCACCAATTTTATCCTTACTTAGCAAATTTGAAGCTTTAGTTTGCTCATTCAACAATTAATTATTAATTATTACCTCTCCTTAAAAAGTATAGGATTGACCAAAAGGATTTTTTTCTTTATTTCTGGTTTTAAAGAAGAGGCTTTAAACCTGAATTATTCAGTACATTGAATAATACTTATTAGTTAGTAAGTATAGTTATATTCATATTCATAATTATAAGAGTCTTCAAAATTAGTGGCGACTCTAACTCCATTAGGATCGACAGTACATACAAACTTATTTTTTTCTCCATAAACATTTACCCATCCTCTCCACTGCCAACCTTCAGCAGTTTTAGTCACATTCTTAGTAGAAGACCACCGCCCATTACTAGGAAATCCCATTTCATATTGCATAAAATTTTTACAAGAATTTACAACACTAATACTACTGTTATTAATGCGATCGCCACCTTCATAAAAACGACCGGGGAAATAATCAGGATAAGTTTCTTTATGAAAATATGCTGTTACTTCATTGTTATCAAGATTGCAAATAAAATTGCTTCGTTCCCCATCAAATTCTACCCAACCTTGCCATTGCCAACCAGATGTAGATTCAGTTATATTTTCTACTGAAGACCACCGACTATTACGAGGAATTTCCATTTCGTATTGCATAAATTCTTGACAATAACTGACAACATAGCTGGTATTAGTATTAGTTGGGGTGTGATTTTTAATTCCTACTTTTCTACGATTTATATAGTTAGGATAACTAGAACTGCGATCGTCATCATGTTTAAGTTTAATATGACTATTGTCACCAATGTCACAGGCTGTTAGAAAAACAACTGTAGCTAAAGTTATTGCTATATTTTTGTTGTTCATTATTCTGTGTAAGGAAATAGAATTTCTGATTTATAGTACCACTAAAAGTGACTTTTAGAGAAGATTTTCTACAAGAATATTAAAATCAGCTAATAGGCGTTTTTTTTTCTCAGTTTATCAAGATAACTGTTAATATCATGTCCGGATAATTAGTTATAAAAAAACTTTCTCCTTTAACTCCAGTTCTTCTTCTTTCTTCCCTCTTCTTCCCCTCCTGGGAGGGGTTAGGGGTGGGTTTCCTCCTGACTCCTGACTCCTGACTCCTGACTCCTCCGTAGTTATTTATTTATCACTGTTCAACCGGATATGATATAAAGAGTTGAGTTACCAAACCGTTGAGTTAAAAAATCAATAAAAGTTTTAACTCTCAAGGAATTACGACGATTAGGTAGATAAAGTGCGTAAATACCTGTATCCATATCCATGTGGGGATAGAATTGAAAATCGTTAAGTACAGCTTCGAGAAAACCCCCACGAATATCTTCTCCAATTAACCAGGTTGGCATTAAAATCAAACCTGCACCATCTAAACAAACTTGCCGAAGAACCTCTGAATTATTTGCTACCAACGAGCCATTAACTTTAACTTCACATACCTCTTTGTCTCCCTTAAACCGCCAAATTTCATAACCAGTGGAGTAGCTAAAGCACAAACAATTATGGTGAACTAAATCTTCAGGATGCTCTGGTTTGCCATACTGCTGAAAATAGGTTGGACTGCCACAAACTTTACGCGTGTATGAGGCGAGTTTGCGGACGATCCAAGTAGCGCCAGAGCGCTCAAGATTACCCAAACGAATCACCACATCGAGTTGCTCATCAACTGGATTAGCTAATCCATCACTCAAGGTCAAATTTAGTTGCATTTCAGGATATTGCACAAGAAAATCCAGAACCAGAGGTGCAATGTAGAGTCTGCCAAAAGCTACAGGTAAACTAACTCGCAATAGACCTCGTGGTACTTCATCTTGTTCTGCAACTGAAAGATTAGCTGCATCTACATCTTGAAGAATTTGCACCACTTTCTCATAATATCTACGTCCTTGGGGAGTTAGGGTAATACTACGAGTGGAACGGTTGGTTAGTTGAGTATGGAGTAGGGTTTCCAGAGCATTCACTTGACGAGTAACCGAAGAAACAGCAACTCCTAACTGCCGAGATGCTTCCGAAAAGTTCCCCGTCTCAACTACAAGGGAGAAGGCACGCATGGCCGCCAATTGATCCATAGATTTCTATTTATAGGTGGATTATTGCGTAAAATGCAAAACTGCTTGGCATAAAAGCTATATTAACATTTTATGTGAATGGAGTTAAAGTGAAAATATGGAAAAAGAAAGCACAAATAATTTGAAATTTGCTCACTTTCGCTAATTAAATTTTTCACCTGAAACTCGGCAAACACAGAACTTACGCAAATTCTTAGATAATACGGTATCTGTAGAGGGCAAATGCCATCAGTAGAGGGCGAATGCCATCAGTAGAGGGCGAATGCCATCAGTAGAGGGCGAATGCCATCAGTAGAGAGCGAATGCCATCAGTAGAGAGCGAATGCCATCAGTAGAGGGCGAATGCCATCAGTAGAGGGCGAATGCCATTCGCCCCTACGAGATATGGTGGTTCTGCGTAAGTCCTGAAACAATTATTAAAGAGATAAATTATGACTACTAAAACACTCAAATTACTTTCTCCTGCAACTTTAGGCGACTTAGAATTAACAAATCGTATGATTCTTGCCCCTTTAACTCGCTGTCGTGCAGATGATAACTATGTTCCTCAACCGATGAATGTGACTTATTATGCTCAACGTGCTTCTGCTGGATTAATTATTAGTGAAGCTACTCAGGTTTCTCGTAATGGTTTGGGTTACGCTAATACACCGGGAATTTATAGTCAAGAGCAGATAGAAGGTTGGAAACAGATAACAAAAGCAGTACATGACAAAGGTGGCAAAATATTTTTACAACTGTGGCACGCGGGACGAGTTGCCCATCCAGACTTACTAGAAGAGGGAGACATTGCGATCGCTCCTAGTTCTATTGCGGCTGATTATTTAGCGGATCTTCCCAATGGACAATTTCCCCACGTTATTCCTAGAGAACTCAAACTAGAAGAAATACCTCTGATTATCGAGCAGTTTCGACAAGGAGCGGAAAACGCAAAAGAGGCAGGTTTTGATGGAGTAGAAATTCATGCTGCCAATGGGTATCTACCCGACCAGTTTCTGCAAGATAATTCCAATCACCGAACAGATGAATATGGAGGTTCGGTAGAAAACCGAGCGCGTTTCCTTCTAGAAATTACTCAAGCAGCAATAGATGTTTGGGGAAAAGAAAGAGTAGGGGTGCGCTTATCTCCTAGTAGTACCTTCAATGATATGCACGATTCTAATCCTACAGCTACTTTCAGTTATGTTGCGCAAGAATTAGACCGTTTGGGGATAGGTTATCTTCACGTTGTTGAACCTCGTATCAAAGGTAATGTAACAGTTGAAGATGATGGTAAAGGTTTGGGAGCCAAATTTTTCCGTCCGCTATTTGGTGGAGCAATTATTACTGCAGGTGGATATACTCGCGACACAGGAGAGGAAGCTCTCCAAAATAATACTTCTGATTTCGTAGCTTATGGTCGTCTGTTTTTAGCGAATCCCGATTTGCCTAAACGCTTTGCTCTGAATGCTCAACTTAACAAATATAATCGTAATACTTTTTATACCAGTGGTGAAGAAGGCTATATAGATTATCCCCGTTTAAGTGATGCTTAAAGAAATAAGGCAGAAGGGTGAGAGAAGATTTGGAAAAAGTACCTTTTCATAACCGTATTTAGTATGATAGTCCGGACTTACACACGGACACCAAAGCTCCGAATGGCGCCCCTACATATATATGGCGTTTTCCAGGTTAATTTGCGTAAGTCCTGTTAATTATTAATGGCTTTGTTGAAGACCCAAATAGATAAAAGTTTCATATATCATTGCAGAACAGTTTTAAAGATATAGAGCGATCGCGCTAACGGTACGGAGCATCATCAAAATAATTAGACATCTCCAGAAAAGAGGGAGTAGGGAGTAGGGAGTAGGGAGTAGGGGGAAAGAATTAATGATTTCTGTACGATAATTAATTTTATTTTTTATTATTGGAGATGTCTATTGGGTTGAAAACCCCACCTTTTAAGGCCAAATATTTTTGGAGGGAGGCTCAAATCCCCATTACAAAAATAACTTCTGACTTCTGACTTCTAACTTCTGACTTCTTTAACGCTCTATATCTGCCAATTAACTATTTCTCAATCAAAAGTTGTTGGATAATCTCAAAGCCAGGAGGCCAGCTAGTCCAAGAAAACCCAGAAACCGACGAAAGTAGTTAACTCCGTCGAATAGTTCCTGCCAAGCCCAAGTAAATAAAGAGCCAAAAGCTATTGCATTCAAACCTATATAGATGTTGCCAGTGGTAAAAAGGAATTTCAGTACAGTTGTGATTACCCCCACAACTAGGGGTAAATTTGGAGGTTGAGCAATCACAATATTGCCTTCACTGTCTCGGAAAATTTGATCGAATAAGGTATTGTCCATGAATCATTGGATTATCTATTTTTCCCTGAATTTCAGTATACTTATCTCTGGCAGATACAGCCTCTCCCTTTAGTAGTAGTATCATGTCCGGTTCTTGAGTGAGAATTGTAGGGGCGAGTGGTATTCGCCCTAGCTCTGCGTAAGTCCTGATATTGAAAAGGCATAATAATTTTTCGAGCTTTATTTCAGAATTCTGAAGTTGGCATAACGTCGTCTAATTGCAGTTGTAAATTTGGAAATAAATCAGAATAAATAAGCTCACCCAGGCGATATTGTTGCTGTTGATAAACACCATTTACTAACTGACAAATTGTGAAAGTAGGTTGTTTAGGATTGCCAATAAATTGTAAACCACCTAATGCTCTAAAATCGATAATCCAATATTCTGGGATGTTTAAAAAAGCATATTCTTCTACTTTTCTGGCATAGTCATCTTGCCAATTTGTGCTAACTACTTCAACAACAAGTTTAATGGTACTACCGTTACAAATTACAGGTTCTTTTTGCCAAAGTGGTTCTTTAGTTAGTTCGATTTTATCTAATACTATTACATCAGGTCGTAGTGCAGTAGCTTCAGTATATAGGGGTTTGATTAGACAATTTTTAGGAATCAACCAGTTAAAATAATTACGAAAAATTTCGACATAAATTCTACCAGCAATACTCCCAGCAACAGCTTCGTGAGGGCCAGTAGGTTCCATGTCTCTTAATTCTCCATCAATTAGTTGATAACGTGTATTATCCCCGTATTGGGCAATAAATTCTTCAAAGTTAAGTTGTTTGGATGAGGTGTAAGTCATTTCAGTTATCAGTTATCAGTTATCAGTTATCAGTTACCAGTCATATTTAGGATTTTATTTAACCATAAACTTATGTCATTAAGAGCTATTTTAGGCGATGCAGCAACATTAGTTTTTCAAGTTCAAGGGATACTAATGCGTAAGTTTGCCCTTTTTTATTAGCAAATTCCACTTCAAAAGCTTTTCCTTGTTCATAAAATTCTATCACAGTTCCTACTTGACCTCTAGGTAATATTACTTCTTTATTGGTCATAAATTGTGTAGTTTTCATATTCTCTGTTAAAGCTACATTATCATGTAATTTGATGTCATTCATTCGTTTTATCTCCATTAATTAATTGGATAAACTGTAGTTAAACGTGGATAATTTTCATTGTTCCGGACAATCCAAGCACTTCTCATACCATATTTGCTTAAATCGCGATCGTAAAAAATTGGAACTTTGTAGGTTGGGTTGACGCCAGGAAACCCAACAACACGCTTGTATAGCACTACGCAGTTAGGTGAGGACATTGAAGAAGGAGTCAGGAGAGAAAATTGCATGGGGATAGAAGGGCGACCTGCCGCTCCGCGTCTACTAACCCCAAACAATTTTGAGCACCGCGGGTGACGGTGGGGTATTAAACCCATAAGGGAAATGATAAAGGACAAACATAGCGTTTATCGCCTAATTGAGACCGTCTAATAATTTGATACTTTTCTCTGTCATAAGCGCTGTGGCAGTTGCTATAAATGCTGAAAATAAGTCAGAGATTACTTTTTACTTTTGACTTCTAACTTGCCCGTAGCGCTATATCTGTTGGGTTGCGCTGCCGCTTAACCCAACCTACGGTAAGCTGTAGCAATATTTTATGTTTATGAAATTGGTATAATTTTGATGATGGCAATACAAAATTTGACTGAGAAATGCAAAAAAAATACCCAATAGAACGGCTAACCGAACTACTGGGTTTTTATCGGGATTCTAAATTGTTCAAATACTTCGCACTACTTAATCGCAGGCGATCGCATCAATAACTCAGACTCACTCTTCAATGCCACTTCCCCAGATTCTATCAACGTTGGTACAGAATCTCGCAACCGCGCTGTCAACTGTACCGTTGTCGCATCATAAATCTGAGTGACAATCTTGGGATACAAACCAATACCAATAATTGGCACTAACAAACAACCGATAATAAATACCTCACGGGGTTCAGCATCCTTGAGAACTTCGTGTTCTACCAACTCCTTATTCTCAGGACCGTATAAAATTTCCCGCAACATCGACAACAGATAAATCGGAGTCAAAATCACTCCCACTGCAGCCAAGAATATTACCAACACCTTGAAAGTAGGATTATAAGCATCACTGGTGGCAAAACCAATAAATATCATCACCTCTGCCACAAACCCACTCATTCCAGGTAATGCCAAAGATGCCATCGAACAAGTCGTCCACATCGCGAACACTTTCTTCATCTTCTGACCGACACCACCCATTTCATCCAATATTAAAGTATGGGTACGGTCATAAGTAGCTCCCACCAAGAAGAACAAACTTGCCCCAATTAAACCGTGGGAAATCATTTGCAGCACAGCTCCACTCATACCAATGTTGGTAAATGAAGCCATACCAATCAACACAAAACCCATGTGAGAAATCGAAGAATAAGCAATTTTCCGCTTCAAGTTTCGTTGAGCAAAGGAAGTCAAAGCTGCATAGACAATATTCACAACCCCCAAAATTACCAATATAGGAGCAAACACTGCGTGAGCATCAGGTAACATTCCTGCATTCATCCGCAATAGTGCATAACCACCCATTTTCAACAGAATTCCTGCCAGCAACATGTGAGCGGGTGCAGTTGCTTCCCCGTGAGCATCAGGCAACCAGGTATGTAATGGGAAAATTGGTAACTTTACAGCATAGGCAATCAAAAACGCTCCATATAACCATAGTTGCAGATTCAGAGCGTAATCTTTCGCAGCAACCGCACTCATATCAAAGGTAACAGTATCGCCATAAAACGCCATTGTTAGCGCTGCTATCAAAATAAACAGCGAACCACCTGCGGTATACAGAATAAATTTAGTTGCTGCATACAACCGTTTTTTGCCTCCCCAGATGGAGAGAATTAGGTAAACTGGTACTAATTCTAATTCCCAAACCAGGAAAAATAGCAACATATCCTGTACGGCAAATACAGCTATCTGACCGCCGTACATTAACAACATCAAGAAATAAAACAGCTTTGGCTTAAAAGTTACAGGCCATGCTGCCATAATTGCCAGAGTTGTGATGAAGCCAGTCAGGATAATTAGTGGCATGGATAAACCATCTGCTCCCACTGACCAATTTAAGTCTAATTGCGGCACCCAAGCATAACTTTCTACCAGTTGAAGCTCGGGGTTACTCGTGTCATATCCAGTACAGAAGGCAGCAGTGATAATAGCAAAATCAATTAACCCAATAATTAAGGCGTACCACTTCACCGTTTTGCCGTCTTTATCCGGAATAATCGGAATTAGTAACGATGCAACTACTGGAAATAGGATGATTGTAGTCAACCAAGGAAAATCAGCCATAAATATCAAATCTCACTTTTAAAATTTTTGAAGAAGGAAGAAGAAGGAAGAAGGAAGAAGGAAGAAGGAAGAAGGAAAAATACTACAGGCAATTGTTAATTTTCTGTTCCCTGTTCCTTCATGGCTGTTTCATTCTAAATTTTTGCGTTTCTCTCAAAGTCTGACGGGGAGACAGTTATGGGGATTTCTACTTCTTTGGGTGAAAAGCCAACTTTTAATCATAAATTAAAAGCCTCCATCCCCGTGTTGACCTGTCTCCGCGTCTCCGTGTCTATTGAGAATGAAACAGTCCTTGCCTGTTCCCTATTCCCTCATTAGCTAAACGCCAGAAAAGACTACTAAACCCAACACCGCTACAAATACGATGAGGGCATAAAATTGAGCGCGACCATTTTCTAAATATTTCAAACCTTCTCCAGTCAGAAGTGTAATAAAACCTGTTAAATTAACAGCTCCATCAACTACTTTATAATCTACTTCCAAAACTTGACGTGCTAGACGACGACTACCTTTAACAAATAGAAAGTCATTGAGGTCGTCTAGATACCACTTGTTGAGAGAGAAGTTGTAAAGAGGTTTGATTTTTTCAGCGATCGCGCTAGGGTCAATTTTACGACTCAAGTACATCAGCGAAGCAAAGGTAATGCCAATTAAAGCAATACCCACAGAGTTACCTGCCATAATCAAAAATTCAGTCAGGTCAAACTCAGCTAACTCTTCTAGCACCTGTGCCAAAGATTCTCCTGGTGCATAAATAAATTGCTCAAAATAATTAGCAAAAGGCGTTCCCAACAAACCAATAATCATTGAAGGAATCGCTAAAACCATTAATGGTAAAGTCATGCTAATAGGAGACTCATGGGGAGAATCACTATGATGACCGTGGTCGTGGTCATGGTCATGGTCATCATGGCTGTGTTCTAATTCTTTCGGGTCCATTGCGCCAGGTCCGAAAGCGATCGCTGGGGTCATCTCGACCTTCTCATCTGTAGAGTTTGCAGCCATTAATTGCTGTTTAATCTGCTCATCGTTACCCCGGAATTCTCCCTCAAAAGTGGAGAAATACATCCGGAACATATAAAAAGCTGTCATTCCAGCAGTTGCCCAACCGATAAACCATAAAGCGGGGTTGGCTCCAAAAGCACTGCCCAGAATTTCATCCTTTGACCAAAAACCAGCAAAAGGAGGGATACCGGAAATTGCCAAAGTACCAATTAAAAAGCAAGTAGAGGTAACTGGCATATATTTCCGCAGTCCGCCCATTAACCGCATATCTTGGGCCAAAACTGGATTGTGACCGACAACAGCTTCCATACCATGAATAACTGAACCGGAACACAAAAACAACATGGCTTTGAAATAAGCGTGGGTCATTAGGTGAAATAGTCCGGCGCTATAAGCTCCCACACCCATTGCCATGACCATATATCCCAACTGGGAAATAGTGGAATAGGCAAGACCTTTTTTAATGTCATTTTGAGTAATGGCGATCGTTGCTCCGAGAAATGCTGTGAAGGCTCCTGTCCAAGCAATAATGTTCATTACTATTGGCAGATGTTCAAATACTGGATACATCCGCGCAATGAGAAATACCCCAGCAGCTACCATTGTCGCTGCATGGATTAGAGCAGAAATTGGAGTAGGGCCTTCCATCGCATCTGGTAGCCAGACGTGCAATGGGAATTGGGCCGACTTGGCCGCTGGTCCTAAAAAGACTAAAACACCAAACAGGGTAGCTAAACCAGCACTCAGAGCGCCTGTTTCTACCAGTTGTTCTAGACGAACGCCCATGACTTCAAATTCAAAGCTACCAGTCGCCCAGTAAATTCCGAGCATTCCTAGTAGCAGACCAAAGTCACCGACGCGGTTGGTAACGAAAGCTTTTTGACAAGCATCTGCTGCTGCTTTCCGGTCGTACCAGAATCCTATTAGTAGGTAGGAAGATACACCCACCAGTTCCCAAAAGATATAGACCTGGACGAGGTTTGGAGAGACAACTAGACCCAACATTGAGGAGCTAAATAAGCTCAAGTAGGCATAAAAGCGTACATAACCAGCGTCGTGAGCCATGTAACCATCTGTATAGACCATTACCAAAAAGGCAACAGTAGTTACAATGACTAACATTAGGGCAGTCAGATGGTCGATGGTGTAGCCCATACTGAGTCTAAAGTCACCTGCTGCTGCCCACTCAAACATTTGAGTATAGGTTTCATGGCCATTAATTTGACTCCAGAGGATGGCAAAGGAGAGAACCATTGCAGTTCCTAACAGGGAGACTATGAATATTGCAGATCCCCGTCGCAAATTACTTGTGGCTTGACTATAGGATATTAGTCCCAGGCCGACTACCATTGCTCCAAGTAGGGGCAATAATGGAATCAGCCAGGCATATTGATAAAGGGCTTCCATAGTTTATGGTTACTTTATAATTCTTAATTAAGTAGACAAAACTAATAAGCATTACTTTACAGCTTAAAAATGGAAAACTAATCAACGCAACTTTTTTTTAACAACGGAAACAATCTCCGAAGGGCAAAAGCTATAGTCCGAGAGTGAACTAAGTTGGTAAATTTTCCTGTTTGCTTTTCGTTTTGGCCACTAGAAACGCTATTCAATTTAGCATAATATTCATTGAACTTGGCCTGGATTTCCAAGCCTACTGGAGAAATTAATCTTTTCTTCCCAACGGACGTCCTACTCCAGTTGTAAAGTTCCGACTTTGCGATCGCAGAACCTGAACTGCTAAAACTTTCTATCTGGCCACTCGACCTCTCTTCTTGGCCAAAACCTAAGCGACGCTTAAACGCTCCTTCAGAGTCAAACCTACTCATGGGATAAGTCCGAACCAGTAACATAGCCCTCGCAAACTAATGTGGGAGCGGTAATTGTCTCACTGGTCTTTTCACTTTGTGCGAGACGTTTGACAGCAAGACTAAAAGCCAAAGCAATGAGGACGATAGATTTCTTTTCGGTGAATGGCAGCTCTTGCATAATAAAATTTTACCTTTGGTAGAGGATTTCACATTTATACTGACACTTCCCGCATTTAGAAGCATAGGCATAAACTAAGGAGAGTCGTCCTCTGGAACAGCGTAGAAAGTTATCCGCGCAAACCTTGCATCAGAATTAGACACTTCTTCAGTATCCATCTCTGCAAAAGCTTTTTCGATCGCTTCAGGAGGTATTTTTTGTAATGATTCTTTAGCCTTCTCCCCCAGCTCTTGAGCTATTTCCTTTGCCTCAAGCTCCATGAGTTGTGCTATTAATGTTATAGCTAGATCAAGCATGATGCCATTTAAAGCGAGGTATCGTTTCTGTTCGGGAGGTAAATTTGTTAACATCAAAAAGGCTCCACTTTGTCGTACACTATAATTGAGGATCTAATTAGGTCTTTATCCTTTTGTGCATATTGGGAATACTTGGATATAGCCATACTGAAGATTGCCATAACTAAATCATCCTCTGATTGTTTTTTGACGTACGCCATTGTTTCAGGATTTTGTTCCCTCAAGGTCGAGATGGCAATCTTAAAAGCGATCGCTAACACGACAATGACTGAATGTTCTAAGTTTGTATCTTCTGACATTTTATTTAGGTGGTGAGCGACTACCTCCGCTTATGCTCAGAGTGCGGAAACCCGAACTCCGAGCGTTACTATTTATCAACTGGAATGGTGGCGACAACGAATAGGTAGGTAGTCGATTGACTTTAACCGCCCCATTAACCCATAACTGCGGTGGTGCAAGAGATGCTGCCGTAACCACAGACTCATCATGTTCCATCGGCTGCTGACCGAATACATACTCCCTGGCAGAAGAGACAAGAGCTAGGTAGAGGTGTTCCCCTGGCAGCGATCGTAACTTTGCCCGCCTGCCATCACCAGGAATAGTTTCTTCTTTTTGCGGTGGTATTGGCGGTTGTGTTTGCGGTGCATTCTCTTCCTCTGGTGGTGGAGGTGAAGCAGGTGGAGCTACGATCGCTGGAGGTGCAGGATGAACAAAATCAACAATATTATTGACTTCCGCTTGTTCGGAGATAACTCTAATTACTGGTAATTCTTGATAGCTACAATATTTCTCATAAGCAGCTTCCCAAGTGACTCGGAATCTCAAGTCGCCAAACTCACTCTTGACTTGATTGGGAAAAACCCCCACTTTAACCAACTTTTGTTTAATACGAATTAATTTCATTTTTTAGTTGTTCTGTTAAACAATCCTGGATAAATGTTCCCATAGTCGTTGTAACGGCTCATGGCTCTTATCTGCTTTACCCTCCGTTCAGTCACTCTCTTTGATTCGTGTTCAAACTCATAAGGATAATTTTCTTTAGTACGGGATGGGGTCGTCCAATAGCCCGGCTGGCTGATTAGGTTTCGGTATCTCTTTGCAGCTAGGACCCCTTCGCTTTCCATTATCAGTTTGTACTGGCAATATTGTTCTGGTGTCATTGTCTGTGTTTTGCTGGTCTTGTTCTTGGTTCTCAGTGGGGGCTTTGTCTTCTGGAGTTGATTCTTCTTCTTGAGGTTCCGATTCTTCTTCCTTGACGAGTTCTTCCAAGTAGTCTTCTAAAGACAAGCCTTCTTCATCAGCCTTTGCCTTGAGTTTTTTCCAGGTATCGACGGGGATTTTTATCTGCTTGCACTCTTTAGCTGGTTCATCTGATACTACTGATTGAATAAAGTTCGCAGTAATAGTTTTATTCAAGCCGGAAGCAACGTTAAGACATCTCTGCCATGCTTTCTCTATAGTAAAGCCTTCATCTTCCGATTGGACATAAGCATCAAATAATCTAGTAGCTTGAGCGACACAATTAGGAATTTTCTTGAAACCTTTGCAGATTAGGCCCCATGATATCAACGCTGCTTTTATTATTTGATTGCACTGCCAAGGGCTTTTCTCGTGTTCTTCTTTGCAGAATGTTTTAAAGTTTTTGTATCCTAAGTGTTCATATAGTCTGTAAATCTGGAATGCACGCAACATCATACCCTCAAGTATGTAAGCATATTTAGTTCTTTTCATCATTATGCTTAAGAACTTGACAGAAGCCACGCCTTTTCGCCATATCTGCTTATAAAATAAGTCCTCTTGCCACTGCCAGATTTCAGTAACCCACTTAGGAAAAAATTCTCTGACTTCTCGCGGGGGGCAGTAAAAATTGTGTTCTGTTACCATAAGTAATACTCACCTACCATTCGTAAAAAAGAATAATTCGAGACGATCGCTCAAGCACTGCGACGGTTAATATGAAACTGAGTCTCCCCCTTCAATGTCAAGGGCATCGGCATCATACCAAAGTTCTGGCAATATAGATATGAGGAAGGGATAGACTCGACAAAGAGATGTACACAGTTGGCGATCGGGTTGAAAACCGAGGATGATTAGTTTGAAAACCCGGACGGGATCGAGGTCAGGCCAGATGCACGCAGAAAAATAGAACCGAAATAATTTGTCACAGTCGCTAGGAGTATCTGGATAATCCCATATTGTAAAAACTAGGGCATTATCGAAAACAAGGATGCTTACTTCAAAAATCTTCTTTGGTTCAAACATTGCTCAATCACTCTTTAACCCAAGTCGCGCGTAGAATATATTTGTCAGGATCGGACGAGTCGAACTCTATAGTAGGAACGCCTTCTCTAACAAAGCCCATCTCCTCTAACCATAAGGTTAAAAATAAGTCACGTTCTTGCAAATTGAAGAAACTTCCGGAAGCTATTATCTGGAATGTTTCACGGACGCTCATGAATCGTAATCCTTTACTGCATCCTCAAAACATTCTGCTGCGGACAAGGCAAAGGTAGCAATTTTTATTAAATCGTACTGCCGATCGACCTCCCCGTTAAAATAATGGTGCATTCCAGAACTTGCGACGATCTCCTTGTAAATATCCCAAGCCCGACAATTGCGATCGCTTTTGATGGAACTTAGTTGTTGGCCTAAGCTGCTAGCGAGGTTATCTGTTGAATCTTTAGTAATAGCTACAGATTTGTATTTTGACTCGTACTCGCTCATTAATTACCTCCAAATCGAGGGGGTGAAATGTAGTCAAGACCCCCACGCAACTGCAGATGAGAACTTATATGAAACTTATGAAAATCAATGTTGGATTAAACTGGCAAATTAGTTTTATCCATGATGGCTTCAGGAATTAATCACGGGTTTAGCCGAATCAAGCCCAAACTGCTAAACCTCATAATTTGACGCTTCAAACAATCCTGCTCCGTTAGGCAGTGTCCTCTCTTTTTTCTGTACAATAACATTCTTACAGAATAAAAATATTTTGTCAAGATCCTTAAAGGATCTTTGATAATAATGACAGTAGAATCCTATAAGAATGTGATTATGAGCAAAAAAAAGAATGGGACACAAGACGAACCATGCGGCACACGGGGAAGTGAAAACCACAACAGGGTACAGCTTGACCCCAACGAGCATACAGGCGGTAAAGGAGATAGCCAAGAAGGAGAAAATCAGTCAATCGGAGGTGGTGGAGAGATTAATTCGGGAAAATTTACTATTGAATCAATCAGGGAAACCTTCCTTGGGTTCACTGGGAAAATCCTTAGAGGTCTTCTTACTAAATCTCAGAATGATAAGCGAGTCTGGGAAGACCGATTACAGGAAGCAAGAGACTGCTTAACCTGGTATCAAAACCTGCTAGAAAAGTGTGAGAAAGAAATTGCTGTTGCTGATTCTCAAATAACAGAAGTCGAGGGAATGCTCTCGCAACTAGAACAAGAATAAACCCACCAAGAATGCCGATCGCTCAACAAGCGGTCGGCAATTTACATATATATAGAAAACCATGAACCCAACAGAAGCTTTACCCGAACTAAAAATAGGCCAACTTCATCTGTGGCACCCCGACATCATCGAAATATTGAAAAGATCCAAAGGTTGGCATCCAGAAGCCAACTTTTACGACTTGATTGGAATGAAACCCGACCTTTGGGCAGCCCATTCCGTCGGACCCGTAGGCCACGTCTTACCAATGTTATCTTTTACCAGTATCAATAGTAGGGGAAACGAAACTAAAACAGCAGTCGTAGCCCTGCCCTATCCCAGCAGCTTTGTTCTGACAGAGTCTCAAAGAATAGCCTATAGTCAAGACATTAAAGAAGCTGTGCATCAAGAAATTGAAGAGACATCAAAAATAATGTTGTATTCACCAAAGGCGAGGCCCTTTTCCCAGGATTTTAACTCCACATTCCTCGTCCTGGAAATCCTTCGACTCCAAAAACGAAATGAACTAAAGGAGGATTGAAAAATGGCATTATCAGTTAGAGCTGGAGAGTGGGTAACCACAAATAAATATGACTCCCACAAACTCAGACTTAAAGGCCAAAAATTTGAAGTGGAGCGCAGTAATGTCACTACTGGGGAGCTAACCATCCAAACCGAAACACTGGGTAGAATTACCCTACTCAATCATGAAGTCGAACTAACCTTGCCAGAAAAAGTTCCAGCACTTCCAACACCACCCACCACCCCAGACAATACAGTGGCCAGAATAAAATCCTTAATAGATAAATATCAAGCAGCTGGACATAAGATTGATGAAAGTTTTCTGGAGCAAATATTAGGCAAAAAACCTCTGGAGCAAATATTAAAAAAGCCTGTGGTTGAGAAGAAAGATAATATTTGCTCCATGAATGATTATAGAGATATTTGCTCCATGAAAAATATCGAGGCTGGGGATGAAAGTCGCGATCGCCTCCCCACAAAAATCGGGGGACGACCCGCAGGGAAAAAAAACAAGAAACCAGCATCTGGATGGTTAGATACCCAGGTTAATAAAAAGACTGGAAAAATCAACTACTATTTCTGCCGACGTAACTATAGACCAGTAGTTAAAAAAACCCGAGTATCTGCTGGAAGAGTTCCAACAGTCCAAAAAATGATGGACGCTGGATATCCAGCTGCTCAGATAGAAGACTTGATTTCTGAAACTGTAGATTTCTAGTAATTGCTATAATAGTAAATCTAAAAATATATCGTTCCACTTCAAACAGTTTGATAATTAGGTGTTTACTCACCTAATTTTTTTTTACCCATTTTAAAAAACCTTTTATAAAGTAACTCAGCGCCCCCCTACTCCCCTCTAGAATTGCCGCTCCCCTCCAAAAGTTGCTCTTTTTGCTAAATCAGCACATGGGGGAATAGGGGTCTCTAGGCTATATACCTTAAGATATTTGGGGTTTTTCAGTTCCAGCACTTTTTGATGAAAAATGCTATTTTTTTATATAGGAAATAAATCAGCACATACCCAAAAAGCCCCCCATAGACGGGAGAAAAATCATCCATGAAGCGATCGCGTAAAGGCAAAGCCTCAATACTAGAGTCCTGGGAAGCTCAGGCCATATACGAGAATTTTACCACACCCACGAATAAATTAATCTGGCAAATTTTAAGATATACTGGCGAGCGAGTTACAGCAGTTTTGCAGCTCAAAATTGAAAATGTGTACTATAAACCAGAAAAATCTCTAGCTTTTCCTGAAATAACTTTTCCAGCAAGCTCAAGAAAAAAGTCAGCCGACGGAAGTGCCACTACAAGACAGGTTCCTATAATTAAAGCCCTACTTGTGGAGTTGCAAAAATTCACCCCCGCCTGTAGAAATGGTTGGTTGTTTCCTTCTGTCACTGACTCAACCAAACCAATATGCCGTGCAGTCTTCGATCGTCGCTTTAGGCAAGCAGTGAAAAAAGCGGGTTTATCTAAAAAAGGATTTAGTTTACACTCACCCCGTCGGAGTTTAATTACTAGGCTGCACGAAGCCGGATACTCTATTGCTATGATTCAACAAATAACCGGGCACAAAAGTCTCACCGCCTTGAGAGAATATATAGATATAGATGCAGAAACAGTTAATAAAGCCATTGATAGTTTAGACTTATGAGGATTCGACTTATCCTATCCTGTGAACCCACATATTATCAATTTCCTCTATAGGATTGCTATCAGGCTTCTGGGAGCAATTCCGTCAATCAGTAGAGTACGTTTATTACTAAAAAGCTGTAAATGACTACAGGAATCCCTAAGAGCTATACCCGTTCCACTCTTCAGAAAATGCAGGAAAGTCGGGCTAAACTAAAATTGCAGCAAGGATTGGTAAGTAACGACAATCCTGATGAATTGCCTAATTTTGAAGTTTGGCGATATAGTAGTAGTGAGCGTTTAGACCAACCCTACGGGAACCATCCCTGGTATCTGTCAGGTACGGCTCAACTTGTGGCAGTGCAAGCTTCAGCTATCAAAGCGCTACACGATGAGTTGTCTTTAAGATTAGGATATGCCATAGTTTTCTAGTTGATGAGGTACAAAGTTTTATTGCTTTAGGCAACAGCTCCGAAAGGCAACAGCTCCGAAAGGCAACAGCTCCGGAAGGGAATATAGGAATAATATCATGTCCGGTTGAATACTTATTATTAAGATAGTAGGGGAGCGGGGGAGTAGGGGAGTAGGGGAGCG
>JAXHSW010000009.1:34920-85961 GCA_034190295.1 Cyanobacteriota bacterium | reverse complement strand
TTCTTTCTCCTCCTGAGGACTGAGGACTGAGGAGTTCTGACTTAACCATTCTATGGCTGTTTAACCGGATTTGATATTACTCATACTTTTAATTCTATAAAGCTGATAGCTGATAGCTGACCGCTGTTAGCTCCGCATTCGGGAGGAAATGCTTACCCGATCGCTGAAAAACAAACTAATTTTGTACCTCACGCTTCTAAGGAAAATTTTTTCTTATTTCTCCTTTAAAAGAGAGGATTTAAACCTTAATTATTTGGTAAGGGTTTGAGAACCTTTTCTGGAATTTTATAGTAGGTATACAAAAATTATTTGTATATTTGCTGCTCGTAAGAAATTCACTTTACAAATATAATATTCAAAAATGAAAGTCAATATTTCTCCCTAAATATGAATTAGGAATCTAGATAATTAGTCGAACAAACTATAGCAATCACCGAATCAGATGTGAGAATTTAGGTGTTACTTTAAAGCATAGAATATAGCAGTTATCTTATTTTCATGTAATCGTTTCTTCTCTATTCCCTATTCCCTCCATACCTAAAACAAAAGTCTCTAATATCTCACAACTAAAATCATATTGCTATATATTTAATATCAGATATATTTTTTGATACCTTGTTTTTGAACTTTAAATATAGTGTTTTTATTTGAGATTTCAATATAAATTGAGGTTTTTTTCTATAAAAAAAGCGTGGTGATAGATTACCGAAGAATTAAATAATTAAATAAATAATTAAATAATTCGCGCCTTGAAGCCTCCCCTTTCAAGGGGAAAAAAATAAATTTTTTCCTTTTATTCAATCCTATCCGTTTTTAGGGAGAGGTAATTATCAATTATCAATTATCAATTATCAATTATTGAACCTATATTCTTGTATTTGCTGCTATTTAATACAGTTTCTCCTCCTTTACCGAAAAATTATGGTTTAAAGCCTCCCCTTTTAAGGGGATAAGAAATAAAAATTTTCATAATTAGTCAATCCTCTTCCTTTTAGGGAGAGGTAATTATCAATTATCCACGATCAATTATCAATTATTGAATATTCCCTTTTTCATAGCATTTATTTTCCACGTCCCAGATAAAAACGCTAGCTTAAAACGTCAGACAACGCAAAATTTTTCCTTCTCCCCTAGATAACTAATCACCTAGATAACTGAAAACATTCTTCCTGATGCTATACCCGACTCGATCGACCATTATGCGACTTAGGTTCTCTCCGCTTTTCCTTGCGGAATACAAAGATTTAATCTCTACATTCATCAATTAACAATTAGCGGAGAGCATTTGTCGCTTGGGAAATAAATAATTACCTTCTTCCCCCTGATTTATTCTTGATTTTCCCAACTAAAAATTTCAAATTTTGGAATTTATCAAAAGAACTACATTTCTTTGATTTTATCTAGAAAAAGTACGTTTTTGCCACTTATTAAGAATATTATTTTCTGCCATCATAGATGTAGTTTGCAACTCAGAAATTTGCTTTCTTGAAGCCTGTATTCTCTCTACTTGCTGCTGAGATTCTTGTTGCAATTTAGTCAGTTTATTTTGGTAATCTGCAATTATTTGTTTCTGAAGTTCTGACTGTTTTTCTAAGGCTTCATAATTTTCTTTTGATACCATTGAATCAACTATAGATTCAAGATATTGCAACTTATTGAGTTGTTCCTGTAACTGGTGCTGCAAAGCTTCATAATTTTCTTTTGACACCATTAAATCAGTCTGTTCTTCAAAACTTTGCAACTTATTTTGCTGTTCTTCTGACTGACGCTGCAAAGTCTCATAAGCTTCTCTAGAAACCATTGTGGTAATTTGTGCTTCTAGATTTCGCAACTTATCTTGTTGTTCTTCTGACTGATTTTGCAAAGTCTCATAACTTTCCTGCAATACCATTGAAGCTATCTGAGATTCTAGTTTTTGAAGTTTAGTTTGCTGTTCTTGTGACTCTTGCTGCAGATTCTCATAAACTTCCTTTGACACCATCGAAGCTATCTGAGATTTTAGTTGCTCAAGTTGAGCAATTTGCTCCTGCGATTTGTCTTGCAAAGAATCATGTACTTCCCTAGATACCATCAAAGCAATTTGCTCTTTTAATTGACCAATTTGCTCTTGTGACTCTTGCTGCAAATTCTCATAAACTTCCTTTGACACCATCGAAGCTATCTGAGACTCTAGTTGCTCAAGTTGAGCAATTTGCTCCTGCGATTTGTCTTGCAAAGAATCGTATACTTCCCTAGATACCATCAAAGCAATTTGCTCTTCTAATTGCTTGAGTTGAGCTAGTTGTCCTTGAGATTCTTGCTCGAGAGTTTGATAACTTTCCTGAGATACCATCAAAGCAACTTGCTCTTCTAATTGCTTGAGTTGAGCTAGTTGTTCTTGAAACTCTAAGACTACTTTTTTATCTTCTTCTAATTGCTTCTGTAAAGTTTCATAACTTTCTCTTGACACCATAGCAGTCATTTGGTCTTCCAAATGTTTAACCTGTGCCATCTGAGACTCCAACTCTTGTTGCAAAGCTTGATAACTTTCCGATAACTGATTTTGTGTTTCTACAGACTCAACTAATGGTTCTGGAACTGTTACTATATCCAAATTTTCATCAGATACTTCATTTGTCTTCAGAGCATTATTTACTGTCTCCGATTTATTGTCCAAATTTGCTTGAATCTGTGCCGCCTCTCTCAAAATTGCAAGGTCTCCTCTAGCAATGCGCTCAATTAACTCAGACCTGGATAAACCAAGTCCAGTTGCTACCTCCTTTAGCCTCTCAGCGCTAGTGGGAGTCAGAGACACACCGACTTTAACCTTGCTTTCTGAATATGAGGTGGCACCACTACGTTTTTTTGCCATTACAAATCTCCTTGGCCACCATAATGTTTCTAGTATACCCTTGAATGGTATTCCCTTAACGAAGTCAGAAGTCAGAAGTTCTGAAGTCAAAAGTTAAAAGTTAAAAATCAGAAGTCAAAAGTCAAAAGTTAAAAGTCAGATAGGGGAGCCGCCGGATTGCCGACGTACAGAAGTTATTTTCGCAGGCGGGAATTTGAGCAAGTCTCCAAAAATATTTCGCCTTAAAAGGGGGGTGGTGCGACCCTTAGCGAAGTCAGAACTCAGAACTCAGAAGTTATTTTCGCAGGCGGGAATTTGAGCAAGTCTCCAAAAATATTTCGCCTTAAAAGGTAGGGTGGCACGACCCAATTATTTCGATAAGAGGTCAAAACAAACAAGTTGAAAATAAAAAACCTGGTTAATTTGTGATTGATGACTTGTTACTTTTTACTTTTGACTTTTTACTTTTAACTTCCGCGTAGCGGCACTAACCCCGTTCATCAAACCTCGTATAGAAACCGCCGTTCTTGACCCAGTATTGTTTCAAATCATGGTGAGGTGTATGGAGACTTGCTCTTGCTTGATAAAGAACTACTTTTCTATGATTACCAATCCAAATTTTCTTAATAGGTTTGACAGATATCAAACTCCCACCCAATGTTTCAACACATTCTGTGAACCGATCGACTGTAGAATATTCTACTGTCTCAAACAAGAAAAAGTTTCCTGAACAGATTAAATGTCTGGTTCTAATCCAGCTTTGCATTTTTTTTTCTGCTACTGGTGGCAACATTTTCTATTAGTCCTCCTTCAAGACTGTTTCATAGTAAGCATTCAGCCATCAGCTATCAGCTATCAGCTTCCGGAACACATCTACATTTCGCGCCATACAATGTATGGGTTGACAACTCAAACTCTTGTTCTTATACTTCAATTCTCTGATTGAAAATATACTATCAAGTTAAAGGAAGAATTGCTTGATTCATTAAAGAGCTGAGAGCTGATTGCTAATAGCTGTTTGCGCAGCATTCCGCAGGAAATGCTTACGTTTCATAATTTGTTGCCTTCAATTTTTTATCGGTAATTCATCAGCAAAACTTGTTTGTTTTTCAAACTTTAAAGGTCCCGCTTTTGAACCCCAAATCTGTTCGTGCGTATTAATATCCATCCCTCTATCTAAACTTTCCCATGTTTGCTCAGTTAACTCTACTTCACTAACTAGATAAGTCTCGCATCCTCTCTTATTAATTAAACACTTATTTCCAGGTTCAACACTCCCTAAAAATCTTTCTCCATCTCGTTTAAAAACCATTGAGCAATTATAACGACGTTCTATATTTTCTGGAGTAATAGTATGTAGAATCTCCAGCTCTCTTGCTGCACCTGCATAGAGAATAGGGTCTTTGAGACTGTAATTTTCTATGTAAATATGGTCGCCTTTATCTATAAGTTGATGAACTCCTTGACGATATGGACTCCAAAGGTCATAGTCATAAACTTGCTCTGAATAAAAACCTATGCCAGAGAAAAATTGATATGGCAATGGTCGGAAATAAATATAAATATGAGCATAAAGTACTCGATTGGCAGCAGCTTGTTTTTGGTTACTAAAACACCCTGCCATCCAACTAGCTAGAGTAATAATATTGTTTGATTTTGTCTGATTTTCTGTATGGGAAATAGTCATTTCAGTTATCAGTTATCAGTTATCAGTTATCAGTACCTCCTACTTAAAAAGAAGGCTTGAAATACGGAGTTCCATTTTCTCGTGAAGTTCTCTCCCATTAAATCAGAGATTATAAAGGGAGCTTCTCAAATAAAGAAGTTTCTTGCTTCCCAGGCTGAGTTTCGCCTAAGCCTCCACAAGCAGACAAGATGATACCCACCTCGTTTAACCCTTTATTTAATATGTTAATTGCTGCATTCTCATCTCTATCTAAAACTGTTTGACATTTAGGACAAGAGTGAGTTCTAACTGACAAATTTTTAGGTACTTTTTGACCGCAATTACTGCAATGAGTGTGATGTATGATTCGGGTGTACGGGCGAATGGCCATTCGCCCCTACTTACATGAACACCTTAAATAATTATTAATTATCAACGTGCTCCCCTCCAGTTGTTTGACCCTATTTCTTTTCTAGATACCTTTCTTTGCTTTCTTGCTAAATTAGATTGAGATTTTCTATAGAATTTAGGCACAGAAACAGTTTCACCAGTATTGGTAGTTAAGAACTCTTTTAAACCAACATCTATACCTACAGCAGTTTTGATATTTTCTGTAGGAATTAAACTAGGAATCGACTTATCTTCTAAACTGAAACTTACATAATAACCATCAGCTTTTTTGGTTATAGTTCCAGTTTTGATAACAAACCCATCTGGTATAGGTCTATGGACTATTACTGGAATAGCACCAAACCTCGTAGTAATTATTTGTTTTCCATCAAATTTAATTACTGCCTTGGGATGATTGACTCTACTAAAACAACCAGGACCTTAACTTTCCTGATTTTTTAAATCTTGGTCGGACTCCACGTTTACCAGTTTTATCGGGTATTAGCCAATGTTTCCAAGCTCGATCTAGTCTTTGTAAGTTAATTTGTTGAACCTCGTATGGAGATTTCTTTGTAGTCAGGAAATAACTGTTTTGTCTGTTTAAGTGCTGACTGCTGAAAATAATAATCTGGTCTACTGGAAATCTCGCCAATAGGACATGAAATTAATGAACAACGGTCAACTTGACATCTAGTTCTATTCAACCAGTCTAGTCTTTGACAAGCGTGCATAATTCCAATGTCTTCGTAATAGTTCTAGCCAATAATCTATTTTGACTGACTGTTCAGGAGTGGGCTTAATTTTGTAGCTATGAGTAATTATCATAATTTTTATACTACTCTTTATTGCTTGATTTAAACATCAATCAATACCTATTTAATTTGCTCTCGGCAATTCCCCTCCCGTTAAATCGCAGATTATCAAAATAACATGGGTCTAAAACCCCGCCTTTTAAGGCGCAATATTTTTGGAGCGGGGTTTAAATCCCCTACTTCCCCTCCTGGGAGGGGTTAGGGGTGGGTACACTTGCTGACTTCGCGCCTTCTGACTTCTGACTTCCTTAAAACGGGAGACCCCGAGACCGTATCTAGTTGGTCTCATAGATATGGCTCCGAAACCCGCTCTTGACAGAGCCGCTCCGAATATCGCCATCTCACCCTTCGGGAAGCTGCACTAACGACCGCTTTTTATCCCCTTAAAAGGGGAGACTTGAGACCAGAAATTTTCGGTCATATTTTACCTTCCCTTTTTTTTATTCATAATCCTTTTTTTTTATTCGATCGCCTATTTTGAATAACTGAGTAAAATTATATTTTTTTAAAGTATGTATAATTTTGGTATAGATATTAAATATTCAGTATCTGGGCAAATTGAATTACCTAAGAATTAATAATTAAACAATTGTAAGCATTCAGCAGTCAGCTATCAGCTATCAGCTATTGCTTTTAGTTTAGGATCAAAGCAATATTTAATTGTCTTACTACAAAAGTTGGCTCCCTTGCCCTTAAAGTCTATATTAATTTAAACACTGTCCTTAAGGAAAAAGCCTTGTTGCGCTCTAGCTGACAGCTAATAGCTGTTTGCGCAGCAGTCGGACCGAAATGCTTACAAACAATTAAATAATTCGCGCCTTGTAGCCTCCCCTTTCAAGGGAAAAAGAATTTATTTTTTCCTTTTATTCAATCCTCTTCCTTTTAGTGCTATGCTTTATAAACATCTTTCTTAACATAAAAATTGACACTGGTAGACAAGTTATGTACGAGTCTTTAAAAGGTTTTTGTGAGAGAATAAGTGTATGAAAAAGTACATTTTTTTTGATAACTTAAGTAGTTTTTCCTATCTACTATGATTCTTTTTCCCTTCTCCCCTGCTCCCTGCTCCCCTGCTCCCCACAAGGTTTTCAGGAGTTCCTTATAAAGGATAGCTTTTAGGGAGAGGTAATTATCAATTATCCATTATTGAAAAATGACTTTTTGGCAAATCTCAAAAACTTAGATAAATTTTGATTAAATCTATTTAACCGAATAATTAAAATTTAAAGCATCTTCTTTAAAGGATAAACAAGAAAAAATTTTTCTTTTAGTCAATTCTCTTCTTTTCAAGCAGAGGTAATTATTAATTATTAATTATTAATTGTTAATTGTTAATTGTTGAACTACTTACTGTGATGGATGAGACTTATGATTTTTCTTCCTTTGATAAAGAACGAATTTCTGATGAAAAAGAAGCAGTTAATACACCTTTACCATCACTCGTTTTAATCAAGGATACTCGAAACCTGAGATTAGGAGTAGCAAACCAAATTTTTTCTTCAGCAGCAGCACGGTCATATTCTGTATGTAGAATAAAAGTACCATCTTCAGTAATCTGATATTCTCCCACAGCAGCAATAGTTTCTGCATAACCTTGGGAACGTAATAATTTTCCTTTTTTGAGATTATCTTTATCAGGTATTGGCACTAATACACAACTACCTTCAATAACTTCATCATCATCCCAGTCAGATTCTCCTTGCCAACTCATCTGAAAAGGAGAAACAGCTTGAGCAATATCTACTTTACTAGACTTACACAATTCTATAACTTCTGGAGCCGTTTTTGGTAAAGAGACAATATCTATCGTGGACCGGACTTCCTCAAAATGACTAAATGCTAAATTATGGCCACTACGTTGCGATCGCCAGCATCCTATAGAACGTTCAACAAATTCTACAACATCCATTCTTCACTATCTTGAATAATATTTAATCAGGAACCTGCCAATTTAAAACAGGTCCCTCTTACAAATAGCAGTCAGCACCTCAGCAGTCAGCGGTCAGCTCTCAAGACGTATTATGGGGGGATACTCTAGAGTTGCCGCTCCGCGTCTACAAACCCCCAGAACACGCAAACCACTAATTTTTCAAAGCGTCGGGGACTTAGACCGGCCGATTTTAGCTGATTGCTAATTGCTGATTGCTGATTGCTTGTTAACCTACTTCGGTAATTTTCAGGATTTTACCACCTGTTCTCTGAATGCTGTTGATTTTGGAAGTTAGCTGCTCGTAAGATACTGTATAAGTTGTTTTACTCAGTTTTACAGTAGGACCAATACCAGTTTTAGTAACTAAGATTTGGAAACGTTTGATTCTGTTGTTATAAGGTCCACTTAAATATGCAGGTGGAACAATTTTCGTAGCAAGGTTAGTAGCTAAATCTGAAGTTAGTCGGGAAGATTTATTTCTGTCACTTGTAGCATATCCCCGTTCTAGAGCAAATGTCCGATTGAATGTAACATTTTTCATTCCCACTAGAGTGCTATTACCCCGTGGGTATGGAACAATGTTTTCCCCAAAGTTTTGAGTATACTCTTCGCTGTCTATATAAGAATCAATTTCTGCCTCATATCCCTTTTCATTATATATAAGGATATGTTCGGAAATTTCTGCTTGGTCTTCGGGAGAGCGACCTAATAAATGCTTAAAGTTTAGTTCTATGAATCCATAAGGAGAAGATGATTCAAAAAACAAGGAGAAATATAGGTCTGACTTAGCAACCATACTAACAAATTGACGGACAGAAATATCCCCATTTCGGAGTAATGATTCCCCGCTAGTTAGACGTTGACTTTCCATTACATGGATATTCCCTAAAACTTGCTTATAAACAGCTCGAATCACTGCTTGTATTTCATCTTCTGTAGCATTAGAACGTAGTTCTATTGGTTCTACTGTGTCTACCCAAAGTGACATTCTTAACTCCTCTAATTAAAAGATTTTGATTTTTTTTCTATTGATGATTATTGCAGTTTTCATGGTTAATAGCCATTAGTTGAACAAGTACAAACATCATAGCCATCAACCATGAATTACTGCAAAATTTTTGAAAAATTTTACCCTTGATTTATCCTTAAATATTGCTAAATTAACACCATTAAAATTGTGATAATTTAACTTTTATTTATTAGGAATCTAGCAACTAAACTATTCATGGAAAAGAGTAAATATTTTTCTAATTTTAAGCCCTAGCTAACAGGAGTAATACTAGAAATTACACCACCCTGTTGATGAATCCTTTGGTACTCTTGGGAAAGTCGATCGAAAGGCACCAAAAATACTTGATTACTACGGCGGAATCTGGAAACACGATTAACTACTTTTGAGCGGTAAGCTGTTACTTCAATGCGGTAAACTTTACCACCAGAATCAGCTCCTACTCCCTGTCTAGTTCTAGCAGCTAAAGGTGTATCTTGGAATGACCAACCATCTGAACCGCCAGAAGGAGGAACTACTGCTAAAGGTGTTTCTTGAATCACATATTTATTCAAAGCAGGGCTTTTTCCAGACAAACTTCCTTTGAAGTCGCTGCTGGAAGCACCTCGTAATAGTTGGAACATATGAGTAAAACCAACCATTTTTTTGCCTGTTTGGGTTTTATAACCTCGATAATAAGGAACTATATTTTCCCCATAAGCACTATCATATTCCTCACTATCAATGTAGGAATCAATATCAGCTTCAAAACTTCCTTCGTCAAGGATATTGCTGTGAAACTTCATATCATCGTAGCCATCGGGAGCTCGACCTAAAAAGTGCTTAAAGTTTAATTCAATTGCACGATAGCGGGGGCAACTTTCAAAGAACCGAGAACGATACAAGTCAGACTTTCCAACTTGACGTACAAATTCACGGACAGTAATTTCGCCTTCTTTGAGTTGGGACTCTGGTACAGATAGTCTTTCACTCTCCATGACGTAAGCATTGCCCAAAACTTGTCTATAGACAGCTCGAATCACAGTTTCTTTTTCTTCTGATGAGCTTCCGGGCAACAGTTCCACGGGTTCTGTATCTTCAAAAAGGCCAACCCCTAATTGAGATGCTGGTCCAAAAACCATTTGAACTATCTCCTAGGTAAAATCTGGTTTGCTGAAAAAATGTATTTTTTAGTTACAAAACTGAAAAATTTTGGCTCATTCCTACAATCTATTCCTGAAGCAGGAACTTAGATTGTATAAACTTATGAGCTTATTTCTTTTAGTTTTCTACTTTTTTGGAATATACACTGCTAGGAAGCTCTTAATTATAAAGAATTATAAAGTTTTGTAAATATATAGAAATATATACTAGATTTCTTCTCATTAAAGTTAAGCTAGCAATTAAGATTAAAAATTGTTCAGGAAAAATATATCAAAACTTTTTAGCTTAAAAAACTTGTGAAAAATATAGATTATTGTAGAAATTTTTTTAAATTATCAAGTCAAAAATTCGTAAGCATTTCCGTTTGTCACCGCAAAGCAAACAGCAATCAGATGGATGAAATTATGTAAGCAATAATTGAGGTTAGGTTATAGCCAATTTCATTAATTAATTTTCATTCTCTTTGGTGGATAATTCCCTTCTAGTATGATAATCAGTTAATAAGTAAGCATTCAGCCGTCAGCATTCAGCTAGCCTCCTACGGTCGGAACTGCGGACTTCAGCTATTGCTTTTTATGAGTGATAAAAGCTTTATTGACTGAGGTAGAAAAATCTTACTACAAAAGTCAGCTCTAAAGTCTATATTCATTTAAAACCCGTCCTTAAGCACAGGTTATTATTGCGCTCTAGCTGATGGCTAATAGCTGTTTGCGCAGCATTCCGCAGGAAATGCTTACGTTAATAACAAATAGCTGATAGCTGATAGCTGATAGCTGACTGCTGAATGCTTACAAAAATTGTTCTGATTATCTGTCCGGCAATATCGTGCAAAGTTCAACTCTAATTTATGTGAAATGCATTGAATTTGCCTCAAATAAAAATAAATATAGCTATATCTAAAAGCCTTTTTTTTAAAGTTTATTGCTCTAGGGAACAGGGAAGAGGGAATACAGAAATAATATAGTCTTATAACTGTACCTCAGGCTATATTCCTGAATGTAAGTAGTTAACCCTTGTTATGAATTTAGAATGTTTAGCTTACAGTGCAGGTCATGGAAATGATGGAATATGTCTGCTCGCCCGGATAGGTCCACACCGAATTTTATTAGATTGTGGTATTGCAGATATTTCATTATTAACTAATACTAATGAAAATCAACAACTGGTCCCAGCAGATATTGTCCTATGTAGTCACGCACATTCAGACCATGCTCAAGGACTACTGGCACTTCATCAAGCTTTTCCACAGTTACCAATATATGCTAGTGAAGTAACAACTAAACTTTTACCTCTCAATTGGTCCAAATTTGCTGTTTCTGAAATCCCTGACTTCTGTCAACCTTTGCCTTGGCAATCACCAATAGAACTTTGTAGTGGTCTAACTGTAGAGCTTTTTCCTGCCGGTCATTTACCTGGAGCAACAGCTTTTCTTCTGACTTATACTGCTGAAGACAATCGAACCTATAAGCTTTTATACACAGGAGATTTATTTTTATCCAATAGTCGTTTAGTCGAAGGTTTACCTCTAGGAGATTTACGAGGACTAAAACCAGATGTTTTAATAATTGAAGGTAGTTATGGTACAGCTCGTTATCCACATCGGCGACAATTAGAAAATCACCTTGCAGAGAGAATATATCAAGCTATTACTTCTGGAATATCGGTTATTTTGCCCACTCCTGCTTTAGGATTAGCACAAGAGTTGTTAATGCTTCTGCGCAGTCATCACTATTTCACAGGTCGCGATCTGGATATTTGGGTAGAGGAACAAGTTGCCCAAGTTTGTGACCTTTATTTACAACTATTATCCCAATTTCCTCCAGCAGTTAAAAATTTTGCTCAACATCAACCTTTATTTTGGGACGAAAAGGTAAAACCGCGCGTGCTGAGGCAGTTACCAGGAAAATTTCCTTCTGGAGAAAAACCTTATATTCTCATTGCGGATCGGGATACTGATTTGAGTCAATATGTGATGAATCAAGATAATTCTTTTATTGTGTTAGTACCTGAAACACCAGGGAAAATTTCACAAGAGTTGAATTTTGTTCATACTGAAACATATCTTCTGACCGATCATTGTGATGGACTGGGAACAACACAGTTAATTCACAACTTACGTCCTCAACATATAGTTTTTGTTCATGGCAGTCCTAGTTATTTAGCTGACCTTACTAATCTTGAAGAGTTACGAAACCGTTATCAACTCCACTCTCCAGGTAATGGTGTTTTGGTAGAGTTACCAATTGGTGATACATTTATAGTACCTACATTACCTGAAACTCATTATGAGGGAGAATTAACTGAGTTGGACACAGAGGTAATAGTTTCTTTACCTCAGACCATTACAAATGATAGCCGTTGGCCATTTTTTGCTGATACAGGTATTGTGGAAGTTCGTTGGCAAGGAGAAGAGTTGGTTATGAGAGGAATTTCTCAACGACAACTTCTTTCTCAGACTGGCGATCGCTTTATTTCTCCTGAGTTAGATTGTTGCGGTAATTGTTTATATTATCGAGGACAGCGCTGCTCAAATCCTACTTCAGCTCTATATGGATTTAGGGTAACATCTGATGGGTACTGTCCTATGTTTAAGTCCCTTCATTTTCCTTCTACTGAAGAAATAGAATGAAATGATTTATTAGACATCTCTAGAAAAAAGGGAACAGGGAACACTGGAGCTGGAAGCAAAAAAAATTGATAATTTATGTATAATAATTGATTTTATTTTTGATTTTCACGCCTATGTCTATTCATCAAGCTAAATTATATAAATATAGTTTTGTCTTTAACGACCGGAAACCAGTTAAAGATATATTAATATAATCTGCAAAAATATTATTCCTGCTGATTTGATTCTGGTTTGCGATCGCTAATTCGTTCAGCTTCTGGACAATCTTCAGATACTAGAGGGTCAATATTATTCCTTGGTACAGATGCTAATTTTTGGGTAATCGCCCCTATACTTTCTAAACGTACCATTTCTTCCCAAGAACAGATTTCATCATCTTCATCTGTTTCGTACCGTATAGTTACTAAATCTCCCTCTATATCTAATATCTTTGCTGTTTCAATCCAACGCTGCTGATCTCGCAAAAAAATACAGACTTCACGACCATCACAACAAAGTTGATATATCTTGCGTTGTAGCATTGGTTTTCTATACTCCCAGTCAATAAGTTTGCTTGAATATAGTTCATAAAAATATAGTCACATCAGACATATCCTTATTTTGCAGGTTAACACCTGACTGGGTGAACTACAACACCCTCGCTTCCCATAGTCAAAGACATAAGATAGCTGCTTTTTCTTTTCCTCTTTTTTGACGATCTCCCTGATTCAATTTCTACTTGGTCATAATACAGAGTGGACTTATGTTCTGATGTGTCTAGAGGTAGCGTGTCAGTCGGTGGAATTTCACCCTATTGAACTCAGTTCCCTGATTCTTGAGGCTATTTAATTTTTTTCTACGATCGCCGACATAGTTAGATTCTCTCAATCTTCGCCCAAATTTCTAGAGACAAAAGACTATATTTCTGTTGAATGTTTATTATACTTACAGAAGACTATATTACTTAAAATGTTGACAAACACAAATTTGTTCTCTACACTTGTTGAGTTGAGTGGACACTCAAAACTATATTAATTATGTTTGACACTCCACGGGACAAATCCGCGTCGATTGTTTAGAGGTTCTGTAAGTGGGACTTTTGTCACGATTTTCAAATCGATCGTTTACGAAGTATGCCGTTAGGCAAACAACCACATTCCCAGTAACGTACCGTAGTACCTATACAGCAGCAGTCCACGCTTACGGTGCTAATTGCCACTACTCTCTCCGGCCAAAATACCATTGAGGCTACTTTTTAAGTTATTACTTAATAATAACGCATTTTTTTGACTACGGCTTAAAACCCTTCGATTCGTTTCCATCCACCCCTTAAAAGACTGTGGTTTTCCACTTACCTAATTTTTATGATGAATTATTAGAAGAGAAATTAATTTTTTAACTTGCCACATTAAAAGGTAATAGTGGTGTGCTGTTAGTTTTTCATACTACATTAAACATTCACTCCAGGAACATTGTAGCTTAAATCTAAGCTTTTAGAACAATTTGTTGCCAATATTTGCAATAATATAAGAATATTTACTATATTATCATATTTGATTTTCATTATTTTTAATTCTACTATACAACAGTAATTGATAATGAAAGTCAAACTACCTACTTCTATTTTAGTATTATTAAAGCTTTTAGCTAATTAACTCAATTAACTTTAGATAATTTTTGAATTTTTTTTTAGTAATTTTACCGATAATTTGGTTCTAAAGTCCCATGCTAGAAGGACAGCTTTTCATGCTAGTGGTTGTGAATAGAGGTTTTATTCATTATAATTTTATCATTTAATAATACTAATACTACGATCTAGTTTTTTTTATGCTCATCTATGAAATGAAAATGCAAGGTACACAGAGTCACTACAACCTGCGAGTGTCGCTACCCGGAAGTTAAAAGCGAGTGCTAATTGGCGAGGTTTCCTCAGAATGTAAGACGCACTTCATCACAGTCAATCATTTTTGATTGGTAAGGCTTTTAGGATTTTGTAACTGGTTAGTTATTTCTGCCATCCTGCACTAGATGTAGCTATTCATAGTTAGCATATTTGTCCAGAATAGCACGATCGGACCATGGATAGATAGAGAATTTTTTAGTTGTAATGATGCCTACAAAACCCTGATTTTCCTTGAACACAGAGGTTATCCTCAATTCAAAAAATACCAAGTACGAGGCTCAGTTGAATACAAAACTAGCGGATAAAAATTATCAGAAGATAGACACTATTTAACTTTAATTTATAAATTGAAGCTATATATATTTATACTATTTATATCTTTAAGTATCTTGCTGATTTAATTCTTTAAATATTTTTTTTACTTTCATACTAAACTACAGATATTTTTGATTATACATATTAAAATTGTTGTTTAACGTATGTCAATTTTACTAATAAAGACTTAGACAAAACTTACGACCGGAGCCAGGATGACATACTTGTTTAGACCAGGATATAGTATTGTTGATTTTTTCAAACTTTTGTACCTACTATCTGAAAGCTTTAACTATTAGGTTAAAATATGACTTACACACCTACTTTAACTCCACCATCTCTTTTGGAATTAGCACGTTCCGGTGATTTTAAGGCAATTAGTTACTGGATAAATAAAGAATTAAAACCTCAAGGGATATCAGCTCGTGTAGCTAAAGAAACCACTGGATATTTACAAGTTTTAGTAGAGTTTCAGAAGGAACCTCCAACAGAGAGATTAATCAAGTTTATTTGTCACCAACTTTATCAACTGAATTCTCCTTTGCTAGAAAGAGTAAACATTATAGGACGTTTTAGGGGTTCACCGGATATCCTTTGGAAACAATCTGTTAGAATAACACGAAAAAAAACCTTAAATAATCAACCTAATATTCCCACCAAAAGTAATAATTTCAAATTTCAAATATTCCGCTCTTTCATATTAATAGGTTCAGTGGTAGCTACCTTTATCTTGGGTTGTTGGGTAAGTTATTATGAAGTACTGGTACGAAATTCAGTTTCATCGGTGGAAACTGCTGCTGGAAAAGTACGAGTGATTAATGATATAAAGCTGACAAACCCAAAAGACCCTACAGTTACTTTAATGTTTGGTGGAGATGTCAACTTATCTCAACCAGTTTCTGATGTAGTAAAAAGGGATTATAAGTTACCTTTTGCCAAAATGGATGAATATAGAAAAGCCGATCTGGCAATGGTTAATCTGGAAAATCCTCTGACTCGTTCTACTATCAATAGTACAAACAGTCAGAATAAACAAGCAGTAGATTCTAACTATGTCAATGTCTTAACTTCTGGAGGAGTGGATCTAGTTAATTTGGCCAATGACCAAAATAAGGCCAATAACCAACAAAGCTTAGTTGAAACAATAGATATTCTAGAGCAGGCAAATATTCACTCTGTAGGAGCGGGCAAAACAAAAGAGGAGGCCAGAAAACCCAAGATTATTAAGGTTAAAGGCCAAAAGATTGCCTACCTAAGCTATGATGATACAGATATTCAACCAAATGCTGGAATAGTAGGAGTTAACAGTCGCCATAAAGACCAAATAGCTACAGATATTCAAATTCTGAGAAAGCAGGTAGACTGGATTATTGTTAACTATCACTGGGGAGTAAAATTATCAGAATATCCTGGAGACTGGCAGATGGATATAGCTAGGTCCACAATCGATCAAGGTGCCGATCTAGTGGTAGGACATCATCCTAAGGTATTGCAGGGGGCAGAAATTTATAAGGGGCAACCTATTATATATTCTTTGGGTAATTTGATTTCTGGAGATACTTCTAATCAAGAGAGTGATTATGAAACAGCAATCTTGAAAGTCTCTTTAAAACCAGGCAAAATGAAGATTGAATTTTTGCCGATAGTAGTTAGCAAATATCAACCTCAAGTTGTTGTAGGTAAAAAAGGAGAAGAAATTCTCAGTCACATTGCTCAAATTTCTAGTGTTTTCCATCAACCCATGAGAACCCCACTCAAGATAGATAAGATCGATTCTTCTGCAAAGTTTGCTGGTAATAATTCTAGTCCTAGTAGGTCAAACTCTAATATTTTATCAACTCCAACTTTACCTGAGTTGCCACCTATACCTAGAAGTACAGAAAATGAGCAAAATTCCACAGACGCTCCTCAGAATTTGTCTGAAGGAGAAGCTAGTGTAGAGAGTGAGAATAGCTTTTCTCTACCACCAATATTGAATCCTGAAGTAACTGCTAAAGAAGAAAGAGAACCTTTTATCAAAGAACCTTTTATTAAAGAACCTTTTATTGAATTGCCACGTTTAAGAATTTAATTAAAATCATACAAAAATTAATAACTATAATAACGATGGCTATATACTCTATACTCTATTTTTTATATTCAATTATTTATGTTCAATGATTCTGAAAATATGAGGTATCGAATGAAGTAGAATAAAGTACAAAATCAAAATACTATCTCAAAAAAATTGATGGTCGAGCAGAAATTACTATACTGTAATCATATCAAAACTAGAGGTCTAAATAATTATTGGGCAAATCACCAAGAAAGTAGATTTTTATTTCTAGTTATCATCACCCAATGCCCAATATTAAATAATCAATTCCTGAATTAAAAACTGTGTTTGCCATTGCACTTCAACAAAAACAATACAAAGCTTATACCCTCTCTGATTTAGGATTTAATTCTAGTATAAATGTCGTTCCAGAGAGAGGAGGAATAATTACAAGTTGGTGTATTAACGATCGGGAGCTACTTTACTCTGATTCCAAAAGATTGGAAAATCCAGAATTAAGAGTAAGAGGTGGTATACCTATCCTGTTTCCCATTTGTGGCAACTTGCCGAATAATATATACAAATATAATGGTAAGAATTATTTTCTCAAACAACATGGATTTGCACGAGAATTACCTTGGGAAGTAATAGAAAAGTCTACTCAAGACCGGGCTTCAATAACTCTAGTTTTAACCAGTAATAAATTAACAAAAACTGTTTATCCCTTCGATTTTAAATTAACTTTTACTTATCGAGTCAAAGGTAATTCTTTGGAAATATTCCAAGTTTATACCAATTTGAGCAAGACAGAAAGGATGCCATTTTCGACAGGACTACATCCTTATTTCTTGGCTCCAAACAAATCTCTACTTCACTTTGATATCCCTTCAATGGAATATGTGGAACCAGAAACAGGAAAGGTCCATAATAATAATGGTAAATTTGACCTGAATCAAGATGAAGTGAATGCACTATTTCAAAAATTAACAGGCTTGGCCACTACTGTCTACGACCGAAGTCGTGGTCTAAAGATTATTTTGAGTTATACATCTGCTTATTCAACTATGGCATTCTGGACAGTTAAAAATGAAGAATTTTATTGTTTAGAACCATGGACAGCTCCTCCAAATTCTCTAAATACAGGTTATCGCTTGATTGATTTAGAACCAGGGTCTTCCTGTGAAATGGTAGTTAGACTTACTGCAACATTTTTATAATGCTTGATATGATATATTTGGTAGCGATCGACAAGTAATGTTTTACAGCTTACCTCTTGACTATCAGAAGAGTTTACTAATCAATATCCTTACATATTTAGGGGTATAGTATATTTGATAGTTAGCGAGCTTAGTGTTGATTAGTCCCTTCGCTATAAATTTGATAATGTATCATATATAGGAATATAGTCTTATATAGTTAAATATAGTCTTTTGTCTCTAGAAATTTGGGCGAATATTGAGATAATCTAACTTTGTAGGCGATCGGAGAAAATCAAATAGCCTCAATAGAGAAAAACTAAATTGTCCATAAAGGTTTCACAATATCTCAAATTTTTTTCTGAAACCTCTTGCAATATTAATTATGACTATGCTATAGTTAGTGGAAGTGTGAAATAAAACAAAATTAACAAGGGTCGCTAGCTCAACGGTAGAGTACTCGGCTTTTAACCGATTTGTTCCGGGTTCGAATCCCGGGCGACCCACTAAGATTAAAATATTAAAAATAATTAATTTAGAGCTTCACCACTGCCCTATAAAATTTCTGCCTTTATATTTATTAAAATAATTGGGTCGCGCAACCTGTCTTTTAAGGCGAAATATTTTTGGAGCCTTGCTCAAATCCCCTTCCCCTGCTGGCTCCCCTCCTGGGAGGGGCGGGGGTGGGTTTGGTTAGGGGTGGGTCAACTTCTGACTTCTGACTTTTTATTTTTGACTTCTGACTACGTTAAAGTGGTAGATATTACTTACTATCATAATTTTTAGATATAAATATTAGTATAGATAGACAGAATCTTCAATTTGTCTTAATATTGTCGTAAGATTTAAACTTAAGTAAATCAAATTTACCGATCGGCTAATAACAAAAAATATAGGAGGACAAGGTATGGCTATCGTACCAATGCGGTTATTATTAGACCACGCAGCAGAAAACGGTTATGGAATTCCTGCATATAATGTCAACAACATGGAGCAAATTCAGTCCATTATGCAGGCGGCTGATGAAACAAACAGTCCTGTAATTCTCCAAGCTTCTCGTGGAGCGCGTAAGTATGCTGGTGAAATTTTTCTACGTCACTTAATTATAGCCGCCGTAGAGACATATCCTCATATTCCCATCGCCATGCACCAAGACCACGGTAATGCACCCTCTACTTGCTATTCTGCTATGCGCCATGGTTTCACTAGCGTGATGATGGATGGTTCTCTAGAGGCAGATGCTAAGACTCCTGCTAGCTTCGACTATAACGTTAATGTTACTGCTGAAGTAGTTAAAGTTGCTCACTCCATTGGTGTAAGTGTAGAAGGAGAATTAGGTTGCTTAGGTTCTCTGGAAACTGGTATGGGCGATAAAGAAGATGGTCATGGTGCAGAAGGCGTCCTTTCTCGCGAACAACTTTTGACAGACCCAGATGAAGCAGTAGAATTTGTAGAACGTACCCAAGTAGATGCTCTAGCAGTTGCTATTGGTACTAGCCATGGTGCTTACAAGTTTACCCGTAAACCTACAGGAGAAATTCTAGCTATTAGCCGCATTGAAGAAATTCACCGTCGCCTACCCAATACTCACTTGGTTATGCATGGTTCTTCTTCTGTCCCTCAAGACTTGTTGGAAATGATCAACAAATATGGTGGTTCAATTCCAGAAACTTATGGTGTACCTGTAGAAGAAATTCAAAAAGGAATCAAGAGTGGTGTTCGTAAGGTAAATATCGATACTGATAACCGTTTGGCCATTACTGCTGCTATTCGTGAAGCTGCTGTTCAAGATCCTTCTAACTTTGACCCTCGTCACTTTATGAAGCCTTCTATCAAGTACATGAAGCAGGTTTGTGCCGATCGCTATCAACAGTTTGGTACTGCTGGTAATGCTAGTAAAATTAAGGTTCAAACTTTGGATGAGTTTGCTGCTAAATATGCTAGTGGAGAATTAGCTGCTACTACTAAAAAAGCAGTTGCAGTCTAATTTCTGAAATATCTAATTAGTTTATTAATTTAGTTTATGAGAAGCCCTGAAAATAATTAGGGTTTCTCATTTTTTTTTAAGTCAAAAGTTAAAAGTCAAAAGTCAAAAGTTATATCAAATCCGTTTAATTGAACATAAAAAAATTCTCCAATTGTCATAACTACGCCCTTCTTGTCTTATCTTTCTCCTACGGAATGCTCCGCAAGAAGCATTTAGCTGGAGCGCTAAAAATTCAAGGGTTCGGTCTCCCACTATATTTGAAAAAGCGCGTGGTGCGCCTTTTATGGTGGATTAAAACCCCGACCCGATTATACACGCAACTAGAAGCTGATTACCGTTAACGCAGTTCCTCCGGAGGGGGCTCGCTGATTGCTGAGTGCTACTTCAATTATTAGTACATTGCTCGTGAATACCCCCCTGTTTACAGATGTAATTAATTTGATTAGGGTCTAAGTTTTTGGCCAAATTAAAATTAACTCCCCTTAAATGATCCGATTTGAATGTATCAAGTGGATTTGCCAAAAATTGATCTAATTGAGCCGGTTTTGGAGTTACTAATTTAGCTCCTTTTAAATCAGTTCCACTCAAATTTGCTCCTCGTAAATCTGCCAAACTCAAATCTGCGTTTCGTAAATTAGCATTTTGTAGTTGAGCATTGCGAAAATTAACATTAGTTAGTTGGGCTAAACTCAAATCTGCTTTTCTTAAATTAGTTCTACTGAAGTTTGCCCCTGATAAATTTGCTCCTTGCCAATTAGACTCCATTAAATTAGATGATTGAAAGTTAGCTCCTTCAGCCTTAACTTTACTCAAATTAGCTCTGCGTAAATTAGCTTCTGATAAATTAGCACTTCCTAAATCTGCACCAGTCAAACTTGCTCCTGTTAAATTTGCTCGCTGTAAATCAGTTTCAATTAACTTAGCACTGCTTAAGTTGGCCTCTGTCAGAACCGAATCAGGCATTTTTGCTTTATTTAGAATTGCTCTAAATAAGTCTGTACGCTGCATCACCACTGGACCAAATACCGCACCTGTTAAATTGCTTTCGATCAGATTTGCCCCACTCAAATCGGCAATCAAATCATCAAAAGTCCCTAAGCGATTATCTTTTCCTGGTCCATAAAAACGACTATTCTTAAAACTAGCCTGATTCAGAGTAGCACCTCTAAATTTCACCCCAGACAAATCAGTATTTTCTAAGATCAAAGTAAAGCTAGCCGGGCCAGAAGTTCTCTGACCTAAATCGACACCACTTAAGTCAGCCTCTTTAACTGACCCACCGTAAACTTTGAGAACTTTAGCGATCGCCTTTTGAGTAGCTCGTAGTCGTAGAGATACCAAAAGCTGTTCTTGAGAGTTACCTCCATAGCTTAGAGAATCTAGATCGTTTTTGATAGCTTGATTTAAGCGACGTAGTTCCGGTATTACTGTTGGTCCAGCACTGACTAAAGATTGTTGAATTCCATCAAGTATACTTGGTTCATTTTCTTGCCCCAATAAATTTACTAATAATGGTATGGCACGAGGATCTTTACTAGAACCCAAGGCTAAAACTGCCACTCGTCGTTGTTGAGGTTTAGCCGAAGTCAGAGACAATTTATTGACAAGAGCTAAAAACATATCATTATCTTGTTGTTTAAACTCCCGCGAATTTGCTTGATTTTGAATATAAACTTGAGTTCCAAAAATTGTCCCCAAAACCGAGACCAGACCTATACCAGTTATCGTCAGTAAAGTCATACCTGGATTTTTGCGTATCCAAGGCCAAAGATGAAAACCTTCTGATTTTTTGTGAGTAGTAACAATTGCTGCTGTAGAAGCTTGTGTCTGAGAATCAATAAAATTGAAAGGATTAGAGTCTAATTGGCCAGAGCGAGCATCTACAACAAAAGTATCTCCTAAGCGATCGTGTCCTGTGCGACGTAGTTTATTGAAACGAATCAAAGAAATATCACCTAATAATGCTAATCCTGACAATCCTAATAGAATTACTAAAGAAGGAAATGCTCCAGCGAGATACCAAACCAAGTAAGCAGTTCCTACAGGTAATCCCCACTTCCCAAAACCCTCACGGACTAAGGTTTTTCTCCAGCCTGGAGCAGTTCCTAAAGCTGTGACAACTCTGATTTCAAACCAACGCTTAGGCAAGGTTTGACCTGTTATAGCTAACAAAAATAACTGCCAACCGACAATTGCGACAGGAGCTAATAATGCTCCAGACCAAAATAAATTAGTCAGAGGGGTTACTTTCTGATAACGGTTTCGTAAAGGAATTCTTAAAGTATTGGCAATTGCTTCTGTAGTTGTTGCTACTACTGGGTTGAGTGGAACAGATTTGGTGCCTATATTATTAGCCAAGTGACCAAGGCCATAAGGAATTATTCCACTAAGTACAACCAGGGATACTTCTGTAGTCCAAGCGCCACATCTACGGACCCAGATAGGTAGTTGCTTGGATTTTGGCTGCCACGATGCCTCTGGGTTATTACTATTATTAATATCTGAAATATCTGAACCAAAAGTTGGGCTTGTCATATTGATGTGCTTATTCTAGTATTCTCAACTTTGAGACTAATTATTTTGTACCGTTAAGTATGGTATTACTATTAAGGCTACCTATTTTTACCCTTTTTTTTCTTTCCTAACTAGGAACAAATAAGGAGCTAATATCACATTTTAACTGGTTCTATATTTATATTTCCCATACTTTCCCAACTTATCCGTTCTGTCTAAATCTTGTTAACAGATAACACCTGTAATTAATTTATACAGTTTTGGTAAACGATCGCAGAAATAATATCTACTATTATTTTTTTGTGGTCAAACTAATGCTTTGACAGTTTCTTTAACATTAGATAAATACTTGAATTAATCTAATTGAGAAGATTTTATCTAGATTAATACCGCAAAAAAATTTAGTACTCGTCTTTAAATTACATATATAATCTTTTTAAATTGTTAATTACTAATAATTTCCCACAAGGATCGTAATTAATTTCTATTTTCAACTGTCATTTTTTTTACCTGTTTCTGAATAATTAGGTAAGAATAAAAATTTATATCCTATATAAATCGCTCCTCCAAATACAGCTATAGTAATCAATAAAGAAACTAAACTGATAATCGCCTCTAACATCTTGATTATGAATAGAGGAATAATAATTAAACTTAGAATTTTTGCCCATTGAGGCTGTTCCTTAAACCATTTTAAAAATTGGTGATAAAAACCTTGAAGTGATTTGAAAATATTAGATAGAGGGTTTAATACATTTGGTACATATCCCTCGTCTGCTTCGGGATTTTTTTGAAAGTTATTATTGCTGTAATTATTCATTGGAAAATAAAGTTTTACTTTAACTCATCAAATTATAGATAATATTTACTCAGGAATAATTATATAGCAGAATAAACAAGGAAAAATATTACGTTGTCTGAGTTTTAAGCTGTCGATCTGTCCGCACCCTTTCCTTCGACTACTATAAAATTCTCAACAAAGCCGATATTTTTATCTAAAATATAGAATCTTGAGACGATTGACCAAGTATGTATAGCGCTACGCGCAGGTCAGAAGTAGGGGCGAATGGTATTCGCCCTGTTGATTATTTGGTATTCGCCCTCTTGATTATTTCAAGCCTCTGGCTTAACCTTTGTCATGCTGCGCAAACAGGGGTCGGTAGCGATCGCTGAAATGGCTTACAGAATGTAAAATTCCATGTAATTCTATCCACTTACTTAAAGATTCTGTAAAGAACCAACCTAAAAGTTGCCATCGTCGATCTACTTATGCCAAAATAAAACAGATTGGCTAAGGAAATAGTAAAAAAAATTACCACCTCATAGTTAATAACCCACTTATTGCAGCGCTTTATTTAAGCTTTGAGGCTCAAGCAAAATAAGTAAGTGTCACTAAAATTACATTCTAATAGGTGGTGTTCATTAAAATCTAGGAGGCTCAAAGCATTTTAAATGTCCGCATTGCGGTAAAATACTGCCGAGAGATTGGAATAGCGCTTTGGGGATATTGCTCAAAGCATTGCGCGATACCGCCAGTGTCGATGGTTCTGCCGTCACACTGCTATGAACGGTTTTCCCTATTTTTGCCGGGAATTGCCGGGCTTGATGTATCTGTATTACTTAAAGATCAATAATCTCAAGTAAAATCCTTAGTCCAATCCAGATAACCAAATAATATCTTAAATATCTGAATAATATATAAAATGAGTCAATACTTCTCCTATTCTAATGAGTGAGACATTGAAATATTCTACCCTAATAGACCTACTTCAGACTTTATCAACAGAACAACCAGAAAAATTAGCATACACTTTTTTGGTTGACGGTAAAAAAGAAGGGGAAAATTTTACATACTCTTCACTAGAGCATCGAGTACGAGCTATTGCAGCATTGTTACAAAAACATGAAGTCAAAGGAGAACGAGGCTTACTCCTCTATCCACAAGGACTAGAAGCAATAGCAGCTTTTTGTAGTTGTCTATATTCTGGGGTCATTGCAATTCCAGTACCTCCTCCAGAAGCAGGTCGTCTCAAACGAACCTTGCCAAGACTCAGAGCGATCGTTCAAGATGCTCAAGCTTCCATAGTTCTGACAACGGCCACAATTATTTCCCTTGTAGAAGAAGTGGCTGATGAATTTCCTGAATTTGAGACAATGCGCTGGATAGATACTGAATCTGTCGATCTAGAAATAGCTCAGGAATGGAAAGACCCAGGTATTACTAGCGATACACTAGCATATTTGCAGTATACCTCTGGTTCTACTTCTACTCCAAAAGGGGTAATGCTGACCCACAAAAACTTGATTCACCACTTAAGCTATTTACAGAGAGCTTGTGGATACACCCCAGAAAGTAAAACTATTACCTGGATGCCTTTCTTTCACGATTATGGGTTAGTGGAAGGAATGATGGAACCTCTATACAATGGAACTCCATGCTACATAATGTCCCCATTCTCATTTGTGAAGCAACCCCTGAGATGGCTGCAAGCTATGTCAAATTACAAGGCGACCCACTCTCAAGCACCTAATTTTGCTTATGACCTTTGTGTTCGCCGAGTTAAGCCAAAACAATTATCTACTTTGGACCTGAGTAATTGGGAAGCAGCAGGTAATGCGGCGGAACCTATTAACCCAAAAGTGATGGAGAGTTTCTACGGAACTTTCTCAGCTAGTGGTTTTCGTTGGAATGCTTTTGCTCCATGTTATGGACTAGCAGAAGATACTTTACTGGTTTCAGCTAAACCTAAACTTACAGACCCGGTACTTTGCACTATAGATGCAACAGCTCTAGTAGAAAAAAATAAAATTGTCAAAGTTTCTCCCGATGCAACGGGGGTAAGAGCTTATCCATCTTGTGGTCGCTTAGTTTGTGAAACTCAGGTAGCTATTGTTAATCCAGAAACTTTCACAAAATGTGCTAGTGATGAGGTGGGAGAAATTTGGGTATCAGACCCTAGTGTAGCTCAAGGTTACTGGGAACGTCCGGAAGCTACTAAGGAAACATTCCAAGGTTACATCAAAGATAGCGGAGAGGGTCCGTTTTTACGGACTGGGGACTTGGGATTTCTCAAAGATGGGGAGTTGTATATTACGGGTAGGATTAAAGATTTAATCATTATCCGAGGTACAAATCACTATCCCCAAGATATTGAGTGGACGGTACAACAGGTTCACCCGGCACTTCGTCCAGATTATGGTGCTGCTTTTTCTGTGGAAGTTAGGGGTGATGAACATTTGGTTATTGTGCAAGAGGTAGAGCGTCGTACTCAAGATTTGGATACGGAGAAAGTCATCAATGATATCCGTCAAGCTGTTTCAGAGGACCATGAATTACAAGCTTATGCTGTGATTTTGGCTAAACCAGGAAATATTCTCAAGACTGCTAGTGGCAAGATTCAACGTCGTGCTTGTCGTTCCAATTTTTTGGCCGGAACCCTGGACGTGATATATGACTGGAGCGAAAATCCTCAACTCACCTCCAAGTATCGAAAGTTACAAGAAGAAATTGAGTCATTAGCATCTCAAGTGAAAAATAGCTCGTAGGGGCTACATAGAAGTCAAAAGTCAAAATTTAAAAGTCAAAAGTATTGGTTAGTCAGGCTTTTAGGATTTTGTAACTGGTTAGTTTTAGCGAGGGCGTTAGCGGAGCTTGGCGTTAGCCAATGCCATTCGCCCCTACAAAAAATTTAGGAGATTTAGCATGGATAAACTCAAGCAATATTGGGTAGCTGAAGAATTAGAGCGTGCTCTCGGCGATCCAGAAAATCCAGACAGTACAATGTCTTTCAAGAGAGTGATTGAGATTGATGAGAGTGAAGAATTTCCACATCCGGAAATTGAATGGCTCTATAATTGGAAGCTACAACATTACTATATTCCTGTTAATTGTGGGGGAGAGTTTACTTCTTTTGAAGAGTTTGTGGCCTTCGTTAGAGTTTTGTGTAGGCGCGACCAAACAATTGGAATTGCTTTTACTACTATGTTTTGGTCTTTTATTACCTGGATGGCAGGTACAGAGGAACAAAAGCAAAAGTTAGCAACTTATATTAAGGACGAACATGGGACAATGTGCCTTGGTTACTCAGAGAAGGAACATGGTGCTGACCTCATTGGTGGAGATTTGACCGCAACAAAAGTTCCTGGGGGTTATCTACTTAATGGGGAAAAGTGGCCGATAAATCGTGCAACTATTTCTGGAGTATCTTATATATTAGCAAAGACTGACCAAAAAGATGGAGGGGCTAGGGGTCTTTCTTTGTTTATGGTAGAAAAAAGCCGACTAGACCCAGATAGTTACTATAATTTACCAAAAATTCTTACTCATGGAATTCGTGCTTCTGATATGAGTGGGATAGGTTTTAAGGATTGTTTTGTTCCAGAAGATATGTTGATTAAGGGAGAAGGAGCAGGTCTAGAAGTAGCTCTGAAAGGATTTCAAATTACCCGAACTTTGTGTGCAGCTTTTTCTCATGGAGCAGCAGATACAGCTTTAAGAACTACATTAAAATTTGCGATTAATCGGGTCATTTATAATAAAACAGTTTTTGATATTCCTCAACCTAGGAAAATTCTGGTAGATGCTTTTTTAGACCTATTAATTTGTGATTGTGAAACTATTGGAGCAGCAAGAGGATTTCATGTTATTCCTCAACAATTTAGTGTTTGGGCAGCAGTGGTGAAATATTTTGTTACTGTTCAGTTAGAAACAATGATTAATAATATTTCATCAGTGTTAGGTTCTCGCTTTTATATGCGGGAAGAACATGACTGGGGAATATTCCAAAAAGTGCTGAGAGATAATTCAATTATTAGTGTATTTGATGGAAGTACAACTGTTAATTTGCATTCTCTAATTTTACAGTTTCGTCAGTTGACAAAACATCGTTCTCGACGAAATTCTGCTAAGATGGAAGCAATTAAATCTCGTCTGGAAATAATCTTTTCCTTGGAGAAACAATTGCCTACTTTTGAACCAGAAAAACTGGAAATTGTAGGGCGGGGTGCTGATGATGCTTTACAAGGATTAGAAATTGCGTTAGAACAGTTAAAAGATTTAAAAACTGATAATTTAAACACTAAAGTTTTAGAGCAAATTACTGCACTGACTGAGTGTGTTATTGCAGAAGTAAACGCTCACGACGAACTAATTGCTAATTCAGCATTTGAGTTTGGTCACGACCAGTCACCAGAATTATTTGAAATAGCGAAAAATTACTGTGCTTTACACGCAGCAGCAGCTTGTGTGCATATGTGGATTTATAATCGCGAAATACTGGGTGAGTTTTTTGCAGGTGGTGAGTGGTTGGTACTGTGTTTAAATCGTTTATTGCAACCTTTTGGGCGTTCACAAAAAGTAGACCAATTATATTGGGAAAAAGTTACTCAAGAAATGCTCAAACTTTATGACGAAAATAAAGTATTTTCTATTGTTCCTTTTCAACTAGCACAAACTCAAAAACAGGAGAATAAAATAAATGCAAGTTCAGAACTCCAGCACGCTTAATACTGAAGCAAAAACAGAAAGTTCCCCTTTAGAAATCTTACAAAAGTGGATTGCTGAAAAGTTAGCAGAACAATTATCTGTTGACAAAAGTACTATCGAATTTACCGAGCCTTTAACTCGTTATGGTTTAGACTCAATTGATGCCGTAACTCTAGTTGGTGAGTTGGAAGATGAGTTAGATTTAGAGTTACCTTCTACTTTGTTTTGGGATTATCCAACTATTGAAAAATCTGCTGAATATTTAGTTTCTGAGTTTGATATTTCTGAGGCATTAGAAAATCTGGAAAGTTCTGAGGAAGCAACAGAAGAGGTGGAAGAAACTACTAAAAAATCTGGTAAAGGTTGGGGTGGTTTTTGGAAGTAAGTGGTTCTTAACGAAGTCAGAAGTCAGAAGTCAGAAGTTAACCCACCCCTAACCCCTCCTGGGAGGGGAAGTAGGGAATTTGAGCCCCGCTCCAAAAAGATTGCGCCTTAAAAGGCGGGGTTTTAGACCCATGTTATTTTGATAAAAGCACTGAAGAACCCTTAAGGGAGGGCGTTAGCGGCAGCTTTGCGGAACGCAAATGCCATTCGCCCCTACAAAATATTTCATAGTATCGACAAATACCTCATACCATAATTGATTGGGATAGGTTGCTATCAAGTATAGAGGAGGAAATAGTTAATTGAATTTTTCTGATTTTTCCTTCTGGTGGGTGCTGCTGATTTTTAGCGTACCTTTCTTCACCATCCGCGCTCTAGGAAAAAGGTTAAGTTTCTGGCAAGATAATTTTGATACTATCGGCTTGATGGTATTATCACTAACATTATTTTTAAATGCCAATTTAAAAAGTTTTGCCGTCTTTATATTCGAGGTGATTTTCAACTACATAATAGTGCGACTAATGTTGCAAAGAAGTGGTTGGGAGTCAAGAGCGATCGCGACATTTTTAATAGTATTTGATGTAGCGGTATTAGCATACTTTAAATATCTCACCTTTTTTGTAGAAGATGTAGTCGGTTTATTGGTGGGAATTCCGGATAATTGGCAACAAAGTTTTCCTTTACCAGTATTTAATAGAATTCCTCCAGGGATTTCTTTTTATACTTTTCAGATGGTGGCATTTGTTGTAGATTCTTTTACAGCGAAAAAGAAAAAGAAAAAGCCAATTAATTTCATAGATTACGTCAACTTTATCGCATTTTTTCCCCAAATTGTAGCAGGTCCAATCGAAAGACGCAAACAATTATTACCCCAGTTAGAATCTTTTAAATTTCAATTTACTTTAGAAAACTTTGAATTAGGTTTGCGATGGTTATCTCTAGGTTTATTTATGAAATTTGTTATCGCAGATAACATTACTCCATATATAGAACTAGAACAAGCAACAAATGCTTTATTAGTTTGGTTTCATGCCTTTTTGTTTACTTTAAGAATATATTTTGACTTTGCAGGGTACAGCTTTATGGCTGTTGGTATCGCTAGAATTGTGGGAGTTAAACTAGAATTAAATTTTCTGGCACCCTATACTTCTGTCAGTATCCAAGAATTTTGGCGACGTTGGCACATTACCCTAAGTAACTGGTTTAGGGACTATGTTTTTATCCCACTAATGGGTGCAAATAAAAAGTGGGCTCCATTCTATTTATTTATAACTTTTACTCTTTCAGGTTTTTGGCATGGGGCGGCCTGGAATTTTATTTTATGGGGAGCTTACCACGGGGCATTATTATTGGTACTTAGATATGCTGGCAGACCATTTCAGAGATTTGTGGGTAGATGGACTTCTAAAACTGAGTTTATCTCCTGGGCCTTGACATTTATGGCCGTGACTCTGGGGTGTTTATTTTTTATGGAAACTAATATTAGTAGGTTGGGTACTAAGTTAGTAACTTTAGTGACACCTGGAGCTTATTCATTTTCTGGGGCTATAGAAGCTTTTAGCTCTTACAGTATAAATGAGGGTTGGGCTTTAGCTGTTACTTTAGCTGTGGCGATCGGGGCATTATTTTTGGAACATTTGGCAGTTTGGCAGCAGCGAGATGAATATGAATTTTTGTTATCTCCTTGGATATCTAGGGGTTTGTTAGGTTTAACTATTCTATTGGGGGCAACTATTCCTTCTGCATTTATTTACTTTGAGTTTTAATTATGAAGTTCTAGAGTACTACTTCAATAATGGATAATGGATAATTGATAATTGATAATTGATAATTACCTCTCCCTTTTAGGAAGAGGATTGAATAAAAGGAAAATTTTTCCTTATTGATGTAGATGATAGCTTTATACCAGACTATTCTCAACGTAAATTGTCAGGATATTGGCCTAAAAGTTTTCTGCTCCATCGTTTGCTTAAGGAACCGAATGCTATTAAGTTAACTTTAGAAAAGGTTTTACCTAAAGACACATACAATAAAACTTTAAAGTTTTTTCATAAATCGAATAAAGGTGCTATACCGTCTATTCCGACTACTGTTAAAGATGATTTAAAACAGTTATTTCGGAAGGATATTTTAAATTTGCAACAACTTTTGGGGCGTGAAATACTGTGGTTAACGGATGAGATGCGATCGCATTAAACATCTCCGAAAAAGATATAAAGTTTTGGCAATAGTAGGGAACAGAGAATAGATTTTCACGCCAAAGATACTAAAAATGATTTTGTAATTGACTGTTACTGAATAATTAATAATTAATAATTAAATAATTCAGGTTTAAAGCCTCCCCTTTATATATAAGGGAAAAAAAGCGGTCGAGGGATGGCGAGGTCCCCTCGCCATATCCAATCGACCAAGAGAAGAAATAATATTTCCTTATATTCAATTCCGTAGCGGTTTTAACCAGAGGTAATTATCAATTATCCATTATCAATTATTGAATCTATCCCAAAGTCCTATGTATAATAAAGGCTTCAACTTTTGTTTAAATCCTATTACTAAACCGTATTTAGTATGAATTATTAATTATTGAATACGGCTTTATGAAAAATTTAATATCGGGATTTGTCAGGAATAATTTTTATAGAATAGGTAAAAATTAATAATTATCGACATTAAAAACTGTGGAAACTCGAAAAATATCTGAAACAGCAATAGCTACAAGAATTTGTATTTTAGGCGCTGGTTTCGGCGGTCTTTATACAGCATTGTATTTACAAAGCTTTGGGGGGTTTAAACAGAAAAACTGCCAAATAACTTTAATAGATCCACAGGATCATATTGTATTTACTCCTTTACTTTATGAGGTGATTACAGATGAACTTAAAACTTGGGAAATAGCTCCATCTTTTGATAAATTACTCAAAAATAAAGATATTCAGTTTTGCCAAGATGAGGCGAAAGATATTGATTTTCAAGCTCGTCAAGTTAAACTTTTAGAGGGAGGAAGTTTATCTTATGATTATTTAGTTATTGCTGTGGGTGTGACTAATGGAAAAATACCAAATGGTGCAGAAAATGTTTTGACATTCAGAACTTTAGCTGATACTCAACGTCTCGAACAAAAGTTACAAAGTTTGGAAAATTCTAGTCAAGAAAAAATTCGGGTAAGTATTGTTGGTGGGGGACCGAGTGGGGTAGAGTTAGCAGGAAAAATAGCGGATAGGTTGGGTAGAAGGGGAGAAATACGCCTGATAGAAAGAGGAAAAGAAATTCTGAAAAATTTTACTCCTGCTACTCGGAAAAATGCTCAACGTGCTTTAGATAAAAGAAATGTTTTAATCAGTTTAGAGACGGGTGTAAATGCTATTGAAGCTGACAAAGTTACTATTTTGCAAGCTGGAGAAACTGCTGTTATTCCTACCGATTTAATATTATGGACTGCGGGGGTTCAAATGAGAGAATGGGTGAAAAATTTGGATTGTTCTCATAATTCTAGAGGTCAACTTATTTGTGAGCCAACTTTACAGTTAGTTGATTATCCAGAAGTATTTGCATTGGGAGATATTGCGGAGATTTCATACCCGAATAGTAAACAACTTCCAGCAACAGCTCAAGTTGCTTATCAACAAGCAAGTCAAGCAGCTAAAAATTTGTGGAAAAGTTTAAATAATAAACGCCCAAGACCATTTCATTATTTACATTTGGGAGAGATGATTACTTTGGGGATGAATACGGCAGCTATTTCTAGTTTTGGTATTAGTTTATCTGGCTCTTTGGCTTCTTTAATTAGGTTAGGAGTTTATATTCAAAGATTACCTACTTTATCTCATAAATTTAAAGTTATTCGCCATAGATTACAAGTTTGGTGGGAAAATTTATTTGGCAAATCAGCTAATAACGCTACGCGGAAGTCAAAAGTTAAAAGTTAAAAGTATTTATTTGTAATTATTTTAGGATTTTGTAACCAGTTATTTCCGCCATCCTGTACTACTCATAAAAAGTTGAGTTAACGAAGTCAGAAGTTAGAAATTGTGTCGATCAAATTAATAACTAAATAATTAAAATGACAGTAAATATGGAAAAGGAAAAAAATAATTTCAGTGCCACACTAGAAAAATTGTTTGGTTTGGATTTACGATCGCTAGCTCTATTTAGAGTGGGGTTGGCAAAGGAAGTCAGAAGTCAGAAGTTGTGTTTATGAAATTAATAACTAAATAATTAAAATGACAGTAAGTATGGAAAAGGAAAAAAAGAATTTAAGCGCCAGACTGGAAAAAATGTTTGGTTTAGATTTACGATCGCTAGCTCTATTTAGAGTGGGATTAGCAAAGGAAGTCAGAAGTAAGAAGTTATTTTGATAAAATTAATAATTAAAGAATTAAAATGACAGTAAGTATGGAAAAGGAAAAAAAGAATTTAAGTGCCAGACTGGAAAAAATGTTTGGTTTGGATTTGCGATCGCTAGCTCTATTTAGAGTGGGATTAGCAAAGGAATTCAGAAGTCAGAAGTTGTTTTTATACAAGTAATAACTAAATAATTAAAATGACAGTAAGTATGGAAAAGGAAAAAAAGAATTTAAGTGCCAGACTGGAAAAAATGTTTGGTTTGGATTTGCGATCGCTTGCTCTATTTAGAGTGGGGTTGGCAAAGGAAGTAAGAACTCAGAAGTCAGAAGTCAGAAGTTGTGTTTATGAAATTAATAACTAAATAATTAAAATGACAGTAATTATGGAAAAGGAAAAAAAGAATTTAAGTGCCAGACTGGAAAAAATGTTTGGTTTAGATTTACGATCGCTCGCCCTATTTAGAATGGGATTAGCAAAGGAAGTTAGAAGTCAGAAGTTGTTTTTATAAAAGTAATAACTAAAGAATTAAAATGACAGTAAATATGGAAAAAGAAAAAAATAATTTAAGTGCCAGACTGGAAAAAATGTTTGGTTTGGATTTGCGATCGCTAGCTCTATTTAGAGTGGGTTTAGCATTAGTAATTATTGTAGATTTAATTATTCGTGCAGGAGATTTAAGGTCTCTTTATAGTGATGCTGGAGTTATGCCTCGGACATTACTAAAGGAAATTGCAAATCCCTTTTATTGGTCAATAAATTCAATTAGTGGCGAACCTTTTGTACAGGGTTTAATTTTCTTAATTGTTGGATTAATTGCTATAGCTTTGTTGCTAGGATATCGAACTAGATTAGCAACTATTGCTATGTGGGCATTTGTTATTTCTATTCAAAATAGAAATCCAGCTTTAAGTTTTGCTGCGGATGCTGTACTGCGTGCTTTGCTTTTTTGGGCAATGTTTTTACCATTAGGAGCAAGTTATTCAATAGATAGCGCTCTTAATTCTTCACCAGAAAAATTACCTAAACGTATTGTTTCTGCTGCTACTGTGGCATTTATGATTCAAATAGTGCTGATTTATGCAGGTTCGGCAGCTTATAAGACTAAAAGTGAGATTTGGTGGCCTGATGGAGATGCGGTTTATTATGCTTTGAATTTTGATGGCTATGCTACGCCATTTGGGCAATTTTTACTAAGTTTTCCTGAACCTATATTAAAGTTACTAACCTGGGCAGCTCTTTGGTTTGAATGGTTAGGACCTTTGATGATTTTTATTCCTGTTGGAATTACATTTTTCCGCTCAGTTTCTGTGGTTTTATTTATTCTTTTACATATTAGTTTTGCTTTATCTTTTGAACTAGGGGTATTTCCTTATTTATGTGTGGTTATTTGGTTGGCTTTTATTCCTACGGAAGTCTGGGATAATTGGCAGGAAAAAATTCAGACAGATGAACGTCAAGGATTGAGAATTTATTATGATGCAGACTGTGGATTTTGTAAGAAAGTTGTTTATCTGTTACGCACTTTTTTGATATTACCAGGAACACCATTAACTACTGCTCAAACTGATGAATCTATCTATACCGATATGCAGGAGAAAAATTCTTGGGTTGTTGTAGACTGGCAAGGAAATCGACATTTTAAATGGGAAGCTTTGGTTTATGTATTTAGTTTGTCTCCTATCTTTAAACCTTTGGCTTTCTTGATGGGATTATCAGCGATAATGTCTCTAGGGACGAAATTTTATGAATCTATTGCTAATAATAGAAAGTTTGCTGGAAATTTTACTAAACCATTGCAATTTCGTCCTCTAGATGTAGGTTCAAATCTAGGTTTAAATATCGTTGTATCTTTACTACTTATCTATACTTTGATTTGGAATGTCAAAGGTTTTGTTCAACAAACTTATAACAGAAGAGAAGAAAAGAAACAGGATTTTATTACTAAAGCTGACCAATTATTTAAACGCCGCACTGTACAACAGTTAGATGTATTTAGTAGGGTGACAAGATTAGACCAATTATGGAGTATTTTTGCACCTGCTCCACCGAGAGATGATGGTTGGCACGTTATTCAGGGTAATTTAAAAAATGGGAAAGAGGTTGATGTTTTATATGAGAAAGGAGAGTCTGTAAGTTGGGATAAACCGACGATGAAACAATTTAATAACCTGTATAAAAATATGCAGTGGCGGAGTTATTTTGTGACTCTAAATAGAGCTATGGGTAGAAAACTTTATCCTTATTATGCAGAATATGTTTGCCGTGAATGGAATAGGAAGCATGAGGGTTCTGAAAAATTAGAAAGTTTGGATATTTTTTATATGGATGAGAGAACTGTACCACCAGGAGAAACACAAACTGTGGAAAAGAAAAATATTATGCAAAAATCTTGTTCGGATGAGCAAAAAGATATTTAGGGATAAATTTACCGAATAATTAAGGTTTAAAGTCTCTTCTTTAAAGGAGAAACAAGAAAAAATTTTCATGATTAGTCAATCCTCTTATTTTCAAGGAGAGGTAATTGTTAATTATTAATTATTAATTGTTTAATAGGTATGTTATTTAATTCTTACGTTTTTATCTTTTGTTTTTTACCTTTAACTCTGATTATATTCTTTGGTTTAACGAGATTTGGTTTAATTAAGGCTGCAAAAGTTTGGTTGACTGCTAGTTCTTTTGCTTTTTATGGTTATTGGAATGTTGCTTATTTGCCTCTACTAATAATTTCAATTTTATGGAATTATCAAATGGGGAAATTTATTGCTGAAGCTAAACCAGAAAGTAAGCAAGCAAATATTTTACTTTGGGTAGGTGTAGCTGTTAATTTAGCCATAATTTCCTATTATAAATACGCCAACTTTTTCCTAGATACAGTTAATTCAGTAGTTTCTACAAATTTGAATGCTGGGCAAATAATTTTGCCTTTGGCTATTTCTTTTTATACTTTTACTCAGATAGCTTATTTAGTAGATGCTTATCGTGGGGAAACAAGAGAGACTAATTATGATTTACTAACTTATAGTTTCTTTGTAGTTTTCTTCCCTCAATTAATCGCCGGACCTATTTTACGCCACGATGAACTTATTCCCCAGTTTCGTCAATTGCGTAATTTTATTTTTTCCCAGAAAAATATGGCTTTGGGTTTAAGTCTTTTTAGTCTGGGATTATGTAAAAAAGTTTTGATAGCTGACACTATATCTCCTTGGGTAGCACTAGCTTTTAATAATGCTGCGGATTTGAGTTTTATTGAAGCTTGGGTGGGAGCTTTAAGTTACACTTTTCAGCTATATTTTGATTTTTCTGGTTACTCCGATATGGCGATAGGTTTGGGGTTGATGTTTAATATTAAATTACCGATTAATTTTAACTCTCCCTACAAGGCTACTTCTATTAGTGATTTTTGGCGAAGATGGCATATTACTTTATCAAATTTTCTCAGGGATTATTTATATATTCCTCTGGGTGGAAGTCGTCGTGGAGAAGTGCGTCGTTATGGTAATCTTTTGACAACAATGCTGTTAGGTGGATTATGGCATGGTGCAGGTTGGACTTATGTAGTTTGGGGAGGATTACATGGTGTTTATTTATGTATTAATCATGGGTGGCGAAAGTTGAATATTCCGATGCCGAAAGTATTGGGATGGGTAATTACTTTTGTTGCTGTTATTGTTAGTTGGGTATTATTTAGAGCGCAAAATTTTCAGGATGGTTTAGAAATTTTACAGACAATGTCAGGTCTGAATGGCATTGTTATACCAGGGGAAGCTAAAGGTAAATTATCTGTGTTAACTAATTTTGGTTTTCAACTCCAATCTTGGAAAGATATGACTTATCTACCGGAATTTTTGGGTAGTAAAATTTTCTCAATTTTGACTTTGATAGTCTTAACTTTTTCTGTAAGTTTCCTACCGAATACTCAGGATATTTTGACAAAGCTGAAACCTAATTGGTGGTGGGCAGTTTGGATTGGTGTTTTGACAAGTGTAGCTTTATTATCGTTGAATCGTGTATCTGAATTTCTTTATTTCCAATTTTAAATTTTTAGATAAATGTTGAGATAAAAAATATGAGTATAAATAATCAACTTAGTTCTAGTTACTCTCAAGCTTCATCTCCCCAAAAATCATAAAAATCTGTGTTAACTAATTTTTATTTTCAACTCCAATCTTGGAAAAATATGATTTATCTACCGGAATTTATGGGTAGTAAAATTTTCTCAATTTTGACTTTAATAGTCTTAACTTTTTCTGTAAGTTTCTTACCGAATACTCAGGAAATTTTGGCAAAACTGAAACCTAATTGGTGGTGGGCAGTTTGGATTGGTGTTTTGACAAGTTTAGCTTTATTATCGCTGAACCAGGTGTCTGAATTCCTTTATTTCCAATTTTAAATTATTTGGATAAATTATGAGTATAAATAATCAACTTAGTTCTACATCTTCTCAAGCTTCGTCTCCCAAAAAATCGGGAAAATATGTGTTAAATAAGAGAAAATATCATCGATATAACTGGCTATTTTTACTGTCCGCTCTACTACCTGTAGTAGCAGTAGGAATATTTAATATTGTTGTCGATCCTTATGATGTATTTAATACTCCGAATTTTTTCGGGATAAATCATTCAAAACCCCGCAAAGATAATAGCGATCGCCTATTTAAAGCAATTGATATTATTCGTATAAAACCTGTAACTGTTTTGATGGGTTCATCCAGAACAAAACGCGCTTTAGATCCGAATCATCCAGCATTAGAAAATAAACAGCCAGCTTATAATTTAGCACTGACTAAGGGGAATTTTTATGAGTTACGACGTTATTTAGAACACGCAATAGCTAATCAGAAAGAATTAGACTTAGTTATTATCGGCTTAGATTTGTTTATGTTTAATTCATTGTTGGAAAATCGCCAGAGTTTTTCTGAAAATAGATTAGAAAAAAAACATATTTATTTAGAATTAGAAGATTTACTTAATATCACCTTTTCTTTAGATGCGTTGATGGCAAGCCAAGAAACTATAATTGATAGTAATAAAAATCCATCAGATAATATTTTTGATGGAGAAAATGGATTTATGCCTTATCTAAATGTTGACCCTGAAAAAACTCAGTCAAGATTTGAAAAAATTATGAGTAATTATTATGAAGGTTACTCTACAAGCTATAAACTATCTGCTTCATTACTTGATGAATTAAAAAAAATAGTAGATTTATGTGAAAAAAATCAAATCAAGTTAATATCATATATTTCTCCTTCTCATGCAACTCAATGGGAAATAATTAGAAGTTCAAACCAGTGGTCAATTTTTGAAGAATGGAAACGTAAGGTTGTAAAAATTACCCCTGTATTTGATTTTTCTGGATATAGCAGTATCACAATGGAACCTATTCATAATTATATGGAAAATTATACAGAGAATTCTCATTACACCCCGAAAGTAGGAAATTTAGTTCTTGGCAGAATTCTCTCCTATAAGGAAGAAGATATTCCAGGAGATTTTGGAGTTTTAATTAATCCAGAAAATATTGAATCTCATTTAACAAAAATTCGTCAAGACCGTGAGATTTGGGCAAAAAGTAATCCTGATGAAGTGAAGTTAGTAAAAGAAATTAAACAAAAATATGATGCTTCACTAGCAGAAAAAAATTAGATAAATAATAAGGTACAAAAAACCTAAATATATAACGAAAGGTACAGTTGCTCAAAAATATTTTACTTCTGCCTTGTCATCATCATAATTTTGAACGCTTACTTAATTAAAACTATATTTATCTTAGCTAAAATACATTTTTATAAGGAAATAAATATGAGTATAAATAATCAATTTAGTTCTACATCTTCTCAAGCTTCGCCTCCCAAAAAATCGGAAAAATCTGTGTTAAACAAGAGAAAATATCATCGATATAATTGGCTATTTTTACTGTCAGCTCTACTACCTGTAGTAGCAGTAGGAATATTCAATATTGTTGTCGATCCTTATGATGTATTTAACACTCCCAATTTCTTAGGAATAAATCATTCAAAACCTCGCAAAGATAATAGCGATCGCCTATATAAAGTAGCAGATATTATTCGCATCAAACCTGTAACTATCTTGATTGGTTCATCCAGAACAAAACAAGGTTTAGACCCCAATCATCCTGCCTTAAAAAATGAACAACCGGCTTACAATTTAGCTCTAAATGGTATCAATGCTTATGAATTACGACGTTATTTAGAACACGCGATCGCTAACCAAAAAGATTTAGATTTAGTTATTCTTGGCTCGGATTTTTTCATGTTTAATTCATTACTGGAAAATCGGGCAGGCTTTTCTGAGGAGAGATTGGAAAAACAGCATATTTCTTTGAAAGATATAATCAATACTGCTTTTTCTGTAGATGCACTTTCAGCAAGTAAAGAAACGATAATTGATAGTAAAAAAACTCCACAAGATGATGTTGTTTCTGGAGAAGATGGATTTATGCCTTATCTAAATCCTGACCCGGAAACAACTCAGTGGAGGTTTAGAAATGGTATCAATGTTTATTATAATTTTCATGCTAAATATGAATTATCTACTCCATTAAATGAATTAAAGAAAATAGTAGATTTATGTCAACAAAATAACATCAAGTTAGTACTATTTATTTCTCCTTCTCATGCGACTCAGTGGGAAGCTATTAGAGCAACAGATGAGTGGTCAACTTTTGAAGAATGGAAACGTGAAGTGGTAAAAATTACTCCTGTATTTGATTTTTCTGGGTATAACAGTATCACAACTGAACCTATCCATAATGATATGGAAAACTATAGAGATAATTCTCATTACACTAAGAAAATAGGAGATTTAATTCTCAACCGGATTTTATCTTACAAAGAAGAAGAAGTTCCAGAAGATTTTGGAATTTTAATTAATTCAGAAAATATTGAATCTCATCTCGTAAAAATTCGTCAAGACCGTGAAGTTTGGGCAAAAAATCATCCTGATGAAGTGAAGTTGGTAAAAGAAACCAAACAAAAGTTTGATGAAAAACTGGCAGAAAAAACTAATTGAAGAAGGAAGAAGGAAGAAGGAAGAAGGAGGAAGGAAGAAGGAGGAAGGAAGAAGGAAGAAGGAAGGAAGAAAAAGTGCCAGGTATCACATAATAATTAGGATTTGCGCTCAAAAGTTTTTTAGTAGGGGTAGGAGACAGGAGACACCGAGTCTGGAGACAGGAGAAATTGGAATGAGTGAGGAGGTAGAATTCAACAATTAATAATTACCTCTCCTTGAAAACGGATAGGATTGACTAATCATGAAAATTTTTCTTTTTATCCCCTTAAAAGAGGAGGCTTTAAACAACAATTTTTCGGTAAGAATTTTCCCTTGATGTTTCTGCCCAAGTCTTGCCTAAAATACTAACTTTTTGAGCATAAAGAGCTGAATTTTTAGCACTTTTTTCGACCCAAAAAATGCTAAAACTTTTATATGTCAATGCTTTTAGATTAGCTCGGTATAGCAATAATTAATAATTAAAAAATTCAGGTTTGAAGCCTCCCCTTTTAAGGGTATAAAATCAAAAATTTTCCTTTAAGCGTCAATCCTCTTCTTTTCAGAAGGGGTAATTATTAGTGATTAATTGTTCATTGTTAATTGCTGAAGTCCAAAACCCTTAAAATTTTAGCATAAAAGCCACAATAATTGCAGAAAAATCACTCTGACAAATATATCCGACGACCTCCTAATTAAATTCTATTCTCCGTTCCTTCTAACTATTCTCTACTCCCCTGCTCAATAAAATAATGGGGCGCTAATATATATTGCTATTTACCGAAAAATTGTGGTTTAAAGCCTCCCCTTTTAAGGGGATAATAAATAAAAATTTTTCTTCCTATCCGTTTTAGGGAGAGGTAATTATCAATTATCCATTATCAATTATTGAAAGCACTTTGCGCGGATAGTGAGGTACAGTTTGAAAATTAATCTTTTTTTCCATACTCCCTACTCCCTAAAGTCCTAAAATTTTGTACCTCATCAACTCGAAAACTGCTGTAATATGCTTTCAGAACAAGAGAAAGTACAACTGTCTATAGTTATACCTTTTTACAACGAAGAACTAAATATCGATCGTTTATTCGAGCGACTAATATTAGTGCTAGAGCCTCTAAAAATGACTTATGAAATAATATGTATTAATGATGGTAGTAAAGATAATACTCTAAAGTTGTTAGTAAAATATCATCAACTCAATCCCTTAATAAAAGTAGTAAACTTTTCTCGCAACTTTGGTAAAGAAATTGCTATAACAGCAGGTATTGACTATGCTTTAGGCGATGCAGTTATACCAATAGATGCCGATCTACAAGACCCACCAGAATTAATTGTAGAACTTATAGCCAAATGGCGAGAGGGATATGATGTGGTCTATGCAACTAGGCGATCGCGTCAAGGAGAAAGTTGGCTCAAACAATTCACGGCCCAAAAATTCTATCGTACAATTCAACATTTGACCCCTGTAGAAATTCCGCCCGATACTGGGGACTTCAGGTTAATAGACCGAAAAGTTGTAGAAGCTCTCAAGAAGTTACCAGAAACTAACCGTTTTATGAAGGGTTTATTTTCCTGGGTAGGTTATCAACAAACTTCGATATTATATGACCGGAGTCTTCGTTTCAAAGGTGAAACAAAATGGAATTATTGGCAACTTTGGAATTTAGCAATTGAAGGTATTACTGCTTTTAGTTCAATACCTCTCAAAATTTGGAGTTATATTGGGATATCAATTTCTTTAATTTCATTTATTTATGCTAGCTTTTTAGTGATTCGGACTTTGATATTTGGAATTGATGTTCCTGGTTATGCTTCATTAATAGTAGCGATATTATTTTTAGGTGGAATGCAGTTATTATCTCTAGGAATTTTGGGTGAATATTTAGGTCGCGTTCATGAAGAAGTGAAGAGAAGACCTCTTTATTTAGTTAGGGAAAGCTATGGGTTTAAAAATCAGATGAATAGGAGAGAATAATCTCAAAGTTTTTGTCATTAATAGGGTTTGCTGAAAAAGTCTTTTGGCAGGGGTAGGAGTCAGGAGTAATGGGAAATTTAGAGGAGGTAGTCGGATATATTTATCCCTTGATTTTTTTGCCGTAGTGAGTCTTTAATCCTAACTTTTTGGTAGCTAAAGCTTAAAAAGTTCACTTTTTTTTTCGTTCTAAAAAGGCTAAAACATTTATCTGTAAATGCTTTTAGATTAGATCGGCAAGCCCTAAATAAAAAATACTAAAGCAGTAATTTTGGGTCGGAGTAGAGATTTAATGTTCAATTTTAAAACTGGTATTTTTATCCTGACAATTATTTGTATAATTCCGACTGGAATAGCAGCTTATTTAGGGCTTGCTGAAAAAGTATTATGAGTGAGGGTAGGAGTCATTTCAGTTATCAGTTATCAGTTATCAGTTAGCCTCATAAGGTCATAACTGCGCACTTCAGTACCTCCGACTAAAGCCGGAGAAAACGAAAATACGCTCATTGAATATTTTTTCATCCCCTTAAAATGGGAGGCTTTTGACCTCATTTTTTGGTCAGGATAAATGGGAATTATAGAGGAGGTAGTCGGATATTTTGCTCCTTGATTTTTCTGTGCAACTCTTGCCCAAAATGCGCTCCTTTTTGAGCATTTTAGACTGAAACAAGCGCACTTTTTTCGACCTAAAAAGGCTAAAACATTGATCTATAAACGCTTTTGCTGACGCAAAGCTGCCGCTAAGATATTAGATCGGTAAGCCCTATTTATTAGGTGGTTTAGCTCCAGAACAAATTCAAACTTAGACGACAATAACTTTACTTTGGGTGCATCTCATAACAAGCAAAAATACTTTTTTCCTATATATTTCCTATTCTCTATTCCCTATTCCCTGTTCCCTGTTCCCTGTTCCCTGCTTCCTAAAAGCGATAAATTTTTGGCTTTATTCATGCATTGAGATGCACCCTTTACTTTTTAGTTTTGACTTTTTTGCTCCAACCAAGCCAAACTAGCAGCAAAAGTTTCAGCTAAAACACTAATTAATCGATAAAATGCAACAGCACTTAACACAATACCAGGAGAAAATTTATGCTCTAGTAAAGCTAAAGCAGTTGCTTCAAATACTCCAACACCTCCAGGCGCTCCTGGCACAATTAAACCTAATAACCACGCTAAACTAAACGCACTAAATATTAATAAAACGTGATTCAATTCAACAGAATTGAAAGCTAACATAGTGAATAAAAATCCAGAACCTCGAATCAATACAAAACAAATTTCTCCCAGAAAAGGCTTGATAAAATAGCGCTCTAATTTTAATTCACTAACTGGCTCTAAATCAGATTTGCTGACTTTTAATTTGATTTTAACTAAATATTTAATTACTGGGTTTAAAATTCGTGGATGAACGCTAAAAATAACTATGCAAAAACACAGAACCTGCAAAAATAAACTTTCTTGAGTGGAACCAATTAAAGCGATCGCTAAAGCTGCAGCAGCCATTAAAAGTGGTTCTATTAACACACTTAAAATTGCAATTTCAACAGGTACTCCTACTTTTTTTGTGGCATTAATTCGACCATAAAAATGCCAGATATTTCCAGGCAAATACTTAGCAATATTTGTCAGTAGATATACTCTAATTGCCCACCGTAAATTAACTTTTTGATGAAACTCTTTAATAATCCAAAACCAGACTACACCTGACCAGACATGAGCCATTGTTGTGAGGATAAAAGCAGTTCCTAAACTTACCCACCCAGAATAACTAATCCTAATTTCTAGCACTTGTTCCCAGTTATCTTTAAGAGTTTTAGCTAGAAAAAATAGAGTTAATCCTAAAATAATCCACCGCAGATAAGGTTTAATAGCCGACAAAACTTTTTTCATATACAAAACTAACTCGGTTGATAACTACTAACTATTTGGCTTTCCCTTCTAAACTGTTTAAGTATTTAGTCATCAACTATTGCTTTTAGAGGAAGTAAAAGTAATTGATAAATTGAGCTAAAATTAAAAGTTATTTCTAAAAGCTTATGGCTAAGTGATCCAATACTCTTTGTTAATAGGAATATTAAATTCTGATGTATGGTTGGTTTTGCTCGCACAATATGAAAATATGGCAATACTCTTACTTCGTAAACTCTTAACTCCCCACCGTAAACTCCCGAAAGTTAAGCTTTCTAGCTGTATTAATTTTTGCTTTATAAACACTATCTAATAGCTAAATCTTGAGGAAGTTTATTTGTTTTTTGTCCAGATATTAATATCCTAAGTAATCATTTTTTATCCAACTTAGAAATCAGCAATAATATATTTGCATTTCCAATAATTTCCTGTGATTCAATTGTAAATTTCTCTGCAAATACAGACTTAAAAATGTTCATATCTCCTCCGTAATAGATAAACCATATACGCGAGTATGTAGGAGGTAAACTTTCAACCCAATTTTTTAAATGGACTGGAAGATTTGATTTATCTGTTTTTTCCCTCTTATCGACATATATAGGTGCAGAACCTCGATAATAGTAAGCTAGAGGAAAAGAATCGCCATTTATAGGGAAAGAATTAGTATGATGTGTAGAGTACATAATTATGTCACCTTCTCTATCTTGACTTTCAATCAATTGTGCTACTGGTCTGTAGTGGTCTAATGCTCCCGTGTATCGCTGCGAGCTTGTATAATAAGTTACTAAGCCTAAACTGACGGCCAACATATATATTACAGCCAGTACGACTCCAATTATTTTTTGCCAATCCAAAATCCTAAAAAAGCCAATTGCCACCAGTAATATAAAGTATGGCTGAGAAATGATTAGGTAACGACTATTCCAGATCGAGTAGAATACATGAGAAAAAACAAAAATAGATGTAGCAGGGATAATTCCCCATGAAGCTACCCATACAACTTCCTGAGTACGAAGTTTTTTGATAATTGCAGCCAGAATAACTATAGCAACAATTAAAGTTACAACTTGAATTAATAATTGTATATAAGGTGGTGGTGGTGGGTTAGCAAACACAGTCATTATTCTTAGCTCTCGGAAGATTTCTTTCACACCAGGAATTGGCAAAATTACTCGGTGTGAACCTGAATAACTTTTGACAGAAATAGCTACAGGAATACTAGCAAGGATTATTGTTAAATATAGAATTAGATAACTGATTAATCTGGAAATTTCAAACCTAAACTTCAGCCATAAAATCAGAATATCTGGTACTAAAAAGGCTGCATTTAAAGGTGTAGTGTAAAAGGATAAAATTCTACCTACAACCCATATAATTCGTGGAAGTTTTTTATCTGGTTGCTTCAGAGAATGTGCAAGACCAAGAGAGCCACAAAGCCCAAGGCAAACACTCATTGTATAGTATCTAATTTCTTGAGCATGATTGATAAATAATGGAGAAATAGTTAGTAAAAATGCTGCAAGAAGACCAACTTTTTTGCTAAAAAAGTCATTACCTAATCTATAAATTAGATATACAGATAACAATGCAAAGATAATAGCTGGAACTCTCAACCATACCTCATTATCAGAAATGTTAATCCATGGATTTAAAAGAGCATAGTAGAGTAGCCTGCCCTTATTAAAAGCAATCCGCATCCCATCCTTAATACTGAAAAATTCATCTATCCATAGACCTCGAAAATTTATTCTGTAAAAGTACAAAAAACACGCTAAAACAAGAATCAATAAAATAGGAAACCATTCCTTTTTTTTGATAGGGTAAATCAGCCTCTGAAAAGCATTTAACATAAACTATATTTCCTGGGTGCAAAAATTAGGTTATACAATTTCTGAAAAAGTATATTACTTTTGTCGTATAGAAGCCCTGACCAACTGATTAATGTTGTTAGTATATATGCTTGATAGTGATAAGTAGGTAGGCATGAAAAATCTTAATATAGTTAAGATTTGTATACTGACTCCAAGCTCCTCCAAAAAGTTGAGTTTAGAGGTTTTTTACATTTTATTACATAGCAACAAATTTTAACGCCAACTTACTTAGACTTAAATTAAACTTTATTAAACAATAGGATAATTAATAATGAGTAATCACCTATCTACTCCAGAGATGGGCCTACATAAAAGCGCCCCTACTCAACTAGATTTATCTATAGTTACACCTATTTATAATGAAGTCGATAGTCTTCCCCAATTATTAGAAACAATTTCTACTACTTTAATAGAAAATCAACTTACTTACGAAATTATCTGTGTAGATGATGGCTCTCAGGATGGTTCGACAAAACTACTAACAGAATTAGCTGAAAAACGTACAGATTTAAAAGCAGTAATTCTCCGCAGAAATTATGGACAAACTGCAGCTATGGCGGCAGGGTTTAAGTATGCTACGGGCAAAGTAATTGTGACTTTAGATGGAGATTTACAAAACGATCCGGCTGATATTCCACTATTATTATCTAAGCTGGATGAAGGTTATGATTTGGTGAGTGGGTGGCGAAAAAATAGGCAGGATGATGCAGTGACAAGACTACTTCCTTCTAAAATTGCTAATTGGATAATTGGTATAGTTACAGGGGTAAATTTACATGATTATGGTTGTTCTTTAAAAGCTTATCGTTTAGAGTTGGTTGCTGATATGAATCTTTATGGCGAGTTGCATAGATTTTTACCAGCTTTAGCTTTTATTGAAGGGGCAAGAATTACAGAAATACCGGTGGGACATTATGCTCGTCGCTATGGTCAAAGTAAGTATGGTCTAGGGCGAACTTTTCGAGTTGTGATGGATTTATTAACAGTATTTTTTATGAAAAAATTCCTCACTAGACCGATGCACGTTTTTGGAATGTTGGGTTTGGTTTCTGGGGGTTTAGGTTTACTTTTTGGAATTTATTTAACGATTCTGAAATTAGGCTTTAATGAAGAGATTGGCGATCGCCCTCTACTAATTTTGGTTGTTGTCTTATTACTTGCTGGTTTACAATTATTTAGTTTTGGTTTATTGGCAGAGTTACTGATGCGAACTTATCACGAATCTCAAGCACGACCTATTTATCGAGTTCGAGAAGTTGTTGGTAAAAATTAACATTAAGAAGGAAGAAGGAAGAAGGAAGAAGACGTTTAGGTGTTGCTGAATAAATTTATGAAATTCAATTAGTGGTAAATTTTCGCCCAAAATAATAGTAGGGGTGGGTTCCGCGTTAAGTTAATGGTGTTACAAATTATTCAGATAAACCCGCCCCCGCTCCAAGAATCTAATGCACTCCTGACTCCTGACTCCTTACTCCTTATCTAATTACAGAGGATTATTGATAAGTAGAAAAATCAATATATCCTTCTTTGTCAAATGAATACCAAATTTTCACATCAGCAGGTGGATTAAGAGGCCAATTATTCGCAAAACGTTCTACTAAATCTGGATTACTAATAAAAGGTCGCCCAAAAGCAATTAAGTCAGCATCTCCAGCTTGAATTGCTGTTTCAGCAGTTTCTTGAGTATATCCACAATTTCCGATAAGAGTGCTGGTAAACACCTCTCGAAATTCAGCCAAAGTCATCGGTTCACCTAATTCGTGAGAACCAAAAGCTAAACCATCCATAACGTGAAGATAAGTTAACCCATAATTATTTAACTGTTGCGCAACATAAATAAAAGTTTCCCGAAAATCTGGCGAACCCATATCGTTAAAATTACCATTAGGAGCAATTCTTACCCCAACTCTATTAGCAGACCAAACAGTTAAAATAGACTCTACAATTTCTTTGAGAAACTGAAATCTGTTTTCCAGACTACCACCATAGCGATCGCTCCGATGATTAGTTTTTGACTGTAGAAATTCGTCAATCAAATAGCCATTTGCTCCGTGAATTTCTACTCCATCAAAACCAGCAGACTTTGCACGTTCGGCAGCTAAACGATAATCTTCTACAATTCCTGGAATTTCTTCTGTTTCTAGAGCGCGAGGAGTTTCTAATGGTTGTTTGCCAATGGGAGTATGAACATATTCTTGATTCAATCTAATAGCAGAGGGGGCCACGGGTAGTTGACCATTTTCGTGAAAGCTACTATGAGAAGCTCGTCCACAGTGCCAAAGTTGAAGGAATATAGGAGTGCCTTTGCTATGGACAGCATCTACAACTTGTTTCCAAGCTTCTGTCTGCTGGTCTGAGTAAATACCTGGACTATTGACCCAGCCATTAGCTTGTTTGGAAATGACAGTTGCCTCTGAAATGATTAAACCTGCCCCAGCTCGTTGAGCATAATATTCGGCCATCATCGCATTGGGCATTCGTTCTGTCCCTGCTCGCGCTCTAGTCATAGGGGCCATGACAACTCGGTTTTTTAGGGTTAAATCTCCCATTTTTAAGGGAGTTAATAGGGTTTGTGAATCTGTTTGAGTAGTCATTTTTTTAATTGCTCAGTTTCTAGGATGAGAATTTGATATTCATTGGTTTATTTTACCTGTAATTAAACATAAATTGAGGTTATCAAAAAATTCTAATTTTGAGCGATATTTAACTATCTATAGCTATAGATTTAGGATTAAATAATGTTGCTTACTCAAGAGCAAGATTATGTTAAAGCTGAATGCTAATAACTGAATAGTTACTCATAAATATAGTAGTGGAAGGAAAGGGCGAGGAGATATCAAAAGCTTAATAGCAAATTGAGATGAAGCTGCATAGAATAATATTTCAAGGTAAGCATTAAGCTATTAGCTGTCAGCTTTCAGCCATAAGAATATCCACTTAAGGATAGTGTTTAAATGAATATAAATTTTAAGGTCAAGGGAGCCGACTTTCATATTAAGGTTTAATTTTAACTCAATTAATTAACCTTTTATTGCACACCCAAAATAATAGCTGTTAACGCAGTTCCTCCGGAGGAGGCTAGCTGATGGCTATTTGCGCAGCATTCCGCAGGAAATGCTTACATTTAAAGCATAATTGACTACAGATAGGCGTAGATAGAGATAGATTTATTGAGTGAATTTCTTATGTGCAAAAATACTTTTTTCCTATCTATTCTTTGTTGCCTGTTGCCTTCCGGAGCTGTTGCCTAAAAGCAATAAATTTTTGGCTTTATTCATGCATTGAAATGCACCCGATTCATTTAATGAATTTCATCATTCTATACAACCTTATATAAAACTGGTATAACACTCAGACAATGCAAGATTTTTCTTCTCTCCTAAATAACTAATCGCCTAGATAACTAAAGCCTTCTTCAACAATTAATAATTAATAATTAATAATTAACAATTATCTTTCCTTGAAAAGAAGAGGATTGACGAGACAGGAAAATTTTTTCTTTTTTCTCCTTTAAAAGAGAGGCTTTAAACCTTAATTATTCGGTAAGCATTTCCTAGGTCATGCTGCGCAAACAGCCGTCAGCTATTAGGTATCAGCTATTAATTTTGGGGAAGATAAAAATAACCTTTGAAATTGAGACAGAATAAAAATTATTGTTAAAGTCTCCTTCCTAAACCTTAGAAGTAATGAATAATTACTAATTGCTGTTAACGTAGTTCCTCCGGAGGAGGCTAGCTGACTGCTCATAGCTAAATGCTTACCGAAGAATTAATAATTAAATAATTAAATAATTAAATAATTAAATAATTAAATAATTAAATAATTCAGGTCTAAAGCCTCCCCTTGAAAGGGGAAAAAAAATATTTTTTTCCTTTTATTCAATCCTATCCGTTTTTAGGGAGAGGTAATTATCAATTATCCATTATCAATTATCAATTATTGAAAAGCCTTCTTCCTTCTGAATTGCTATTTCCTTTAACAATTCACGATTAATTTTACCCTGAGAATTACGAGGTAACTTTTCAACTTCAACCCAAGATTTAGGTTGTTTAAACTTACTCAATTTCCCATCAATAGCAGCGCGAAACTTTTCTACAGAAACTTCTAAATCATCAGCAACATAAACAGCAGTTACAATTTCACCCCAATATTTATCGGGTAAACCTATTACACAAACATCAGTAACTAATCCAGTTGCCAAAATAGCTGCTTCTACTTCTGCCGGAAAAACATTTTCCCCACCAGTAATAATTTTTTGACTACGACGACCTACTATATTTAAGCAACCTTGATTATCCAAAAATCCTAAATCATCCGTCACAAAAGTTTCAGAAGGATTAAATAAGTTGGGATAATATCCTAATGCTAAAGAATGAGCTTTGATGTTAATAATTCCAATTTTATTTTTGCCTAATATCTCCCCATTTTCACTTTTAATCATAATTTCTGCGTGGGGTAAAATTTGACCGTTACTATTATTTCCTGTCAAAAAATCTTCCGGTTTAAGAGTAGCAATTTGAGCAGCAGTTTCAGTCATTCCGTAAGTAGGTGCTAATTTTATTTGATATTTTCTGGCTATATCAAATAATTCTTGCCAAGCAGGTGCGCCACCTAAAAGAACTGTCTGAAAATTAGATAACCAGTTTGCTGTTTCTGAATTTTGTATCAGCTTTTGTAACTGAGTTGGTACTAGGGAAATAAAAAATTTATTGGGATTAATATTCCATTCCTTTTTGTCGAAAATTTCTTTATATGATGGCAAAGTTACTAAATTTCCTCCCGTAGTAAAGGAGCGCATGAATTGCATTAACCCACTGACGTGATATAAGGGCAAAACACAAAATGAGTTAATTTGTTGTACTTGGAAATATTTTTGGAAGCCTTCCACTGATGCTATTAATGTTTCCCATGTATGAATGGTAAATTTAACTTTTCCAGATGAGCCACCTGTAGGAATCACGATCGAGTTTTCTGGAAAAAATTTCTTGGTTTTATTATTAGTATGTATTGGTTTTATAGAGATGTTGTTTTGAAGAGATACACCCTTTTTATCTAAACCTGCTCCTAGAAAATTTTCGTCGGAAGTATTTCCAAAAATTATGTCTGGTTGTACTAATTTTAATACTTGTTCCCATTCTTGTTTGCCCCAATTTGGATTACATAGAAAGACTTGAAAACCAGTAGAAACAGCAGCAACAAAACTGGTAATAAATTCTGTTGGATTTGATTCTGATATAAATATTTTTGGTGCAGATTCTGGGTGAAATTTATCGTTCAAGTATTCAAACTTTTTGTGACTAATGGAATAGATATCGATACTTTGATTGCTAATCAGTAAATGACTATTTGTACTCAGATAGTTAAAAATTTGGTTCATAAATTTTCTTGTCATATTTCTTCTTGTTCATTAAATCAATGGATAATTCTCAAGTCAAAGGTGCGATTTTTGAGTAAATTTGTTTTGAATTCTTTCCCTAGTCATAGTGCTGATTTTCTACCAACTTTTGTTTCAAATATTCAATGGAATAAAGAGGGCTGATTTTGAGAATTAGATGCTCTTACCTCAAGGTTTTAGGTTAAACCCCCCTACTTATTACCAATTATTCAATCGCTATTTGTACTCAGATAGTTAAAAATTTGGTTCATAAATTTTCTTGTCATATTTCTTCTTGTTCATTAAATCAATGGATAATTCTCAAGTCAAAGGTGCGATTTTTGAGTAAATTTGTTTT
>JAXHSW010000009.1:23647-34820 GCA_034190295.1 Cyanobacteriota bacterium | reverse complement strand
GAATTAGATGCTCTTACCTCAAGGTTTTAGGTTAAACCCCCCTACTTATTACCAATTATTCAATCGCTATTTGTACTCAGATAGTTAAAAATTTGGTTCATAAATTTTCTTGTCATATTTCCTCTTGTTCATTAAATCAATGGGTAATTTCAGTTATCAGTTATCAGTTATCAGTTATCAGTACCTCTGCTTCGGAGGAGGCTTGACCTAGGGGAATATTCTCTTTTTTTATCCCCTTAAAAGGAGAGACTTTAGACCACAATTTCTCAGTAAATCGCTATTTGTACTCAGATAGTTAAAAATTTGGTTTATAAATTGTCTTGCCATATTTCTTCTTGTTCATCAAACCAATGGGTAATCCCAAAACCAAAAGCACGATTTTTGAGTAGATTTGGTTGTAATTCTGTCGCTAGTCGTAGCGCTGATTTTCTACCAACTTTTGTTTCAAATACTGAAGAGAAAACTACATCAATAGTATGATTTTGACAAAAATTACGGAGCTGCGAAGGTGAACCAAAAATAGCAGGTTTAATCGAAAATATTCCTCGCCAACCCTGTTGATAATATTGTTGCATTTTACTAAAGTTGGCAACAGATTCATCTAAAGCGATAGGGGTCGAGTATTGATGACTTAATTCCAACATTTCCTCAAATTGATCGACAGGTAAAGGTTGTTCTAAAAATTCAATTAAATTGAGATTTTCAGATATTTTTAACCATTGTTTTGCCTCCTCAAAAGTTAATCCCCCATTAGCATCTAATCTGAGATTTGCTTCTTTAGGAAGTACTTTAACTAACTGCTGAAAAATTTGTAGTTCCGTTTGAATTTTACTAACTCCTATCTTCCATTTAAAAGTATGATATCCCTCTTGCCATAGTGACTGCCAAATTTCTAGAACTGCCTCTCCTTCTGGTAATAAAGCACTGTAAAAATTAGAGTTTTTCAATTCTTCTTTCTTGTCTATTTCTCTTTCTCTAAGATTTTCCCAAGCCGACTCAAAACCAAACTTACAAGCGGGTAAATTTTCAGGAATAGATAAAATTGTTTCTACTGTAATTTCTGTTGGTAAATGGTGACAAAAATCTAAAGCTTCCGACAAAGTTTCAGAGCCAAACCAACTTAAAGGAGCAATTTCACCTAAACCTATTTTTCCAGTTTCGTTAGTTAGTTGTAAAATAATTCCTTCTCTAATATTCCAGATACCATGACTGGTTTTGAGGGGTTGTTTGAAGTTTCTTTCATAGAAGGAAAATTTTAATTGGTAGTGCATAATTTTTGGGGAAGGTTTTTTTTGAAAAAATTAACCTTTTTGCCTTTTTCTTGCAAGGTAAGAATAAAAATTATAGTAGTGTTTATTAAATTAGACAACATCTGTAAAAGTTGTATTTTTACTGTCTGATTTATTTACCTGAAAACCACAATCACCTTTCTTTTCAATTTCAGCTAATTTTAAATCTTACTTTTGCTACTCAAACTAATGCTATTTTCAGTACCCTTGAGGCTGATAATTATGGAAATATTTCTCAATCTGAAGATACAGCCTATTCCATGTAAGTGTGGCACAGTGATTCTAGTAGATTTGATTAATAAGAATAAAAACTTTATTCCAGACTTCAAAAACTATTTAAAATTTTAGTGCGACTGTACCTCATAAACCTGGAATCCGCTGTATATAATTCTGCATTTATAAAATTAGATGAGGGTCATTTCAGTTATCAGTTGTCATAGTTTCTATAAATAACAACTCCGATCTATCTACTATTTCTTCCTCCTTCCTTCTAGCAAAAAACTTCTCAGAGTTTCCATCCATTTTTGAGGATTTTCCCAATGAATATTATGACCAGATTCAGGAATTATTTTCAGATGAGCAACCTGACATAATTCTGCTATTTTTAAATTAATCGCTTGAAATTTATCATCAAATTCTCCCACCATTAATGATGTAGGAATCTGATGATTTGATAATTTATCCCAGAGAGAAGGTTGATTGCCTGTTCCCAAATTTCGGAGAGACCTTGCTAATTCTAATTGGTTATTTTCTAACCGTCTTTCTATGACTTTCTCAAAACTATTATTTTGCCTCAAAGATTTAAATAATGCTTGATTATACCAATTAGATAAAAATTCTTGAAAATTACTATTTTCTAACTTATCAGCTAACTTTAAATCTGATTGACGGCGGAGCGATCGCTCAACTTCAGTCTTTAATCCTGGTGAAGCTGATTCTAATATTAATTTCTCAAATCTAGTAGGAAAATTAATTGCCATATATAAAGCTAATCTGCCACCCATTGAATAACCAAATAAATAACATTTATCAATTTTCAACTCATCTAATAAATGAATCAATGCTATGGCAGTATTTTTCATATCGTAATACTCATCACTGCCAGTAACTATAGTTTTTCCATGCCCAGGTAAGTCAACTATTAGACAACAAAAATATTCACATAATTGAGGAATAAAATCTACAAAATCATTACTACTCCCCATAAATCCATGTAGTAATAAAATAACAGGCTTATTAGTCTTACCTGTTAAATAATAGTGGAGTTGATAATAACGAAATATTTCTGTCAATTTTTTCAAAAAAAAACCCTAAATAGGGCAGTAATAGACTATAGTTTTTTTCACAGAACGTTGATTTTTTACTCCCTTTGTTCTTTTTCTCTAAGCTCATTTACTTTGACATTATTTAACATCAATATAAGCTGATAAAGCTAGAGAAAAAATTTTGAACTTTTCTGACATCTGGGATTATTTGAGACCTTTACTCTGCATCATCTCCTGCAAAAGTTAAGTAAACTCCGTCGCTAAACTCCTGAATACCAAACACAGATGAAGTTACCCCATTATTTGAGCTTTTAGCTGTTACTTCTTGACCTGTTATTTGTCGTTGGACTGGTGCAGATAGCTGAGGTAAAAGATTTTTCTTTTCTTTTTTCATTGTGCTTTCTCCTTAAGAGTTTTATAATTTTAGATTATCGCTGCACTACTTTAATTGTCAACTATTTCTTAATATTTTTTTTGATATATCTTTTGTTTTAGTAACTTTAAACTTTGATTTTAGACAGTTTTTGAAGTTACCTAAATAACACGGGAGCATGAAAGCCATCGTCTTTTAAGCGATGGATGAAAGGTGAGGAGTCGGATTTTATCCGATGTATTTTATTTGACCGAAAACCCACGTTGAAGGCCCCATATTTGAACCGGGACATGAACACAAAGGAACCGTTGAGACTAGACAACTAAAGTTTTCCTGTGCTATTATTACTTACAATAACTTTTCAGTTTGCCCGTTTCCAATGTACTCTTGTCAGCAAGTTTTAGTAAATAAAAATTCTGAATTAATTGCGATCTTAACATTCTTATGTGAACAGTCTCACAAGCTAACTAACATGGGCATATATTATGCCAGGCAACTATATTTTAAGTCTCAAAAAGGCATTGGCAAGTATGACTTGGAAAAGGTCTACAAAAAGAACAACCACTATAAAGTTTTATATTCACAAGCAGCACAACAAATACTGAGAACTGTAGCTGAATCATTTAGGTCTTATTATAGTCTTATTATTGCCTATAATGAAGGAAAAATCTCAGACAGACCAAAGATTCCTAACTACAGAAAAAAAGAGGGAATGGCTACAGTTAGTTACCCCAAGCAAGCATTAAAACTTAAAGATAATAAAATTAGAGTACCACTAGGGAATACTTGTAAACGCTGGTTTGGAGTAGATAGCTTTTTAATACCAATGCCTAGTAATCTAGCATTTTCTACTCTCAAAGAACTGAGAATATTACCAAGAAATAGATGTTTTTATTGGGAATTTGTCTATGAAAAAGAAATAGTAGTTAAACTTCAATTAAATCAAGAAAATGTATTAGGAATAGACCATGGTTTAAATAATTGGTTGACCTGTGTATCCAATGTAAATACTAGCTTAATTGTCGATGGTAAACAGATTAAATCAATGAATCGTTGGTACAATAAACAAGTATCAACTATCAAAGAAAATCAACCTCAAGGATTTTGGTCAAATAAACTAGCTGCCATTACAGAAAAGCCTAACCGCCAAATTCGTGACGGTATTAATAAAGCAGCCAGAATAGTAATTAATCATTGCTTAGGAAATAATATAGGTACAATTGTATTTGGCTGGAATAAAGGTCAGAAAAATCAAATAGAATTAGGAAAGAAAAGTAATTCAGAATTTATACCAATTCCCACAGCTAGACTCAAAGAAAGAATAGCTCAATTATGTGAAGAGTATGGGATTATATTTATAGAAACAGAAGAAAGTTATACAAGTCTTGCTTCATTTTTAGATGGTGACGATCTGCCTATTTATGGTGAAAAACCCGATGATTGGAAACCATCAGGAAAAAGAATCAAGCGTGGTTGCAAGCGAAGTGGTAATAATTGGTTAATTAATGCAGACTGTAACGGGGCTGCAAATATCATCATAAAAGTAAGCAGAAAGCTAAGTTTAGACTTAAGCCAACTGTGTAGGGGCACTTTGACTTGTCCCCAGAGAGTGTATCTTTGGTCAGCTAAGAAGAAACGGAGCAACACGGATTACCGGTGTTGCGTAGTATCTACTTAGAATCCCCGTGACTTGAGTCCGGGGAGTAGTCAATCAGACTTAACAAACTTCAGCGCAGCAGAATTCAAACAATAACGCAATCCAGTTGGTGGAGGGCCATCAGGAAAAACATGACCAAGATGAGCATCACAATTACTACAAAGAATTTCTGTTCTTCGCATAAATAAACTCCAGTCAGCTTCTTCTTTGATATTTTCTTGATTAATCGGTGCCCAATAACTCGGCCAACCTGTGCCCGAATCATATTTCTCTTCGGAACTAAATAAGTCAGCACCACAACAAACACATTTGTATATTCCTTTTTCTTTATTGTTGTGATATTCTCCTGTAAATGGTCTTTCAGTTCCTTTTTTTCTAGTTACATTGAACTGTTCTGGTGTGAGTTGTTCTTTCCACTCTTTTTCGCTCTTTTGAACTTTATTAACCATACTTTTAATATTCCTATTAACTGATTATTTTTGAGCACAACACCTAACTTTTAAGTGCTATAAATTGTCATGCTTTACTAATTGTAACATATTGTTAAGCGTTCTGAGGATTGTCTTTTTGAGTCAGAATTTATACTTAACTATAAAAGCTGGCTTTAAAGCCTATATTTATTAAAACCCCCTAATAAGAGCTGTTTGCGCAGCATTCCGCAGGAAAAGCTGACAGCTAATAGCTGTTAGCTCCGCATTCGGACCGAAATGCTTACTAGATCATAAATCCCAAACCAAATAATAATCCACTAAAAAAATGCAAATAAACTGCAATAAATTTACAGTTACTAACTTTTTCTGGTTGGTCGTGATAATTACTAACCTGGCGACATAACTGAATAGCAAATGGTAAACCACCAAAACTTAACAGAGTCCAAACTGGGAAAATTCCTAAACCTACACAGATAGAAATGAGTACAAAAACAATACCACAAGACCAATTTAATAATTGAGAACCTGCTTTAGTTCCCATTCTGACAATAGGCGATCGCTTCCCTGCTGCTAAGTCATCTTTTACTTGGTGAAAGTGAGAACAAAAGAGAATAATAGCAGTAGTAATTCCAATAATTATTGATGCGGTTAAACTTATTATTGACCAAGCTTTAGTTTGACTATAATAAGCAGCAGAAATTGCCAACGGACCAAAAGCAAAAAAACAGAGAATTTCTCCTAAGCCTTGATATCCTAATCTAAAAGGAGGACCTTGATAAATATATCCCAAAAAACAGCACAATAATATTAATCCAATTACCGTTAAATCTTTTTGCCACCAACTAATTCCTAAAATACCTAAAATTCCCAACAGTAAAAAAAAATTACTCAGGACAAACATCAAAGATTTATTTCCTGTCAAATTTACTAAAGAATGATGTTTATTTTTATCGATACCTGTTTCTGAATCAAATACATCATTACTAATATTTTCCCAGGCCAAAATAAAAATTGCTGATGTAATAAATGTTGAAAAAATTGACCAATTAATCGAATTTTTTTCCCAGAAAGCTATTGCAGTTCCTACCCATATAGGCATAATAGCTACACTATACATAGGTGGTTTAATCGCAGCTAGCCATAATTTTTTCGGAGATTGATTTATTGTTTGAAATGTCATCTTAATTTGATAATTAATCTTTAGATTGTGACAATAGTTATCGGAGTTGATTGTTATAGTTTAATCAGTTGTGACAAACTGCTCAATCCTAACTCTAGATAATGATAAACATATTTCTGAAATATTTTTCTCTAACAACAATTGTTCATCTTTTAACACTTTAATTTCCGAGTTATACAAAAAACTTAACAAAAAATCATGTAATTTATTTTTCCTTTACATTTGATTTTATTTGGCCTTGATACTTGTTCTGAATAATTCTCTATGACCTACATAGCAGTTCTCGGAGTCGTTATTTAAAATATCTTGGAATTAGGCAATAGCTCTAGAAAAGGCAAGAGTTTAGACTTTTTATCTATTTTGATATTTTTGACAAAAAAGAGTTAAGTAGATAGTTCAATAATTGATAATTGATAATTGATAATTACCTCCCTCTAAAACGGATAGGATTGAATAAAAGGAAAATTTTTTCTTCTCTTGGTAAATTGGAGGCCAGCGAGGATATCTCGCCATCCCTCGATCGCTTGTTTCTCCACGGCGAGTGAGAGGCTTTAAACCTTAATTATTCGGTAAAATTAAATAAAAAATGTTGCTCAAAGAAGGAATGAAACAATTTCTTTTACTCAGCCTCATACCTGTCTTTTAGTTTTATATTTATTTATACCTACTTACTTAAGACTGTTATTATATATATTAGACCTTTTGCAAAAGTAAAAATTAAATCTTTTTGTGTCAAATTTTCCTCAAAATCTATCCTTCTGTTCTCCATTCCCTCGACCGACTTATGCAAGAAGTCTATTAAATACTATCAAACCAAACTTAAAGCTCTTAGCAATAGCTTAGTGCTAACAATATGTAAAAGTCTCAAAAAGAGAATTGGAAAGAGAAAAATAAACAAAAGGAGGGAAAAAGATTTAATTTTGAGAATAACCGCGCGGTCTAATGTAAATAAAGGTAATAATTTTAATTACAACTAGGGGATAAATTGGGCCACAGTTAGGAATTGAACAGCCCTACCAATCACTATCTCTTAATATTCAGTGAAAATTTGCTATTCATTAGTTTTCATGCCTGTAATACCCACTTCTGTTAATCTATTTCAAAGCTGCCAAGACCTGCATCAGTTTCTGTTAAATTGTCAACAGACATTAACAGAACAGGTGCAGAAAAAAGTCATTAGTATTTCTGTGGAAATATTACCAGTAGATCCCCTAGCAGTATTGCAGGAAATTTGTGAACCCCATCAACTACATTTCTATCTAGAAAAACAAATTATTGGAAAAACAAATACTGACAAAAATACCTTAGCGATCGCTGCTGTAGATGCTGCTACCCACTTGACTGTTACGAGTGGAAATCGTTTCTCACAAGCTCGATCTTTTATTCAGTCATGTCTTAACAATAAAATTGTTTTAGGTGCAACACATTTACCATTTTCAGGTCCTCACTTTTTTTGTAGTTTTACTTTCTTTGAAGAAGATTCCCAAATCAATCTAGATGTTTCTCAAAATGGTAATTATCAAGAGAAACTATCTATAAATTCTCACTTTCCTTCCGCAACTATATTTTTGCCAAAGTGGCAAATTACTCAGAAAAATAATCGCTGTATACTTGTTATTAATACAGTTATCACTACTTCCATAAATATTCAAAATATTTCCCAGATAATTTGGCACAAATATCAGCAAATTACTCAAATAAATAATACTTCTTTATCAAGTTTAACCAAGCCTCGCGGAAATCTTCGGAAAATTAATCCCAATCATTTACAAGACTTTAAAAAATCGGTAGCTTCCGCTCTAGATTTAATTAATTCAAATTCTTTAAAAAAAATAGTTTTAGCCCACGCCATAGACATATATTCTCAAACCCCTGTTAACTTAATTCAGTCTTTAAATAACTTACGATTCATTTATCCAGACTGCTATGTATTTTCTACCAGTAATGGCAAAGGTCAAAATTTCATAGGCGCAAGTCCGGAAAGGTTAATTAGTATTAATAATAACCAATTAATTACAGACGCTTTAGCAGGTTCAGCACCTAGAGGTAAAACCTCAACTCAAGATGTCAAATTAGCCAAGAATTTATTATGCAGTGAAAAAGATTTACGAGAACATCAATTTGTCATAGATTTTATTATTAAACATCTCCAAGATTTAGGATTAAATCCTCATTACCCACCTCAACCCCATCTATTACAATTGTCAAATATTCAGCATTTATGGACACCAATTACAGCAGAAATTTCCCAAAATATTCATCTATTAGAAATCCTAGCAGAGCTACATCCTACCCCAGCAGTAGCAGGAGTTCCTAGAGATGCTGCTCAACAACAAATACATAATTTTGAAACTTTTGAGCGATCGCTTTATGCAGCACCTATAGGTTGGATAGACTATCAAGGAAATGGGGAATTTGTGGTGGGTATTAGGTCAGCATTAATAGACGGAGACCGCACCAGACTTTTTGCAGGTGCAGGTATAGTTGCTGGTTCAAAACCAGAGAAAGAATTAGCAGAAGTTCAACTAAAACTTCAGACTTTATTAAAAGCTTTAGTTTGAATTAGCAGTCAGCACTCAGCAATCAGCAGTCAGCTTATCTGGCGTGTATAATGGGAGATTTAAACCCCCATAAAAGGCGCACTACTAAATTTTTCAAACTTGAAATATGGAATATTCTCTTTTTTTTTATAGCCTTAAAAGGGGAGGCTTTATACCACAATTTTTTGGTAAAAGTTTTTCTCTGTCTCAGGTTTATGATCAATCTCTGTCCTAACCAACTCTTTCTTTGCTACAAATACAAACATTCTATTTATTCAGCAAATCCTACTATGAACAATTTATTTGATAATTTGGCAAATCAAGATGGCAGTATTAGTGACAATTCTGGTTTACTTAACAATGATGATTTTTCCTCAACTCCGGATGAGATAAATCAAGACTTAAACCAAAATTTGACCGATAATTTTCATCAGCAACAACAATTCGACTATCAAAATTTCAATATGGGTTTAGGGGAAAATCCAGACTTGGTTCAAAATGATTTTTCATCCGATAATTTGGCAAATCAAGATAGTGGTATTAGTGATAATTCTGGTTTACTTAATAATGATGATTTATCCTCAACTCCGGATGAGATAAATCAAGACTTAAACCAAAATTTGACCGATAATTTTCATCAGCAACAACAATTCGACTATCAAAATTTCAATATGGGTTTAGGGGAAAATCCAGACTTGGTTCAAAATAATTTTTCATCCGATAATTTGTCAAATCAAGATGGCAGTATTAGTGACAATTCTGGTTTACTTAATAATGATGATTTTTCCTCAACTCCGGATGAGATAAATCAAGACTTAAACCAGAATTCGACTGATAGTTTTCATCAGCAGCAGCAATTTGAACATCAAAATTTTGGTACAGAAATTTCTGGAGTAAACTCTCATGCTCTACCACCAGAAATTTCTAACTTTCAGCAAGAGCAAAATAATTTAAGTTTAAGTTCTCATACTTTTGAGAATCAAAATATTGGTTTATCTAGTCATCGTTTGGAATTTCATTTGGAATTTCATTCATCCACCGCTGCTGCATATAATTATGATGATAAATATCCTTACACAACTATAGATAATGCAGGTCATATTGACCTACATACAAGTAGCGATCGCTATGGTCATTATGTAGGTTATTTAAAAGGTCGTAAAGTTTATAATTCTGGTTATAATTATCTAGGATATGCAGGTACGGATGGTAAGATTTATGATAATCATAATCATGCAGTTGGTTGGGTAGGTAATAATGGCAATATTTATAATGAAGGAGGCATTCAAGTTTCCCATACTAATAAGGGAGTAGTTGGTGGTGCTGCTTATTTATTATGTTCCTATTATGGTGGAGCCAATTAATTTTTGGGAAGGCAAAAAAATAAATAGTGGGCAAAAAATAAATAGCGGGCAAGATGCCCGCACTACAAAAATCAAATCAGACCAATTCCCAAAAATAATGATTGAAACTAAACCCAAAATTTACACCTTTGCTGAATATTCGCAATATCAAGATAGTACAGATAATAAATATGAATTAGTCAATGGAGAACTTATATCTTTGACACCTCCTAGTGGAATTCATGCTTTAATTTTGACTTTTTTATTTCAGGAATTTTATCAAGAAATTATCAGAATAAATGCTACTTGGCAGGTAATGCCAGGAAATATCGGCATTAGAACTGCTATTAATAAATCTCGCATTCCCGATTTAACAATTATTACTTCCCAACAAACAGAATTACTCAAAAATATGACTACTGCTATTTTAGATTCTGCCCCTATTTTAGCAGTAGAAATTGTTAGTCCTGGTAATAGAGATGATGATTATCGGTTTAAGCGATCGGAATATGCTGTTAGAGAAATTCCTGAATATTGGATAGTTGATTATGAGGCACAAAAAATATCTGTGTTGACTTTGGTAAATGGGTTTTATGAAGCAGAAGAATTTAGCGATCGGGATGTAATTATTTCTGGTATTTTTTCAGAGTTACAATTAACAGTAGATAAAATTTTATCTGTTTAGTTTAAGAGTGGGTTGGGTTATGATTAAAATATCTCACTGGCAATGGCAGATAATGTAGGTGGGATTTCGTTCATAAACCCAACATTTAGATAAGATTTACATCTAATTTGGAAAAATTTTATATTACTCAGATTGCTAAATTGATAATGAGAGGAGAAAAGATATAGATAAATTTCTCCCTAGATAATCTAGGTTAGATTGAGGAATCTTAAATGGAGGCGATCGCCTAGATAAATCTAATATTAGAAAAGTAATTTCTCAGAAACTAAGATTGCTTAGGGAGTACTTTCAATAATAATCAGAAATAATAGTGAAATATTCCCTTCTCAATCACAGATAGTGTAGGTTTGGTTGATACAGGTTAGCGGAGCTTATCCGGAGGATAAACCCAACATTTATTAAGCTTTTTA
>JAXHSW010000009.1:0-23547 GCA_034190295.1 Cyanobacteriota bacterium | reverse complement strand
TAATTCCCGCAGTCCAGTAGGGTGTGTTAGTGGAACGAAGTGGAGCGTAACGCACCATTTTTAATGCTACTGTCATGGCAACGAAACCCAACATTTAGATAAGATTTACATCTAATTTGGAAAAATTTTCTATTACTCAGATTGCTAAATTGATAATGAGAGGAAAAAAATGTAGATAAATTTTTACCTAGATAATTTAGGTTAGGTTGATGAATCTGAAATAGAGGCGATCGCCTAGTTAACGAAGTCAGAAGTCAGAAGTCAGAAGTCAGAAGTTATTTTTGTAACGGGGATGCGTGAGCAACTCTCCAAAAATATTGCGCCTTTTAAGGCGGGGTTTTAGACCAATATTATTTTGATAAACCTAACATTAGAAAAGTAATCTCTCAGAAACTAAGATTGCTTAGGAAGTAATTTCAATAATAATCAGAAATTATGCGGAAATATTCCCTCCCAATATGTAGGTTGGGTTGAAGAAGGTTAGCGGAGCTTATCCGGAGGATAAACCCAACATTTATCAAACTCTTTGAACCTACTAAAAAATTAAAATTACAGGAGAAAAAATTATGGTTTTACCTTTACTTCCCGCAGTTGCTGGCGGAGCTGTAATGGCATGGAATGGAATAGTTAATGCCTTTAATGGCACCTCCGGTAGAACAATGCAAAAAGAATTAGAAGGGCAACGACTTGTTCATCAAAAAGAATTACAAGAAAAACAAATAGCTGCTCAATTTGAGATTGAATATATGCGTACTATGTCTCAGATTAAGTTGCAGCAAAATAATCAACAATTTCAACTAGACTTACAACAAAATAATCAAGCATTTCAACAAAAACTAGAAATTGCTCGTCAAGAATTTCAAGCAAAAATAGTCGAGTACCAATGCCAAGAAAATCGGAAACTCCAAGAATTTATCAAAGCAGTAGATATGCAAATAGCCAAAAGTAATCAAGAATTTCAAGCATGGCTATTTAAACAGAATAAACAAGTACAAATAGAACTAGCTCAATATAACCGAGAAACTCAAATTTTTATCGCAGCATATCAACGAGAAGCTGCCCTACAAATGAAAGAATTAGACAACTGGCCAATCAAAATTTATCCCTGGCAAATACTCGAATATCATCAAGATCGAGACCCCATTCCACTACAAATAATTCTCGCACCTCCAGAAATAGACTATGACCGTTTTGAACATCTCAATAAAATTTCCACCTCCGCATTTCCTAAAGTAGAAAAGCGTCTTTCCCAATGCTTAAAAAACTTCCTACAAAAATACTATCCTCTAGAAAACCAACAACGACCAACAGAATTAATAGACCACGCTTGGGATAGTAACCGTTTTGCCGGAGGTAGTGCAGTTAAAGCTATATTTAGTCGCTTAAAATCTGAATCCATACTATTAATAGAATCAGAAGTAGATGGAGATTTGATTAATATTCAAGTTGCCTATTGGAGTGGCGGACAAGAAATATCTCCCTTCTACAAAACTATAATTTCTCACCTACATTATCCGAAAATTCTCTACGAATTTGCTATTCAACGTGCCTTACATTGGGAAACGAATGTCAAACAGAAACTTTTGGCAAAAGGAAAAACCGAACAAGAGATAAATCAAAGATTTGGTGGAGATAATCCTTTAAATTTGAACATTTATAGAGAAAATCAAGAATTCGCAGCAGATGGAATAGAAATCGAATGTCACTACAAAACCAATAGCGAAGACTTTGGCAAATTATCAGCATTGTTAGGAGCATATCATAATATTATTGTCGCCCTATTTACCGACATCCATTATTTAATTCACACTAACTTATCGCCCAAGTTACCAGAATTATTGTCAGAGTTAGAAACAGAATTTTCTGTAGATCGACGTTTGGCAGATGACCTGTTTCAAATGGTAGTTGAAAGTTATATTGGCAGTCTCAGAGCAATGGAAAAAGACCGCTCGGAATTAGTACCAGAATTTGCTGCGGATATTGCCTTTGGTTTGACTGGTTTATCTCATCCTACTTTTGCAGAACAAATGTTAGATTTTTCCCTGGAGTCTTGGCTAAATTCCCGTTATCTTTCTGTCGAGAATGGCAGAGAAAAATTTGACATGGTGGCTGAAAATTTACTGCCTCTGGATGAGGTGTTTATTACTAAAGTTAATCGCTGCTTGGTTGGTTTGGCTAAGGAGAAAAAATTGAGTGTAATAAATTCTTGTTACCAGCGGGCAATAGAGAAATTTAATCTGGAAAAATATCAGGAGGCAATTATTGATTTTGGCTACGTTATAGATTTGAATCCTAAATTTGCCGATGGTTATTATCGACGAGGTTTGACTTATATTCAGTTGGCAAATTATCGAGAGGCAGTTGAAGATTTGACTCAGGTTATAGGGTTAGATGCTAGTCATGCTCGGGCATATTACTATCGGGGTAATGCTTATTATAAATTAGGAGAATATCAGCAGGCACTTGATGATTATAACCGGGCGATAAATTTGGGTTTGAATGAAGCGGTGAAAAATCGAGATATTGTTCTGGGTGTTTGGGAGGAAATTAAACGTCAGGCAGAGGAAAAAATTAGGCAGGAAGAAAGGGAAAGGCTAGAAAGAGAGGCGGAAGAAAAAAGGCGGCGGGAGTCGAAAGGGGAACTCTTTACTTTTGAAGTAGTTACTGTCAACAACTCTGGGAAAATTATTCATCGTGCTGAGGGAAGTGCTAGGCAAAAAATTGAAGACTTGGGTAATGGGATTAAATTGGAAATGGTTTATATTCCTGGGGGAAGTTTTCTCATGGGTTCGCCGGAAAATGAGGCGGAAAGAGAAAGTAGTGAAAGTCCGCAACATCAAGTAAGCCTCCAACCTTTTTATATGAGCAAATATCCTATTACTCAAAACGAGTATCAAGCGATTATGGGAAATAATCCTTCTAACTTTAAAGGAGAAAGTCGCCCAGTAGAAAATGTGAACTGGCATAATGCTGTAGAGTTTTGTCAAAAGCTATCTGAAAAAACTGGGAAAACTTATACCCTGCCCAGCGAGAGTCAGTGGGAATATGCTTGTCGCGCCGGGACGACTACTCCTTTCTATTTTGGAGAAACTATAACGTCTGAGTTAGTTAACTATGAGGGGAAAATAGGACAAACAACAGATGTAGGAAATTTTCCTCCCAATGCCTTTGGTTTATACGATATGCACGGGAATGTCTGGGAATGGTGTCTAGATGTTTGGCACAATAATTATAATGGAGCGCCTACTGACGGAAGTGCTTGGGAAACTGGGGGAAATAATAGTTATCGATTGCTCCGTGGCGGTTGCTGGAGCTACGTTTCTAGGCTTTGCCGTTGCGCCTGGCGTCTCAATTACATTGCCGACTTCTTCTACTACAATAGGGGTTTTCGTCTCGTTTCGTCTGCCCCTCGTTCCTAGGATTCTTCCACTCTTTTCTTTTCCTCTTTTTCCCTTTACCCTTCTTTCCTCTTTCCTTTTTCCAGTCCCGCTTTAGCGGGGAGAAATTTTTTATAGAATGTTCAAATCAATCAAACCTGTAGGAAAATAACTATGGGACTGATAAAACAAAGCTCCGTGGCGGTAGCTATTCAGTTATCAGTTATCAGTTATCAGCCTTTTCAGTGAACAGTTATCAGTTATCAGCCATTCAGTTATTCAGTTTTCAGCTTTTGGTTTTTAGTTTTCAGCACTTAAACTTATGGATATAAAAATGTCTATAGCTTATAAAGAAACCTGAGAAACAAAGTATTGGTTATCTTTCAAATTAAAAGGACTGAAAAAACTGATGACTGAAAAGGTTTAGATGAGATTGACCAAAATATTAAACTAAAAAAGCTGATAACTGATAACTGATAACTGATAACTGATTCCGAAGGCTTATCAATTTGCCATTAGAGTAGTCAAAGCTTATAAATACTTGACAGAGGAAAAAAAAGAATATGTATTATCTAAACAACTCCTCAGAAGTGGAACATCTATTGGAGCAAATATAGCAGAAGCAAATGGAGGTATATCCCAAGCTGATTTTAGGTCTAAAATGTCCATAGCTTATAAAGAAACCTTAGAAACAAAGTATTGGTTATCTCTCCTCAAAGACACTAACTATATTGAAGAAAAAGCCTTTGAAAGTATCCATCAAGACGCAGATGAAATTAGCAAAATCTTATTTTCCATCATTAAAAAAACTGAAAAAATTGATGACTGATAACTAATAACTAATAACTGGTTACTGATAACTGATAACTGATAACTGATAACTGATAACTGATAACTGATAACTGATAACTGATAACTGAAAAGGCACTCTTCACTGCCAGAATTGGTAAATGGGAATTTATCAAGCGCGTAGAAGAGTCCAATCAGTTCCGGCGAAGTTAATCAAGCTTCCGAAAATCAACCAGAGTCAGACAGCTTAGTAGGTTAGCTGAAAGGTTGTCTGGTTCTTTTCAACTTCCCGAAGGGTAAAAAAGTAGAGAAAAATTAATCTAGTCTGGTAGGTTGGGTTGACGTAGGAAACCCAACAAAATATTGCTTCGGGGGTCTTTTTGGTGGAGTGTGAGAAATAATGGTGAAATATTCCCCCTCGCAATGACAACTGTACTATCATTGCGAGGGGATGGTAAAAAACTTAGCTTTGGGTTTTCTATATTAATACCCCGAATCAATCTCCATACTGATACCTGAGTTTAAAGTAGGTCGGGTGGAGGAAAGAAGCCCAACATTACTCACCTATATATATAGATATAAACTTTTTAGTTCCGTATACCACAAAACGGTAAATCTATCAAACTGCCAAAACATTAAGGGAGAAAAATTAGTCATTCATCCTCAAAAAAAATCAAGCGATCGCCTCCAAAAATAACGAAGCAATAGGCATTTTGAGGCTCAAAATCTAATTAAGCAACAACCCTCCTTTGGATTTTTTCTTCTTTAAGACTATCACAGAACCTAACCAAAGAGCTGAAAATATTGAAACCTCGTTATGCAAATCAGACAAAATTTCCCCTAATTTGTCATCAACCTCTGACAAAATTTTAAATTTTCAAACTAAAAAGCCCAAACCTATAACAAAAACTTAGAGTGATACCTAATTTTGAAATATAGGAGTTTTTGTATAGCAGGAAACAGGAAGTCCATAGGATGTATAATTAATTTTGCTTATGGACTTATAATAATGAGCGATCGCTTGACAATCCAAAAAATAGCTACAATTGCTAATAATCCCTGATTCAAACTGGCAATAATAAATTTCTCCAGAGGTTACAATTAATTGTCTAAAAAAAAGTTTCGTAAATCTGTCGATAGTATTCGACAACAGATTAACAAACACCATCAAAAAATAGCAGATGAACAAGAGAAATCTATTCCGGATGAAGGCTTAATCTCATATTGGCGAAAAGAAATTTCCGGATTAGAAAAAAGTTTAGCCAGAGCAGAAAAAAGATTGAGGCGCGGTAAATGATTTATAAACTCGAAAAGCCATTAAATGTTAACTCAACCCTATCAGTATTATTGGGTGAATTAGGAGAAGAATGCGAGACAGTTCTATTCTTGCTAAATCAGCTACAACTGCCAAATCTAACAGATGAACAAAAAGGCGATATTTTAGCAGAACTAACTGGGTCTGTTTGCCATTTGCACGTTCATACAGAAAATTTACCAGACTTAATTCAAGACGAAATAGAACAATTGCCAGATTAATCAAAATTAGTTAGCAAGATTTGAGGCTGACAGGGTTGACGAAATCCGACCAAAAGTTGAAATGAACGAACTATCAATTATTCAAAAAACCTAGGACTTAGTTATTATGATTCTCTCTATCTCCCTACTTATGAAATTGTCTTTCAAAATTTAAAATTAATTTATTCAATCAAAAATCATAGGACAAAATTTCAAAACTAAGACGTTATAGTTATGACTATCTCATTAACAACTACAACACAAGCAGCTTTTCTGCTAAATATCTCAACAGGTAGATTGCGGACTCTACTTAATCAAGGTCGGGTCCAAGGAGCTTATAAAGTCAAAAGACTTTGGATGATTCCCCTTAACCATCGGGGAATGCCAGAGATTAAACCAGGTAGTCGTGGTCCACAACCCACTTGGAACAAACTTCAACGCAAAGCCAAGACTATTGTTCATGTTCTACGAAAAAATATTGACTATAACAGAGATAACGGAACTTCTCATCCAGCAATTGCGGTGAAAGTGGGGGATAAAAAAAAATATTGCCACGCCCTGAAAATTAACGGACCTTGCCAAATTATTTATCAACCTCATCAACCTAATAAAAGTCAAGCCGGGGGTGCCCGTCTGTGGATTGAAGTAGAACCACAATATATAGTGGAGCGAAAAAACTTTCCAGATGGAGATTATGGTCCGCCTCCAGAAGTGAGTCAAAAAAAATCTAAAGCTAAAAAGAAAAAATCAGAAACTAAAGTCAATAACAGAAGTAGTTAGATACAGAGAAAGGCAAAGGTCTAGTTAATTGATATTCTATTCTTTCAGGTACTTTTATCACCCTGATACCAATTTTATGTGAGGCTGCAATAATTAGGTGGTAGGTAGTAGGTGTTATACCAATTTTATGTGAGGTGGCACAGAATTATGAAATTTATTAACTTGTCTATCTCGATCTACAGTCAACCCCGATTAAAATATTTTTCTATGCAACTTCCGATCAATTTGGTATTAGTTTTTGTGATGAGTACCGTATTACTATTCAAAACTCAAAAATGCCAATTGATTTTAGAAATATAAACACAGTCTGGGCATCAATTTTAGTAGAAACATTACAATATCTAGGATTAACTACGGCAATTATTAGCCCTGGTTCCCGTTCCACACCTCTAACATTTGCCTTCGCCACTCACCCAAAAATCGAAACTATTCCAATTCTTGATGAACGTTCTGCATCATTTTTTGCTCTAGGAATAGCAAGGAAAAATTATCAACCTGTGGTAATAGTCTGTACATCTGGTACTGCTGCTGCCAATTTTTATCCTGCCATAATAGAGGCAAAAGAAAGTCGTATCCCACTATTAGTTTTAACGGCAGATAGACCTCCAGAATTACGAAATTGTCATGCAGGTCAAACAATAGATCAAGTCAAATTGTATGGCAGTTATCCCAACTGGCAAGTTGAATTAAGTTTGCCTTCTATAGAACTAAAAATACTTGAATATTTAAGACAAACAATTATTCATGGTTGGAGAAAAGCAACTTTACCGACACCTGGACCTGTGCATTTTAATATTCCTTTTCGAGACCCTTTACCTCCTATACCCCAACCAGAAGTTATTACTTTAGAAGCACAATTTCCTCAAAACTTTTTTGCTACAGTACAACCAATTTTCACAACAGAATTTTTGCCTAATTTTGACTTAAAATTAGATTTAAAAAATCAACTTCAATCTGGCGAAGGCATAATTATTGGAGGTTTAGCACAACCCAAAAATCCTCAAAAATATTGTCAGGCGATCGCTCAAATTTCTCAATTTCTCAAGTTCCCAGTTTTAGCTGAAGGTTTATCTCCTCTGAGAAACTATTCTCGGTTAAATCCCTATTTGATTAATACTTATGATTTAATTTTAAGAAATCAGGAAATAGCACAAAAACTTATTCCTAAAATAGTTTTACAAATCGGCGAGTTACCAACAAGTAAACAATTAAGAACTTGGCTAGAAGCAACTAACCCCCACAGATTAATCATTGATGAAAGTGAGGAGAATTTTGACCCGCTTCATGGGAAGACAAATCATTTACGACTTTCAGTAGAACAACTAGCTCAAATTTTTACTCCTAAATTTTTCCCTACTAACTCCGATGGCAATTACTTAAATTTGTGGTGCAATGCTGAGGTAAAAGTTAGAGAGGCAATTGATAAAAAAATGGCAGGAATTAATCAAATATTTGAACCTAAAATACCTTGGTTAATTTCTCAAATATTACCCCAAGGTACACCAATATTTATTGCTAATAGTATGCCAGTCAGAGATGTAGAATTTTTCTGGGTTCCTAATAATTCCCAAATCAAGCCATTTTTCAATCGAGGCGCAAATGGAATAGACGGTACTTTATCAACTGCTTTAGGTATTGCTCATCGTCAACAAAGCAGTGTTCTATTAACAGGAGATTTAGCACTTTTACATGATACTAATGGTTTTTTACTAAGAAATAAATTAGTCGGTCATTTAACTATTATTTTGATTAATAATCAGGGAGGTGGAATTTTTGAAATGTTACCAATAGCTAAATTTGAACCACCTTTTACAGAATTTTTTGCTACTCCCCAAAATATTAATTTTGCTGCTCTCTGTAATACTTATGGTGTAGAACATCAGAAGATATATTCTTGGCAGCAATTACAACAACTTTTAAAAAGTCTACCTAGTAGTGGAATAAGAGTTTTAGAAATACAAACAAACCGTCAACTAGATGCTAGATGGCGGTTAGATAATTTAGATAAATTTGCAGCAGATTTATTGCTGTAGCAGAAGAAAGAAGGAAGAAGGAAGAAGGAAGAAGGAAAAGTATTACTTTGTCTGAGTTTTAAGCTGTCGATCTGTCCGCGCTCTTTGCTTCAACTGTTATAAATTAAAGTGTATACCACTACAAAAATTGGTTCAGACATTTTTCAATCCTATTCACGGAGCGTTTCCGCACCGAAAACCATTTTACCGAATAATTAAGGTTTAAAGGAGAGGCTTTAAAGGAGAAAAAAGCGGTCGAGGAATGGTGAAGTCTCCTCGCTGGCCGACCATCGACCAAGAGAAGAAAAAATTTTCCTTAAGTGTCAATTCTCTCCTTGTTAGTGGTCGGTACTGATAACTGATAACTGATAACTGATAACTGAAATTACCTATTCCCTAGTGCATAGCCCTATAATAATTTAATTTTTTCTTACTCTCAAATAATCCAAAATTTATATAGCACTAGGTTGGCTCAATAAAGGATCTAACTCACCCTTTCCATCTAGAGTATAAATCTCATCACAGCCACCTATATGTTGGTCATTAATAAAAATCTGTGGCACAGTACGATATCCATTTGCACGTTCAGCCATAGTATTTCTGGCAGTTTCAATGCCGTCTATTTTGTATTCTGTATAGTTGACGCCTTTCCACCACAGCAAAATTTTTGCCCTGATACAATAGGGACAAGTTTGCCAAGTATAGATTTCAACGTTAGCCTCGATCTTTTCTGGATGACGACCAAGAATAGGGTTAATAAAGTCAAACATTTTTAGTAATTAGCCTTAGCAATAAATTAGTGAATTTAGATACTTTGTAACGTATTTTTCCAGAAAGTTGCAACAACTTAACCTAACCTTCTGCCTTCTTTAGCAATTTTATGAGTTGAGAAAAAGTGTCTTTTTTTATAAATATATCTATAAATATTTAGCCCAAGATTGTTGTATTATATGGTAAGCATTCAGCTGTCAGCTATCAGCTATCAGCTATGATTTATTAGCTCATTATCAGCTCAAAAGAGGAATTAGTCTCCAAGGAGAATTAAAACTTATAATAAAAATGTCTTCAGCTAACCTTAGTAATTTCTTGAATATGTTCAAAAACTGAATGCTGAATGCTGAATGCTTACATTATATGATATCTGGTTGAATACTGATAAATAAGAATAAGGGAGCAGGAAGTGGGGAGCAGGAAGAATGAGGAATATTTGTTCTTGAAGTGAGAGGATAGTTTTTTTCTCGCTAATTAAACAGACATGATATTGTACTAATTTCGTAAGTATTTACTATAAATAGTCTGTTCTATATTCCCGAAAACTATATTTAAAGTACAGTAATGATTGACTCAAAATTTAATATCGATACCTGGTCGGTTTAGCCCTCATCTTCATTTGTGTTTGCATTTTATTTCTAATGTATAATTCTCGGGAAATTTGAGAAAAATAATGAGCTGTAAATACGAGATTAAACATCAAAAAAACTAATACCAAAATCAGTACCAAAACGTTTAAAATACTTAATTCGTTAAATACTGTAAAGATGGCAAATAAAACTGAACAAAGACCAAATCCAGAAGCAGAAGAACTGAGAATTAGCCAGCGTAATTTAGACATAATTAAATTAATAAATATTTAATGAAAGCAGAAGGCATAAATTTTACTTATTATTTATTTAATCATAAATTAGCTTAAGTTAAATAGTCATTATGAGTAAATTCTATAATCACTTTTAGCTGATTTAACTTGAAGGGAGGCAAATCTAAGTTATTTATAGCAGGGAATAAGGAACAGCAGGAAAAATATTTCCCCTGTCTAAAGATGATTATCACTCTATATCCTAACCTATCTGTCTATTGCTATATATGGCAGTCGCCATTGCGGTTAGGACTTATTGAATAATTGAAAATAACGGAATATCAACCTTCCTCCTTCCTCCTTCTTCCTTCTTCCTTCTTCCTTCTTCCTTCTGGTATAGTATATAGCCCAATCCGAGTAACTATGCCAATACTACAATCTCAGTATTTTTGCTTAATATTGTGTAATTCAACAGAAAAATGCCTTGACCAAAAAAAGCGGGTCTCAAGCCCCGTCCTAGAAGGATGGTTAACCTCAATCGCCCTTGCCAAAATTAAATTGAACCTTATATAGTAATAATATACGCCAAACAAGCTAGCGTCAAAACTATGATAGTATACGAATTCAAAGTCAAAGGAAAACCTCAGCAATATCAAGCCATTGATGAGGCTATTGGTACTGGCCAATTCGTGAGAAATTCATGTCTTCGCGCTTTGGATGGATCATCGAGGACTAGGTAGAAAAGAACTGTATCGCTATAATACCGAATTGCGTTCTATGTACCCATTCGTTCAAGATTTGAATTCCCATGCTTGTCAGGCGTCTGTAGAACGGTGTTGGTCAGCTATTGCTAGGTTTTTTGACAACTGCAAGAAAAATATCTCTGGTCTAAAGGGATACCCACGATTCAAGAAACATAGCCGCTCTGTTGAATACAAGTGAATACAAGACCTCTGGATGGAAGTTGTTAGACCCCAAACATATTGAATTTACTGATAAAAAAGGTATTGGTAGACTTAAACTGATTGGGACGTGGGACTTGGCATTCTATCCGGTGGAGAAGATTAAGCGAGTGAGATTGGTCAGAAGAGCTGATGGTTATTATTGTCAGTTTTGTATCAGTGTAGATGTTCATGGCTCAACCTTGCCCACAAAACGAAATGTCGGTTTAGATGTAGGCTTAAAAGAATTCTACACCGATTCAGATGGTAATACAGAGCCGAACCCCAGATTCTACAGAAAGAGTGAGAAACGGATGAAATTCTATCAGCGTCGTGTTTCTCGCAAACACAAAGGTAGTGCCAACCGCCGGCGCGCCATTAATAAACTGAGCAGAGTACACCTCAAAATAAGTAGGCAACGTGAAGAACACGAGCTTGAGAGTAGCGCGTTGCGTAATCCACTCTAACGATGTGGTCGCCTATGTAGACGCGGAGCGGCGCGCCGAAGGCAGATTTGAGGATTAAGAATTTGGTGAAAAACCATTGTCTGGCCAAGTCTATTAATGATGCAGGTTGGTATCAATTCAGGAAATGGTTAGAGTATTTTGGGATTAAGTTTGGCAAGGTAACGGTAGCAGTTAATCCAGCATATACTAGCCAAAATTGCTCAAATTGTGGAACAACGGTGAAGAAATCACTATCAACTCGAACTCATGTTTGTCAATGTGGATGTGTTTTAGATAGAGACCACAACGCGGCAATTAATATTCTCAATTCTGCCTTAAGTACGATGGGGCACATCGGAACTTGGCTCAATGAGTCAAACGCTTCTGGAGATTCTGGCACTACTGAGGTTGGAGAAATCCTGTCTCAGCAACCAGGGTCATAGAACGAAGAATCCTCCGTGCTTCAGCCGGAGGAGTGTCAAAGATTATACTTAATATCCATCAAGGCTCAAAATATTGCCAAATATCAGCACATTTAGGAGATAAACAAAACTTACATTTTGTCAAGTTGTTTACGCAAATCTTCCAGTTCAGAATCAACTTCCGATTTTTCTGCCGAACCCTGATTTGAGGCAGGTAATTGATTTTGACTTGCAGACCCTCCAGTTAATTGTGCCTTCATCGCCGCTAACTCATCATCAACATCACTACCAGCTTCCAACTTTCGGAAATCCTCTTCCAAACCACTGCCACCAGCTAACTCTGCTGTAGCTTGGGAACGAGCCTCTATTTGTAAAACCTTTTCTTCCATCCTGTCAAAAGCTGCCATTGCCCCGCTAGTATTCAGAGAACCCATAGTATTATTGAGTTGCTCCTGAGTTTTAGCAGCAGTCATTCGTGCCTTCAGCATATCCTTCTTCGCCTTAGCTTCAGAAATCTTACCTTCCAAAGCCGTTAAATTCCGCTTTAAATTTTCTACCTGACCTGTTTGACTGTCCAAAGATACTTTGACAGTGTCTGCTGTCTCAGAATAAGTCTTCTTACGCTGTAGAGCTTCCTTGGCCAAATTTTCATCTCCCTTTTGTAGAGCTAACTGTGCCCGGGAGTACCATTGATTAGCCTGAGATTGAGCTTGATTATATTGTTGTTGGCTACGTTTCTGAGTAGCAATAGCACTAGCAACAGCCTGACGCAACTGGACTAAGTCCTCTTGCATATCAATAATAGACTGTTCTAGAACCTTCTCAGGGTCCTCAGCTTTACTTACCATGTCATTAACATTAGCTCTGACGAGGCGACTGATTCTATCAAATAATCCCATAATTTTATCTTTCCTTTTGATGTTTAATTTAGCTTCTAGCTCTTACTGGCCAATATTAACTACTATAGGCCAATTTTTTCATTAGTAATAGATAAGGATACTCTCCCCATAGCTATATATTCATTTTAAGCCTTTCTTTCTCCGCGAACTACTCACAAAAATTAGAGACGATATTCTCAACTTCCTACCAAAGCTTCATTAAAATATGATAACTGGCGATTTTAACAATGGCGTGAAAATAAATTCCACAGATAAATTCTTATGATTATTCTGTTTTTCTAGGATTAGAACTATCTTGAATTGGTAATTGAGAATTAGTTCCCCCAGGCAACATTTCCGCCTTCATCGCCTCCAACTCAGCTTCAATATCATTACCCTCTTCTAAAGAAGCAAATTGTTTTTCTAAACTATCAGTTCCCAACTCAGCGATCGCTTCAGACTTGGCCTCAAGCTGCATTACCTTCTCTTCCATCCTATCAAAAGCATTCAAAGCATTACCAGTATTCACAGTGCCCAAAATTTCATTTAACTTTTCCGAAGCCTTAGCAGAACGTGCTCTGGCAATATACATATTCTTTTTTAGTTTGGCCTCACTAATTTTTTGTTCCAACTGCCTCATATTTTGCTTCAGCTTTTCCATTACCTGTTTTTGCTGTTCCACCTGAACTTTCATCGCTGTAGCAGTTTCTTGGTAAGACTTGCGTCTGGTTAGAGCTTCCCGTGCCAAATTTTCCTGGCCTTTTTGCAAAGCCAACTGTGCTCTCCTATACCATTCATCTGCAGTGGACTGAGCTTGAGAATATTGTCGTTCAGTACGTTTTTGAGTAGCGATCGCCTGTGCCACTGCCTGGCGTAGTTTCACCAGGTCATTTTGCATATCTGTCACTGTCTGCTCCAGAACCTTCTCTGGATCTTCCGCGCCAGAAATTAAACTATTTATATTAGCACGAATTACCCGCCAAACACGGTCTAAAAGTCCCATAAAGACTATCCCTTTTGATTATTATTTATTATATTGTGATATTATCTATAGCAGGGAATAGGGAACAGAGAACAGGAAAAAGTGGGAAAAATATTTCCCCTGATTCGGAGCATCATCGGCATAAGTTCTAAGCTACCTGTCTATTGCTATAGTTAATTGACTTACGAAAATAGGGAATTGTTGAATCAAGGAAGGAATGAATCTTGTGAAGTTCTCTCCCGTTAAATAAATCGCCCGATTATAACGGGAGCTTCTCAAACAAAGAAGTTTCTTGCGAGTGCTGACGCAACGCTGCGCGAACCCAGGCCGATCAATATCTTACGCCTCCACAAGCAGACAAGATGATACCCACCTCGTTTAACCGTTTATTTAATATATTAATTGCAGCGTTTTCATCTCTATCTAAAACTATTTTACATTTAGGACAACAGTGAGTTCTAACTGATAAAGTTAATGGTACTTTTTGACCGCAATTACTACAATGAGTGTGATTTGTGAGGGTGTACGGGCGCCATTCGGCTGCTCTGGCGCTAGCTAATGGCCATTTGCTTCGCATAACTATCGTTAACGCCCCTACTTACATGAACACCTTAAATAATTAATAGTTAATAGTTAATAATTAATAATTAATAATTAAAGAATCATTCATTATTCATTGTTCATTGTTAATTATTTACCTAAATCATAGATTGATTTTGATAGTTTAGTATTTTTAGCTAGACCTTTAATATTAAGGTCTTCTACAGCAATTAAATCATATTCTTTAACTAACTTATGAGCAGTTTTTCAGTGGAAATATTCTCTTTGCCTGGCAATATGTATTCAATGAATAATTAATAATGAATAATACAAGAATTCAACTAATTATCCACTATTAATTGTTAATTATTAGACGTTTTTTTAGTTAAATTAAATTCCGATTATTATTAATTGTTAATTATTAATTATTAATTATCAACGTGTTCCCCTCCAATTGTTTGACCCAATTTCTTTTCTAGATGCTTTTTTTTTGCTTTCTTGCTAAATTAGATTGAGATTTTCTATAAAAAAATGGAACAGAAACTGTCTCACCAGTATTTGTAGTTAAAAACTCTTTTAAACCGACATCTATACCTACAGCAGTTTTGATATTTTCTGTAGGAATTAAACTAGGAATCGACTTATCTTCTAAACTGAAACTTACATAATAACCATCAGCTTTTTTGGTTATAGTTGCAGTTTTGATAACAAACCCATCTGGAATAGGTCTATGAACTATTACTGGAATAGTACCAAACCTACTAATAATTATTTGTTTTCCATCAAATTTTATTGCTGATGAGCGGATGATTAACTCTACTAAAACAACCAGGATCTTCATTTGCCAAACTTTTTAAATCTTGGTCGTCCTGCACGTTTACCAACTCGATCGGGTATTAGCCAACGTTTCCAAGCTTTATCTAGTCTTTGTAAGTTAATTTGCTAGACTTCGTATGGATATTTCTTTGTAGTCGGGAAATAACTTTTTTGTCTGTTTAAGTGCTGATTGCTGAAAATAGTAATCTGGCCTACTAGAAATTTCACCAATTAGGACATGAAATTAATGAGCAACGGTCAACTTGACATCTAGTTATTCAACCAGTCTAATCTTTGACTATCACGCATAATTGTAATGTCTTCGCAACAGTTCTAGCCAATAATCTATTTTGACTGACTGTTCAGGAGTGGGCTGAATTTTGTAGCAATGAGTAATTATCATAATTTTTATACTACTCTCAGGGCAAACGCATCTAATTTTTTTGACAAATGACCAAGAAGATAATTTCAAATGGAGACTATGCGATAGCTTCGCTGTGCCTCCGGCAATCGCGAAGCGGACTTCCAGTCTATCGCTTCTCAAATCACTATCAAAAAACACCCAAACTTTCAACAGTCAAAACTATCAAATAAATTCAATAATTAATGCTTAAAAAAACCTAATTAAAATTGAATACTAGATATTTATGAAGGATAATTATTGTAGTAATAAGAGTAAGATTCAACAATGAAACTACAGCAAAAGAAGAGTGTTTATGAGTATTTTATTAGTCTAGAAGACCCCAGAGTAGATAGAAGAAAACGCCATAAATTAATAGTTCATTATTATTACACAAAACTTGTCAATTTTTTACCGAAATATTGGGTTTAAAGCCTCTCCCTTTTAGGGGGATGAAAAAAATTCAATGAGCGTATTTTCGTTTGATCCGGCAATAGTTGTCGGTACTGATAACTGATAACTGATAACTGATAACTGAAATGACCCCCGCTTATATTCTTTAAACCCCGATCCAACAATAGTTTTAAGCAGCTTGTTACCCCGTGAGGTTCTGTGTTCTGTAATGCATCCGACTCATCCTCTACAAAGGCTATTTCTTCTCAAGCATTCGCCCTTGTTGTTTAATTTTTGATTGGAAGTGATCCTGGAGTATTTATGAGTGACATTACTATCTGCAATTAGTCTAATATTTATGATTACAAAACAATCTTATTTTGCTTTTGTTTCAGAACTTACTATATGCGATTGCTAAACAATTCATAGCTATAAAAAAATCTGATTTTGCTTTTATTCTCGTTATTTTTTCATGGCTTTCACTCAGAATTTATTGTGAGTTGAATAAAATTTTGAGGAGGTAATTGTTGTTCCATCCGGCTCTTTATCGCAGGTTATAACGGGAGACCCCTTGCCGAATCAAGTTGGGAATTAGGTCAATCCTACCAAAGTTTAAGACGAAGACAAAGCTCGCTTCAACGTATCCAGTTGATTCTTTTTTCAGTAGTTAGTAGTTATATTTAAATCCATATCAGTCTAGTTAAAATATCAGCCACATCATAATTAACTATTATATTATGTCCGGATAAGAGCGCGATAAAAAAAACTTTCTCCTTTTCCTCCTCTTGCTTGTTCCTTGTTCCTTGTTCCTTGTTCCTTGTTCCTTGTTCCTTCTTGCTTCCCTCCTGAGGACTGAGGACTGAGGACTGAGGACTGAGGACTGAGGACTCCGTAATTTATTTATAACTATTCAACCGGACATGATATTAGTTCAATAGACATAGGCGCGATCGTCAAAAATAAAATCAATTATCGCGCAAAAATCATCAATTCTTTCCCCACTCTGTAGGAACGTTGTATGCAACATCCCTACAAACTCCCTACTCCCTCTTTTCCGGAGAGGTCTAATAGAGTTAAGTGTTCAATTTTGAGTGGTGATTAAAATTACTTAGGCCAATAATTTTAATAATTCTCAGGTGGTAACTTATAATATTTCGCATCAAGTTTTTCCTGCCGTAATTCTTGGAGAAATTCCTTTGCTTTTTCTGGGTCCCAAAAAGCTCCCATCTGTATCTTCATACCATTAGATGTTTCACGAATATAAGCATCTGAGACTATTTGCTGTGCATTGTATAAAGACTCTTCATTCACATAATCAACAACAACATAATACCAACCATTATCTGACTGTATAGGAGTAGTTATTTGAGAACTGTCAGAATTTTTTACTGTTGGAGATGGAGCAGTTGTAACAGATTGTTGGTTAGGAGATTGAGTAGACTGAGGCAATAAGGTGCTGCTGAGATTATCAAGTTCTGCACCTGGTTTATAAGTAGGTTGTGCCACAGTATTAGTACTTCCGGATATTGGAGGTGGTACCGCAGGTCTTAATGTTGCAGTGGGAGATGGAAACTGGCTAGGTTTAGGATTAACATTACTTAGGGTATTCAAATCTAAATCTACAAATTCTTGAGATGCCAAGTCAGGAGATTTTGGTAAAGGTTGCTCCTCTCTATTTTGACCATTACCAGCAGTAGTTTCATCTGTATCTTTTTGAGCTGAAGTATCTTTGAACAAACGGTCTAAACCAAGATTTTTCAGACCTGATGGATTCATCACTACATAACCCAAAGTGGTACAAGAAATCAAAAATAGAAACATGGAAACTATTCCTAGAGGAGTAAACAAACTTGCTAAGTAAGTAGGTTGCTCCTGACGACGGGATTTTAATTTGTCTAAACTCTGTAGAAGTTGTTCTGAAGATTCAAGGTTGTCATCTGGTGCTGTGGAATTATCTGTATCTATTTGAGATGTCTGTTTCTCACCATCCCGATTTTCTGTATCACCTCTGTTGGCCATAGTAAGTTCTGATGGAGTTGGAGGTTCGATCGCTACTGGTGAATTTTTGTTGGCGGAAGTTTCAGATATTTCAGAGTCTTCTAGTGATGATTTTGGTTCGGATAAAGGTAATGGGGATACTGTTTGGTCATCTCCTGGTGATACAGAAATTAATTCGGGTGTTTTATAAATTTGTTTATTACTATTTTGCTGAGAAACTGGTGATTGTTCTGTTCGCCTGCGGTACTTGCGATATCTTGTTAATTCTGCTTCTAGTTGTACATCTAAACTGTCCATTACAGCTTGCAAAGTGGGATTCAATTGGTCTGTAGAGTTTTTAGTGGACTTAACCAAAGAATTTTGACTCATTCGAGAACTCCTATTACTTACTCAATAGTTCATAAGAATATAGTCACATAAGACTAATCCTTATTTTGCAGGTGTTACCCTGACGCTCGTGAACTACAACACCCTCGCTTCCCACGATCGAAGACAAAAGGGAGCTGCTTTTTTCGCATTGGTTTAGAGAACCGTTCACGTAACTTATTAATTAATCCAATGCTTGCGGTACAATTGCATTCCTCTTTTTACTCTTTTTCCTGAAAAGGTGACATGATTTTTCTGACCTTCAGTGTAAACTGGAATCAAATCATTATCTATAAAACTTGCTTTTGAGGTATAAGATTCTTCTGTAAGAATTACATCTATCCCTACCATCTTGGCTTGATAACATAACATTTCTATTAACTTATTATAGGAAACAGATACAAAATGCGTGATTGTTTCTTTTTCCTAAATTTATCTTCTGCTTCCACTCTTCATTGTACCCTATTATCAATGTTCCTATTTTCTGATTAATTAGAGTATCAATAATCAAACGGGATGCAATACGCAAGATAGTCATTGATTTTAAATTCTCTTTGATTACAAAGTTTTTTCAGCCTATTACTTGATTGATTTTTCCGGAGTTCAGATTGTAGGAAGCTTTGAATTTTATTATAGTATTGATTTATAGATTTTAACGGTCTGCCATCGATCGCTCTTGGGTTTAATTCCGGCGCTTCTTAAAAGTTAATTTAGCTAAATTGTTTAATCCTATATTAATACTGGCGCAACGATTTTTTTCTAGCTCATATTGTTTTTCCGTCGCTTCATAAATGACCTCTATTACATAATGATTAAGTCTAGGGACTAGACTAACTTGTTTGATTTGTGAAGTAGGTACTAATGTTTTTAGATAAATCCCAGTTTTACTTAGATTAATAATTCCCAGCTTAAGTTGCCTTTTGCTGATAGCTTGTTTCGTATAAACTACAATATTTCTTCCCGTTATTTTATTTTTATATCCACCGAAGACGAGGACGAGCATTAAACTTTGATGTGTTATGTTTATAAACTTCATTCGCTGCTAAAAAACTCTTCGGTGTTTCGATCTATTATCATCAAGATTTGTTGAGAGACTTTAGCTGGCATTGCTTGATAGTCTGGTTGAGTAGAGAGTGTTTTTTGCAGGTCATAATAGGAATTATTTGTCTTTTCAAAGATGAAAGATTGACGAACTAAATAATTAGCATGAGTTTTAGAGATTTTTCGACAAGAAACACAGTTGGTCAACTTCCGGATCAAACCGATGATTTTTTGTATGGGATATGTCTCTCAACTAATCTCATAAATCAAGGAGTTAAAATTATATTAGGATTCGATAATTTAGGATTTTTTATTATTATTTAGTCTGGAATTATTAGCAAATTTAATTGTAGCATTAAATATCAGGTCGAGAGTTATTAAATTCTGTCAAATATTTAGTAGCTGGTTAATACAAATTCACGCAGATATTTGACATTGTTTGACTACATAAGACTATATTTATGTACAACGTTTATTATACATTTTATATTCTAGATAGAATGTCCCAACTATTGTAAAACTACTATGGATTTTCAATCTCTCGATCGGATTTTAGGCTATCTCCAAATTATGGAGCGATCGCCTCAACTACAACAGTTTCTGAAACTGATGGAATATTGGGAGCAAGTTTTAGGAGTTATGGCCACCAAAACTAAGCCTCTATATATAGACCGGGGAGTTTTATATGTAGCAACGTCTAGTGCTGGAGTGTCTCAAGAACTTAGTTTTCGAGTGCCCCAACTTTTACAGAAGCTCAATCATTTTTTACCCACACCCCTAGACAATATCAAGTTTTCTCCTGCTCACTGGCATACAATTCATTCTCATAAATCGAGACAAACTGAAAAAAATGATTGGCTAGAGCATCCTAGCATGATTCCTCCATCTCAAAAAGTAATCTTGGAAGATTCGACTCACAAAAATCAAAGCCCTCAAGCCACATTTAAAAATTGGGCTAAAGCGATCGATACTCGCTTTCAAGGTTTACCTCTATGTCCTCAATGCCAATGTCCTACACCCCCGGGAGAAATTCAACGTTGGTCAGTATGTGCAATTTGTGCCACTAAACAGTGGTCATCAAGTTAAGCCTTAATTTTCTCATAATTTTAACTCCTAAAATGTAATTTAAAAGACAAAAACATTAATTTATATATTGAGTCGGTAACTAAAAATTTTTGATAGTTTTTTTAGTCTATCTTTATGGGCTTTGAGCCTAAAATCTTTTCCATTAGTGGGTTTAAATATTATCTATTCTACTTCGTTCTGACTTACATTTTAACTTGATCCCTATTAAGTTAACCGAAATAATGTATTAATTCATAAATTTTCTCTTCCTAAATTTTCTCTAAATGTTTCTGTTTATAAAGCAATTATAAAAAAAATATAAATTTTCTTTGATTGATAGGGATATTCAGAATCTAGATGCCACAATGGATTTAATAGATTGAAACCACGAGTCACTTGGATTCAAAATATTAAGATAGATTTAATTAAATTTAGGAAAATTTTTTATGAAACCCACTTTAGTTTGTCGTAATTGTCGATACTATTTACCTGAAGGAAGACGTGGTGGTGTTTGTCAAAAGTTAACAACACCAGTTGAAAGTAATTGGAAAGCCTGTTCGTTAGCTTCATCTCCCTTTAATGAGTCCTGGGACAATCTTGAGAGTATAGCTATCTGGAATCAGAAAATCGATCGAAAATTGGAAGTAGTTAGTTTGTAAGCAAACAGCAGTCAGCTATCAGCTATCAGCTATGAGTTATTAACTGAATATCGCACGCTCAGGAGGAATTAGTCTCTAAGGAAAATTAAAACTTATGAATGCGTAGCATTCGGACCGAAATAAATTGGTCGCCTTTAGCTAAATTCAGTGATTCCTGTACGTTTAAAAGCTGTTTGCTCCGCATTTCGTACCGAATAGCTGAATGGTTACGTTAGTTTTACCTAAAATATAAATAAATTGAAAAGCTTTGTTTCTTTGAAGATAGTGCTTGATACTTTTCTATCAGAACAAGGTTTGTATCTATTTTTTTTAGGTCAACTAACTAACAAAATTGGAATTAGTTATTATGAGAAATATAAGTTAAAGTCTCATTCATTAATTAATAATGGATAATGAATAATGGATAATTACAAGAAGGTTAAAACCGTTACGGAATTGAATAGAAGGAAATCTCAAGGGCACTTTTTTCTCCTTGCCCATGCATGAGAGGCTTTAAACCTAGATTCGATTAATTATCAATTATCCATTATTCATTGGTAACTTATCCATGTCAAAAAAAAAAGCTACATTTTCATCCTTAACTCTAAGAGACTGTTTTTCAACAATTAATAATGAATAATTACCTCTCCTTGAAAACGGATAGAATTGACTAATTATGAAAATTTTTATTTATTATCCTCTTAAAAGGAGAGGCTTTAAACCACAAATTTTCGGTAAAGTTTTGTCAGGAAAAATAACGCCTTTTAAATTGTAACTATTTGGTTATTTATCCCAAACTTTGTGTTCTAAAATACTCAATTGATGAAGAGTAAAAATACTTTATAATTCTTGACAAATAATCTCTAAGGCAACCAAGGATATCTGCGAAAATCTGGAGGTCGTTTTTCTAGGAATGCCTTTTTACCCTCAGCTCCTTCCTCTGTCATGTAGTAAAGAAGAGTAGCATTACCAGCCAATTCTTGTAGACCAGCTTGCCCATCACAGTCAGCATTAAAAGCAGCTTTGAGACAACGAATGGCGATCGGGCTTTTTTCCAGAATTTCTGATGCCCACTTAATACCCTCTATTTCCAGTTCCTCTATAGGTACAACACAGTTAACCAAGCCCATTTCCAAGGCTTCTTGAGCTGTATACTGCCGACAGAGGAACCAAATTTCTCGTGCCTTTTTCTGACCTACAATTCTAGCTAAATAACTTGCCCCAAACCCACCATCAAAACTACCTACCTTGGGTCCAGTTTGACCAAAAATTGCATTGTCAGCAGCAATAGTTAAGTCACAAATAATATGCAAAACATGACCCCCTCCAATAGCATATCCAGCAACTAAAGCAATGACAACTTTGGGCATGGAACGAATTAATCGTTGTAAGTCCAATACATTCAGTCGTGGTACTCCAGCTTCATCAACATAACCTGCTGTACCTCTGACGCTTTGGTCTCCACCAGCACAGAAAGCATATTTACCGTCTGTGTGAGGTCCAGCACCTGTAAACAGAACTACTCCAATATTTGGGTCTTCACGAGCATCAACAAAGGCATCATAAAGTTCAAACACGGTTTTGGGACGAAAAGCATTACGTTTGTGGGGACGATTAATAGTTATTTTGGCAATTCCATCAGTTTTGTGGTAGAGAATATCGCTATACTCTTTAACAATTTGCCATTTTATTTGCAAAGGCTGATTATTCATATTCTTAGAAGTTGATAAATATTTTGTTTTCAGTACATCAGGTTACTAGATATCTAATACAATTTCTCAAAAACTTTTCTACATTTTCTTGAGTAGGGGAGTAGGAAAGTAGGTGGGTTAAATAATTGGTAAAGGGAGGCTTCAAGGCGTGAATTATTTAATTATTTAATTATTTAATTATTAATTCTTCGGTAACTTGCATGCAACGTCGGTAGAGGGAGAAGTAAAAATAAGAATAATTAACATTAACTTGCTAATTTTTAGCAAAATAGTGATAATACCAGTGTGAATAACTTAATAATTGAAGTGTTGCCTAAATATCGCATTAATGTATGAGAATTGGAGTTATAAGAATATTTATTTCTATATTCCCTGTTCCCTATTCCTTAGTGCAGGATGGCGGAAATAACTGAACAGTTACAAAATCCTAAAACAATTACAAATCAACACTTTTTAACTTTTAACTTTTAACTTTTAACTTTTAACTTTTAACTTTTGACTTCCGCGTAGCGGCACTAGAGCATTGACACTCCCCGGTCTAAAGACACGGGGATTCTTGGTTCACCGACTCGCCATCACCTGACAGGATTTCTCCAAGCAAGCCAGAGGGCAAATCTCCCCAAGAGTAAGTTCCGGTGTGTCCCACCGTACTGAGCGCTTTTTTTAAGATGTTCTTAGCCGCATTAATATCTCTATCTTCTACATAGCCACAATGGGGACAAACATGGGTTCTAGTTGATAGAGATTTTTTAACTTTTTGACCGCAATTAGAACAATTTTGAGAAGTATTTTGTGGTGGTACGGCAATAGTTAACTTGCCATATTTTCTCCCAAAATATTCTAACCATTCTCGAAAAGTTGAC
>JAXHSW010000089.1:22257-34112 GCA_034190295.1 Cyanobacteriota bacterium | reverse complement strand
TTTCTACAAATAGCAACTACTTTCTACAATTTTCATTCAACAGTTAATCACCCCTTACCCCCCTCATCTACTTATTTAAAACTACACCCCAAAAACTTATAACTACCAGTAACATCATATGTACCAAAAGCATCTCCTCCCTGCTGTTTACACAAGTCCATTATTTCCTTATAATTTTCATAATTATCTCCATTTTTGTTTTTTATAACTTCAATGTTTCCATTTACAAGAAATTCATATCCCCCTTTCTTGAGATCCTGGTTAAAGGTACTTTGGTTCGCCTCCGCTGGAGCAGCTACGCCTAAAATCAAACACAACAGACAAAAGCCTACCACTAATTTTTTCAACATTTTACCAATCTTTAATCAAATAACTACACTTGATTAGACGATGGAGATCCGGAATTCTGACCAATCTTTACTTTTATTAATAATTAAAAAATTTTATCCACCTTATAATAATTATTAATAATCAAAAAAATGTTGAATGAAAACTACACCGTCTCTGCCCCCGTAGTCTGCACTGCAGCTTTGGTAGGGTGCGTTAATGAAATGTAACGCACCATCTATTATGTCTTTGGTGCGTTACGCTGACGCTAACACACCCTACTGGACTAGGGGGTTAGGTTTTTTCACACCGTCTCCGCCGCCGTAGTCTGCACCGCAGGTTGCGGCTGGAATTGGAACATCGAATAAACCACATTCCGACGAATATCCGTCATCATATCCAAGAACAACTCATAACCCTCACTCTTATACTCAATCAACGGATCTTTCTGACCATAACCCCGCAAACCAACTGACTCCCGCAACGCATCCATCTGCTGCAAATGCTCCCGCCACAAAGTATCAATTTGCTGCAAAATAAAGAAACGTTCCGCATCTCGCATCAAACCACCACGAATCTGATTTACCTGCGCTTCCTTAATATCATAAGCATTCCTTACCTGCTCGTGCATAAAAGTCTTAATATCATCCATTGACAAATCAAATAACTGTTCCGGAGTTAAATCTGCCAACAGATACACAAACTCCTTCACCTTACTTACCAACTTATCCAACTCCCACTCTTCCGAAGGCAACTCAGGATTAATATACGCCTCCACAATATCATCCATAGTTTGCTCCGCATACTTAATCACCTGTTCCTTCAAATCCCTACCTTCCAATACCCGTCGGCGTTCGGCATAAATTGCCCGACGTTGATTATTCATCACCTCGTCATACTCAAACACCTGCTTCCGCATATCATAATAATAAGTTTCCACCTTCTTCTGGGCGCCTTCCAACGAACGAGTCAACAACCCAGATTCAATTGGCATATCTTCCTCAACCCCAAACGCTTGCATCATTCCAGCAACACGATCGCCACCAAAAATCCGTAATAAATTATCGTCCAAACTCAAGAAAAATCTAGTCGAACCAGGGTCTCCTTGTCGCCCCGCTCTACCCCGCAACTGATTATCAATACGCCTTGACTCGTGGCGCTCAGTGCCAATAACGTGCAACCCACCCAGACTTATTACATTATCATGTTCCTTCTCCGTGTAGGTTTCATATTCTTTGCGAATCAAATTGTACACCTCCCGTAACTTTTGAATTACCGGGTCTTGAATAGGAGCTTTTTCCGCAGCGATCGCCACTTTATCTTCCACCACCAACTCAGGTAGCGCTCTCTCTCCCCACTCTTGCACCGCAAAACTTACTGTATCCTTCAACATCTTTTCAGTTTGTGGCGACAACTTAACTGGAAAAATTTCTGGCGATACTTTCCAGGTTTTCACCTTCTTCTCTGGGTCAAAACCTTTAGCTGAATTTGGCTTTTTAGATCCTTGTACGCGCATCATACCCATACCATCGTCTTCTTCAGGTTTAACAACCCTCGGCATTAGATACTCCCGTAGTTTCAACCTTGCCATATACTCAGCATTTCCGCCCAAAATAATATCAGTACCTCGACCTGCCATATTAGTAGCAATAGTAACTGTACCCTTACCCCCTGCTTGTGCCACAATTTCTGACTCTCGCTCCACATTTTCTGGTTTAGCATTCAGCAACTGGTGAGGAATTTTCAGTTCAGCAAGTAACCGAGATAGTAACTCTGATTTTTCCACACTGGTTGTACCCACTAACACTGGGCGACCTGCCGTGTGCATTTCCGCACATTCATTAGCGATCGCTTGCCATTTCCCTTTTTCTGTCTTATAAACCACATCTGATAAATCTGCTCTACCAGTTGGTCTATTAGTCGGAACAATAGTCACTTGTAGATTATAAATCTTTTCAAATTCTGTTTCTTCTGTTTTTGCCGTTCCCGTCATCCCCGATAATTTCGGATAAAGTAAGAAGAAATTTTGATAAGTAATAGTTGCCAATGTTTGAGTTTCTGGCTGAATATCTACCCTTTCTTTAGCCTCGATCGCCTGATGCAAACCATCACTCCATCGTCGTCCTGGCATTACTCTTCCTGTAAATTCATCAACAATAACCACTTCCTCATCACGCACAATATAGTTAACATCTTTGATAAACAATTCTTTTGCCTTCAAAGCATTAAATATAAAATGTGCCCAAGGATCTTCTGGGTTATATAAATCTTGTACTCCCAATAACTGTTCTGCTTCAGCAAAACCCTCATCGCTCAACAACACATTACGAGCTTTTTCATCTACTTCATAATGTTCTTTTTCTTTATCCAAAGCTGCTGCAATTTCTGCTGCTTTAATATACTTTTCACTAGGTCTTTCTACCTGCCCAGAAATAATCAGAGGAGTCCGTGCTTCATCTACTAATACAGAGTCAACTTCGTCAATGGTACAAAAATTAAATGGACGTTGTACTACTTCATCCATGCTAGTTGCCATATTATCGCGCAAGTAGTCAAATCCAACTTCACTGTTAGTAGCATAAGTAATATCGCAAGCATAGTTTCTTTTCCGTTCTTCTGGATTCATTCCTTGTTGAATTAACCCTACAGTTAAACCCAGGAACCGATGCACTTGTCCCATCCATTCCGCATCTCGTCTAGCTAGGTAGTCATTAACAGTAATTACATGGACACCTTTACCTGCCAGGCCATTTAAGTATGCTGGTAGGGTAGCCACAAGGGTTTTACCCTCTCCTGTTTTCATTTCTGCGATTTGGCCTTGATGCAAAATAATGCCCCCCAAAAGTTGGACATCAAAGTGTCGCATACCTAGCACTCGCTTTCCTGCTTCTCGGACTACTGCAAAAGCTTCCGGTAGAATTTCTTCTAATATTTCTTTTTCTTCGTCCTTAGATGTTGCTTTTTCTAGAGCTTGTCTAAATTCTCCTGTTTTTGCCCTTAGCTCTTCGTCTGAAAGTTGTTGAATATCTTCTTCGAGAATATTAATCTCTGTTACCCAAGGTTGAAATTTCTTGAGTTTGCGTGCGTTGGGGTCTCCGAGAAGTTTTTTGAACATAGTTATTATTTAAGTTAAATTCCAATGATTAATTGCCAAAATGGTTATTTTGCTTACCATTTTTTATAGATTTTGTCAAAATATATTTTTGGTTGTTAAAAAATGGGTATGAATTATTTTATATTTTATTTCGTGCCAGTGGCTTTGATATTATTTTTCAACTAATCCCTAATTCCATTGTTTTTGACTTTTAATTTTGAGTTTATAATTATCGTAACTACATTTTTGTTGTGTTTTAGGTAGGGAATACATCACCTCGTAGCGCTACGCGCATAAGGGAGCAGTCGAATTGGCGACGTAAAGTCAAAAGTCAGAAGTTAAAAGTCAAAAGTTAAAAGTTAAAAGTCATCCCTGACTAACTTTGAGGATTTTATAGATGTCCTAACCTATTTGTGTAGTGCTATGAGTATCCGGATAAAGTCAAATAATAACCTAAAATTACTGTACAGTAGACGCTTTAAGTACCTAAAATATGACTTCTAAATTCTAAATTCTAAATTCTAAATTCTTTAATCTGGCCATTCTGAGTTGAGAGTCCGAAAGTCAAATTTTGCAGCGCTAGGATGACAAGAAACACAACCCTTGATATTCAAATTTTGAGGAAGTTCTACTCTGGGATGAAGCGCTTTGAAATAACGAGAACTAGAAATTCTGTAAGGTATTCTTTCCTCTTGCTGTGATTTGACACGAGAAGATACTTGTAGGTAATTCCAAATAAGTTGACGAGGTGGATCTACAAGAGTAGGGAGTTGTATACCGTAGTGTTGCTCGTCCTCTAGAATTATTTTCCAACTTTCTGTGGGAAGGACTTGAGGTGGTACTGGAATATGACAAGTAGCACAATTTTCTAAATATAATGACAGTCCTAATTGGTGACGTTTGGGAACCACATCAACATTACTCATTAGTTGAGGCTCAATTTGTGAAATAGTTGTTGCAGTAGAAATTTTTGCCATAACCAAACCACAACTTGCACTCCATAAAAATATTAGTAGTAAAAGTAAAAAAACAGATGGTCGTTGTCTACCTTTATTTCTGAGATTAGATATTGGCATGAATATAATCTCTAGTGTTAATACTTCATTATTTTTTGTTAGTTTAACTAGCTATCAGCTATCAGGCTAAAAAGGTAGTGCATAGATAATGGTATCTAAAAGCTTGGGTTGTTCATTCCCTTTCCGTTCCGGAATGCTCCGCTTTCTGCGCAAAGCTGACTGCTGAGGTGCTGAGGTGCTAAACACTTTCTAAATAATTGGAATTGTCATACCTTCTTTTGCTACTAACCCATTGGGAAATACTGACTGGAGAGCAACTTGAACTTCATCCAATAAATTGTCATGATGAGAAGGGTCGTGTTGAAACATAACTATTTGTTTGACTCCTGCTTTTTTTGCTATTTCCACACCTACTTGCCAAGTAGAATGTCCCCAACCAATTTTAGGAGATTCGGGATTATAGTACTCTTCATTTGTGTAGGTAGCATCATAAATCAGCAAATCAGCTTGACGAGCTAGATGAAGTACATTTTCATCAAAACGATCTTCATAATGTTCTGTATCTGGACAATAAACTACAGTTTTACCCTGCCAACAAATTCTATATCCAATGGCAAAATTCGGATGATTGAGAGGAGCTGTTTCAATCTCAATATCATCAATCTTAACTACATCTCCAGTGCTAAAGTCATAAAACTTCATCTCAGAACCCATTACCTGTAAAGGAATAGGAAAGTTAGGATTGACCATTTGATCGGATAAACATTCTTTAATTGTAGTCCCATCAGGTGCTATGGCCCCATGTATGTGAAACTTATTGACTGGTGCAAATGCAGGAACAAAAAATGGGAATCCTTGAATATGGTCCCAGTGAGTATGACTAAAGAATATATGAGCTTCCACTGGCATTTGTTTCATTAGGCTTAAACCCAATACTCTTAGACCTGTACCTCCATCAAAAATTAAACGCTTTTCCCCTAAGCGCATTTCTACACAGGAGGTATTACCACCATAGCGAACTGTACTACTACCAGGGGTAGGTATACTACCTCGTACACCCCAGAATTCAACTACAAACTTGGTTTGCAAGGAGGCTGACTGAGTATCTATCTCCTCAGATTGTGATATTGGGGCTGACTGCTCTGAAGACTGCATATTTCTGTGTTTCAGACTTGCGGTTAATACGAATCTGTTAAGAAATTCTTAACTGTCAATTAAAATTATTCTAGCAAAATCAGGTACTAATCATTGCTAGTATATCTTGAAAAAGATAATTTAGTATAGAAAGCTATACTTTAGTTCATAAAATTTTTATTGTCTAGTATGAAAGAAGTTATAGTTAAATCTTTATCGCTCTTAGCCTCTGTTCAATAATTGATAATTGATAATGGATAATTGATAATTACCTCTCCCTAAAACGGAATTGATTTAATAATCATGAAAATTAATTCATTGTTTCTCCTTTAAAGGAGAGGCTTTAAACCTTAATTATTCGGTAAAATCTCTGTATAACTAAATTATTATAAATAGCAAGTTAGTAAATACATATTTCTTTATTCAAAAAATTATAACTTTTCAATGTGAAGTTCTCTCCCGTTAAATAAGAGCGATTATAACGGGAGCTTCTCAAACAAAGAAGTTTCTTGTTTCCCAGGCCGATCAATATCTTACGCCTCCACAAGCAGACAAGATGATACCCACCTCGTTTAACCCTTTATTTAATATATTAATTGCAAGGTTTGCCTCCTGCGGAGGAGCTACGCTTACATCTCTATCTAAAACTGTTCCAAATTTATTTATGACAATTCGGGAGTTCTAACTGATAAAGTTAATGGTACTTTCTGACCACAATTACTGCAATGAGTGTGATGTATGATTGGGGTGTAGGGGCGAATGGCCATTTGTCCCTACTTACATGAACACCTTAAATAATTAATAATTAATAGTTAATAATTAATTATTAAAGAATCATTCATTATTCATTATTCATTGTTCATTGTTAATTATTTACCTACATCATAGATTGATTTTAATAGTTTAGTATTTTTAGCTAGACCTTTAATATTAAGATATTCTACAGCAATTAAATCATATTCTTTAACTAACTTATGATCACTTTTTAAGTGGAAATCTTCTCTTTGCCTGGCAATATGTATTCAATGAATAATTAATAATGAAAGAAGTCAACTAATTATCCACTATTAATTGTTAATTATTAGACGTTTATTTAGTTAAATTAAATCCCGATCGTTATTAATTGTTAATTATTAATTATTAATTATTAATTATTAATTATCAACGTGCTTTTTTCCAAATCGGGTATTAGCCAACTTTTCCAAGTTTTATCTAGTCTTTGTAAGTTAATTTGCTGGACTTCGTATGGAGATTTCCTTGTAGTCAGGAAATAACTGTTTTGTCTGTTTAATTGCTGATTGCTGAAAATAATAATCTGGTCTACTGGAAATCTCGCCAATAGGACATGAAATTCATGAGCAACGGTCAACTTGACATCTAGTTCTATTCAACCAGTCTAGTCTTTGACTATCACGCATAATTGTAATGTCTTCGCAACAGTTCTAGCCAATAATCAATTTTGACTGACTGTTCACAACTAGGCTTAATTTTGTAGCAATGAGTAATTATCATAATTTTTAGACTACTCTTTATTGCTTGATTTAAACATCAATCGAAACCTGTTTAATTTGCTCTCGGCAATTCCCCTCCCCTTAAATCCCAGATTATAACGGTAGACCCCTTGCCGAATCAAGTTGGATAACTGGGGGTCGATCGGTGAGTTAATTTTGATAATTTTACCAAAAACAAATACTAAAATCTGCCGAAACATTATAATTGTTTTTCCCTGTTGTTGCCCCTTAGATAAAAATCCGATAAATTTATACTTTAAGAAAATCACAAACTCTTATCAAAATCATCAGTTTGAATTCAAAATAATTTTTATGAAATATGAGGAATTGTCAATTCCAAAATCGGAAAAATTGGATTTGGTTCAACTTAAAGAGAAAGTATTAAAATGGCTTTCCGTTCATGTTCCAGTCTCTAGGGTCAAACATATTCTGAGAGTAGAAAAAATGGCACAGGAGCTAGCAAACTATTATGCTATAAATCAGGAAAAAGCTCAACTGGCAGCATTGATGCACGATCTAGCTAAATATTTTTCTCCCCAAGCATTATTACAAATTGCTAAGTCAGAGGGTTTAGAAATAGATTTAGTCTCAGAAGTCTCTCCTCATTTGCTTCATGCTAATGTTAGTGCAATTGTGGCCAAAAAAGAGTTTGGCATCAAGGATAAGGAGATTTTAGCAGCGATCGCTAATCATACATTAGGAGAGCCAGCTATGGATCGGCTAAGTTGCATAATTTTCCTCGCAGATACTTTAGAACCTGGTAGAGGTGGCAATCCAGAGTTACAGCATTTGAGGCAACTTAGTAAGGAAAATCTCTACCAAGCAGTTTGGTTAACCTCCGATTATACTATAAAGCACTTGCTAACTACTAATTGTTTGATTCACCCAAAAATTATATTAACTAGAAATTGGTTCTTGAAAAAGGCCCAAAAACCCGAGGATGAACAAAAAATTAAGCAGCATTAACGCGCGTCAGAAGTCAGCAAGTGTACCCACCCGCGGGCCTAACCAACCCCTAACCTCGACCGTGGAGGGGAGTCAGCAGGGGAAGGGGATTTGAGAAAAGCTCCAAAAACCCGATCGCCACTTCCCGGCGGGGTTTTAGACCCAATCCTGTTCGATCAAATCAACAAGATAATGACTAATATAAAGGCTAAAAATTAGTCAACAGAAAGATCAAATACAATACTTATATACATAATAAGGAAAAGGAAACAGATAATTTAATGTCGAATTACCCCAATATTCAGTCCTTGTCAACCGAATCAAATCAGACAAATTCAGAATCCGATGGAACCTTAGAATTGACATCGACAATAGTTAACGCAGCATTAGACCGTAAAGGAGATAACATTGTTGTAATTAAAGTAACAGAAGTATCTTATTTAGCAGACTACTTCGTGATTATCACAGGTTATTCTAATGTTCAAGTCAAAGCCATATCTCAGGCGATCGCCCAAAAGGTAGAACAAGATAGAGAAGTTTATCCTCTAGGAGTAGAAGGCCAAAACGAAAGTTCTTGGATTTTAATGGATTATGGTGATGTCATAGTCCACATATTGAAGCCCGAAGAACGAGAATTCTACAATTTAGAAGCATTTTGGAGTCATGCAGAAAGAGTAGATATTTTATCATTGCTCAATTAGGAGCAAGCTGTCAATATGAACTACTTATTTGACTGGCATAAAAGATAAGTGAGGAAAAATTGATTTATGACTAGACAGATAATATTTAGCTCTCCAGTTCCCCCAGAACAACAACCAGTCAACGAATATGAAGAACTCAAAAATTCCTGGTTATTTTGTTGGGTAACTTTAGAAAGACTTCAGTATATAAAGAAGTTAGTCTGGGTTTGGCTCTGGAGTTGGTTAGTATCAGGCCCAGTGGCAGCAGCAAGTTTTCCCCCAGAGAAATATTTGATGAAGTTTTTACTGAGTGGGTCAGCAGGTGCAAGCTTAATTCTAATTTTGGTATTATTGCGACTTTATTTAGGTTGGAATTATGTACGATCGCGTCTTGCAAGTACTACTGTTTTTTATGAAGAGTCTGGTTGGTATGATGGGCAAACATGGCTGAAAACATCAGAAGAAATTACAAAAGATAAGTTGATAGTTAACTATCAAGTTCAGCCACTTATCAAAAGATTACACAAAACTTTTTATAGTTTGCTCTTAATAATTTGTATTGGTGTAATAATCTGGGTTTCGATCTAAAATTAACCCAAAAGAGTTGTAAAAAATCATATAGTAATTTCATTTGAGTTGCGTAAAAAAAAAACTGGTCGCTTTTAGGCAACAGCTCATCTGCTCCGGAAGGGAACAATTCAAGAATTTAGAATTAAGAATGCGCGAATTACCTCGAGAGTGAAAACGGATAGGATTAACTAATCATGAAAATTTTTTCTTGTTTTTCCACGGCGAGTGAGAGGCTTTAAACCTTAATTGTTCGGTAAGAAGGTTTGCTAGACTTTTTACTGTTAGTAAATAACCAATTATTGTTTGACATCTCATTTGAAAACGCTATAGTAATTTTGGTGATTTTGATTGAAGTAGTCAAGTAATTACAGTTATGTTTACCGAATAATTAATAATTAATAAATTCGCGCCTTGAAGCCTCCCCTTTTAAGGGGAAAAAAGCGGTCGCTCTTCGGAGCTTCCCGGAGGGTGGAATGGATGGGTTTCCTAAGCATATCCAATCGACCAAGAGAAGAAATAATATTTCCTTATATTCAATCAAGGACGGTTAAAACCCGAGGTAATTATCAATTATCAATTATCAATTATCAATTATCAATTATCAATTATCAATTATCAATTATCAATTATCAATTATCAATTAATGAACTGACTTATTCTCAGAGTATATGCTTAAATATTTGTCTAAAATATCTGCTATATCACACTATTTTATTATTGAATAAAATACGATATTGTACTTAAAAACAAACTATTTAAGAGGATTATTTTAGCTGACACGACTAAAGATACTCGTATGTTCAAAGAATAAATATCGATGAGCATAACTTAGTTTAGTATAAGAGAATCAGTTGAGACTTATTAAGATAAAATTGATAGATAGTCTTTAAAAATACAGTTAAATTAATGTACTTGATAAATACTCAACTTGCCCAAAAGAATAAATAAAAATGACAAGGGGAAAAAGAACACAAACTTCGCAACTAGAAGTTAGACTACTCCGAGAAGGTATCCTTGAATCAACTCACAAGGTTCAGGCCACTGTGTGCGACCATAGAGGTCGGGTTTTGTCCGTGGCCGGAGATGCAGATACTGCCACATTTGTCCGTTCAGCTCTCAAACCATTTCAAGCTTTAGCAGTTGCGACTACAGGTACTCTAGAACGTTATGACTTGACTGACTTAGACCTGGCCATTATCTGTAGTTCCCATCAAGGTACAACGGAGCAAGCAAGACAGGTATTTAACGTTTTATGGCGTTGTGATATTGACCCATCAAAACTCCAATGTCCAACTCCGGCCAATAAAAAGAGTCCTTTGCAATATAACTGTTCTGGTAAGCACGCAGGTATGCTGGCTGTTTGTCAGCAAAGAAGTTGGCCGATGGAGTCTTACCTGCAAATGAAACATCCAGTTCAGCAGTTGATTATTAGTAAGGTAGCTGATTTACTGGCCATGCCTGCTGTAGAATTTATTGGCGCTCGTGATGACTGTGGTGCTCCAACTTATCTCCTGCAATTGAGTCAAATGGCAACTTTGTACGCCAAACTGGCTTCTGGTGATAGTTTGGATCTAGAACGAATTGTCCGGGCGATGACTTATCATCCAGAAATGGTTGGGGGAGAAGGAAGTTTTGATACAGAGTTGATGCGCTTGACGGCAGGAGACATTGTCAGTAAGTCTGGGGCTGAGGGAGTACAATGTATTGGTCGGGTAGGTGAAGGGATGGGTTTGGCCATTAAGGTTAATGATGGTGCTAAACGAGCAAAATATGCAGTGGCTATTCATTTGTTAACTCAGATGGGTTGGATAAGTCCAACTATTGCTGAAACTCTAGCGGACAATTATATGTCCCTCACTAATGTTAAGCGTTTGGAAGTAATCGGAGAAATGTGTATGGTATAGTTCAACAATTAATAATTAATAATTAATTATTACCGCAAAATAGTGGTCTAAACCCTCCCCTTTTAAGCTATGCTTTATAAGCATCTTTCTTAACATCAAGCTTGACAAAATAAACAAGTTATGTATAAGACTTTGAGAGGGTTTTTCCGCAGAAAAGTGTATTGAAAAATACATTTTTTTGATAACTTAAGTAGCGATCGCTTACCTATCTATAGACTTTCTCCCTGCTCCCCACAAGGTTTTCAGGAGTTCCCGATCGGGGATAGCCTTTTAAGGGGATGAAAAAAAAGAGGATTCCTTATTTCAATTCACTTTGCTTGACCTTTGTCATGCTGCGCAAACAGCTAGAGGTACTGAGAACTGAGAACTGATAACTGAGAACTGAGAACTGATAACTGATATGGCCTCTCCTTGAAAATGAAGAGGATTGACTAATAATGAAAATTTTTTCTTGTTTCTCCACGGCGAGTGAGAGGCTTTAAGCCTTAATTATTCAGTAATATAGAATCCGGTTATATACTATATGTTTATAACTATGCTTCAACCCTTCAATCTCCCCTACTCCGGGCGAATGCTCCCCTACTCCGGGCGAATGCTCCCCTACTCCGGGCGAATGCTCCCCTACTCCGGGCGAATGCTCCCCTACTCCGGGCGAATGCTCCCCTACTCCGGGC
>JAXHSW010000089.1:0-22157 GCA_034190295.1 Cyanobacteriota bacterium | reverse complement strand
TACTCCGGGCGAATGCTCCCCTACTCCGGGCGAATGCTCCCCTACTCCGGGCGAATGCTCCCCTACTCCGGGCGAATGCTCCCCTACTCCGGGCGAATGCTCCCCTACTCCGGGCGAATGCTCCCCTACTCCGGGCGAATGCCATTCGCCCCTACTTCCTACTCCCTTACTCCCCCAACTATATGATAAGTATTCAACCGGATTTGATATAATTGGACAGCCCTGAAAAAAATTTGGAAAATATTTTGAGAAAGGGGTTGCAATTTTAATAAGGTTATGGTTATACTAATAAAAGACGACGCGGGATAGAGCAGTCTGGTAGCTCGTCGGGCTCAAGTTATAAGATAAGACAAACAAAACAAGCATAAATAGACACCGCTAGTGACTAAGCTTGAAGTTATATCTTGTAAAGGGCGGCATACGAAGAAATTTGTATGTGATTACTTGTCAAATTCGGGGAAACCGTTAGCGGGGTAATCCCGAGCCAAGCTCCAAATAAAAGGAGAAGGTGTAGAGACTGGTTGGCAAGTACCCTAGCAGTTCTAGTTTGATAGAAGCTGAGGGTAAAGGGACAGTCCAGACCACAAACTAATTCTTGGAATTAAGAATTAAGGCAGTGAAAGCTGTAGTGGTAAGCATAACCCGAAGGTCGGTGGTTCAAATCCGCCTCCCGCCATTAAAAGTTAATAATCTAAAAAAGAGTCTGGTAAATTTTAAGATTTATCAGGCTTTTTTAATTTTTGGTATTGAAGTAGCAGTCAGCATTCAGCTATCAGCAGTCAGCTTTTCTGGCGTGTATAATGGGGGATACTCAAGAGAAGCCGCTCCGCGTCTACAAACCCCCATAAAAGGTGCACCACTAATTTTTTCAAATAAGCGTGGGGGACTTAAACCCTCGAATTTTTAGCGCTCCAGCTAAATACTGGCAAGGGTCCCATGACTATCACGAAAAGCTGATAGCTAGTTAATACTTTGGATGCCGAGGTTTCCTCACCAGAGACCAAGAGAAAATCAACTTCAGTATTTCAATCCCAATACTTTCCTACGGAATGCTGCGCAAACAGGCAAGAGGTACTGATAAGTGATAACGCAGTTCCTCCGGAGGAGGCTAACTGATAACTGATAACTGAAATGACCCTACTCCCCTACTACCCCACTCCCCTACTCCGCTACTCCTTTTATAACCCTATAATAGAGACAACATATAGCACTAAGCATTAAAGTGAGTAAAGCTACGAAACTTGAAAACATTACAGGTAAAAGTTTTAAAGATAGTTGAATGCTGAATGCTGATAGTTATACACAACACACATAAAAGATATAGTTGAAAAATGATAAATTGGAAACATTTTAGATTAATTACATCTACTGTATGTTTATTAATTATTACTCCATCTATAGCAGTCGAGAAAAATTTTAATCTCAATTCAAAAGCACTAGCACAAGTTAAGGCAAATTCTGTTAATTCTATTTTGCAGAACAATCAAAATATTGAAATACAGCAACAACAAAAGCAAGTTCAATCAGGATTTAACAACGATAAACTTGATGAAAATTTGGAACAATTACAAGAAAAATTAGAAAATTTAACTCAAGAAGGCGATCGCTTTGAGATTATTCGTACTTTGAATAAAATTGCTGTTGTTTATGATGCTCAAGGTAAATATTTCAAAGCCTTAGAATATTATCAACAAGCTTTCAAGAATGCTCAAAAAGATCGGGATAGTGAAAATATTCTTTCAATTTTAAATAATATTGGCTTGATGTATTCCCAGTTAGGTTTGTATGAGCAAGCTATTGATTCTTATAAACAAGCTCTCAAGAAAAATCCTGCAGAAAAAAGCAAGATATTCAGTAAGATTGGAGCAATTTATCGCCACTTAAAAAAAGATTCTCAAGCCTTAGAATCTTATCAAGAAGCTTTAGAAATTTATCAAGAAAATCAAGACAATATTGGTATAGCTAAAACCCTTAATAATATAGGTTTAATCTATCGAGAGCAAGAGAAATATTCTCAAGCATTAGAGCAGCATCAACAAGCATTAGCTATTCAAGAAGAAGAAGGCGATCGAGATGGTAAAGTACTTACTCTTCATAATATTGGTAGGATTCATCAAGAGTCAAATAAGTATCCGGAATCCCTAAAATTTTTGACTCATAGTTTAATTATAGATAGACAGCTCGATCGCAAAGAAAGAGAGAGAATTCATCTGGCTAATCTAGGTAAATTATTAGAGACAAAAAATCAGTCTGAATTAGCAATAATTTTCTATAAACAATCAATTAATATTACAGAAAGTATTAGGAAAGATTTAAAAGTTTTACCAGTAGAACAGCAAGAAGCTTATGTAGAAAGTGTTGGTGAAACATATCGCAATTTAGCTGGATTATTGCTGCAAAAAAAACGCGCGATCGAAGCACATCAAATTATAGATTTACTCAAAGTTCAAGAAATATTTGAGCAGATGGGCAGTTTACAGATTGACAATCATAAATATAGTGAATTGCCATTCCTAGAATCAGAAGAACTATTTTGGAAAAAATATAGTCAGCTTATAGAAACAGCAAGTGATACTGAAAACCAAAATCAACTAGAGGAACAATTACTAGAAATTATTGATTTTTTTGATAGTGAAAAAGTGAAATCTATCGTATCAGAATTAGAAGAAGATGCTGAAAATCAAAAACTAAGTTCAGATATAGTATTTTCCTTACAATTTGAGCTAAAAGAACATCAAAAGAAAAATACAGTAGTATTGTATCCATTAGTTTTAGAAGACCGACTAGAATTAATATTAGTAAGTTCAAATTCTCCCCCGGTGCATCGTACTGTTTCGGTAAAGCGACGAGATTTTAATCAAGCTATCATTGAATTAAAAGTGGGATTAATCAATAGAAATAATTCTCAATCTGACAAAAGAGTTATGTTGGCAGGATTTAAACTCTATAATTGGTTGATTAAACCTTTAGAAAAAGAGCTAAGACTTGCTAAAATTGAAACTATTATTTATGTACCAGATAGTCAATTACGTTATATTCCTTTAGCAGCTTTATATGATGGTAAAAAATGGCTGGCAGAAAGGTTTGAGATTAATAATATTACTGCTGCAAGTTTAATGGATTTAGAACCTAGAGAAAATTTTCAACCAGTAATTTTGGCAGGTGCTTTGACTGAAGGAAGTTATCAATTTCAGGTAGGTAGACGAAGATTTGAATTTGAAGGATTACCATTTGCGGGAGTAGAAGTAGAGAATATAGGGCAGATATTTCCTGAAACCAATAAATTATTAGGAAATGACTTTACTAAAAAAGCTATGGAATTAAATATGGATAGCTATAATATTGTACATTTTGCTACTCATTCTGCCTTTGTCAATGGTCATCCAGAAGAATCTTTTATCTTATTTGGAGATGGCGATCGCGCTACATTAGGAGATGTGAAAGATTGGAATTTAAAGGATGTAGAATTAGTGGTGTTGAGTGCTTGTCAAACTGCCCTGGGAAAAGATATAGGAAATGGTCAAGAAATACTTGGTTTTGGTTATCGAGTGCAAGAAGCTGGTGCAGCTGCAGCATTAGCAAGTTTATGGTTAGTTGATGACCAAGCTACTCATGAATTTATGAGTTATTTTTATGCAGCTTTGAATAAAGGATTAAGTAAGGTAGAGTCCCTACGAGAAGCACAAATTAATATGATTAATAGTGAGTATAATCATCCTTATTATTGGGCGCCATTTATATTAATTGGAAATGGATTTTGAGGGAAGCTTAACGAAGTTAGAAGTCAGCAAGTCTGCAAGTCAGAAGTTAACTCACCCCTAACCCAACCCACCCCTAACCCCTCCCAGGAGGGGAGCTAGCAGGGGAAGGGGATTTGAGAAAAGCTCCAAAAATATTGCGCCTTAAAAGGCGGGGTGGCGCGACCCATATTATTTTGATAAGGTTGAAATATTATAAGTTAAGTGTAGATATCAATTCACAGAAGCAATAGAAGCAGAAGGCAGAAGTTTTGTAGTCAACATGAGTGAAAAGCGCTATAAATTTTAGCTAGAACTAGACTTGATCGGAAGGACAAAATACCCATTTTTAAATATTCAAACAGAGACATTATTAATCCGGAAAGTTTCTACTTAACATGAATTTTTGGTCAAGGAGAAAGATGGGTTGAATTTGTGGCCTGTGCTTCTAATTTTGGTAAATATGTTTTGATTGCTTCGCAGACTAATTCGTTGATAGAGCGCTCTAAGATTTGCTTAGTTCTTGGTTTTTTTTGTTAGCAAAACGGATGTTGATGGCTTTATTGTTGACAGTTGTATTAATGCAATACTACAATAATATTATTTATGTTAAAAATCATTGAGTGAGTATGTCATACAATCGAAAAGTGATTCGGAAATTAATTGATAAATATCTACCACAACCAGAATTTCAGGACTTAGTTTATGATGATTTTCCCAATGTGTACAGACAATTTACAGAGGGACAAACAAAGCCTCAGCAAATCCGACTTTTACTTGAATACGCCGAAACACATGAAGAAATTGACAAATTACTTGAATGTATTAAAACTATTAATCCGACAGTTTATCAAGAGTATGAGCAACAATTAGGGACAAATGGCAATCCGACTTCAGTTAAAAAATGTGATGTTCTGATTCTAGCAGCAAATCCTAGCAGTACACAGCTACTACAATTAAAAAAAGAGGCTCAACTAATTAGGGAGAAACTGCAAGGGGGACTGGGGGACTATATTGTTCATGCAGAAGAAAATGCTTGTGTAGAAGATTTATCTGGATATTTGCTGCAATATGAGCCAAGGATTCTTCACTTTAGCGGTCATGGTAACTCCCAGGGTGAAATAATTTTAAACAACCGTCAAGGTGAAGCACAAGTTTTATCTCTCGAAATATTATCAGAATTATTATCTCTTGTTAAAAAATCCATAGAATGTGTTGTATTTAATGCTTGTTTTTCTTTGCAAAAAGCAGATGCAGTCGCCGAGCGGGTAAGTTATGTTATTGGTATGGAAAAGGAAATTGGTGATGATTCTGCTCTGATATTTGCTGAAGAATTTTATCAAGGTTTAGGCTATGGCAGCACTTATTATAATGCTTTTGAACTGGGTATAAATGGAATTAAACGCTTAAGATTACCTGACAATCAAATTCCTCGTTTTATTATTTCCCCTGATACATCACTTGATACATCGCTGCTGGAGTCAGCAACTGCACCAAGAACTGTCCGCAGTCATTTTTCAGAAGTCTCAAAAAATGAAAATACTGCAACAACCACAGCAACTCTATATCCTCTATGCTTTGGCACAAACCGAAAACCTGTAGATACACAGAACATATCTAAAGGGTTTTCTAGAGACAGAGACGATAAACTTCACTATGGTATTTGTAAAGTAGCCGTTCCTAAATCCCATAAAATAGGTTCTACAGGGTCTCCTTGGTGGAAAAGATTGCTAAATTCAGAAGACGATCGCCTCAAACTACAGTCAGAAAGTTTGCAAATTTTAGAAGAAGCAGTGTTTTGGGCTAATATCAACCAAGAATTAAAAGAACATGAAATAAATGAAAGGTCTGCTTTAGTCTTTATTCATGGATTCAATGTTAGTTTTGAAAATGCAGCAATTAGAGCAGCACAAATCGGTTTTGACCTACAAGTGCCAGGGATTACAGCATTTTATAGTTGGCCATCACAAGGAAAACTACAAGGATATACGGCAGATGAAGAAACTATTCAAGCTAGTGAAAGGTATATTGCCGAATTTTTGCTTAACCTAGCTGAACAAACTGAGATTGAGAAAATTAACATTATTGCTCACAGTATGGGAAACCGAGGTTTGCTCAGAGCAATACAACAAATTGTAGCTCAAGTAAAAATAGAAACCAATATTGCCTTTGGACAAATTTTTCTAGCTGCACCTGACGTAGATATAGATTTATTTAAGGAGTTAGCCTCTGCATACAGTCAATTAGCAGAAAGAACTACATTATACATCTCATCCAAAGACAAAGCGTTAGCAACATCAGGGTTGATTCATCAACATCCCCGCGCTGGTTTTTTCCCTCCTGTTACGGTTGTTGAGGGAATAGACACAGTGCAAGTTTCTAAAATTGATTTAACTTTATTAGGACATGGTTATTTTGCCGATGCTCGTGTTGTACTTGAAGATATACGGGATTTGCTAATCAATAATACATCCCCTGAGCAACGAAAAGGTAGGTTAGAACCTTCACAAGAGGGTGGTTATTGGATTATGCGGGGGTAGGGAAGTAGTCGATGTCTCCAGAAGTTAAATTTTTGTCCTTGTTTAACAGAAGTTTCAACCTTTTTTTTGGAGATGTTTAATGGAATATAATCATAGAGAAATCCGGAAGTTAATTGATGAAGCTCTAGGCGAAGAAGAAGTTAACAACTTATTTTTTGACTATTTTGGCAAAAATCCTACAAATGGACAAAAGAGTAACAAAATCCGAACTTTAATTGAAGATGCTCTTAAGAAAGAAAGAATAAACGAGGTTCTCAAAGAAATAGAAGATATTAACCCAAAAAGATTTAATGACTATAAAGATAAAATATTGGAGCGAGTAGACTTACCCTCAAAAAAAATTGATGAACAATATAATACTGACGAACCTAATCATACTAAACCTGTAGTCAACCAAACTATTAAGCCACATGAAGAAAAATTACCTAAAAAACAGTCTCCTGACCCGCCTATTACCAAACCAGTTAATAAAGATCCTTCTATTTCTCCACCAAATAAAAATCAAATAGATATAGAAGAAATATCGCTATTACGATCGGAATTATTAGAGTTATTAAAAAAGCAAGAGTGGGAAGAAGCAGATAAAAAAACAACTGAAATTATGCAAAAAGTTGCTCGCAAATATCCAGGTGAAGACTGGGGAGAAAACGACATTATGAATTTTCCTACTGACATTCTTGACGAAATTGATCGAATCTGGAAAAAGTGCAGTGGTGAAAAGTTTTGTTTTAGTATACAAGCATCAATATGGAATAATTGTAAAGAAAATAGAGAGGATAGTAAAAGATATGAATTTGCTGAAGAGGTAGGTTGGTACGAGAGAAATCAACAAAACTGGTTATCATGGGCAGACGGTGAAGATTTTAGAAAAAAAGTCAACAAAAACCAAAAGGGTATTCTTCCAACACCTCCTCCATTCAGTAATTTAAGTAGAATAAATGTTAAACTTATGAATAAGCTTGCTATAAAGATGAAAGAATGTTTCTCCAATTGATATGACTCAAAAAAATATTAAAATATAAGCTGTAAAAAAGGAGGATTTCATGTCAGATTTTTTGATGCTTAACGAGGAAGAAGAGGAGTTTAAAAAGGTTTTAAATATTCTTGTCAATCCTCAACATGAAGATAATAATTATGATTTAAAGCGTATATTTCTGTTCGATGGAAATCGTGACACCGGGAAAACTGCTTTATTAAAAAGGTTAAGAGAAATTAGTCAACAAGAACCATATACAGATAAATTTAATCATGTTTTTATTGATTGGCAAGATAAGTACGATAAGAATATTAAGTTGCGAGTAGGAATTGATAATATTAAACCAATTACGGTGATGGATGCAATCTCTAACGAATTTCAAGAAAGCTTCCGTGAGTTTTCACAGATGTCTAGTGATTATCAGGATCAAATTTTAAGTTGGAAGCAGGTTGAAGAAAAGGGAAATCTACCTGAAAAAGAAGAATTGGAGAAGTTAAATGCTCCTGAAACGTTAGTAGATTTAGTAAATGCGTTAGGTGAAGGAATCAGTAATTTGGTTAAAGAACAAAAGAAACCCTTGCTGATATTTTTTGACACTTATGAGTTTGTAGGGTCTCAAAAATGTGATTTCTATATACGACGTCTGATAAAGGCAGCTAATGCTTTAAGTAAATCAATCATTTGGGTGATTGCTGGAAGATTGAACCTAGTTGAAAATACCAGGCGCAATCAAAAGGTAGAGTTGGCTCTACTTGAAGCTTTAAAGGACGAAGATGGAGATGTGGTCAAAGTAGCAATTGACTCACTAATGAACTATAAGCAAGCGCTTCAAGTTGAACAGTTAACTTATTTTCTTTTAGAGAACAGACACCAAGACCGATACGTTCGTAAAGCTGCTGTGAGTGCATTGCAAAGTATAACCTATTCCAATATTGGTCACAGAGACCTACAACTAGCAGTTAGGGCAATAGTTGAGACTGTCCGTAAGGATGAGATAAGTAACGTAAGAGATGCAGCTAGCGAGTCACTTCAAGCAATTTATGATCTAGATATAGTTAAGGAACAGCTAAAAAAACATGACCCGTCTTTAGATACTACTGCCTACAGAACTAAGATCCGAGAAGAAGGAAAATACGATAGTAATGAAATACTCCACGAATACTTGGGGGATAAAGATTTTTCAAAACTAGAAGTCTCAATCGTTAAGAGTCTTCTGAGAAATGAAGACCCGGATGTTAGGACTGCTGCCGTAAAGAAGTTGGGAGAGATGGCTTCGTCTATCAACGAGACTCTAGTCCAAGAATTAATTAAACTTTTGGACTTCAATAACAAAGATAGCGATCGCTACTTACGAGAAGCAGTAGTAGAAACCCTTGGAAAGTTAGCGAAGTCAGTGCCTACTGAGGAAATTTTAGACTCACTAAATGAAGCTTATCGCCAAGATGTTATCAGAGATGTGCGCGATGCAGCAAAAGGTGCTTTAGAAGAAATTGAAAAGCAAGACAGTGAAATGGGAAAACTGGCAAGTCACCACCTGGAACTAATGGATTTTAGTAAGTTACTAACGCCAACAATGGAGATAGAAACTGCGATAGAGATTCTAACCACAGATGAAGAAACTGAAAGACAGGTTAAAGCTGCTCTAGCTCTTGGTAGTTGCCAACAGCCAGAAGTTGTTGGTAGGGCAACTGAGGTACTCACAAAAGTATTAAAAGATGAAAATCAGAACCAAACTCTTGTTGCTGCTGCTGCTAACTCACTAGGCAAAATAGGGAATTCCTTAACCCTAGAGTCCCTACTAAGCAAGCTTAAAGAGCTAGAGGGCAAAGATTGGGTTGCCCGTAAGTATGTTATTGAAGCATTAGAGGAACTTTTAATAGATGAAAAATATGGTGAACAGGTCAACCTAGAAAAAGTTATTGAAGTTTTAATTAATAAATGGCGCAACGATCCAATTAGTTATGTTAGAGATGCAGTGGAAAAAGCTATCAAGGAAGTGTGGAAAGCTACTCGTAACCCAACTGCTTACGAAGCAATAAATCGGTATTCCTCAGAAGATAATAAGGAATTTTTCCAGGAATATCCTCCTCAAGCAGAGATTTGAAATTTAGTTAGTTTTAGTTGATTATATTATGAATACATTCATGGAGAAAAAACACTATGAACTTTCCCGTCAGAGCAAGAGAAGGTAAACCCTATCAAACACCGGATGGTAGAACAGTTTCTGTGTCTGAGACAATGAAGAAAATTTCTGACCAAAAGACACAAAACGAAGCACTGAATGACTTAGGTGTTACCATTACAGGCAATCAGTTAAAGGTAAAATTTTCTGAGACTGGTAATGCTTATGCAGAACCAGATGGTGACAGAACAAAAGTATCTGATACTTCTACACAAACCCTTGTGTTCGAGCTTGTACTTGATACCCCACCGCCATCTACTCTGAAAATTCAAGCACTACCTTCACCGTTTACACAGGATGGCGTCAACTTTTTGGGAGTTGTACAACTAAAAACGCCTAGTGGAGAAACTCGTAATATACCAATAACGGGTAGGGGTACAGTAGCTCTAGAAGGTAAAGAGAGTGGAGATTTTCATGCGGGAATTGTCACAGGAGGAGCTTGTGCTTGCTTTCAAGAAAGAACTGCTTTAGTTCTAGCTGTAGCTGCTGCTGCTGGTGCAAAGAATGAACAACTAGATGAAATCGGAGAGAAGTTGCGAGATATCAACGATAACTATCATGGACGGGGAGAAATTCTTGATTACACCGTAGAAGTTGCTAAAACTGCACGGGAAAATATGCCTAGTTACACTAAGTTTATGGCTAATTATTATCCAGAGGGGAAGCGTTCTGAGCTTCTTCAGAGTATGATTGAGACAGGTAAACCTACTCCTGCGTTCTATGAAAAGGTTTTGACTAAAATGACATCTGAAGAACTCGCAGTAGATAAAGAAATAGAAGAATCTTCTCCTAGTAGCTAGTAAATACGATCGGACTTTTTTTTGAATTAGATCAAAAAGAGCCTTTTTAGGTACGGTTACTATTTAAGTCTACAGTTCAATCAAATTTGTTAGTACAACTATTTAATAAAGAAAGGCAATTATGGTAGATAACAATTTAATAGAAAAGTTAGACAAATATATTTTACCGGAACGAACTTTTGAAAATAGAAAGGATTCTAAAACTAATTTTGGTAGTTTTTTTGAAGCTGTCAATAAATATAATTTTTTGCTATTCATGGGAGAGCCTGGAGTAGGGAAGACAGTAGAGTTAAAAGAGCTGGAAAAGATATCTAATAATCAATATAAACCTTTGTTTGTATCACTCCAAAAATGGAACATTGAAAAAGATATTATTACTTTTTTCAAAGAAGAAACAGGAGCAGATATAGGTAATGTCGATAATGCTTTACTGCTTTTAGATGGACTAGATGAATTACCTTCTAATGTACAAGAAAATAGAGATGCAAAGAAGAGAGACTATCGCTCTGAATTTCTATCGAAGTTGTCTGAAACTTTGTTTACAAATAGATTCAATAATACAGTAAAAATTGTAATTTCTTGTCGTCTTAGAGATTATGAAGAGTTAGAAAAAGAAAAAAAGACAGACTTTAACTTTGATGGTGAAGTTCTTCTGAAACAATTGAGTGATGAGCAGATAAAAAAATACTTAAAGAAATTAGAGGATTTGATTCAAGAAAAATTTCATATAGATAATGGGTTGATATGGAATCTTATACAAGGCAAAAGAGATTTATTAGAGTTAATTCGCACTCCATTTATTCTCTATGTTCTAGCATCAACTTTACTTGGTAAAGACAAAGATTGGATAGAGGATAAAATCAAAACAGCAGGAGAACTGGAAAAGTTACTTAGTGATTTTATCAGGGAAAATTATAAAAGAGAGAAGGAGAAAAAGAACAGCAATATACAAATTACTGAACAAAAACTCAAAGAATACTTAGGTGAAATTGCTTTAAGGATGATGAGCGATCGAGTAGCAGATGATAATCTAATTTTGGACTCACATCTAAAGAAAGTTATTGGTCAGAACTTTGAATGGTTTACCAAGTTAACAAGTAATTTATACTTACTATCTCCAGAGCAAACTAGGGCTGAAAGTTCTAAGAAAGGAAGTTATAAATTTAAGCATTTAATACTGCGGGATTATTTTGCTTTTGATTATGCTGACAATTTTTTCAATAGAGAAAATAATCTAACTAAAAAGCTAGATAAGGAAAAGATAATCAAAGCAATTGGAAAAATTGGTACACCAACGTTTCAATCACAATCACTTGAGTTATTAACTGACTTTCGATTACTCAAAGATCCAAAGCCAGATATACGATACGAAGTAATAAAATCTATAGTGGAACTCAAATCTGTGACATACTTTGAAGGCTATAAGACCTTTTTTCCTGAAAAATTGATCTATAGCAAAACTCTTAACGGATTTGATGAATCATTAATTAAGGAATATTTTCGAGAGCAAGACATTGAAGTTGACGAAGATGAAGTCAAAGATATATATGAGTATACTAATGGTAATATATTTGCCATAAAAACAATAGCTTCTATGAAGCGTAAAGGCGTCACTGTGGAAGACATCTTAGATACTAGACCTGTAGCGAAAGTAATTGAATGTAAAACTCCTAATGAAAAGCTTACTGCCAAATTTGTAGAGTGGCTACTATCTGATGTTAAGAGGGAAGACAAATGGGCTATTTACTTACTTGCTATAGCACGACATCCAGATGATGATTTTCTAAAATCCATGTTGGACTGTAGAAATTTAGAAAGCAAATTGCAAGACATCAAAAATAGCTACTCATTTGTAGAGATAGACAAACGACGGTTAGATAAGACATACCAAGAATTTTCTAAAAGATACTTGTTATCGCTCACAAAAGCAAAAAAAACAGATAAGTCTGAAAGTGAAAATAAAAACATAGCCGAAAATATTAATCGATTAGCTATAGATTATTTCGAGAATTTCAAGAAAAGGCTGACTGGATACTTAACAGCACAACAGCGTATTCAGGACAAAGAGGCTTGTAAAGCTCTGGTCAACTGGTTCTACCACAGTTTTTGGCTACGCAACACCAAAGATGACATACAATTTCTCTGGAATAAGATGATTACCTATCTTGTGGAGGCATGGGAATATGACAATAACAATAATTTTGCTCTCGAACTTTTAGAAGTTGCTGACGAGTTTGTACAAAAAGAAGTTGTTGGATATGATGATAATGACTACAAAATATTAGAGCTTTTCAAGGCTGTTTTAACAGGGGAAACAAGCAAAGACAAAATCTCTCTGTTAGAGAAATTAGTTCAGATTTTAGGTGATACTCAGGAAAAAGAGGAGTGGGTAGCAATAGCATTGTATAAGTATAGTTATTCATTGTATATGAAGGAGTATCCAGCAGATGACGTAGACGCAGACAGAACAATACTAGAAAATTACAAACAGGCATTACCCTGCATACCTAAAGAAGCGATTGAATTTAGCGAAAAGTTTAAGAATTTGGTTCCTCCTGAATTGTTGGAACAAGAGGAAGATAAGCCTAATATTAATCAAGAAATAGGTAAAAAACCTGGTACTAAAACAACTTTAAATTATCCTCAAGTAGAAACTATTGAAACACAAATTATTGGTAAATGGTTTTGCAAAGAAAACGATAAACTTTCTCATCGTTATCAGTTTAATGAAGACTATACTTGCTGCTATTGGACAGTTGAAACAATTGAAGGTTTAGAGGTCACTCCTGGGTTTACAGTTCCATTAGAAAACTTGAAACGCATAGAATACTTTGAAGGAAAATGGAGATTCGATCGACATAAAAAACTTGTCATCTCTTCGTTAATAATGAAGGATATACGATTGGATAGCGTTATGAATGATTTATTGTCTTCTATAGGTATTTTTGTAGTTGCTCAAATACAAAAATCAAGGTTACATGGCTATCCGCTAGATGATTCTTTATATATTATCGAATTTCAAGACGATCTAACTTGTAGCTTTTCTAATCAATACAAGCGACTCACATACACTAAATCGAATTAACCTGAAAAGGCGATCGTTTTTGATGACAAGACAATGTTTTCTCTGATAAATTTATCCCTGCTCCCTGTTCCCTAAAATTTTTATTGTGGGCATTTTAAAGATACATTATATGAGATAGTTATCTTTTACTTTTTCTCCAAAATCCAGCTACAAAATTAACCTAAACATAAGCATCACTTAACCTAGAACCGATAAAATCCCATTACTGCTATTTCTATAAATAATTTAAGGGTTCTTAATTTATGCCAAATCCAATCCGCTTTGCTAGCTTCAACGCATCTCTAAACCGCAATGAAGAAGGTGAATTAATTCAAAACCTTTCTACACAAGAAAACGAACAAGCAAAGACAGTAGCAGAAATTATTCAAAGAGTTAATCCTGATGTTTTATTAGTTAATGAATTTGATTTTGACTCAGAAGGAGAAGCTGCTGAATTATTTCAAGAAAACTATTTAGGAATCAGTCAAAATGGAGTAGATTCGGTAGAATATCCCTTCGTTTATTTTGCTCCTTCTAATACAGGTATTTCTTCTGGTTTTGACTTAGATAATAATGAGGAAGTAGTCACAACAGCAGGTGAATTTGGTTATGGGAATGATGCTTTTGGTTTTGGTAATTTTCCCGGTCAATTCGGAATGGTTTTATATTCAAAATATCCTATTGTTGAAGAGGAAGTAAGAACTTTTCAAAACTTTCTCTGGAAAGATATGCCAGGTGCATTATTACCAGATAATCTCGAAACACCCGAACCTAATGATTGGTATTCGGAGGAAGAATTAGAAGTATTTCGTCTTTCTTCTAAAAGTCATTGGGATGTGCCGATAAATGTGAATGGGGAAATAGTTCATGTTTTAGTTAGTCATCCTACTCCGCCAGTTTTTGATGGGGAGGAAGATAGAAATGGCAGAAGAAATCACGATGAAATTCGGTTTTGGGCAGATTATATTACTCCCGGAGAAGGAGATTATATTTATGATGATGCAGGTAATTTTGGTGGTTTAAATCCTGGTAATTCTTTTGTAATTATGGGAGACCAAAATGCTGACCCGTTTGATGGTGATAGTTTTGATAATGCGATTAATCAATTATTAGAAAATCCGCTGGTTAATACTTCAGTAACTCCTGATAGTGCAGGGGGAGTTGCTGCTACAAACCGTCAAGGGGGAGAAAGTGCAAATCACTCAGGCAACCCTGCTTTTGATACAGCAGATTTTAACGATGCAGAAGGTACTTCTGGTAATTTACGAGTTGATTATGTTTTGCCTTCAGAAAATCTAGAAATAACTGATGCTGCTGTTTTTTGGCCGACAGAAAATGATGATTTATTTCCATTAGTGGGAGATTTTCCTTTTCCTAGTTCAGACCATCGTTTGGTTTGGGCAGATGTTACTAATGAAAATCGTAAAACTGTCACTAATATTGAATTTATTGGTGATGTAGAATTTGAGACTGGATTGGATTTTCAGGGTACAGAGGTAGGTGGTATTTCTGGTATTAGTTATGACAAAGATTCGGGAATTTATTATGCTATTTCTGATGACCGGAGTGAGAATAATGATGCCCGTTTTTATACTGTTGATATTGATTGGAGTGATGGGAGTCTCGATGATGGAGATGTGGAATTTACAGATTTTACGACTCTATTAAATAATGATGGAGTAGCTTTTCCAGAAAATGGAGTTGACCCGGAAGGAATTGCTTTTAATGGTGAGAATTTATTCATATCTTCCGAAGGAAATGTTAATGATGGTCTAGCTCCATTTATTAATGAGTTTTCTCTCACAGGAGAACAATTAAATGAGTTGACAATTCCAGATAAATTTTTACCTAATGATGAGGGTACTCAAGGTATCAGAAATAATCTGGCTTTTGAAAGTTTAACAATTACTCCTGACGAACGTTTTCTCTACACCGCAACTGAAAATGCTTTAGTGCAAGATGGTGAAATTTCTACCCTCGAAAATGAGAGTGCTTCTCGGATTATTAAATACGATTTAGAAACTGGGGAAGCTGTCAAAGAATATCTCTATATTGTTGACTCTATTCCTGTTGCTCCAGACCCAGAAGATGGTTTTGCTGATAATGGTTTAGTTGAATTACTCGCCCTTGATAATAGCGATACTTTATTAGCTTTAGAAAGGTCTTTTGCAGTTGGGGTTGGTAATAATATTCGTCTCTACGAAGTCCAGTTACAAAATACGACAAATATCCAAGATTTTGACAGTTTAATTAATCCTGATGACCCCGATGGAGAGTTATTTGATGTTGATGCTATAGCCGAAAAACGACTATTACTAGATTTCGGAGAATTAGGCATTACTTTAGATAATGAAGAAGCCATGACATTCGGACCTGTTTTGCCTGATGGTTCTCAATCTTTGGTGGTAGTTAGTGATAATAATTTTAATGCCGGAAATCAAGTTACTAATTTCTTAGGTTTCTCCTTAGATATTGATAGTATTCCTGTTGTTTCTCCTACTGTTGAAACTCCAGATACAAACAGAATTGAAACAGGTATTGATTCAGATGACCCGGCAATTTATGTTCATCCTGATAACCCAAACCAAAGTTTAGTTATTAGTACATTAAAAGATGCTGGTTTAGCAGTTTATGATTTAGAAGGTGAAGTTTTACAAGAAATTTCTCCTGATACTCCTGGGGATATTCGTTTCAATAATGTCGATATTGTTTATAACTTCCAAATAGGAGATGAAGCAGTAGATTTAGCAGTAGCAACTGACCGGGCAAATGATACTTTAGCAATTTGGAGTATTGACCCTCAAACTCGTCAACTTACTAATATTACTGCTGCCGATATTAGCGACCCTGAAGTTTCAATTTTTGGTATAGATGATGGGGAACAAACAGCTTATGGATTAGCAACTTATACTAATCCTAATACTGGAGAAACTTACGCTTATGTTAGTCAGGCAGATGGCGATCAAATTGCTCAATTAGAGTTAACAAGTAACGAAGATGGAACAGTCAGTGCAACAGAAGTTCGTCGTCTAGATGTACCTATTCCAGAAGGTGGAGAACTGGATGATGCTCAAGTGGAAGGAATGGTTGTAGACCGAGAATCAGGAATTCTTTATGTTGGTCAAGAAAACTTTGGTATTTGGAAATTTGATGCAGAAGTTGATGGTAGTGATGAAGGAACTTTAGTTGATGAAATTGGTGAAAATATTCAAGCGGATGTAGAAGGTTTAACTATTTATTATGGAGATAATGGTAATGGTTATTTATTAGCTTCTAGTCAAGGAGATAATACTTTTGCTGTTTATGAACGGGAAGGCAATAACGAATATATTGGTAACTTCTTTGTCGGAGATTTTGCCAATATTGATGGAGCAGAAGAATCTGATGGTGCTGACGTAATTAATGTGCCTCTAGGTAACAATTATCCCAACGGTTTATTAGTAGTTCAAGACGGAGCAAATAAACCAGAAGCAGTTCTACAAGACCCAGAAGATGGAGAAATTCAAAACTTCAATACTAACTTTAAATTTATCCCTTGGGAAAATGTGGCAAATGCTTTTGAAGAACCTCTAGAAATTGACCGTTTCAGTTATAATCCTCGGCAAATATCAGACAGTCTAATTAATGGTATTGCTAGTGGAGATACTACCCAGACTTCAACAGTGTTATGGGCAAATAGTAATTCCCCTGGAGAAATAACATTTGAAATTGCTACAAACCCTGACTTTACTAACATTATTCAAACAGTTAGTAGCGACCTAACAAATGCTCCAGTCAAAGTCGAAATAACAAACTTAAATCCCGACACCGAATATTATTATCGAGTTACCGATGCAGCAGGTTCAACAGAAATAGGAGAATTTAACACAGCAGCAGAATTAGGTAATCAAACTGGCTTAAAATTTGGAGTATCAGGAGACTGGCGAGGGGAACTTGCTCCTTATCCAGCTATTGCTAATGCTGATGAAGCAGACTTAGACTTCTTCGTTTTACACGGCGATACAATTTATGCTGATTTTCCTTCCCCAGCAGTGCCAAAACCACAAGCAGAAACTTTAGCAGAATTTCAGGCCAAACATCAAGAAGTATATGGCGATCGCTTCGGTGAAAATACCTGGGCAGACCTCCGGGCTACAACATCAATTTTTGCCACAATAGATGACCACGAAGTTATCAACGACTTCTCCGGTGGTGCCCCCGCAAATAGTGACCCCCGCTTCCCAGAAACAACAGGGTTAATTAACGATACTCAACTCTATGAAAATGGTCTACAAGCATTCCAAGAATTTAATCCTTTGCAAGATGAATTTTATGGAAATACAGGAGAAGAACGCACCGCAGGAGAACGGAAACTATATCGTTATAATACCTTCGGCAGTGATGCAGCAACCTTTGTTTTAGACGCTCGTTCCTTCCGAGACCAAGAATTACCACCTGCCGAAGTAACACCAGAAGGCATTGGAGAATTTCTGGCAGCTTCCTTTAACCCAGACCGCACAATGTTAGGGGAACCCCAACTAGAAGACCTGAAAAACGACTTACTCCAGGCAGAAAACAACGACATTACCTGGAAATTTGTTATGGTTCCCGAACCCATTCAAAATTTGGGAACTGCAGCAGCAAGCGATCGCTTTGAAGGTTATGCTGCCGAACGCACAGAAATTCTCAAATTTATCGACGATAACGATATTAATAATGTGGTATTTGTCGCGGCAGATATTCACGGCACCGTAGTTAATAACCTGACTTATCAAGAAGAGCTTGGTGGGGAACAAATAGCGACTAATGCTTTTGAAATTACTACAGGTTCCGTTGCTTTTGAACCTCCATTCGGTCCAAGTGTCGTTGAGTTAGCTGCGGGGTTCAATATTTTGACTCCCGAAGAAGTAGCTTTTTATGAGACTTTGCCAGTCATCGGCGATAGTGATAGTGAAATTAATGACAAAGATGATTTTATCAAGTCATTGTTAAATGAGGAGTTAGCAACTTTTGGTTACGATCCCATTGGTCTGAACGATAATTTAGAAATAGCAGACGGTCAAATTGATGCTACTCTAGTTCAAGGTGACTACACTGCCACTCATACCTTTGGTTGGACAGAATTTGAAATAGACCCAGAAACTCAACAGTTGCGGGTTGTCACTTATGGCGTGGAACCCTACACAGAGGAAGAGTTATTAGCAAACCCAGAAGATATTATTAACCGTCCGCTACAGGTAGTAAGTGAATTTGTAGTTAACCCCACTGAAACCATTGAACCAATAATAGTAAGTATTAACGTTGAACCGGAAATTGTTAGTGAAAATGGAGGTCAATACAGCCTAACTTTCAATTTAAGTGAAGCTGCTCCAGAAGGAGGTTTGCGGGTAATTTGGTCAGAAACAGATACTGATGATGCTTTTGGCGATATAGAACCTCCAGAGTTAACCAATGCTTCTAACCTAGAAGAACTCGAACCAGTAGGGGATGAACTCGCACGTTCCGCTATTACCATTGAGGAAGGGGCAACTACAGCGACTGTCACCTGGACAACTATTCCGGATGAGGAGGTAGAGGATGATGAAACCACAACTATTGAATTGGTAGCAACAGAAGACTATCTTGTTGATACAGAAAATCAAGTTCGTGAGGTTACTATTGTTGATGCAACTCCTCAAGAAATTATTGGTACTCCCGATGATGAACGTCTCAAGGGTAACTTTGGAGATGATACGATCGCTGGTCTAGCAGGAGATGACACTCTCGTTGGTAGTGGTGGTGACGACTCAATTATTGGCAGTCGTGGTAATGACTCTCTCTATGGTCAGGATGGCGATGATGTTTTAGAAGGTCGTCCTGGTTTTGACCATCTCTTTGGTGGGAATGGTAACGATGAAATGAATGGCGGTATAGGTCGCGATCGCCTCAACGGTGGAAGTGGAAACGACACTCTATCTGGTGGTGCTAGTATTGACCGTTTTATCTTTGCCACAAATCAGGAATTTGATACTGATGATATTGGTGTGGATGAAATTACTGATTTTGTTGTTGGTCAAGATAAAATTCTTTTGGATCGAACTACATTTACTGCCATTAACAGTATCGCAACAGATTTTGCTACTGTTACAGGTGGTGCTGCAACTTCTGATGCTGTAATTGTTTACAATGTCAATAATGGTGGGTTGTTCTATAATCCTAATGGTAGCGCTAATGGTTTTGGTAATGGTGGTCGGTTTGCGACTTTGAGTAATGGAGCATTGCTTGAAGTTGAAGACTTTATTATCAGAAGTTAGTAGAGCGTCTAGTGAGTGATATCTAATATCATGTCCGGATAATTAGTGATGAAAAAAACTTATCCTCTTGCTTAAACAGTAAATCTTTCTATTTCTCCTACTCCCCCGCTCCCCTACTCCCCTACTCCCCCGCTCCCCTACTATCTTAATAATAAGTATTTAACCGGACATGATATAACCCCCTTCTTACAAGCAGGGCTGTTTCATTTAAAAATTTGGCGATTGCCGAACCTCTTAATTGAAGGGAGTTTTATCCCTTTTTTTCTATCAAAATAGAAAATGTTAGAAAAAAATAGCGCTATTCTTTGCTATGACAGGTTTTTATATTCCTAACTCTTCCAATAATTTCAATTTTCACGGGGGCGAGTGTTGGTTCCGGTTCTTTGTACTTGAGGCGATCGCTTACTACTGATTGATAGTCCGGGTGTTGTTCCAATAAAGTCTCAAGTTCTGATATTGTTGCCTGAAATTTTGAATCAATATTTTTGAGTTCAGTTAGTCGGGACATTGCTTGTTCTAACTGATTTTTCAAAATTGAAATTAATTGCTCTTGGTTGTGGATTTTTTCGGATTTTAGTATCATTAGATTTACCTTCATGGACTTGTTTACCACTATGAAGGACACTTAAGGGACATCATCTCGTGCCTTGGGAAGCTATAGATGGTGTCCTTTAGCTTTGTCCTCCAAAAGTTATTTATTACCTTTATAATTATTATGATAGGGAGTTAACATCTAACTATCAACGTTTTTAGCAAAAATATTTTGCGTGTTAACGTGCTATAATATGGACAAATCAATTGGACATTGAGAGGATAGAACATGACCACCAAGCACAAAACAAAGAGCGCCCGGCCTGGTAGACCAGGGGGCAATCCAGAATTATCTAAATATGCTTTTCAGCCAAAAAACCCCCACAAATCAAACAAGGCTTTACTCGCTCTCAGGATTGATTCCAACGACTTAGCCATCATCAAAACTATCCCCAACTGGCAGGACAAAGTAAGAGCAAAGTTAGATGAACTGTTGCAGGAAGAAAACGCGGTCGCAAAAAAATCCACAGAAACATATCCTGTAGGTGGTGGGGCGGGCAGTTCTACTAGTGGCTAACAAGCCTCAGTACCTATCGCATTACACAAAGCACTCTAAAAATATATCCGATCGATGGATCGCTAATTGTGGATCGCTTAGTTTTTTTTTGGAAAAGCGATCGCTATGAAGAATTAACAGATGAAATGCAAGTACAAGCTCAAACCCTGTAAAAGTCAAGCAGTAATTATATCTAGTTGGTTAGAGATGGCCCGCAAGCAATATAACTACCGTTTAGCTCAAAGGTTGAATTGGTTTGAAGCAACGCGCACACCAGTAAACGCTTGTCCACTTAATGTTTCAGTAGTGCCTGTAGAAGGGATTTATCACGCACATATCAGAGTTTAGAGTACAAACACGAGATGGTAGAAAAAAAGACAGTAATGGCGATCCGATAACCAACAAAGGAGATACACATCCGAACATAGTCAATGGTTATGTATGTTGGGAAACTGTTCAACTGGCAGATTTAGCACAGACTAAAAAACTATTCCCTGAGTATAAGTCTATCCACTCCCAAGTTTTGCAAGATGTTATTCAGCGTGTACAAACAACAATGGATAACTTGTGCCTTACCCGATAAAAACGGCAAAACAAGTGGCAGACAGAAATTCAAGGGAAAATATTATTATAACTCATTGAGTTATCCTCAGTTGTCAAATACCAATATTGTCAAAAATGCTAACGGTCGTTGTTACATAAATCTACCCAAAATTGGTTTAGTCCCTTTGGTTTACAATCGCCCAATACCACTAGGATTCAAGGTTAAGACAGGTACAGTAATTCGTGAAGTTGATGGATGCTATATCAGTTTCACGATAGAAGATAAGACTGTGCCTTATGAGGTTGTAGAAATTCAACCCACCGAACAAAACTCAAAGGCTTTGTTGCATGAAAGTATATAGCTGCCGCACTTGCTTGTGCATATGTACTTCATAATGCGCGGAAACTGCTGTAACTATTGGACAATAGTTAAATTGACGATCGATGTTTGAGGTAAAAAAGGCTGAAACTTTTATCTGTAAAAGCTTTGAGGCTTGATCGCCAGAGCAATAACTATTGGACAATAGTTAAATTGATTATCAATCATCGCCAAACACAGCGATCGCTTTCTGTGCAGAGCAATAACTATTGGACAATAGTTAAATTGATTATCAATCATCGCCAAACACAGCGATCGCTTTCTGTGCAGAGCAATAACTATTGGACAATAGTTAATTAAAATCAAGCCATCGCCAAACACAGCGATCGCTTTCTGTGCAGAGCAATAACTATTGGACAATAGTTAAATTGATTATCAATCATCGCCAAACACAGCGATCGCTTTCTGTGCAGAGCAATAACTATTGGACAATAGTTAAATTGATTATCAATCATCGCCAAACACAGCGATCGCTTTCTGTGCAGAGTCATAACTATTGGACAATAGTTAAAATCAAGCCATCGCCAAACACAGCGATCGCTTTCTGTGCAGAGCAATAACTATTGGACAATAGTTA
>JAXHSW010000088.1:26004-34184 GCA_034190295.1 Cyanobacteriota bacterium | reverse complement strand
GCACTTACTCCGAATGGCGCTCAAGAGCAGAGCCATAACTATTGTCCAATAGTAACAATTGCAGTCGCAGGGCGATCGCGAATCAGCAGAGCCATAACTATTGTCCAATAGTAAGAATTGCAGTCGCACAGCGATTAAGCTGCCGCACTTACTCCGAATGGCGCTCAAGAGCAGAGCCATAACTATTGTCCAATAGTAAGAATTGCAGTCGCACAGCGATCGCGAATCAGCAGAGCCATAACTATTGTCCAATAGTAACAATTGCAGTCGCAGGGCGATATAACTGCCGAATGGATGTTATAGCGGTTTTCACAAAAGTAGACTACAAAACTTCTGCCTCCTGCCTCCTGCCTTTAAGCCAAAAATTTTTGTATTCTATGAAACATGAAAACTGCTATAATAACGCTACTTTCATGCAACAAAGCCATTCTAAATTCTTAATTCTTGAACTTTGTTCCCTACTTCCTACTCCCTACTCCCTAAATTTTTCCGAAGTGGTTATTTAAAGAGACATGATATAACTTCTTATGAATTTGGTATTAGTCAAAAAAGGATTAAAATAGATGTAGTTAATTACATTAAGATGCTTTTATATATCCAGTTATTAACGCTAGAATAGAAGTAGTAATTTCAAGTCAACGGAGTTTTCTACTGAACTCCTTTATTTCTTACTTACAGCACTTTTGAGGAAGGGTGAGGTACATTTGATCGGACTATTTATGCTAAAATCCGGCGATCGATAGGACTAATATTTATGAAGGTAAGGCAGAAGACAACTATGCTAAAGGGTTAGAGAGAAATTTGAAAAAAGTGATGCGCGATAACCGGATTTGGTATTATTTCTATATTCCCTGTTCTCTATTCCCTGTTCCCTAGAGCAATAAAACTTTGTACCTCGTCAACTCCAAAACTTCTCTAATTATTGCTCTGCCGATCGCTCTCTAAAAGCACTGACATATAAAGATAAGTGCCTTTTTGGGGTTGAATTGCAGTGCGCCTGTTTCAGTTATTAATGCTCAAAAAGGAGGGTATTATAGGCACATAGTTGGGCAGAACAATCTTGGGACAATTCTTACTCCTACCTCCTCGCTCATTCCCCTCCACGGTCGGGGTTAGGGGTGGGTTGTCTCCTGTCTCCTACCCCTACTAAAAGACTTTTTCAGCAGAGCAATAATTAGTTAATAATTGTAATTTTTAGGAGAAATATTGTGTCATCAGAACAAGAAGATCGGATTAAACAATTATTTATATTAGAAGCACAAGAACATTTAGTTACTCTAGAAAATGGGTTGGTAGATTTGAAGTCTACAATGTCAGATTCTGAAACTATTAATGATATGTTTAGAGCAGCTCATTCTGTAAAAGGTGGTGCTGCTATGTTAGGAATGCATAGTGTACAAAAGGTAGCTCACCGTTTGGAAGATTGTTTCAAAATAATCCGCGAAAATCCTGTTGATATTGACCAAATAGTTGAGTCTCAATTTTTAAAAGGATATGATACTCTTAAAGAGTTAGTAGAACGTCTGCAAGGTCCCTATGGTTTGAGGGAAGAAGAAGGGCAAGAAATTGTTGATAATGCTTTGCCTATTTTTTCAGAATTAGAAACTAATTTGAATACTTTGGTGGGTGGTGGTTCTGTTTCTCAATCTACTGCTGCTGGAAATGGGAAGACAATATCTAAATCTCAATTTACTCAACAAGTTAAAAGTAAGTTAAAAGAAATGTTGGAGGTGTTTAAACAAGCAGATTCTCCTGATTCTAGAAAACAACTTACAGAGGTTTGTAATGGTTTGTTGAAGTTGGATGAAAAGACGGAAATTTGGAATACTTTAGTTACATATTCTCAACAGGCGATCGCTAGTTCTAAGTTGTCTTATCAAATTTTAGCTCCTGTGATTATTAAAGAACTTAATCAAGCGGGTGAGTTGATTGAAGCAGGAAAAGTAGAGGAAATAGTGGCGAGTAAAGACCTTAAGGAAATAGCAACAGCTTCTGAGCAGAAAAAAGTAACTTTGCCAAAAGACCCTAAAGAGGTAGTTAGGTTAATTATTAAAAGTTTTAATCATAAGCAACTTGAAGCGATCGCTCGATTATTAGTTAAGCAGGTTAAGTCGTCGAAAAAATAATTGAAAGAGGGAACAGGGAACAGGGAACAGGGAACAGGGGGAATAATTGATGATGTATGGATAATAATTTGATTTTATTTTTGATTTTTACGCCTATGTCTAATTTAGATTCAATCTGGTCTTTCATATTACAATTGGTTGTAGTTTTAGTCCCCATCCACTTCTTCCTTCTTCCTTCTTCCTTTTTCCTTCTTCCTTTTTCCTTCTGCAATACTTTCTTCAAGTTTACGCAAAGCATAATTAACTTTTTCTTCTAACTTTTGAAACTGATGTTGTCGTAGGTCGCTCCACTCTGGTAATTTATTAATAAACTGCTGTAAATCAATAATTACACTTGTTAGATCGTTAATTTGCTGTAATTCTGGTCGCTGTTTAAACTGCTGAGAAGTCATTTCTAGTTCTGTTTGTAACAGTTTAATAGTTTGCTCCTGAATATTAAATCTATTAGACAAACTTTTCATAGTTTCCAGCAAAGGTTTAATCTCGATATTTTCCCGGTCGTCTTCTAAGTTTTCAGCAGTAGATTCAAAAAAAGCTATACTATTTTTTAACTGAGAAATTATTTGAGAAATTGACTCTTTATATTGCTCTAATTTTTCAGTAGTCTCAAATTTAATTGCTTTAATTTGTGCTGCTAATTTATGTCGGTTAACTACATTAATTAACAGAGAAATCAAAACGCATCCTACTGCATAAATAATTGGTTTATCGAATATATAATTTGCCAAAATTCCGACAACAGAAGCAGTAATAAAAATATATTCAGCAATTTCTAAAAGACTACGACGATGGAACATATTTATATATTTTTTAGTTTACTTCTCAAAATTATTATATAGCAGAAGAAAGAAGGAAGAAGGAAGAAGGAAGAAGGAAGAAGGAAGGAAGAAGGAAGAAGGAAGAAGGAAGAAGTAAGAAGGAAAAGTATTACTTTACAGGACTTACGCAAATTAACCTTAAAAACGCTATATGTAGGGGCGAATGGCATTCGCCCTCTCTGTATGTAGAGTCTCTGCGTAATTCCTGACTTTAGTTAAGAAGCAGGGAATAGAGGTAAAAGTTTCGGTGGTGGTGCATTTTAATGGTAGTCTGCAGCTCAAAGTTAGTCAGTATACTATTTCTCAAAAAGAATGCTATGTAGGGAATGCTCTTATTAGTAGGAGACAGGAGACAACCCACCCGCGGGCCCCGACCGTGGAGGGGAAGACAGGAGAAATGGGAATTATAGAGGAGGTAGTCGGAAAAATTGTCGATCGTGATTTTTCTGCCATAATCCTCCCAAAATACTAGCTTTTTGCAGCTCAAAAAGCTGAAAAGCTGGCACTTTTTTCGACAAAAAAATACTAAAACCTTTATCTGTCAATGCTTTGATATTAGATCGGTAGACCCTATGTATGATTGGGTCGGAACCCACCCCTAACCCCTCCTGGGAGGGGAAGTATGGGAAGTTTGGGGAGGGGTTATGTTATGTTCGGATAATTAATTAGGGTTTGCTGAATAAAGCTTTTGCTAGGGGTAGGAGTCAGTCCTCAGTCCTCAGTCCTCAGGAGAAACGGGAATTTAGAGGAGGTAGAAGTAAGAATTGTCCCTCAATTTTTCTGTCCTTGATTTACCCAAAATGCTAACTTTTTGAATGTTTTAGACTAAAACAAGCGCACTTTTTGGGAATCTCAGAAGGATAAAACCTTTATCTGTCAATGCTTTGATAGTTAATTAGCAAGCCCTAATTATAAAAAACCTTCTCCCTTTAAACCAATATTCTCTTCTGCCTTCTGCCTTCTGTCTTCTGCCTTCTGTCTTCTGCCTTCTGCCTTCCTTCCTACTAAATGTAAGTATTCAACCGAACATGATATTAAAAGTAGGAAAAATCTATACTAACCGACTAATAATTGTCAAAAAAAGACTTTGAATCTTGGTAAATATTTGACTGTTGAAGTATAACTTAAATATAGCATTGCTTTTGGGAATTGGTATTACTTCTGACTTCTGACTTTTGATTTCTGACTTCCGAATCTTGCTCCTATGAAGCGCTGTTGTTCATCCCTATCTATCGTTACTATGCAGAACTACCAAAGTTTCAAATATTTCAAAATTATTCTCTATTTTCACTTATAGCAACTGCAAAAGTGGTTAGGACTTATGCTGATGATTAACCTGAGACAGGGGAATGTTTTCCCTCCTATTCCCTTTTCCCTGCTATAGATAAAGAAATTCGTGAAGGATTATTTTTTCCTGAGCTAATAGTTATAGTAATAATTTTTGCATCAATTAATCGTACTTCTTTTGGCGGTTTATCTATGCCAGGATTAATTAAATATGCAGGAAAACAAGCTCCACTTAAACTCAGTCGAATAGCATTACCTTTCTCAATTTTTATACAAGTTGGTTGTAAAGATATTTTCACTGGTAGATTGTTAGAAACAACCTTGATATAACCTTGGGTGAAATTATAAATATTGCCGTTTGGTTTAACTTCAGATAACACAGCGGAAAGGTCAAAACTACTGGTATCTGCTGTACAATATACTTCTACATAAATATCTCCAGCTATGTGTAAATCTTCTGTTAAAAATTCAGAAGTATAAGTCAAAATATCGGTACGACAATCTAATTCTGAACGTTCAAAAGAACCTGCTGGAAATGTGGCATGACCACCTAATGCTGGAACGGGTCGCCAAGGGTCATGTACGAATATATCATCAGTAGAAATATCGGGACAATTATGGTTGAGTTTCCCTGAATCTTCTCTCATATTCGCAAGTCCTGTACTAGCTAAATAATAGAACCGATCGTTATTACTCGGCCAGGAATTAAAATTACGCCATTCGTTACTTCCCATCTCAAATAAAGAAACAGGCGATCGCTCTAATATTTCTGTATTTATTCCTTTGAGAAATTGGTCGAACCATAATATTTGTAAATCATCTATGGGGTTAGAAGCTGCTAAACCATAATTTACAGCTCCTAGTTTTCTTCCCCAAGGAATATGAGACCAAGGACCTACTATTAATTTTTGTAGGAATTGACTATGACAAGATATTTTTTTATAAAAATTAATTGTACCTCGTAAATAGGTATCAAACCAACCACCAATATGTAACATTGGTAGGTCTATATTTTCTAAATTTGGTGATAGATTTTGCCAATATTCACCAGGTTGATAATTTTCTAACCATTGATAATAAAAAGAGTCTTTTGCATACTTATTCATTACTTGTGACAAAGCAGGATTTGGAGTGAAAAAAGACAATTTTTTAGCTGCTTGATAAAGTTCTTGATAAGCTTGTTCATCTTCTTGTAAACGGGCAGTTTCTGTTGCTAATTGAATTGCCCAACCCAAGTTAGTTTGTAAACAAAATGCTCCTCCTTCATAAGCCCATTCTGAATATAAATTATCGGCAATCATAGCAGGACAAATTGTTTTTAAAGCAGGAGGTTTAGCACTAGCAGCATATAATTGAGTCATGCCTTGATAAGAGAATCCATACATCCCTATTTTGCCATTGCTACCTGGTAAATTTGCTGCCCAATTAATAGTATCAATTCCATCTTCAATTTCATGGGTAAATAGTTGAAATTCTCCTTCAGATGTACCTCTACCTCGCACATCTTGAATAATCACAATATAACCATGAGAAGCATACCATTTTGGATGAGCATAGACTACTGTGGAAGCGATCGCTCTACCATAAGGTTGTCGCATTAATAGTACTGGAAATTCACCCTCTGCATCAGGGCGATAAATATCAGCATCTAAACGTACTTCATCTCTGGTAAATATTGAAGCTGTTTCTTTTGGTAAGACTTTCATATAATAATGAATAATTAATAATGAATAATTAATAATGAATAATTAACAATTACCTCTCCTGGAAAAGAGGAGGGCTGAGTAATCATGAAAATTTTTCTTTATTATCCCCTTAAAAGGGAAGGCTTTAAACCACAATTTTTCGGTAAAAGTAGGGAATAGGGAATATATTTTTAGTAAAAGTAGGTATGGAGAGAACAGGGAAGATATTTTTAGTAAAAAAACACGAAATATCATTTTTTGAGTTACTTTGACAACCATAGTTTATAGGTCTAGTAGGATGCGTTAATGAAATGTAAGGCACTATCTAAATTTTAATTTTCTTAGTTATTAATAATTAATAATTGCTTCTCTTGAAAAATAAGAGAATTGAAAAACAATATTTTTATTCTGTAAAGTTGACTGTAGATAAAGACTTCAATAATTAATAATGAATAATTAATAATTACCTATCCTTGAAAAGAAGAGGATTGACTAATTATGAAAAATTTTTCTTATTTCTCCTTTAAAGGAGAGGCTTTAAACCTTAATTATTCGGTAATAAGTTTCATAATTATGTGTAGCTTCACACAAAAGTTTATATAACGGAGGATAGGAATTAAAATATTTTTGAGTGCTAATTAGGCAGATATCATATAATTTTTTCATTTTAATTTTTGGTAAAAGGGAATAAAAAAAAAGAGAATTGGGGAACTGGAATTTTGGGTAATATTTTTCTGATTTCGTCTTCCTTTTTTATAGTAGAAGGAAAAAGGCGTTTAGTTATCTAGGATGGAAGGTTGATTATTGATCTACTGTTGTTTTAGATATTCCATAAGTCAAAAGTAATAATGGTAGTTGGTATATCAAAAATTATATTTTTATTTTGGGTTTAATACCCCGATATCTACAGGGTGTTTACTAATTAATAATTAATAATTAATAATTAATAATTAGGGCTTGCTGAATAAAATTGTAATCATTACTTGTCAAAGCTTTCAGGGTTAAATATTGCTGAGGGGGTGCAAGGTTTTTTGGTTGTTGTAGTCTCAAAATGCTGATACTTTTCCCCTGACTATCAGAAAATTTGCATGAGCGGATAGTCTAAACTATTGCCTGTTGTGTATTCCCTGTTGCCTATCATCACCATCAGACTTTTTCAGCAAACCCTAATTAATTGTTGAAAAGTTTGTTGAGCTTTGAGTCCTCATCCACTTTTTTCCTTGTTCCTTCTTCCTTGTTCCTTCTTCCTTGTTCCTTCTTCCTTCTTAAACACAACTTGAGCGAGAAAGAACTTGCATATCTTCTTCGTCTAAATCTACTGGTATTCCACTACGAATTAGTTCGGCAAAGTCTTCATTTGGCACCATAATACATAAAGTATAAAGACGAGTTGAACCAGTATTTTCTATGACATGAATCCCTGTTGGCGGTACTAAAATACTATCGCCAGTACGAAGATTAATAGATTTTCCATCACATATTGCTATTCCTTCTCCTTTAATAATAAAGAACATTTCTACCGCTAAATTATGTCGATTTGGAGGAGTTTTTCCCCCCACATCAAAAATTTCTAAACATACAGTTAAAGAAGCATTAGCAATGACGGGATCGAAAATAATTGCTAATCGATTACTATCATTGGGACTAATACGATATGCTTGATAATCTTGGGGAGACTTAAGGACTGGAATCATGCATTGAGTAATCATTTTGTTATAGGTAATAGTGTTAATTTATTCAGGAAATTATTGATTATTTAGTTGGTAAGCATTCCGGAGGAAATGCTTACTTTAATTGTAGTTTTGCTTAGACACCAGTGACATCATAGCTACTCAGGTTGGCATTAAAATTTATGATTTTTATCTTGCATAAAATCAAAGGTTTTTGGCAATTTTACTTTTTGTTAGACCTGAATTTTTTGCCTTCTTAACTTATATATATTTTTGAGTTTCATTTCTTTTTCACCTCAGTGACAAAGTGTCAATTTTTCAGAATTAGTATTTGACCGAACATGAGATTTTTCTGAAAAATATTTATCTTTTGATTTTGGGTTGAATACTCCACGGTCTAGAAGGTATTTACAAGTTTGTTGGGGTTTGAGTCCCCATCCACTTTTTCCTGATTCCTTCTTCTTCTTTGACAGGCATAAAATCAAAGGTTTTTGGCAATTTTACTTTTTGTTAGACCTGAATTTTTTGCCTTCTTAACTTATATATATTTTTGAGTTTCATTTCTTTTTCACCTCAGTGACAAAGTGTCAATTT
>JAXHSW010000088.1:9478-25904 GCA_034190295.1 Cyanobacteriota bacterium | reverse complement strand
AGTATTTGACCGAACATGAGATTTTTCTGAAAAATATTTATCTTTTGATTTTGGGTTGAATACTCCACGGTCTAGAAGGTATTTACAAGTTTGTTGGGGTTTGAGTCCCCATCCACTTTTTTCTTCTTGCTTCTTCTTCTTTGACAGGCATAAAATTCAAGGTTTTTGGCTATTTTACTTTTTGTTAGACCTGAATTTTTTGCCTTCTTAACTTATATATATTTTTGAGTTTCATTTCTTTTTCACCTCAGCGACAAAGTTGCAATTTTTCAGAATTAGTATTTGACAGAACATGAGACTTTTCTGAAAAATATTTATCTTTTGATTTTGGGTTGAATACCTAACCGTCTAGAAGGTATTGACAAGTTTGTTGGGGTTTGAGTCCCCATCCACTTTTTCCTTCTTGCTTCTTGCCTCTTGCTTTTTCCTTCTTCAATTAATAGCTTCTAAAATAGCATGAGAATTTGTGACAAACCCAAAACATTGTTTCACATTATAAATAGTAGCTTGCCAACAATATTCAGGGGAAGTAGTGGCAGTACAATCTGAAACTAAAATGCAGTCATAACCAAGGAAATTTGCATCTTGTAATGTTGCCATTACACATTGGTCTGCATTCACTCCCGCAAATAAGAGAGTTGTTTTGCCCATATTTCGCAAGATACTATCTAGGGGAGTGTCCCAAAACCCGCTCATCCTATATTTACTTACGCGAATATCTTCTGGTTGTTGCTCTAATTCATCAACAACTGCTGCTGCCCAACTTCCTTCTATGAGTACGGGGGCCTGATTTTTTGGCAGTGGGTCTCCTAAACCTATACCTTTACCAGTGGGGTTATACACATGGCGTAACCCAGCGTTAATATTCAGTAGGTCGGGACGGTTTCCCCAGTTTAACCAAATTATCGGGACATTTTGCGATCGCAATTGTGGTAAGAAATTTATTAGTGGTTGAATGGGAGACCGTGCAGGTGTTACATCTACGTCAATATGAGCTAACCAACCGTCAGCGTGACAGAAGTCATTTTGCATATCTATGACTAAAATTGCTGTTTTGGCTAAATCTAATTTAATGGTTTTGGTTTCTGTTTTGATGACAATGGGTTTAGCAGGAAGAGGAGGACGAGTAATATCTGCTGTTGTTTCATTAACTGCCCAAACATTGGGTGGTATACCTAGAGTTTCAAGAGATAAATTTTGCATAATATTATCTGTTCAAGAATTTAGAATTTAGGATTTAGAATTACCTCTTCTTATAAATATAAATAAGAGGATTTTTTTCTTCTCTTGGTCTTATGGATATGGCGCAGGTTTCTTCGCTATCCCACCCTACGGGAAGCTACGAAGAGAGAACGACCGCTTTTTTCTCCATGAATGGAGAGGTTTTATACCTGAATTTTTCGGTACATTTATCTATAAAATTACGAATAGTATAGATAATTTTTATATGTTCTTTTTCATTTTCGTCGATAGTATATTATTAGTTGTATTATTTAATAAATTTTTAATTTTCCTATTATTGTTTGGTTGATTTTTAGTAAGCATTTCCTGTGGAATGTTGCACAAACAGTATTCATAATTCAGCATTCAGCTATTATTTTTAGTGCGCGTTCAAAGCTTATAAATTTAGCCACAATTAAATCTTACTACGAAACTCAGCTACCTTGAGTTTAAAGTATATATTCATTTAAACACTGCCTTTAAGGGGAAAGTATTATTGTTGAAAGCTGACAGTTAATAGCGGAATGCTTAACATTTTTATTTTTAAGTTTTTGCATGGTAGATTGAGGAATTAAAAACTTTAAATAACAGTAACAGGACTTACGCAGAGGCAGCATATCTAGTGAGTAGGAATGCAATTTACCTCTACAGGTGGCGTATAATTTCGTATTTTGCGTAAGTCCTGAGTAATATTTTTGTCACTTCTGATTATTGGAGAGATACGGCATATTCCAAGTATAAGAAGTACAAAGATTAACAATTAAATTTTTGTAGTGTAGGCATCTTGCTCGTGATGAATATACCTCACTAAAGTGGAATCTGCTGTATCAAAATTTCAATTTTATAGCGCTACTTGAATAGGGAATATTCATTAATTGATAATGGATAATTGATAATTACCTCTGGTTAAAACCGTTCTTGATTGACTAATAATGAAATTTTTTCTTTATTATCCCCTACGACCCTACTCCGGGCGTTAGCGGAGCTTGGCGTTAGCCAATGCCATTCGCCCCTACGACCCTACGACCCTACTCCCCACCACCAATTATTAATTACTAAATTACTGTCTAATCGGAATCTGAATGATAAATTCTACACCATTATTTGGTGTGGAAATACAGGAGAGTTTACCCTGATGTTTTTCAACAATAATCTGATAACTAACAGATAGTCCTAAACCTGTTCCTCGACCTACTGGTTTAGTCGTAAAAAATGGATCGAATAATTTATTTAGTATCTCCGGTTTAATACCAATACCATTATCTGCAATAGAAATTTCTACCCAATTATCCTCTAAAACTTTAGTACGAATTTGAATGATGCCAGAGTAATCTTGAGCCTTTAAATCAATTTGCTTTTGATTGTATTCATTTATGGAGTCAATGGAATTATTAATAATATTAATTAATGCTTGATTAAGTTGACCAGGATAGCAATCTATTAAAGGAATTTGACCATAATTTTTAATAACTTCAATGGCAGAATGATTAAATTGAAGTCTTAATCGACTGTTGAGAATTAATAAAGTACTATCAATACCTTCGTGAATATCGACTGTTTTTAATTCTGATTCATCAAGGCGGGAAAAGTTGCGTAAAGATTGAACTATTTGACGAATTCGAGTTGCTCCTACTGTCATTGATGAAATTATTTTAAATAAATCTTCTTTCAAGAATTCTAAATCAATCTCCTCAATATATTCTTCAATTTCTGCTTTTGGTTCTGGATAATATTGTTGATAGAGTTCTACTAAGGTTAGTAATTTTTTAGTATATTCAGATGTAAAGTCTAGATTGCCATAAATAAAATTCACGGGATTATTAATTTCATGGGCAACCCCTCCCACTAATTGCCCCAAACTAGACATTTTTTCTGTTTGAATTAACTGAGCTTCTTTTTGTTTTAATTCTTCCAAAGTTTGTAGAAGTTGTTGAGTTTGTTCTTTTAATTTAGTTTTCGACTTTCGCAGAGAATTTTCTACTTCTTGGCGCTGTTGAATTTCTTGTTCGAGTTGTAAATTTTGAGAGTTCAGTTCTTCTAAGGCTAAATCTCGACTTTCTTCAGTCAATACTAACCACCAACTTCCTATACCTATTAATAACAGCAGAGGCAAATATAATTTTACTAGGGTGATTAACAGTGACTGCGGATTATTCTCTAAATATTGAGATATATCGAGATAATAAATGATTCCAAATATTAATCCTACTAACCCAGAAATAAATAGGAAAATACCTAAAAATTTAACCACTCTTAATCCTAATTGTGGGGAAATTTTAGTAGAGATAATTTTCCGAGTAATGGTAAGTAACGGTTTTTCAGTTATCGGAGTTAATGCTGTGGTAGTTTTTTTGCAGCGGTCGTGACAATGGGAATCTAAGCTACAACATAAAGAACAAATCGAACCTTGATAAACAGGACAATATGCCATGTCTTCTTGTTCATACTTTTGATTACAAATACAGCATTCGAGTGTTTCAGAAAGATTGATTTTTATATATTTATTTTCTCTGGCAATATAGTATTTACCTTTGGTAATAATGGCAATTATCGGAGCGAGAATAAATGCTAAAACTAAGGCTATAAAACTACAATAAGCTTGAGCAACAGAGCCAAAGACTCCTAAAAAAGCAGTCATTGATACTGCCGAAGCAATTAACATTGAGCCAAAACCAACAGGATTAATATTATGTAGATAAGCTCGTTTAAATTCAATGTAAGAAGGACTAATTCTTAACGGTTTATTAATTACAAGATCGGCAACTAATGCCCCTATCCAAGCGATCGCTACATTAGAATATAATCCTAATACTGCTTCTAAAGTAGCAAATACATTTAACTCCATTAAAACTAGAGCGATCGCTACATTAAAAATTAGCCAAACAACACGACCAGGATGATTATGAGTTAATCGAGAAAAGAAGTTTGACCAAGCTAAAGAACCTGCATAAGCATTAGTAACGTTGATTTTTATCTGAGAAATAATTACAAATAAGGTTCCTATTGTTAAGACAATTTTTGGGTCATCAAATATATCGCTAAATCCTATTAAATACATTTGTATTGGCTGAGTAGCTTTAGCAAAACTAACTCCATGACTAACAGCAATAGAAGCTAAAAATGCACCTCCTAATTGTTTGCCAACACCAATAATTATCCAACCAGGTCCGGCTAAAATCATCGCTAACCACCATTTAATCTGATTATTTTTTTGTTTATCTGGCAGAAAGCGGAGATAATCTACCTGTTCGCCAATTTGAGGTATTAAAGAAAAAGAAATTGTTGCTGCTGCTCCAAATAATAGGGGATTAAATTCTGCACCACTGACCGATCTACCTGCAAAATTTAACCAATTTGATAAAGCATTTGGCTCTTTATAAAGAATAAAAATATAGGGAGATATGATTAAACTTAACCAGATTGGTTGAGTCCAAATTTGCAGTTGATTAATTACAGTTACCCCAAAAAATACCAGGGGAATAATTATTAGGGAACAGACTAAATAGCCTAGGTATAAAGGTAGGTGAAAATATAGCTCCAAAGCTTGAGCCATAATTGCTGCTTCTAGGGCAAAAAATATAAAGGTAAAAGAGGCATAAATTAAAGAAGTAATTGTGGAACCAATATAACCAAAACCTGCTCCTCTGGTCAGCAAATCCATATCAATATTATATTTAGATGCGTAATAGCATATAGGTAAGCTAGTCAGAAAAATTATTATTCCTACGGTTAAAATTGCCCAGAAAGAATTAACAAAACCATAGTTAATAGCAATTGAACCACCAATAGCTTCTGAAGCTAAAAAAGAAGTTCCGCCAAGAGCAGTATTTGCTACTAGAAATTCTGACCACTTCCTAAAAGATTTAGGAGCAAAACGTAAGGCGTAGTCTTCTAATGTTTCTGTTGCTACCCAGGAGTTATAATCTCGCCTAACTTTTTGAACTTTTTTATTTGTGGTTGTTTGATTTTTCATCTCTAGCAATGCTTGAAAATTTAGCTTTCAAATTATTTTTTTTTTAGCAAAAAATGAGGGTATGCGCCGACCCTTTTAAGGGGATGAAAAAATATTCAATGAGCGTATTTTCATTTTCTCAGGCTTTAGTCGGAGGTACTGATAATTGATAACTGATAACTGATAACTGAAATGACTCTGAGTTCAAAGTCTATATATAGAATATCATGTCCGGTTGAATAATTATCAATAAATAATTTAATTTCAATGCTCGAATATTTAGTTAATTTAGTTAATTTAGTTAATTTACCGAATAATTAAGATTTAAAGCCTCTCTTTGTAAGCATTCAGCAGTCAGCATTCAGCGGTCAGCTATTGCTTTTATCACTCACTAAAAGCTTTATTAATTGAGCTATAAAAATTTTACTATAAAAGTCAACTCTAAAGTCTATATTCACTTAAAACCTATCCTTAAACTTATGATTTTATTGCGCTCTAGCTGACAGCTAATAGCTGTTTGCGCAGCAGTCCGCAGGAAATGCTTACGTCAATCCTCTTCTTTTCAAGGAGAGGTAATTGTTAACTATTAATTATTAATTTTTGAAGATACTACTTGATTAATTTTCTGCCTAATAGGAATCTGAATTATAAACTCTGCTCCCTTTCCTGGTTGAGAATAACACAATAATTTTCCGCCATGTTTTTCCACAATAATTTGATAACTAATAGATAACCCTAGTCCAGTTCCTTTTCCTGAAGATTTAGTTGTAAAGAAAGAATCAAATAATTTTTTGCTCACTTCTTCAGGCATACCTAAACCATTATCTGCAATCGAAATTACTACCCACTTTTTATTTAAAATTTTAGTACCAACTTTTATTTTACTCGGATTTTTCCTAACTTCTTCTGGTGTGCGCTGTTCATTATATTCATCTAACGCATCAATAGCATTACTCAAAATATTCATCAATACCTGATGAAGTTGACCAGCATAAAAATCCACTAATGGTAATTCTTGATATTCTTTGATAACTCTAATTTCTGGGGAAGAAGTTGTTGCTTTAATCCGGTTATCTAAAAGCATCAATGTACTGTTTATTGCTTCATGAACATCAATTTGTTTAAATTCGGCTTTTTCAAACCGAGAAAAGTTACGCATTGACTTGATTATTTCATAAATTCTTTCTGTACCTATCTCCATAGACCTAATAATTTCATTAAGGTCTTTCTTCATAAAATCAAGGTCAATTTCTGCTATTTTTATTTTAATTTTTTGTGTAGGATGAGGAAATTCCTGCTGATACATATCTAGCAATTCTAATATGTCTTGAATATATTCTTGAGCTGGAGTAATATTTCCACGAATATAGTTAATTGGATTGTTAATTTCATGAGCTACACCAGCTACCATTTGTCCTAAGCTAGACATTTTTTCTGTGTGTAGTAATTGAGCATGGGTTGTCTGTAGTTCTTCTAAGGTTTTTTGCTGTTCGGCAATTGCTTTTTCTAAACGGTCAGATTGAATTAATGTGGATTTTTCTGATACATCTAATAAGTGATTTAATGTGGCATTTTCTGATTGAAGCTGTTCAATAATTTTATCTTTATCTTTTAGTTCGCTCTGACTGATTGTTCGATCTTTACCTTGGCTAGATGAGAAAATTTTATCTTGGTTAAAGGGCAAAAGCGCCATTTTAACACTTAGTGCTAATGGTTTTAATAAATCAATAGTCTCTCTTGGTACTTTTACCTTTAAAAACATTAAAACTACAAACATATTTCCTGAAGGTAATAAACCTCCAAATCCTATTATAGATTTAATATTAAAAGGAATTACAAATGATTTTTGTGCTGGAATATAAGGACTACCTAAAGCATCAGCTACATAAAATACGTTGTACATTTTTTGCTCTAAATCAGCTAATAAATTTAGGTCTGTTTCTACCACTTGACTAGGTTCTAATCCTAATTGTTGAATTAGCCTTGATATCATAGGAATTTTAGCGATCGCTGCTTTATTTGCTAAAGGAATTGCTTTGTGTCCAGAAGATTTTTGTCGTAAATTCCATTCTGGTTTTTCTCCTGCAGTACTCAGCAAGGTTAAGCATTTTAAATCAGGAGTGACTGATTGATTGTTTAATAATGTAGAAGCATATTCTTGTAGTTCGCAGCTGAGTTTTTTATATGAAATAGTCTGAAACATACGGATTAATACACAGGATTTTTCTTTCATATCTTTACTAATTAGATTTTCATAAAGATACTTAATAATCCGATTGCTTACCTCTTCTGTTGTATGAGCATCTTTTCCTAATTGGCGTAAAATTAGCCCACATTCAGACATATCTCTGAGACTAAATTGAGTTAAATCATACATCTTTAATTTTTTGAAGTTCAGTAATGTATAAGTAATTTCAAGAATTAAGAATTAAGAATGCGCGAATTACCTCTCCTTTAAAACGGATAGGATTGACTAATCATGAAAATTTTTCTTCTCTTGGTCGATTGGATATGGTTAGGAAACCCATCGTAAGCATTCAGCAGTCAGCCATCAGCTATTGCTTTTAATTTATGATAAAAGCTTTATTATTTATGATCAAAGCTTTTTAATTTATGATAAAAGCTTTATTATTTATGATCAAAGCAATATTTAATTGTCTTACTACAAAAGTTAGCTCCCTTGCCCTTTAAAGTTAGTTGTTAATTTAAACACTGTCCCATAAGAGAGAGTCTTGTTGCTGATAGCTAATAACTCATAGCTGTTTGCGCAGCAGTCCGCAGGAAATGCTTACAACCCATCCATCCCACCCTACGGGAAGCTCCGAAGGGCGACCGCTTTTTATCCTCTTAAAAGAGGAGGCTTTAAACCACAATTTTTCGGTAACTAAGCATTTAAGTTTAACATCAAATATGTCTAGATTACTAGAATAAAATTGTTTTTTATTAAGGATAAAATACCTCTAGATAATTAAAATATAAATATTATACAAGTAAGCATTTCCGTTTGTCACCGCGAAGCAAACAGCGGTCAGCTATCAGCGCTTCTCTGCGGGATGTGCTCGCATTCAGCTATGAGTTATTAGCTCATTATCGCACCGAAGGAGGAATTAGTCTCCAAGGAGTGAAATATGTTTGCTTCCGCATTCCGCACCAAAAGAAAAAGGCGATCGGATAACTTTATACCAGTTTGATATGAGGTTGCATAGAATGATGAAATTCATTAAATCTATCTATCTCTATCTAAGCTTACCTGCGGTCAATTATGTTTGAAATATCATTCTGCGCAGCTTCATTTCTATTTGGTATTAGTAAGTTATTACGTTTAAAAGCTGATAGCTGAAGGGTGTATCTCAATGCATGAATAAAGCCAAATTTTTATCGCTTTTAGGCAACAGGAAACAGGGAATATATAGGAAAAAAGTATTTTTGCTATGAGATACACCCTAGCTCAATGCTTAGTTATACAATCAAATATGCCTATTTCTTCCCTTCGATAATAAACTATAAAAGAAATTAAAAACAATCTTTTAGCAGTCTACTGGTATCAGTCGAAAGTATATCATAGTTCAACAATTAATAATTAATAATTAATAATTAATAATTAATTATTACCTCTTCTTTTCAAGGAGAGGCTTTAAACCTTAATTATTCGGTAAGCATTCTACAGGAAATGCTGACGATGATAGAGAGCGTTATCAATATATTTATATATTTAGAGTAAAATTTATCAAATTATTTAGATATTTTTTATCTTTTTTCACTTGGTAGTTTAATCACAAATTCTGTTCCTTTTTCAGTAAGAGAATTACATTCCAATTCTCCCCCATGCTTATTGACTATAATTAAGTGACTCATAGACAATCCTAAGTTGCTCGTTTTACTGTTAGTCTTAGCATTTTCAAAAGCTTCATATAGTTTATCTTTTAGGTTTTCCAACATTCCCAGTCCATTGTTAGTTATCCTAATTTCTACTCCATAAGATTCAATAATTGAAGTAGTAATAGTAATCCGATTTGGATTTTGCAGAATTTCTTGATAAGTTTTAAATCTTTTATAGTTATATTCTTCTAAAGAATCAATTGCATTGACTAACAAATTCATAAAAACTTGATTTAAGGTATTTGGATAACAATTAATCTGAGGTAAATTTCCATAATTTTTGATAACTTCAATTCCAGGACGTTGATGATTAGCTTTTAGTCGATGCTGTAAAATTGTCAGAGCATTATCTATGCCCTCATTAATATCAAAAGCTACTTTTGAGGTACTATCTGCTCTAGCAAAACTTCGCAATGATACGCTAATTTCGCTGATGCGATCGCTTGCTTTTTTTATGGAAAATAATATTTTTGGTAGCTCTTCTATCAGAAAATCTATATCCATTTCTTCTGCGTTTTTTTCAATTATTAGACCAGGGTCAGGAAATTGTTTTTGATATAATTTAATGTGATTAATAATTGCTGCAAGATATGTTTCTGCAAAATTAACATTACCGACAACTATACTAACTGGATTATTAAATTCATGGGCTATACCAGCAACTAATGCTCCTATATTAGACATTTTTTCACTTTTAATTAGTTGCAATTGAGCTTCTTGAAGTTCTGCTAAAGATTGAGAAAGTTCCGCAGTTCTTTCCTGTACTTTATTTTCTAGTTCGGATGCAGATTTTTGCAATGCTATTTCTGCTGTCTTCCGTTCTTTTATCTCTTTTTGTAAGCGTATATGTATATTTATTCTAGATAAAAGTTCTTCTGGTTTAAACGGTTTAACAATATAGTCTACAGCTCCTAAATTTAAACCTTTGATTTTTTGAGTAGATTCAGAAACTGAAGTCATAAAAATCACAGGAATATTTTTAGTACTTTCTGAAGCTTGCAAGTAACTACAAACTTCAAAACCATCTATTCCTGGCATGATTATATCTAGCAAAATCAAATCTGGTAATACATTTTTTACTTTCTCAATGGCAGTTTCTCCATCCTCTACTACGATGACATTAAAACCAGAAAGTTTTAACAAATCTAACATTAAATGGGCATTTCGATATTCATTATCTACTACCATAATTGTGTGTTCTTTTTTTTGATTCATGGAAGCTCCTTGATTTTTTTTTATTAGTTTAAATTACAGCAGTTTTCTACTCAACTCAGTACAAAATTTTATGAGTATTGCCCATAGGTTATTTCAGTTATCAGTTATCAGTTATTAGTACCTCTGCAATAAGGAGACTTGAAATCTGAAATATTCTCTTTTTTTATCCCCTTAAAAGGGCTATTCTTTATCGACATTTTTTTTACATAAAAATTGAAAAAATAGACAAGTTATGTACAAGTATTTAAAAGGTTTTTGCCAGAGATAAAGTGTGTTAAAAAGTACATTTTTTTTTGATAACTTAAGTAGTTTTTCTTATCTACTATGATTCTTTCTCCCTTATCCCCTGCTCCCTTATCCCCTGCTCCGCACAAGGTTTTCAGGAGTTCCTGATAAGGGATAATAAAAAGGGGGAGGATTTAGACCATAATTTTTTGGTAATAAGGAATATCGATCGAGATTAAACTGTACTCAATTATTCTCAAAAAATCTGTAATATTTTTGATAGTCTAAATATTTTTTTACCGAATAATTAAGGTTTAAAGCCTCTCACTCGCTGTGGAGAAGCAAGAAAAAATTTTCCTTTTATTCAATCCTCTCCCTAAAAGGAAGAGGTAATTATCAATTATTAATTATCAATTATTGAAAAATATAACTAGATTTCTTTATGACAAAATCAAAGTAAATCTCAGATAATTTATTACTACTTTCACCCAGCCGATTTAACGAAGTCAGCAAGTCTGCAAGTCAGAAGTCAGCAAGTGTACCCACCCCTAACCCCGACCGTGGAGGGGAAGTAGGGGATTTAAGCCCCGCTCCAAAAATATTGCACCTTAAAAGGCGGGGTTTTAGACCCTTATGATTTTGATAATTTTTCGGTCTACTACTTAGTACTTATATCGCAATTCCCAAGAAGTGTGAGGTACAAAATTACTTTGCTTTAGGGAATAGGAAGTAGGAAGTAGGGAATAAAACAGAAGAAAAACAACTGTACCTCAGTAACTTGAGAAATGCTATCAAATAATTAATAACTCAAATTAATTTTTTATTGTATTATTAATTATGTTAACATTTTTCTTAAAGTAATAGTAACTCTTTGTCAAAAAAAATAATAACAGTATAATTACGATTGTATCACTTTTTGTATTGAATAGAGACACAATGCTGTCATTTCAGTTATCAGTTATCAGTACCTCTGCTTCGGAGGAGTCTTGACATCAGGAATATTCTCTTTTTTTTTATCCCCTTAAAAGGTTTTTTTTATCCCCTTAAAAAGGGAGACTTTAGACCACAATTATCGGTAAAAATATAAACTATGACTGCTAATACCAAATTTACCCAAAGGTAGTTACATCTATATTTTTGTGATTTATTCCTACAATAAAAAAATCTAAATTACATAAATTCTAAAGATTCAACCTTTTTTTTTATTATGTTTTTCTTTCCCTATTTCTAGGATGGCGGAAATAATTGACCAGTTACAAAATCGCGCGAACAATTACAAATCAAAAATGATTGACTTTTAACTTTTAAATGCATGACTTTTAACTTCCGTGTAGCGGAACTAGAACCAGTGTTCCCCGTTCCCTGTGTCGTGACTGTAGCAATATTTTATGAAATTGGTATAAAAATTAAAGAGGTTGGTGAAAATAGGTATGATATCATGTCCAGATAAGAGCGCGAACAAAAAACTTTCTCCTTCTACTACTCCTTCTTCTTCTTTCTTCCCCTCCAGGGAGGGGCCCGCGGGTGGGTTCTCCACGGTCGAGGCCCGCGGGTGGGTAGACTCCTGAGGAGGTCTTTCCCCTCCACGGTCGGAGCCTGCGGGTGGGTAGACTCCTAAATAACTAAGATTAATATCATACACGCACTTCACCAACGCCAAATTAAAATGTCTAGGAGCATTAACCCATTGCGTATTATTATCGAAGGTTGGCGTTTTTTACCCCATTCTTATGCGATCGCCAATCAATTTCAACTACTAGAAATGCTGAAGCGAAAGCATCTACAAATATATCATCAGGATATGCCTTACATTAGCAAAAGTTGGCAACCAGTCACAGGTTTATTTCCTCCTGATATAGAAACAGCATTACGCAACATCCCCAAACCATCTCCTCAAACAACTGCTGATGCCACACTACGGATATATGCTCCTTTTAATCTCAGTTTCTCCACCAGCAAACGAACAGCAGTTTTTGCCTGCACTGAATGGGGTATTGTTAGTAAGTCCATTGTTAAAGGAATGGGTGTAAACTCTTTTGCAGAAGCTCATGCTCAAGGAAATGCAATTATTATTACCCCCTCCCATTGGTCAAAAGATGGGTTTATTCGCAGTGGTGCTCAAGAAAGTCGTGTCGCTGTTGTCCCTCTTGGTGTAAACCCTAATATTTATCATCCTTTACCAACTTCTCAGAGAACTATCCTACGCCAAAAGTTGGGCATTAATAACTATTTTGTATTTCTCAATATTGGGGTGATGTGCAATAGTAGTCAAGGAGTGGGACGCTTACTCAAAGCATTTGCCACTATTGTTGAGCGGTATCCAGATACTAAACTTATCCTTAAAGGTAGGGATGCTATTTTTCCTTCTCAAGATTCTATTCTCAAAGCTAGCAAAGTTGCACTTACTGATGCACAGATGGAAAAAGTGAAGTCTAGAATTATCTATATTGGCGAAACTCTTTCATTTTTTCAACTAGCTCAACTTTATCAAGTTGCTGATGCTTATGTTTCTCCCTATTTAGCTGAAGGTTTTAATTTGCCAGTATTGGAAGCAACAGCTTGTGGTTTGCCTGTAATTTGTACAAAAGGTGGCCCGACAGATGATTTTACTAACTCGGACTTTGCTTTAAAAATTGATAGTAAACTCCAAAATAATTATATAAGGGATGGAGATACTCTCTGGTATGTAGTACCAGAACAAGAGCATTTGATTGAGTTAATGCAAACAGTTATTGAAAAACATTTATTATTAGAACAAGCTCGTCAAACTGGACCGAATTGGGTACTTCAGCATTTTACTTGGAAGCAAGTTGTGGATCGATTATTAGATGTACTTATTCCGTCTGTAAATTTTGGTAGACCGACTTTTGAGCCAATTATTCTTTAGTATTTACATCGGCAATATTAATTTAGAGATTTTTTGTTAATTTATCCTGCCTTTATTTCTGTTGCGGGTTAGTTTTTGAGAGATAGAGGATAGGGAAATGGAAATGGGGAAGTTTTCTCTCATCTTTTTCTTGAGTGCGTCCTTATTTCTAGGAACCCTACCAATTCTCTCCCTTTCGGCCTAACTTAATCCGAAACCTGACTCCTATTTCTCAGTATTTGCTCGCTCCACAACTTTTCTTGCGTTGAATAAAAAGTCATGCGTAGGGGCGAGTTAATCTCAATAACTCAACCATATCACATTTTTTTGGCTTTGACAATCTCAGTTACTTAAATCCTGGTATTTTTTCTGGAGCTTCGCAGGATGACAATTTTAGTCGTTAGGATAAATCTTTGCTAATAGAAACTCGTCGTTAATCAAGTTGCAAATGTTTGAGCTGACAACTTTATGTTTAATTTTTTCTTTCTTGTAGATACACTGCATTTCCTATTTCTCAGTATTTGCTCGCTCCACAACTTTTTTGCGTTGAATAAAAAGTCATGCGTAGGGGCGAGTTCACCTCAATAACTCAACCATATCACATTTTTTTGGCTTTGACAATCTCAGTTACTTAAATCCTGGTATTTTTTCTGGAGCTTCGCAGGATGACAATTTTAGTCGTTAGGATAAATCTTCGCTAATAGAAACTCGTCGTTAATCAAGTTGCAAATGTTTGAGCTGATAACTTTTATTTAATTTTTTCTTTCTTATCAAAATCATAAGGGTCTAAAACCCCGCCTTTTAAGGTGCAATATTTTTGGAGCGGGGCTTAAATCCCCTACTTCCCCTCCTGGGAGGGGCTAGGGGTGGGTACACTTGCTGACTTCGTTAAAGATACACTGCATTTCCTATTTCTCAGTATTTGCTCGCTCCACAACTTTTTTGCGTTGAATAAAAAGTCATAGGTAGGGGCGAGTTCACCTCAATAACTCAACCATATCACATTTTTTTGGCTTTGACAATCTCAGTTACTTAAATCCTGGGATTTTTCCTGGAGCTTCGCAGGATGACAATTTTAGTCGCTAGGATAAATCTTTGCTAATAGAAACTCGTCGTTAATCAAGTTGCAAATGTTTGAGCTGATAACTTTTATTTAATTTTTTCTTTCTTATCAAAATCATAAGGGTCTAAAACCCCGCCTTTTAAGGTGCAATATTTTTGGAGCGGGGCTTAAATCCCCTACTTCCCCTCCACGGTCGGGGTTAGGGGTGGGTACACTTGCTGACTTCTGACTTGCAGACTTGCTGACTTCGTTAAAGATACACTGCATTTCCTATTTCTCAGTATTTGCTCGCTCCACAACTTTTCTTGCGTTGAATAAAAAGTCATGGGTAGGGGCGAGTTCACCTCAATAACTCAACCATATCACATTTTTTTGGCTTTGACAATCTCAGTTGCTTAAATCCTGGGATTTTTCCTGGAGCTTCGCAGGATGACAATTTTAGTCGCTAGGATAAATCTTCACTAATAGAAACTCGTCGTTAATCAAGTTGCAAATGTTTGAACTGATAACTTTTATTTAATTTTTTCTTTCTTATCAAAATCATAAGGGTCTAAAACCCCGCCTTTTAAGGCGCAATATTTTTGGATAGTTGCTCACGCATCCCCTACTTCCCCTCCACGGTCGGGGTTAGGGGTGGGTACACTTGCTGACTTCTGACTTGCAGACTTGCTGACTTCGTTAAAGATACCCTCCATTTTAGAGTATGAAAATTGATACTATAATAATTGTACTTCTGCTCAAAAATAAACATTAAAGCAACTTAACAGGACAATTATGCAATCAACAACAACTAAATTAGATACCTCAAATATGGATATGCCAAAATCTGGTTTACCAGTGACAGTAATTACAGGTTTTCTTGGTAGTGGTAAAACTACTTTGCTTAACCATATATTGGAAAATCAACAAGGTGTAAAAACTGCCGTTTTAGTAAATGAATTTGGAGAAATTGGTATTGATAATGAATTAATTGTTTCTACCAATGGAGATGACACAATGGTAGAACTTAGTAATGGTTGTGTTTGCTGCACTATTAATGAAGATTTAGTTAATGCTGTTTATAAAGTTTTAGAAAGACCAGACAAAATTGATTATATGGTTGTAGAAACTACTGGTTTAGCAGACCCATTACCAGTAGCTTTAACTTTTTTGGGTACTGAGTTACGAGATATGACTCGCCTAGATTCAATTATTACTTTGGTCGATGCTGCTAACTACAGTCTTGATTTGTTTAATAGTCAGGCAGCATATAGTCAAATTGTTTATGGTGATATGATTTTGTTAAATAAAACTGACTTAGTTGATGAGACAGATTTAGACTTATTAGAAGTGAAAATTAGAGATGTTAAAAAAGATGCGAGAATTATGAGGACTAGCCAATCAAAAGTAGCTTTGCCGTTAATTCTCAGTGTGGGTTTGTTTGAGTCGGAGAAGTATTTTGAGGTAAAAGAAGAAGCTCATAGCCATGACCACGACCATGACCATGACCATGAACATCATCATCACGACCACGACCATGACCACGACCATCATCATTCCAACCACTTAGAAAATGATGGTTTTACTTCTATTTCTTTTCAAACCGATAAGCCTCTTTCTATTAAGAAATTCCAAGATTTTTTGGATAATCAATTACCTGCAAATATTTTCCGAGCAAAGGGAATTTTGTGGTTTGAAGAAAGTCCTCTACGACATATTTTTCATTTGAGTGGTAAGCGGTTTACTATTAATGATGATGAGTGGAAAGGTACTCCAAAAAATCAGTTGGTTTTGATTGGTCAAAATTTAGACCATGATGAGTTGCGATCGCAATTAGAAGATTGTGTTATTGCTTAAAAAGTTAGAAAGAAGGAAGAAGGAAGAAGGAAGAAGGTAATAAATTTGACTTAAAATTCCTACAAGCCAAAAATATCTTCTTTTTTCTTTTTTTGGGGAGTGAAGTACTGCACATTAATTCCCAGACCACGACAATCATCATTCCAACCACTTAGAAAAGGATGATTTT
>JAXHSW010000088.1:0-9378 GCA_034190295.1 Cyanobacteriota bacterium | reverse complement strand
ACTTAAAATTCCTACAAGCCAAAAATATCTTCTTTTTTCTTTTTTTGGGGAGTGAAGTACTGCACATTAATTCCCAGACCACGACAATCATCATTCCAACCACTTAGAAAAGGATGATTTTACTTCTATTTCTTTTCAAAGCGATCGACCTCTTTCTATTAAGAAATTCCAAGATTTTTTGGATAATCAATTACCTGCAAATATTTTCCGAGCAAAGGGAATTTTGTGGTTTGAAGAAAGTCCTCTACGACATATTTTTCATTTGAGTGGTAAGCGGTTTACTATTAATGATGATGAGTGGAAAGGTACTCCAAAAAATCAGTTAGTTTTGATTGGTCAAAATTTAGACCATGATGAGTTGCGATCGCAATTAGAAGACTGTGTTATTGCTTAAAAAGTTAGAAAGAAGGAAGAAGGAAGAAGGAAGAAGGTAATAAATTTGACTTAAAATTCCTACAAGCCAAAAATACTTTCTCTCTTCTTTTTCTAGGATAGGAAGTGCTGCACATTGATTCTGCCTAGGAAAATAGACATCTCCAAAAATCCCAAATAAAATCAATTATTATCCATAAATTATCAATTATTTCTCTCTGTTATATCATGTTCGGATAATCAGTTATAAAAAAACTTTCTCCTTCTCTTCTTCTTTCTTCCCTCCTGTTTGCGGAGCATTCCGAAGGAAATTCTGAGTAGTTTATTTATAAGTATTTAACCGAACATGATATTACCCGTTCCCTCTTCCCTATGGATGGAGGAGATGTCTAATTATTATAGTGAGGTGAAAAGCTAAAGTTAAAAATTAGAAATGAGGAAATAATTTAATTTTTAATAATGAGGAAATTTCTTTGTTTTCTAAATCTAACTGAAGAATAGAATTGAGAATTGAGGCAATTATGATTCAAGATTTCACCCGATCATAATTGACGCAGCACAGGTGAATTGTTGTGTATTAAACAAGGGTAGTGAAAGGAGTAGAAAACAGTAAATATTCCCTACTCCCTACTCCCTACTCCCTACTCCCTATTTCCTTCCAAATACTAATTTAGATTTATTATTGTTCCCTAGTTTCTTCTTTTCCAAAAGAAAAAATTATTGTAAGCATTTCCTGCGGAATGCTGCGCAAACAGCTATCAGCAATAATACTCAGATGAGTGTAGTAAGCTCTAATTTTGCATCAATTAATAAACTGTTTCTAAAACCAAAAACAATAGCTGATAGCTGATGACTGACGGCTGAATGCTTGCAAATTATTTTTAACCTTTAACTTTTTTTGTTATGCGAGTTGTTATCCAAAGAGTGAAATTTTCTCAAGTAAAAGTAAATGGAGAAATTGTCGGTAAAATTGGCAAAGGATTAAATTTACTTGTAGGTATTGCGACTACTGATACAGAAATAGAAATAGATTGGATGGTGCGTAAATGTTTAGATATTCGTGTATTTCCTGACCCAGATAGTAATAATAATCGTTGGGAAAAATCAGTAAAAGATATAAACGGTGAATTGTTAATAATTAGTCAATTTACTCTTTATGGAGACTGTCGTAAAGGTCGTCGTCCATCTTTTGATAGTGCAGCATCTCCTGAAGTTGCTAAACAACTTTACCAGTTATTTGTAGACAGATTAAAATTAAGTTGCTTAAAGGTAGAAACTGGTATATTTGGAGCAATGATGGAAGTTGAAATTGATAATGATGGTCCTGTCACTCTATTGTTAGAAAGAGAAGCTACTTCAACAATTAATAATTAACAATTAATAATTAACAATTAATAATTGGGGTTTACCGTTCTAATCTCAAAGCACTAACGGATAAAGGTTAAAGCCTTTTTTATTGTTGAAAAAAGTGCCAAATATTACGCCCAATACCCTCAAAAAGTTAGCATAAAACCCAGAATCTTTTGCATAAAAATCAAGGAACAAATATATCCCACTACCTCCTAATTAAATTCTCTTCTCCCTTCCTCCTAACTACTCTCTACTCCCCCACTCCCCTACTCCTTAAAAAATACTTTTTCAGTAAACCCTAATTACGTTTTCTTTTCAAGAAGAGAATTGACTAAAAGGAAAAATTTTTCTTTTCTCTTGGTTGATTGGATATGGGGAGAAGACCCGAAGAGTGACATAGCAGCTTTCCCTTACCGAATGAAGGGTGCAAACGCTTCATAAGTTGCGGAGCAAAACGCCATCCCACCCTACGGGAAGCTACGCTAACAACCACTTTTCTCCTTTAAAAGAGGCTTTAAACCCAATTTTTCGGTAATTATCGCAAGATTTAATAAAATATCTATGAATAAAACTATTTTTTGTGGTGGAAAAAATATCTCTATACCTAATTCTCTATTGCCTATTTACTTTTTCTCAAAAGGTTTTTCATAACTTAAATGTAAACTCTATATAAATGCGATAATAAAATTTCGGGTTGACGAACCAAGATTGGGGTATTTCCACACCATTTTTTTTCAATGGTCGAGACAAAATTAATGTTATAGTACTATAAGTAATAGATTTACCTAACGTAAGCATTTCCTACGGAATGCTTCCCTACGGAATGCTACGCAAACGCAAACAGTTATTAGCAGTTAGCTCTCAGCTTTTTAATGAATCAAGCAAGCATTTTCTTAACTTCTAGTAACTTTTAAACAAAGAATTGAAGCACAAGAACAACAAGCTTAAATTGTCCACTAAAGGCAATAAAGCTGATAGCTGATAGCTGACCGCTGAATGCTGACTACCTAACAAACAGGTGTCATATTAATATCACAATTGTTAAATTAGGGTAGTTCTAAACTGAAAAATTTAGTTAATATAGTTTCAGATTTTAAATAAGGAAAGCTATGGGATTTTTTGATTCAGAAGTAGTTCAACAGGAAGCTAAACAATTATTTGAGGATTATCAATCCTTAATTAAGGTAGGAAGTGACTATGGTAAGTTCGACCGAGAAGGTAAAAAGATTTATATTGAAAAGATGGAATCGATTATGGAGCGCTACCGCATTTTTATGAAGCGTTTTGAATTATCAGAAGATTTTATGGCTCAAATGACTATGGAACAACTTAAAACTCAGTTAAATCAATTTGGCATTAGTCCTCAACAAATGTTCGAGCAAATGAACACTACTTTAGAAAGAATGAAGTCTGAATTAGAAAAACAGTCTTGATTTTATCGATATAAATAGTTATTTAATTAATAATTAATATGTTAAGCAAATTATTTAAAACAGTTTAGAAAAAAACTATTTACTTTTTGAAGTTATAGGAATAAACAGTTTTCTTTCTTTTGCCGAATAATGGTATGATTTTCAGCTATGGGGATTAGCTTTCAATCTATAAATCATACCTATTCGTTATTAACTCTGTTTTATTCGACCTAAACAGTTAATGATAGGAATCAATACAAAATTTTCCGACGTGCATTTTCCCATTAAGCTACTTAGTAGATACATTTTTTTAGAGCATTAACAACATCTTGGTGTTTAATTTAGTTTGTTTTATTTACCAACAACTAAACAAGGTCGTTATATCATGTCCGGATAGTAGGGCGAACAAAAAACTTTCTTCTCCTTTTCCCTCCTCATATCTCGCCCTACCTGATTCTTCAAGAATTTAGAATTTAGAATTAAGAATGCGCGAATTACCTCTCCTTGAAAAGAAGAGGATTGGGTTAAAAGGAATTTTTTTTCTTTTTTCTCCATGAATGGAGAGGCTTTATACCTTAATTTTTCGGTAATTTGTAAATATTCAACCGGACATAATATTAGCCTCTTGATTCAAATCAGGGAAATCAAAAAAATAATAATCACCTATTTATTAGACATCTCCAAAAAGAAAAAATCAAATAATTCTTATCCATAAGTTATCAATTATTTCTCCTTCCCGTTCCCAAATCCGGCGTTCCCTCTTTTCTAGAGATTTCTATTCTATAAATACAAAGTACTAATATTCTTTTATATCTTTAAAATGAATCCTCAATAAATTATAGGGCTTTGCCTAACTTGCAACTTCCTTCTTCCTTATTTTACCCTAACTAGGGTTTGCGTATGGAAAGTATGAGTGGTAAGGGCAGGAGAGGAGCCAGAAGTCAGAATCCAGAAGTCAGGAGGAATGGGAATTATAGAAGAGGTAGTCAGAAGAATCGTAAGAGTGACTTTCTGCCCAACTATGCGCCCAAAATGCGCTCATTTTTGAGCCTGAGCCACCTAAAAGCTGGTACTTTATTAGTATTTTAAAAGGCTAAAACCTTTACCTGTAAAGACTTTGATCTTTAATCGGCAACCCCTAACTATGGCCTGTCAAACTTATATGCTGGAGGAAAATATTCGCGACGCTGGCCACTCAAGGCTTGGTTCATAAAATCACGCCAGATCGGTGCAACAGTACCCCCGCCAGTAGAACCGTAGTTCAGGGGCCGATAATCATCATTGCCCACCCAAACAGCCGTTGCCAACTGAGGTGTATAACCCACAAACCAAACATCCCGTTCAGAAGAAGTCGTACCAGTTTTTCCAGCAGCCTGACGACCAATCTTAGCCTTAGTAGCAGTACCTCGTTCAATTACCCCCACCAATACACTATTAAGTGATGCGACAGCCCACTGATTTAAAACCAACTTAGGTTTAGGAGTATTGTCCAACAAAACATTTCCACTGGTATCTGTCACCTGTACAATAAAAGTAGTGTCAGAATGCCAACCATTATTAGCAAAAGTCGCATAAGCACCTGCCATTTCCAGAGGTGTCAAATCAACCGAACCAAGTGGTAAAGAAATAACAGGTTCCATCGGACTCTTAATCCCCAAAATGCGACAAATCTCAATTACCTTATTAAGTCCAACATATTGACCAATTTTCACTGCTGGTATATTCAGAGAAGACTCCAAAGCTTTACGAATACTAACAGAGCCAGAATATCCACCGCCATAATTTCGAGGAGAGTAGTAACCATTGCCATCTGGATAACTAACTCGAGTATCAGACACAATTGAATATGGAGAATATCTACCCGAAGCAAAAGCAGTGTAATAAACAAAAGGCTTAAACGCAGAACCTGGTTGCCTGCGAGCTTGAACAGCACGATTATATTGACTACTCTTAAAATCTGCCCCACCAACCATTGCCCGTACAAAGTGGGTGCGTGGGTCAACTGCTACTAATGCCATTTGACCTTTGTCCCAACTCCGATAAACCCCACGGTAATATAAGATTTCATGCCATTCAGTCACGGTTTTTTCAGCCATCCGTTGGAAATTCATATCAATGGTTGTTTGTATCCGCATTCCTCCCTTAAGAACAGCATCTTTACCAAACCTTTCTGTTAACTCCTGAACAACTGCATCAGTAATATAAGGAAGTTCACTCTGGCGAAAAGAGGTAACTTTACCCACTAACAATGGTTGTTTGAGAGCCTCTGCTTCCTCTTCAGCAGTAATCCAATTAAGTTCGCGCAGTCTTGCTAAAACTGTGGCCTGACGTTGCTTGGACTTTTGGTAATTGATGAATGGACTATATTCTTCTGGCGCAGGAATCATACCTGCCATTAAGGCAGCTTCAGCTAAAGTTAAATCTTTGGAGGATTTATTAAAATAGCTTTTTGCTGCAGTCTCAACTCCATAAAGATTATGACCCCAGTAAATTTGGTTGAGGTATAATTCTAAAATTTCGTTTTTATCGAGAATTTGTTCCATCCTAATTGCCAAAACTGCTTCAGCTACTTTCCTACTGAGTTTGGCTGTCGGGGAGAGAAACAAATTTTTCACCAACTGCATAGTAATAGTAGAACCACCTTCAACAGTTCTACCCCGTTCTAAGTTGGCCACAAAAGCACGCATAATTCCGATCGGATAGATTCCGTAGTGGTTGTAGAAGTTACTATCTTCGATCGCTAGAACTGCTCGTTTTAAGTCTGGAGAAATTTGGTTTAGGGGTATGACTTCTCGGTTGGCCTCATCGTGGAGACTTGCCAATGGTCTACCCTTGACATCATATATGTGAGTTGTTTCTGAAGGTGTGTAATTTTTTAGTACCCGAACGTCTGGCAGGTTACGGAAGCTGATTGCTAAACCTACCAGTCCACCAGCAACTAATGAGCTAGTGAGCATGGTGATACCTAGTACGGTACCTGCTGTTACCTTACTGACAGATTGAACAAATCCGAAGACTGGTGAAATTTCAGACTGAGATTTTGTAGTTTGCTTCTGTGGGATGGCGTTGGTGGACACTTTGATTTAATTTCCTTGACTAGATTTCAAATTTTAGAGCTAATAATTGTTTAGGTGTTATACCAAGCGTGATAAATGTTTGTTACATAAGGTAGAATTCAATAATGGATAATTGATAATTGATAATTACCTCTCCCTAAAAACGGATAGGATTGAATAAAAGGAAAATTTTTCTTTATTATCCCCTTAAAAGGGGAGGCTTTAAACCACAATTTTCGGTAAGAAAGAAGGAAGAGGGAAGAAGGAAGAAGGGATAAATATTTTAAAAAATGGAAAAACGATATAAATAACTATCTAAAATGAACTAGACTAGCTATTTTTAAGCATATCCGATCGAGGTCTACCTTTTTGTAGCATTCTTTTTTAAAATTGGTGTTAGATATATTTTGAGAGATTAACTGATTATATTAGGGAATTTTGCTATTGGGCGTTGTACCAAATCCGCTTTAGTTATAGGGTTTCAAAAAAGTTTAACTCTTTGCTATACATAGGATTTGGCAATAAGAAAAGTACCTTTTCATAACCGTATTTAGTATTAGATCATATATTTTGAGAGATTAACTGATTATATTAGGGGATTTTACTGTTCATAGCTGGTAACCTCTCGACGGAATTATTTGCTTAGTTAGCAGTGAGAGGCGATCGTGTCTTATATTTATTCAGCTTACAAAACTAAATTTCAATTTTTAGAGCAGAGCTAAGTAGAGCAGGCTAAAAAAAAGACGTTGCATTTTTAAATCAAAAAACCCCTAAAAGCAATGAATATAAACTTTTGAGCTAATTTACAATTTGATAGATACATAGCGCCAAAAATTTAAGATGTTCTACTTAGTAATTGTTTAGGTGTTTAGATATATTTTGAGAGGTTAATTGATTTATATTCTGCAATTCTACTGCTCATAGCTGATAATCTCTTGAGTGAATTACTTGGTCAGCTAGTAGCGAAAGTCTAGGGTTTCTTAATTTATTCAGTTTACAAAGTATATTCAATATTTGAAGAACGAACAAGTAAGGACTGAAGGACTGGAAAAATGGATAGGATACTGAAAAGTTGTCACTCTGCACCTACGAACCAACCAATTGTAGACACCAGGGGTGACGGTGGGATATTAAACCCATAGGGAAAAAGATGAAAGAATAAGGTTGAATTATATTCATAAATAATTTATGTTACTTTAGCACTCTTAATTATTAAGGAGGCTTAAACACAATAATTTTTACATCTACTGAACTTTTCTATAATATTTTACTTAGATGCCATTAAGCAGTTGACTTTGTAAACTGTTCAGCGTTTAAACTATATAGTCCAATTTTATTGTGAAAGGGAATATACAATATAAAATCTCAATGCGTCTTAGATGACTAAAGACTAAACATAGGATTGCTGGATAACTTAAACCATAGTTGCTCTAGATTTAATTTAACCCCCCAAACTAAAGCTATATCAATATCAATATAATTAAAATTAAATGATGACCGATCAATTTACATGGCTGCGTCGCGGTATCAGTGAAATTTTTCCAGATAGACCAGATTCTGCAAATCCTGATGAAAACTTACTGCAAAGATTGGCTAAGTCAGACCGTCCTTTGCGAGTTAAATTAGGAATTGACCCCACAGGAACAGATATCCATTTAGGTCATAGTATCCCAGTTCGTAAACTCCGAGCTTTTCAGGATGCTGGACATACAGCAGTATTAATCATAGGAGATTTTACTGCCAGAATTGGCGACCCTACAGGGAAGTCTGAAGTCCGAAAACAGTTAACTTCCGAACAGGTGCGGGAAAATGCCAAAACTTATTTAGAGCAAGTCCGGCCTATATTAGATTTTGACACGCCAGGGCGGTTGGAAATTCGCTACAACTCAGAATGGCTTTCTAAATTAGACTTGGCAAATATTCTGGAACTTTTGGCAACAATGACGGTGGGGCAAATGTTGGCGAAGGAGGGTTTTGCTCTTCGTTATCAGCAGGAAAGTCCTATCTATATCCATGAGTTTCTTTATCCTTTGATGCAAGGTTATGATTCTGTGGCTGTGGATGCTGATGTGGAGTTGGGGGGTACTGACCAAAAGTTTAATATTGCTGTGGGGCGAGATTTACAACGGCATTTTGGTAAGAAGACTCAGTTTGGTCTGTTAATGCCGATTTTGTTGGGGACTGATGGGGTACAGAAAATGTCTAAGTCTCTGGGAAATTATGTGGGTTTATCGGAAGACTCTCTGACTATGTATTCTAAGTTGGAAAAAATTCCTGATGACCAGATAGAGCAGTATTTTGAACTATTGACTGATTTATCTCTGGATGAATTGCCGGAAAATCCTCGCGACAGACAAAAGTTGTTGGCCTTGGATATTGCGTCTCAGTTCCACGGTAGGGAAACTGCTTTGTCAGCTCAACAAACGGCTATGAAAGTGGTGCTTGAGGGAGATATGAGTCAAACTGAGGCAGTACCAGAATTTTCTTTGGCTACTGTGGAGTTCCCAGCGAAGTTGTTTTATATTGTTAGTGCTAGTGGTTTGTGTAAGAGTAGCTCTGAAGCTAGGAAAAAAATTGCCGGGGGAGCTGTACGTCTGGATGACGACCGTATTTCAGACCAGAATTTGACTTTTGACTCTCCTTCAGACCTTGATGGTAAGGTTCTACGGGTGGGTAAGAAAAATTTTGTCCGCTTGGTGAAAAATTAATTAATCAATACTTTTGCTAAAACTCCAAGTCTGAAAAATCAGTAGACCAAAATTCTGAGTCTGAACCGGGGGAAAATCTAGAGGTGGAAATGACTTAAAACTACAACGTCTTAGTTTTGTATTTGACTGTTCAGAAATAGACTACTGAAAATTAATCAATACTTTTGCTAAAACTCCAAGTCTGAAAAATCACCAGACCAAAATTCTGAGTCTGAGGGAGGGGAAAATCTAGAGGTGGAAATGACTTAAAACTACAACGTCTTAGTTTTGTATTTGACTGTTCAGAAATAGACTACTGAAAATTAATCAATACTTTTGCTAAAACTCCAAGTCTGAACAATTCAGTAGACAAAAATTCCGACTCTGAGCGAGGGAAAATCTCTAGGTGGAATTGATTGAAAACTGTAACGTCTTAGTTTTTTGTTTGATATCCGGGAATTAAACAACTGAAAATCAATCAATACTTTTGTTGAGACTCAA
>JAXHSW010000087.1:26474-34853 GCA_034190295.1 Cyanobacteriota bacterium | reverse complement strand
AATCGTCATTTCTTCTTGATTGTCCATAATTAGTTACTGTATAGACTTCACCTAATTATATGGACAATCCGCAAGATATGTCTAGTTATGGGTAGAAAATAGGCAACAGTTTCACACCCCTGTTAGAGGAACTGATGAAAATTAGTCAATCTTCGTTGAAGAAATATTAGATAATTTCTTGAAAAACAACGAAATAATCATGGTTTTGGGCTGAAAAATTTCATTAGGTTATAAAAGTCCCTGGATTATTCTTTGTTAATTATATCATGGAAAGGCTGAAACTATTGAAACTCCGTTGGCTAATTTAGGCTTTTTTTGATGCTTTTTGTCAGAGATTGATGACAAAGTTGAAAAATTTAAAATTAGAAGCTGAGATTGATAATTAAAACTTTTCACTCTAGCGATCGCTCAGGTCAAGGATGAGGATTTAAGCGCAAAGATTGAAAAATTTGAAATGACTTATTCAGTTGTGGGCTATTTCTTGTGTTGAATAAAAAGTCATGCATATAGGCGAACGACGCCCAATAACATAACTGTACCATTGATTTTTTGCCGATGCAAGGGGAAAATCCTTTTCTCCCCGATTTTTTTGGTAGCTCTACAGAATGCAGATTTAGATTCATTATCTCTGCATCAGTGCCTAGACTTGGATTGCCCTGACTTCTCTCACAGTTGTTTGGGATTTAGGCAATGCGGAATTTGTCAGGATTCTATTCAATCAGGCGATCGCTACAGTTAAGGAATGAAGATAAAAAATACAGAAGTTAAAGAGTGAAGATTTAAAATTTGGATATGACTCATTCAGTTCTGACCTGTTTTTGCTGCGTTGAATAAAAAGTCATGCGTAGGGGCGAACGACTCCCAATAAATAAAGCGAGATTTTTTCACTTTATGCTGACAAAGCGGAAGTTACTACTTATTATCAAAAAACTATCGATCGAATCTACAGTAAAGCGACAAAAGTTTTGCCAAAAGATAGCAATGTTTTAAACAACAAAAAAAACTCAAGTCATCACAGTTGATTAAGTTGTAGATTTTGTTTAATCTGTGTTTTATTTGTTGATATTTTAATTTTAAATTGGTTTAATCCAATGTTTGATTAGCAGTCTCTAATACTCCCCCACAGTATTACAACTCAAAAATACCTAATTTTAATTGTTAACTTATTGAATTAAGGTTTTTTACGGATTGAGGTTGCACTGGCGATCGCTACTCCAAACAAAAAATTTTCTCGGTGGCCAAGAAAATTTTTTAATATTGTAAGGCCATTGAGTCATTTTGGCGATCGCTTAAATCATTCGTGGCCAACTTTTTTTGGCCAGAGTTTGTTCCGAACTTTCTAGGGAATTCTTGTACTAGGTACTAGGTAAAATTCTGCTCCTTCCTGGAAATGAGCAAATAATCTTGGTATTTGGTCTGAGTCACTGCCTAGTTTGTATAGAGTATCTGCTTCTGTGCAACATTTAACCTACTCAAAGCTGTTCACCTTGAATCTGTATGGCATCACCAGTTAAAGTGATGGCTGTTGCCTGCAATGCTCGCAACATGATGTTACGAGCGCCGTTCCAATCGCGATGAGCGCTATACCCGCACTCAGGGCATTGGAACTGTTTTTTTCCACCTAAACTGTTGTGGATATGACCGCATTCGGGACAAGTTTTTGAGGTATAAGACTCGTTGCACAATACAACTAAAACATGATGACGATTAGCCATCTCGATTAAATGCTGCTGGAATTTATAATGACTCCAAGTCAACATATTTCTAGCGGTTTTCTTGTGGAGTTTTCTACCAGACTTTACCACCATTTCAGAAGTAGAAAAAGTCGGTAAAAAGATGACTTTATATTCTGACATTCAGTCTGGACGTTCTGCATCGCGGGCTAACTTTTGCAAATCGTAAGCACTTGCTTTATTGCCATCTCTCAGTTGAGCAATTGTCCAATTGTAGAGCCAGCGGTAGGCATTAATCCAACGCTTCCAGATTTTATGTAGTTCATCAGATGGAAACACCCTGAGTTTCCTGACACTGTTGGGTGTCAACTTCTTTGTCTGGTTGCGAGGTTTTTTCTTGTATCGCTTTGTTGACTTGTTTTTGGTATTTTCTGAGTCCGTATAACCTTGCACTAAAGCAATGCAGGATTGACAGGATATCTTCCACGAGTTCTGCTTCTGGAGATAGGTTTCTTTGGCCCTGAACCATGAGTTTGACCCCATTTTGCTGACAGAGCCACTCGATAAGTGGGAATCCAAATCGCACTGCTCTATCGGCGTAAGCGATCGCCTTGTGCTGAGATATTACCCGCACATATTCGTTCCAGTATTTTGAGGAACTTTCGCCGTTTAAAATTGAGTCCGCTTCCAATTTCTGAAACAAATTCAGCGCTTGGGTATTTTGAGCGTAAGAATTCAATTTGTCGGTCGAGGTCATCTCTTTGGGGATGAGTAGAGACTCTTGCGTAACAGACAACGGGCTTATTTTTGGGCTGTTCGTCGTCGATGCAAAACCGTCGTTGGTTTCCTGGGGTTCTGATAACATCGAGCTTTTTCTCCTTGTCCCATCGTCTAAGGGTGCTGATGTTAACCCCATAATGGACCGCTGCTTCCTTCGGGGTGACATATTTTTTCATACCTCTTTAAAGGTAACTAATTACATACTATTTAGCAAGTTTAAAAAGATTTGTAAAGGTTTTTCGCTAACTATTGCACCTCTTAAACAACTTTTTGGCCATTGTCAAAACTCCTGGGTCTGAACTTTTAGGTGATAGATGTTTAACTACACATTTCGGTTTTCCTGGTAAGTCTAAGTCTTCTGCTAAGTAGGTATCCCCAAATCCTTCACTTCCTAGAGTGTCAATAATTTTGTAGTGGTTTCTCAGGATTTTTCCAGACTGCATGATTTTTTCACTTATCAGTTCAGTTATTCAGATATTCAGACTTCTTCGTATACTATCTAGCCTTGTTTCAAAATTTTTCCCACCTGTGTAATTTAATTTTGCTGTTAAGTTAGGGTAATATGGTTTTTTTGCCCTAATTTTTTTGAGTATATATGAGCGCACCTTTCCCATTATGAATATAATACCATGTCAAGTTTTCTTGTCAACCCCCCTTTTTCAGTTATTAGGTATCAGTTATCAGTCTCGTAGTAGGACTTGAGCAATAAGATAAATATTTAAGGAGCTAAAGCGCTACTACAAACAAGAGAATTATTCTTACTAAAAATTAGTAAACCTATAATTAAGGCGATCGCTTCTTTTAAAGGTCCTATTTCTTGTGCATAAGTTATTTTCTGAGTTGCCCTAAAATACCCTACTTAGAAAAATTTCAAGTTCGGCAAAGTAACAGATTTAAACTATACTCATCCAGTTTTTTCTTCTTCCTTCTTCAATTTTTATAGCACTACGCAAATAGGGCGCGGAAATTTATAAATGCTCAAAGGAGCGTCAGGGATTACTTCTAACTTCTAACTTCTAACTTCTGACTTGCGCATAGCGCCATACTCTTTACTATAAAGTAGAGGTAATAGGATATTTTTTATTAGGGGATAACAAAGTTGCTTTCACAAAATCCGATTGTTACATTTACGATTCTTTTATTAGTAATTCTCACTCTCCCACCTCTATTTGAACGTCTCCGACTTCCTGGATTAGTTGGTTTATTAGTAGCAGGAATTATTTTAGGTGGAGACGGGTTAAAATTACTCGATCCCGAAACAGAAACGATGAAATTATTATCAAATATTGGTAAAGTTTATCTGATGTTTGTCGCCGGATTAGAAATTGATTTAATCGAATTTAAAAAACATCAAAACCGCTCTCTTGGTTTTGGCATTGCCACATTTTTATTCCCACTTATTACTGGTACATTAGTCGCCAAAATATTTGGTTTGGGTTGGAATGGTGCAATTTTAACAGGTTCTTTACTTGCTTCTCATACTCTCTTAGGTTATCCCATTGTGCAGCAGTTGGGTGTTGTAGGAAATCAAGCGATTACTGTTACTATTGGGGCGACAATATTTACTGATATTGCTGCTTTATTAGTTCTGGCAATTTGTGTGTCGATTAATGCTGGTAATTTTTCGGCGATTAGTTTAGGAATTCAATTGGGAAGTTTGGCGATATATTCAGCAATAATTCTTTGGGGTTTTCAATGGGTGGGCAAACAATTTTTCCGGCGAACTACTAATCAAGAAAGTAATCAATTTTTATTTGTTTTGTTGGTTGTATTTATTGCTGCTTTGGGTGCAACATTGATTAATGTCGATCAAATTGTTGGTGCTTTTCTGGCAGGTTTAGCGATTAATGATGTGGTGGAGAAAAGTCCGGTTAAGGAAAAAATAGAGTTTGTTGGGAGTGTTTTATTTATTCCTTGTTTTTTTGTTGATATGGGATTATTGCTGGATATGTCGGCTTTTGTCAATACTTTTTTAACTAGCTTTGAATTAACTTTATCTATTATTTTGGGTTTGCTTGGGAGTAAGTTTTTGGCTGCGTTTTTGGCAAAAAAGATTTATAAATATAATTGGTATGAAACGATGAGTATGTGGTCTCTATCAATGCCGCAGGTGGCTGCTACTTTGGCTGCTGCATTGGTGGGTTTGCAAGTAGGAATTTTGCCAGAGGTAATATTTAATAGTGTAATTTTTTTGATGTTGGTGACTTCTATTTTGGGTCCGATTCTTACTGCTAGGTTTGCGAGTAAAATTTCTGTGCCAGAGGTAGATTTTTCATCGGATAATTCTTTGATTTGGTGGGAAACTCATCAGCAAATTCCAGATAGTTTTACAGAGGAAGTTGATGGAATTGTTAACCAGAAATTTGTTGTATTAGTACCAGTATATTTTTCTCCAGAACAAACAAAACATTTGATTGAAATGGCGGCAATGTTGGCAAAGCATGAGGGAGGTTTAATGATTCCTTTATCCATAGTAAAAGGTTCTCTAAATATGGATTCTCCTCAGTTAAATGTAGCTTTACAACAGAGTAGTGAAAGGTTAGATTATGTTTTAGAAATTAGTCGAAGTTTTGAAGTTGATGCTACTCCTGAAATCCGAATTTATGATGATTTTACTAAAGGTGTTAGTCGTACAGCACGGGAAAAAAATGCTAGTCTAATTGTGATGGGTTGGCACGATACTACTGGTATTAAATCTCGTTTATTTGGGAATCTAATAGACCGGATATTTTGGTCTGCTCATTGCCCGGTAGCTGTGGTACGTTTGTTGGAAAAACCGGTTAATATTCATCGGATTTTAGTACCTGTTAAAAATATTACTCCCCAAGCATTAAGAACTGTACGTTTTGCTCAACTTTTTGCTGATATTAATCAAGCTTCTGTCACTCTACTTCATGTATGCGATCGCCAGACTTCTAAAGAACAAATTGCGAAGTTTCATTCCCAACTTTCTCAGCTTATTTCTCAAGGAAAAACCGAGGTAAAGTCGAGAATTAAAATTATTCGTTATGATGATGTTGCTCCTGTAATTAGTAAGGCAGCAAAATCATATCAATTAGTAGTATTACGTTCTATGCGGCGACGTACTGCGGCAGGATTATCTGTTAGTGATGTTACTACTAAAGTTTTGTCAGAAATTACTTGTTCGGTTGTTATATTTGGAGAACCTTATTCTTAATTTAGTAGGAGTTAGGAGTAATTTCAGTTATCAGTTATCAGTTATCAGTACTTCTGTCTGTTTGCGCAGCATGACAAAGGTCAAGTAAGAGGCTTAAAATGTTGAACTTTATTTTTTTTGTCCCCTTGAAAGGGGAGGCTTGAGACTTTATTTTTTGGTCATAATGAATGTCTTAAATACCAATTTTAAGGTCGGAAATTCTCTTTTTTTTGTCAAAGGGAAATCTCCTTTTGAGAACTCAGAACTCAGAATAATTTGTATAGCAGAAGGAAGAAAGAAGAAGGAAGAAGTAAGAAGGAAAAATCTTACGTTGTCTGAGTTTTAAGCTTTTGATCTGTCAAACACCTTTCCTTCCTCTTCTTTTCAAGGAGAGGTAATTATTAATTATTAATTATTAATTGTTGAATTCTCCCTGTACGGACGTTGCATACAACGTCCCTACCCACTCCCTTACTCAAGCGCCCAATATCAAACTTTTGCTAATAACTTAAATTTTTTTGCCAAATTTAGAGAGTTTGCTAATATAATGAAAATTTTAATCAGAGGTAATTAAGTTGCTGCCCAATACTCCAATTGTTGCCTTCACTATTCTTTTACTGGTTATTTTAACCATTCCGCCAATTTTTGAACGTCTCCGACTGCCTGGTTTAGTTGGATTGTTAGTGGGAGGAGTTGTACTAGGTCCTCATGGTTTACAACTTCTCAATAGTGAAACAGAAACTATGAAGTTACTATCAGATATTGGCAAAATATATCTGATGTTTGTCATAGCTTTAGAAATTGATTTAGCACAATTTAATAAAACTAGAAATCGCTCCATTGGTTTTGGCTTTATTACTTTTTTTATCCCTATTATTGCAGGTATTTTAGTTGGTAGAATTTTTGGCTTTGGCTGGAATGCTTCGGTTTTAATTGGTTCTCTATTTGCACCTCATACTCTTTTAGGTTATCCCATTGTTAATCGATTGGGTGTAGTTGCTAATGAAGCGGTTACTGTGACTATTGGGGCGACAATATTTACTGATATTGCTGCTTTATTAGTTCTGGCAATTTGTGTGTCAGTTAATGCTGGAGAATTTTCCGTTGTTAGTCTGATTATTCAGTTAGGAGAATTAGCTATTTATGCAGTAGTTGTTTTATTTGGTTTTAAATGGTTAGGGGAGCAATATTTCCGTCGGACTGGAGATGAAGAGGGAAATCAATTTTTATTCATAATGTTAGTTGTATTTATAGCTAGTGTAGAAGCACAAATAATTCATGTTGATATTATTGTTGGAGCTTTCCTGGCTGGTATTGCGGTGAATGAAGTTGTGGGAAATGGTCCGGTTAAGGAAAAAGTGGAATTTATTGGCAGTACATTGTTTATTCCTTTTTTCTTTGTGGATATGGGATTAATCTTGGATGTTCCAGCTTTTGTTTCAACAATAACTTCCGAATTTGTAATGACTTTAGCTATTATTGCTGGAGTAATTATTAGTAAATTTCTCGCAGCTTTATTAGCCAAACAATTATACAACTATAATTTCCCAGAAACTCTCACAATGTGGTCTCTAACTTTGCCTCATGTTGCTGCTACTTTGGTCGAAGCTTTAGTTGGTCTTCAGGAAGGAATATTAACTGAACCATTTTTCAATGGCGTAATTGTTTTAATGTTAGTAACTTCTATACTCGGACCTTTAACTACAGCCAGATTTGCTCCCTTATTATCCCAACCTTTGAGTCTATTTAATGGTGGTAATAAATCGGGAATTTGGTGGGAAACACACGAACAAGAATTAGAAGCAGAAAGTGATGAGCATAAGTTTACTGTTTTAGTTTCCATATATAATCCTGTAACCGAAAATTATTTGCTAGAAATGGGAGCAATGTTAGCTAAACATGAGTCTGGATTAGTTGTACCTTTATCAATTGTAAAATCTAATTTTCATCTGGATGAACCAGTTTTAAATACAGCAATTCGCCATAGCGAACGACAACTAAAACGAACTCAAAAAATTACTCAACAATTTAATATAGAAGCTCAACCAGAACTACGAATTTATAATGATATTTCTCAGGGAATAAGCTGCACGGCGAGAGAACAAAATGCTAGTTTAATTATTATGGGTTGGAGTCAACAAAGTGGTTTAAGGGCACGTTTATTTGGAAGTATTATTGATAGTGTATTTTGGTCTTCTCATTGTCCGGTAGCAGTGACAAGATTATTAGATGACCCCATTGATATTCATAAAATTTTAGTACCAATAAAAAATATTACTCCTCAAACATTACGAACTGTTCGTTTTGCGCAACTTTTTGCTGATACTAATCAAGCTTATGTGACTTTATTACATATCTGTCCTAATGTTAGTTCTGCAGAACAAATTGATGAATTTAAGTCTCAACTTTCAAAGATTATTTCTGTGGAAGAATCTGAGGTTAAATTAAAAATTAAAGTTATTGCTAATGATAATGTTGCCCAAGTAATTATTAGAATGGCTCGGTCTTTTGATTTAGTTATTTTGCGTTCTATGCGTCGTCGTACTGCTGGTGGTTTGGCTGTTAGTGATGTGACTAATGAGGTTTTGAAAGAGTTAAATTGTTCTTTGGTATTGTTTGGAGAACCTCATTCTTAAGTGAAGGAAGAGGGAAGAAGGAAGAGGGAAGAGGGAAAAATTTGGCGTTGTCTGAGTTTTGTAGCGCTACGCAAATATGGCGCGGATATTCCTCTATTCCCTATTCCCTTATATATATATCTGCAAAAATTAT
>JAXHSW010000087.1:12406-26374 GCA_034190295.1 Cyanobacteriota bacterium | reverse complement strand
ATCTCCGGAAAAAGACATCAGCAAAATGTAGTGCTATTTAAGGACAATAAATCAAGTATTTAAGCTTTTCAAGATTTTCTAACTATGGGGGCATTTAAAAAGTTAATACTGACTCAAATTTGAAGAAGGAAGAAGGAAGAAGGAAGAGGGAAGAGGGAAAAATTTGGCGTTGTCTGAGTTTTGTAGCGCTACGCAAATATGGCGCGGATATTCCTCTATTCCCTATTCCCTTATATATATATCTGCAAAAATTATTAGAGCCGCAAATTAAATAATCTCCGGAAAAAGACATCAGCAAAATGTAGTGCTATTTAAGGACAATAAATCAAGTATTTAAGCTTTTCAAGATTTTCTAACTATGGGGGCATTTAAAAAGTTAATACTGACTCAAATTTAAGGAATAAAGGAACAATAGTAATGCAGAAATTTAGTAATAATATTCCCAAAATGTTTTCTAAACCTCAAGTTGGTGTAGTCGATGAAAAGATTACTTGAAAAATTATTAGAGCCGCAAATTAAATAATCTCCGGAAAACGGCATCAGCAAAATGTAGTGTTATTTAAGAAGAAAAATCAAGTATTTAAGCTTTTCAAGATTTTCTAACTATGGGGGCATTTAAAAAATTAATACTAACTCAAATTTAAGGAATAAAGGAAGAATAGTAATGCAAAAATTTAGTAATAATACTCCCAAAATGTTTTCTAAACCTCAAGTTGGTGTAGTCGATGAAAAGATTACTTTTGATGAACCTGGAAGAGTTAAATTCAAAGCTACATATTGGCCTGCTATGCTTTTTAGAGGTTACACCATGACTCTTGAACCTGGTGAAGAAGTTGCAGTTATCGGTCGTCAGGGAATTACATTATTAGTACGCCCTTTTTAGGAGTATGGGGAGTAGGGGCGAATGGCATTCGCCCGGAGTGGGGGAGTGGGTAGGGACGTTATATGCAATATCTCATTCTGACTCCTGAGGACTGACTTCCCCTCCACGGTCGGGGTTATATAGAATCCGGTTATACAGTATATATATATGTTGATAATTCTATCCACACTTTCTCGTCTTCAATCTCTCCACCTCCCCCTCTCCCCACACGGACCACACGGACCACACGGACCACCCCCAAACATAAGATAAGTATTCAACCGGATTTGATATTAGGGGTGGGTTGACTCCTAAAAAATAACCTATTTATTTGTAGCAAATATTTATCAGACTTGTTATTAAACTTGTCGTTGTACAGCCAATAAAGTAATATCATCAAACTGTGTGGCACTACCAGTATGATTTAAAACACTGGTAGATATATCTTTTAGTAAAGTTTCAGCAGAAGCTGCTTTTTTTTCCACAAGTAACCGCAATTTTTCATTAGTAAAAAATTCACCTTGACTATTACGAGCTTCTGGTACTCCGTCTGTGTAACCTAACAAAATTTCACCAACTTCTAAGTGAGTTTGTTCAATTTTAAATTTCATATCAGCTAACATTCCAACTGCTGGACCTGTAGAATTTAACTCCTCCTTGATTTTTCCTGTAGCGTCAATAATAAATAGTGGTTCATGACCACCATTAATATAAGTAATTTTACCATTATTTATGTCTAAAACTCCAAAAAAAAGTGTGGCAAACATTCCCACTTCGCCATGATTTTTCGCAATATAATTATTAGTCAAACATACAGCTTTCAAAGCATGATAACAATCTTCAGTAGCTAGACCTCTATCTAAATACAACTTATCTTTTTCATCTCCTAAATCCTCATTCATTTCTTCAAAATAATTTTGACCAGAAAAAACTCTAATTAAGCTGCGAAACAAGCTCATAAATAATGCTGCCCCTACTCCTTTATCACAAACATCAGCAATTACTAATCCTACTGTATGATTAGAAAGTTCAAATACATCATAAAAATCACCAGCAACTTGTCTAGCTGGTTGAAAGAAACTAGCAATTTCCCAACCATTGTGTTGCGAAATTTGAGCGGGTAGAAAATTCTTTTGCATCTGATGACCTTGCTCTAATTCATAATCTAGAGCTTGAGAATATGCTTTAACTTTTTCTAGACTTTCCTGTAAAGCTGCTTCGGCTTTTTTTCGCTCGCTAATTGCTTCAGAAATTTTGATAAACATTAGTTCAAAGGCATTAATTACTTCTCCTAATTCATCTTTTCTGTGGAGAGATATCGATCTAAATGCAGGTGCTTCTCGATCGTTATATATTGCTTCCCCTGCTTGATTCAAATCTCTTCTTAATAGTAGAATAGGATTAATTACAATTGGTTCTAAAAATAGCCAAACTGTAATTGTTAAAAACAGAGATATAATAATAACTAAACCAATAATTCGAGAAATATAAGCCAGTAATTCTGGTCTGATATTAGAAGCATCATGGCGAATAATAATACTATAGTCTGTATCCATTTCTTTTCCAGACCAAATTAAGTCATCATAACGATAAATATTACTACTGGTGGAAAGGAAGAGTTTTTGGGAATTATTTACTTCAGAAATTGACAATTCTGGAGGCTCACCAAATGTACCTACTTTTTGTTTGTTAGAATCATAAACAGCACCTCCTAAAATTAAAGGATGATGTTCCATAAGTTCTGATAAATGATTGACAAGTTCTGTATTTGAAGCGTTAGGATAGGTAATCAAAATCCAAGCAACTTTTCCAGAAGACATTTGCTTCATTTGAGATAGAAGTTCTTTTTCTCTTCTCTTGACAGAAGGGATCAAAAGAATGGTTTCAATGACAATAATGCTAGTAAAAACACATAACACTACACGACGAGATAATTTTGATTTTAGTCGGTCATTAATTGACTGAGCAAATTTTTGAATATTAGATAGTTTCCTATTCTGTTGATTTTTTTTCATCTCAATTTCGGTTTGATAATTTGAATGATTTGATAACATATATTTTATTCTTTATTTTAGGGAGTAGGGAGTAGGGTCATTTCAGTTATCAGTTATCAGTTATCAGTACCTCCGGCTTTAGCCGGAGGCTTGAAAATACGCTCATTGAATATTTTTTCATCCCCCTAAAAGGGGGAGGCTTTAAACCCAATTTTTCGGTAAATAAAGACACCTAGAGACAAAAATCTATTGTACAGTTTTAGCTGTGTCAATCTACTACCCTTGGATTTAACACTCCTTTTACAAACAGTATTTTATACATTATTTGAAACAATTATTGTGATTTTATTCCTACAAAAATTTAATTTTTATTTCTGAAATTGTACAGATTTATTCACGATTAAATCTACTTTAAATAATATCATGTCCGGATAATTAGCGATAAAAAACTTTCTCCTTTTCCTCCTCTTTATTATTTCTTTCCTTCTGCCTTTTGCCCTCTGCCTTCTGCTTTCTTAAATAACTTTATTTTTGTATTGTTTTGGAGTAGTACCTGTAAGTTGATGAAATATTTTAGTTAAATGGCTTTGATGAGAAAAACCACATTGAACAGCAATTTCTGTAATGCTAATATTTTGCTGTTTCAATAATTTTTTTGCCAGTTCTACTCTTTGGTGAATTACATATTTATAGGGACTAATACCCATTGACTGCTTGAATAACCGGGAAAAATGATATTGACTCATACCAACTACAGCCGCAATTCTAGCTAGTTTTAAATCTCGGTCTAAATGTTCATTAATATATTCAATTGCTTGGCGAAGTCTATATTTTGATAACCCCCCTCGATACTCATTAACTTCTAAACTCATAGTTGAATATTCGCGGACTAAGTGAACTGTTAATGAATATGCTAATGACTCTGCATATAACCTACCTGCTACTCCTCCTGACTCTAGTTCTCCTAGTAGCAGCAACCCCACCTGGCGAATAAATGGATCGCGCAGAGTAAATCTGTCTACGAGTTCAATTCGCTGAGGAGCTACTTCTACAACTTCAGTCGCCACTTTTTCCATGAGCGAAGGTGCTAAATATATGTATAACAAGTCTGGGTTTCCTTGAATATGCCATTGGGAAATTTCTCCACTGGGCACAATAGTTATATCTCCGGGTACTATTTTCCCCCGGTCGTATTTTCCTTTTAGCGATCGCTCTATGTGACAAGGATAGTCTAAATGAATTATCAGTAGTTCTTCTGGTATAGCAGGTAAGGAAAATTTACTTTCTGCTGCGGAATAGTATAGACGTTGTAGCAGAATACCTTGCCAATTATTCTGTTTACTTGATATCAACAGTTTGCTGTATTCTGGCAGGTTTGTTATTTTTGCTGATTGAGGAATTACGCTAGATTTTGGTATCATATTTTTTCCTTGTGATTTTTTAGCAGAAGGAAGAAGGAAGAAGGAAGAGGGAAGAAGGAAGAAGGAAGAGGGAAGAAGGAAGAAGGAAGAGGGAAAAATATTGCGTTGTCTGAGTTTTAAGCTGTTGATATATCCGGACTCTTTCCTTTATTGGTGGCTGAGAATATAAGGGTTGATAATTCTATAATTACTTCAATCTCCCCCACTCCCTTACTCCCCCACTCCCCCACTCCCTTACTCCCCCACTCCCCTACTCCCCCACTCCACCACTCCCCTACTCCCAACAACTCTAATGTAGGGCGATCGCACGTTGAGAGCGACTAATCAAACCATCTCTTTCTAAGCGTTTGAGGGCACGGGATAGAGTTTCTGGGGTCAACCCTAACTCAGCAGCTATTTCTTTGAGAGGTCTATCTAAGTTGATAGATGCTTGGTTAGAAAGTCTAGCTATCTGGGATAAATATTGAAGTACTCGTTCGTGGGCAGTTTTGATATCCCGTAATTCTAGATGGTGTTGTAGACATTGATTTTTTCTGACTAAAATTTCCATGAAATCTTCAGCTAAGTCGGGATAACTATGCAAAGCTGCTAAAAAATGTTTTTTCGGATATACCATTACTTGTGAGGCTGTTTCTGCGATCGCTGTATTGGTATATCTGCTAGAAAAAAGTGTTGTCTCGGCTAAAATATCTCCTGCTGTAGCAGTGCATAACCTAACTATTGTTCCACAACTTTTGTAGCGCACTATTTTGAGTCGCCCAGTCTTGACAATAAAGACTGCTTGAGCTGAGTCTCCCTGCCAGAATAGTTTTTGCTCTTCTGACAACTCTCGCTTGGCGATCGCTTGACGTAAATCAGAAGGAAGAATATCTATATCTAAGAGCTTCGTCGGCACTTTTGCTTCTCCTGTTAAGTGGGATTTATCAGTTTTTTTTGGAACGATTGTTCCAGAAACTACAAAGAAAATCACACAAATTTCAGCGTTAGAAGTTTATTAACTAGCTATCAGCTATCAGCTATCAGCTAGCCTCCTCCGGAGGAACTGCGTTAACAGCTTTTAGCTAAAATCGGCGGTTTCGGCGTCCCCCACTATATTTATTTGAAAAATTAGTGGTGTGTGTGTTCTAGGGGTTATAAGACGCGGAGCGACTTCTCTTGAGTATCCCCCATTTTATGCCTTGAGAGCTGTTGGCGATAGCCTGGCGATAGCAATAGGCTGACTGCTGACAGCTGAGTGCTATTTCAAAGATTGTCATAACAGGGTGTTTTCCCGTTGTGGACAATCCGATTTAAACTTCTATAAATTGATAATTGATGGTTATTTTTTGTTTATATAAATACCCTAGCAATTATAGAACGCTCAGTCAAGTATATTAGCTTTTATTCAAATAAGTTATTAATGATTGCCAATTTAGAAGCAATTTATATACTATTAATCAAATTCTCATTATTAATTTATCTGCTTCTCATCAAGAGGGAGTAGGGAGTGGGGGAGTAGGGGAGTGGGGGAGTAGGGGAGTGGGGGAGTAGGAGAGAAGTAAAAATAATGATAATTAATATTAAATTCACTCAAATTAGCAAAAAGTTTATGAGGATAGTTTAATTACTTAATAACTGAAATGTTACCTAAGTATAGCATTAATGCATGGTAATTGGTATAATATAGACTCTTATCTTTAAATACTGAATAACACCGATGCTACCAGATTTAATATCATTATCCGGACATGAGACCGGGAAATTCAGAATATAGAATAGGGGAAAAAGGTAGAAAAATTCTCCCCCACTCCCCTACTCCCCTACTCCCCCACTCTCCTACTCCAACTTTTCCATCGGTGCATTTTTAGGGTCAATAATTTTTTTACTCTTACCAAATTTGATACCTAAACTCAATTTTTTTCCCTCACCAAAAACATTAGTTACCTGTCCTACTCCAAATTTTTCATGCATAACCTTCTCACCTACTTGCCAATTTTCTCCTTGATTATTTGCCGATTTTTTAACAGGAGTATTCTTAGTATTTTTACTTTGACGACGGGAACGATAAATCACCTTTTTCATCCCATTAGTATTAATCAAATCTTCCGGTAATTCAGCCAAAAATTGAGATGGAACAGCTGCATCTCGCGCTCCCCAAAACTGTCGCCTTTCAGTAGCATAAGAAATAAATAATTGTTCCTGCGCCCTCGTAATTCCTACATAACAAAGCCGCCTTTCTTCCTCCAAAGATAAAGGGTCATCTTGACTGCGAAAATGAGGTAATAAACCCTGTTCCAAACCAACCATAAAAACCACCGGAAATTCCAAACCCTTAGCCGAATGTAAAGTCATTAAAGATACAGCTTCCTGCCCATCTTGTAGATTATCTAAGCCAGAAGCTAGAGAAGCATTTGCCAAAAAACCTCCTAAACTTGTATCCTCATTATCCTCTTGAAACTGAGCAACAGCACTACATAATTCCCCCAAATTTGCCAGTCGATTATCTGCATCTTCGGTACCCTGTTTTTTCAAATCATTAATATAATTAGAATCCTCCAAAATTCCTTCAACAATTTCAACCGCCGTCAAATTTTCTACCTCATTTTGCCAATGCTTAATTATCTCAGCAAATTTATTCACAGCCTTTGAAGAACGCCCTGCCAAAGTATTAACAGAAGTTTCATCATTAATAATTTCCCACAAAGGTATTCCCATCTCCAAAGAAGCATTCACCAAAGAATCAATAGTCGCCTTACCAATACCTCTTCTCGGAGTATTAATAATTCTGAGCAAACTAACAGTATCAGATGGATTAGCAATGACTCGCAAATAAGCCAAAGAATCCTTAATTTCCTTCCGGTCATAAAATCTCAATCCGCCAATTATCACATATTTAATATCATAATGAATCAAAGCTTCTTCCAGAGCGCGTGACTGAGAATTAGTCCGATAAAGTACGGCAAAACTGCCTAAATCTAACTCTGGGTTTTGGTCTGTAAGTTCCTGAATTTTACTACAAACAAATTCCGCTTCTTCCAACTCACTTTCCGCCTCATAACAATAAATTTCTTCCCCTAAACCTCTCGTTGGTTTGAGAATTTTATCAATACGTTGAGTATTATTTTCAATCAACTTATTCGCCACTTCCAGAATATTTTCCCGCGACCGATAATTTTCCTCCAACTTAATCATTGTCCGGGTATCTTCATCCGCCAAACCATCTCCAAAATCATGTTGAAAATCTAGCAAAATTGTATAATCTGCCATGCGGAAAGAATAAATAGATTGGTCTACATCTCCCACTACAAAAACAGAACGATTTTCCCATTTATTAAAATATTTAGGGTCTTCACCATTAGTTGCTAAAAATCTAATAAAGTTATATTGAGTTCGATTAGTATCTTGATATTCATCTACTAAAATATGGTTAAAATGTTTATGCCAATATGCCAATACTTGCTCATTTTGCCGAAATAATTCTACAGGTATTCTGATTAGATCGTCAAAATCAAGAGCATTATTAGCTGCTAAACTATCTTGATAAATACCATAAACTTCAGCAATTACCCGCCCCCGATAATCTGGTTCTGACCTTTGATATTCAAGAGGCGACATTCCCTTGTTTTTAGCATTGCCAATAGCATATCTAACCGAACGTGGTTCAAATTTTTTGTCATCTAAATTTAGCTGTTTAGTAACAATTTGCTTAATCAAAGTTTGAGCATCACTTTCATCAAAAATAGAAAAATTTTTATCCCAACGACGTTTTTTTTCATCCTGATATTTATTAATATCAAACCGCAGAATACGAGCACAAAGACTATGAAAAGTTCCCATCCATAAATGCTTCGTAATACTTTTATAGACTTGCGATCGCAACCTTGTTTGTTCTTCCAGTGTCAAAGCTGATAATGGTTTACCATATTTTGCTTGTGCTTGTTGTCCGGCAAATAGCTTTTCGATCCGCTCCTTCATTTCCCGTGCAGCTTTATTTGTAAATGTCACCGCCAGAATATTTTCTGGATGTACCCGATGATGACGTATTAGATGGGCCACGCGATAGGTAAGCGCTCTAGTTTTGCCAGAACCAGCTCCTGCTACAACTAGCATCGGCCCGCAGAAATGTTGTACTGCTTGGCGTTGGGATAAATTTAGTTCACTCAGAAAGTCAGTAGTTTGCATAGTTGGATATTATATAAAGCAGTTAATATAGTTATATATTCATAATTATACTCTCGAAGGTTCGGTTAATTTAACACTAACCCAGCCTAATGGATTTACAGCGGTTTCTGAAGTTATGAGGTACACCCATCGCGGGCAAGATGCCCGCACTACAATATTTTCACCATTTACTTTGTACCTCATTTGCCCGAAATCTGCTGTAAGTTGAATTTAAACAACTGCAAACTCAGTTAACTTACGAGTTTTTGGATCGTGGAAAGCTAAAACAATAATACTCTATAGAGCAAAGACAATTTTTAAAGCTCGATCAATTTTTAGGACTAATTCTGTTTCTAATTCACCCCTAATACTTACTAAGCGAGAACAATAATCAATGGGTCTAGTTTGTAAACAATCTGCTATTGATTTTTTACTTAAACAGTTAACTAAAGATGGTTCAATTACTACATTAGTTTTAATCCTTGCCTTTTTTTGACTCCAGTTTGTAACAGGGACAACTTGAATAACAGGTACACGCTCGTTATAAGTATTATTCGTGACAATAATACAAGGTCTAATCTTTCCTGTTTCTGAACCTAGAGTAGGGTCAAGATTCACATCAATAATCATACCTCGTTTTAGTTTCATGTTTCTCTAAAATCTGCACAAGCAGTCTCAGTTAATTCTTGTAATTCGGCTTCTTCTTCGTATATTTCTGCATATAATTGTGCTGACTCTTGTAAATCTTGAGCTTCTAATTCTGACTGTAACTTTTGCAAGGCAAACTTAATCATTTCTGCTTCATTTTTAAAGCCATAGTTTTTATGATGAAGAAGAAAATGAAGTTGATCTTCTTCAATATTTAATGTTAGTTTTTGGTTCATCTTTCTAGCTAGAATATATTAGGACATATTTTTTATTCTAAAATAAAATCTTAATTTAAACAATAGTAAATTCTGTTAATTTATAAGTTTCTGGATCGTGGCAAGTGACCAAAAAAAAAGGTATCAAGCCTCCCCTTTCAAGGGGACGAAAAAAAATCAACTTCAGTATTTCAAGCCTCTGACTTTCCTGCGGAATGCTGCACAAACAGGCAGAGGTACTGATAACTGATAACTGAAATGACAAGCATTAAACCGAACATGATATAAGTAGGCGATCGCTCTGATTTATTTAATTGATTATGTGAGACTTGATATTACAGTATTAATCTCTAAATTCCCACCAGCAGATAAAACCACTGTAGTAATATTTTATGAAATTTGTTTGTATTAGAGTTGTTGGGTTTATCCTAACGGATAAGCTGGCGCTAACGTCCCTCAACCCAACCTACTTCTAACAGTAATTTCATGGATTTTGCAACCAAAATTCATCTGGTAAAGGTTTATCGAAGTCATCACTCATTACCATAGAACCTAAATTTAATCCTGGTTGAGGTATTTTTTCTAATGGCAATTTAGTTTCAGTAACTGGATTAAGTAGAGTCAATTTAGCAACCGGAATATTATCATTAGTAATGACTATTTCTTGCTCATTTTGGATTGAATAAAGTAATTCAGTAATACCGATCGGTAGTTGTTTCAGGTCAAATGTTTTGTTTGACATAGCTTTGTATCTAAAAGTGGTATCTTCTAATATTTGCGAGCAGGATGCTCGCACTATTTATTTTCCAACTTCAACATTTAGGTTGTAGTTACAATTTGCTTCTCCTTCATCAGAATAGGGATTTAGCGAAAACTCTAATTCTTTGACTTGATCTCTGAGGTTGCTATTAGTTACCCCGACATCATATTCAACATTAACTAACCGATTTTGTAGAGCGATCGCTTTTTCCTCTAGATATTCTATTCTGCTGAATAATTCTGAGATTTTTTGACTGTCTAGAAATTACTGCATTTTGTTTGAGCTATGTTCAAAATTAATCGAGTTCTTGAGAAAAACCTTGCTGGTTTGTATTAGCAAGGTTTGGTAAATAAACAGATATTTTTTACGCCGAAATATTAGGTCTCCACTGATTTCGGATAGCTTCGACTAGCATTCCTTCTGGGTTGCGTAGGGTCCCCCGACGACGAGATACTGCAACGACTGCTATAGCATCTCGCACTACTTCAGCGTTGGTCTTCAAAATCAATTCTGTCAACCAGTTGTTAATCTGAAATCCAGCCTTTTTCACTTCCTGCAAAATGTCATTTGTCTGAACATTGACAGGCGGTTGTGAAGTGTCTGGCATCTTGTGGTCATTTTCCACAGCTTGGAGCAGACGGTCCGGTCATTTTCACCCAACGCTCTTTGTAAACTTTCCTTCCACCTTTGCGCTTGCTGTCGATCTGCAAAACGACTATTGTACCAGTTATCAAGAAACAGGGAAATTTTGTCATCATCAAATGCTTTTTGTATGTCTGTTTTATTAATAAATTGAAATCCTTTTTTAACAGCAATATTTGCCAAATACCCGGCAATTGGTGCTGCTATTTTGGCAATTGAAAATAAATCCATAATTTCACCATACTCTCTTCTAAATCTTTGGTATTCAATTATATATTAGGACTTACGCACGGATACGCTTATCGAGTGAGGGTGCCATTCGGAGCGAGTGCGGAACGCAAATGCCATTTGAGGGCGAATGCCATTCGCCCCTACATATGCTTTTTGTCTGTCTGTTTTATTAATAATTTGAAATCCTTTTTTAACAGCAATATTCGCCAAAGACCCGGCAATTGGTGCTGCTATTTTGGCAATTGAAACAAAATCCATAATTTCACCAATAATTTGTGAAAAAAACTGTCTTATAAATTCTCAAAAGAGCGTCAGGAATTACTTCTAAATTCTGAATTCTGAATTCTCAATTCTAACCACTGCATCATAATCATTCTGCACTCTATTTTCATAATTAACCCTCGCTTCTGACTCTCGATCTCCATAGAAAAAATTCAAAAGTGCAAACCTTAAACCAGATGTTACCGGAGTAGCTTCGTGCATCAAAGAAGAAGAAAAAATTACCGCACTACCAGTATCAGGTTTATAAAAATGAGGTCCGTATTCTGGAAATCTTAAAAATCCTCCTTCATATTCACCCACATTCAAATTTAATGTCATTGCAAATATTCGATGTATTGTACCCGGTGTAGTATTATCTCGGTGTGCATTAAAAAAACCACCAAGACTGCCATCATAACGAGCTATTCTATAGCTTTCATGTCTAGTAACATTAAAATTAAAAGCTTTTTTTATCTCCGGAAATACTCTTGACTTCATAATTTCATCTAAACTGGTAATAATTTCCTCATCTTTCACAAAATGGTCTCTTCTAATCTTATGAGTGTGGTCAATATATGCCACAGTTTTCTCACCTTTTTTACGCATAAAACCTGATTCATCATTACCTTTTGTATGCCAAATATCAATCAAATAATTACAATATTCTCGAGAAAAAACATTAGGAATTAATAGTACCGGAGCCTGCATCTGAATATGACGAGGTTCCTCTTTAGGCAGTACATCTTTAATATCTTTTAATATTGCTTCAATACTACTTGATAAATATTTGAGATGATAAATTTTAACTATTCTTTGGTTAGGGTCGAGTAAAAAAGCTACCCGGTTATATTGCATATTTTTCGGGTCATTATCTACAGGAAAACAAACACCATACTTACGACTGATTTTATTCTCAGAATCTGACAGCAATGGAAAAGGAATATTATATTCTCCGGCAAATTTTTGACGAACTGCTGATGAGTCAGAGCTAATTAGATAAACTTGTAAATTAAATTTATTAAAAGTAGGTATTAAGTCTCGAAATGCACAAGCTATCTCTTGACAAGCAGGAATTTTATCAGAGGCATAAAAAATTAGAATTGATGGTTTACCAGCTTCATCTCTAAAATAGAATAATTCTTCTGACTGGTCTGGTAAAATAAAAGCAGGAGCAGGATCTCCTAAACTTAATGTTTTTGTCGATTTAATCATTTTTTCAGTTATCAGTTATTAGTTATATCATGTTCGGTTGAATACTTATCATATCTGTGGACAGAAGGCAGAAGGCAGAGGGCAGAAGGCAGAAGGTTTTTTATAACTGATTATCCGAAAATGATATTACAGCAGATTCCAACTATATAAAGTACAGATATTAATAATTAAGTGTTATTAGTGCGAGCATCTTGCTCGCGCGTGTGCACCTAACTGAGATGAACAGGAACGCATAACCACTATATTAACATTTACCGCTGACTGCTGAGTGCTGACCGCATAACCACTATATTAACATTTACCGCTGACTGCTGACTGCTGAGTGCTGACCGCATAACCACTATATTAACATTTACCGCTGACTGCTGACTGCTGACCGCTGACCGCTTTTTTAACATTTACTGCTGACTGCTGAGTGCTGACCGCATAACCACTATATTAACATTTACCGCTGACTGCTGACTGCTGAGTGCTGACCGCTTTTTTAACATTTACTGCTGAATGCTGACCGCTGACTGCTGACCGCTTTTTTAACAAATAGGTTGCTTTCCTGGTTTCACTGCATGAATATACTCACTTCCAGAATTAGGCCAGCCGCGACGATAAGCTGCTAATTCTGGTTTTCCCCATCCTAACTGTAGTAACATCTCCAGAAAATTAGATTTTTCCCACTTCAACATATTTGCCCATTCTGTACGTTGAGCGATCGCTTCTATATCTTGTATTTCTATTTTACGAAAGTCTCGACCGCTACCCACACTTAAATATAAGTCCATCCCTATTGTCACCTGATTCCAGAAATTTAATACAGAAGCTTTTGCTGCCCGCAAAATTTCTAGATCGCTCAATAAAGCAATTAATTGTTCATGCACTACAGGAAAACTAATAGTCTTATCATTAACTGTCACCTGTCGCCACACAATACCAGAGACCAAATATTCTGTTTGATAGCGATGAATAGCAGCTTTAAAATCTTGATAGGCAGTAAACTTTTGGAAAGCCTCTGGTTTGATAAAATGGTCAACTACTGGGTTTCCCGTGCGGGGAGTTGCTGCCAAATTCAGACGCTGGCCTTGCAGACAAGCTTGGCGCTCTTCAGCTAGGATATCTATTAGCTCGATAGTGCTGTAGACCTTTGACATGAGGACATATTATAATCAGGGTTGGATAAAATATCTTTATTTTGACATACTTTGGGTTAAAGAGGGAGTAGGGAGTAGAGGAGTAGGGGCGAATGGCATTCGCCCTCCCCATAAGTAGAGTCCCTGCGTAAATAAAGTGTACAGTCCCCGACACAATAATCTAATTCACTGAGGGGCGAATGGGAATATAAGCGGTAAGTTAAGTGGGAGCAGGCATCCTGCCTGTCTCCATCCTGCCTGTCTCCATCCTGCCTGTCCCGAAAATATCAGGAACGGGAAAATATCAGGAACGGGAAAATATTAGGAACGGGAAAATATCAGGAACGGGAAAATATCAGGAACGGGAAAATATCAGGAACGGGAAAATATCAGGAACGGGAAAATATCAGGAACGGGAAAATATCAGGAACGGGAAAATATCAGGAACGGGAAAATATCAG
>JAXHSW010000087.1:0-12306 GCA_034190295.1 Cyanobacteriota bacterium | reverse complement strand
GAACGGGAAAATATTAGGAACGGGCAAGATGCCCATTCCACAAAACTATTAAAACATCCCGCATTTATGCAACGCTGCCTATATTAAGCAGACTGACTCTCAACCATTTGATTTTCCTGTCGCAGATAAGCTTCAATGAATGAGTCTAGCTCGCCATTCATCACATCTGTAATAGCAGTAGTTTCTTTCTGAGTCCGTAAATCTTTTACCATCTGATAAGGATGGAATACATAGTTACGAATTTGATTACCCCAAGCTGCTTCTACCATGTCACCCCGAATTTCACCAATTTCCTGAGCACGTTGCTCTTTGGCAATTATCAGTAATCTAGCTTTGAGCAATGCTAAGGCTTTTTCCTTATTTTGTAACTGACTGCGCTCTTGGGTACAACGCACAGCTAAACCTGTAGGAACATGAACAATTCGTACTGCTGTTTCAACCTTGTTGACATTTTGACCGCCCTTACCACCAGACCGGGAAGTAGTTATTTCCAAATCCTTTTCTGGAATATCTAACTCTACAGAACGATCCAACACAGGCATCACTTCCACTCCAGCAAAACTGGTTTGTCGTTTGCCATTGGCATTAAAAGGTGAAATTCTGACCAAGCGGTGAGTACCTTTTTCTGCTTTCAGATAACCGTAAGCATAGCGCCCAATAATTTCCAGAGTTGCAGACTTAATACCTGCTTCGTCTCCCTCAGAAATTTCTGCCAACTGTACTTTATAGTTATGGCTTTCTCCCCACCGGGTATACATCCGCAACAACATCTCTGCCCAGTCTTGAGCGTCTGTACCTCCAGCACCAGCATTAATAGTAATAACTGCACCATTTTGGTCGTAGAGACCAGATAATAATTGCTCTAGTTCCCACCTGTCTAATTCTTGGTTGAGACCAGAAATAGTTGCTTGAGCTTCCTCTAATAAAGACTCATCTGTCTCTAGCTCCAATAACTCAAAGATCGCTCTAGTATCTTCCAGATTATTTTGCCATTGCTGATATTGCTGTAGATGGGATTTGAGGTCATTAAGCTCTTGCAGAGTATTTTGTGCCGTTGTTTGGTCATCCCAAAATTCCGGTTGAGCTGCAACTTGCTCTAAATCTTGAATTTTTGCTTTTAGTGCCGGAACGTCAAAGATAGTCCTGGGTTTTTCCCAGACGAGAGGACAAATTTTCAATTTCTCGTTTAATGTCTAATACTTCCATGGCGATCGCCTCCTTTAGGTAGAAATATAGCAATTAGCTTTCAGCTTTTTTGTTTGTAGTTTTGCTCTTGCCCTAAGAATAGTATTGTAAGGGCTAAAGCCCAACTACGAGCCTAATTATAACTGTTCAACCGGACATGATATTATACACAAATCGCTATAAAAATAAACTATACAATAAAACCCGGTTGATTTTAATACTGGGTTTAGCACTAAATACCGGGTTTTACAAATTTTAGTATCGCTTTTACTTGCTTTTAGTCCATCAAAGGAGGACTATGCCTAAACTAACTAATAGGAATGATGAATCTTAAACAGAGAAATGTTTTTCCCACTATTCCCTATTTTCTGATAAATTAATCGCGACTATTAATAGCTATCAAAAGTCGCAGAATAAAAATGAATAGGTTGATGTAAGTTAAGTACATCGAGAGAGCTGCGGGAATATACTGATCGTCGCGATAAGTACGGGGCAAAATGTAAAAATCTACTACTGCTGCACCAGCAAATAGAAATACACCTATACCAGAAATACCTATTTCTAACCAGCTTGGAGTATAAACACCGAAAAAGCTAAAAATAACTTGGCCGACAAGTGCTACTAATAGGGCAATTATTCCCAAGCTGATAGTTTTAGTCAAGGCCATGCCATCTTCTTCAGATAGATTTGAGCCTATTTGACGAGCTGCAATAAAGGTGACACCACAACCGAGGGCGGCAAAACCTACTCCCCCAATACCTACTCCTTGGGTACTTAAGGCCAAAAATACTAAACCACTCAGGGTATAGCCGGATAATAAGCTGTAAGTAGCTAATAAAGGTAGGGCTACATTATTATTGCCTTTTTCTGCAACTCCACGGGCAATAAAAAATAATGCTAATTCGCCGATCAGTGCTACCCAGAATGTGGTCATAAATAGACTAGGGTTAGACTGTAGCACTTGTATGCCACCAAAAGTACCTACTGCTGTGAGAATTAGGCCACCACCTACGAAAGGTAGAGCATTAGAAATCACGTTAGGGCCAACTAGATTTTGACCTTTGGCCTCACGAATTGCTTGACGAAAATTGCTGGTATTAGCCATAAGAGTTTTCCTTAGTTACAAGAAAGGACTTTTATTGAGAAAGGAGTCAGGAACTAGAAGTCAGGAGCCAGAATTAAATTTAAGATGTACGGTGACTAATTCTGTGTCCTGGTATTGTCAGTCGCCAATTCCAAGGCTCATCTACTTCTAGCTGACTTCTTCTTCTATTTATATCTATATATAGTATTGTGACATTTTTGTTGAATTTTTGTGCATAGCATATTACATCTATTTTTGTCAACTATCTGGAAGGTACTTTACAATATCTTGATTATATTCTATAAAAATGCACTTCAGCTTGCTGGAAAATACTTAGTCACATCACTTAGTTGTATCAACTAATTATTTATAATTGAGCTGGAAATCTATATATAGCTTCTTTTTCTTCATTTTTCTTATGTTTCAAGTAAGTAAAATCAATTAACTAAATATACTTATGACATATCTATGAGTATTTACCTAGTTATTAACACGGATACATAAGTAAAAATAAATACTTTGCTTGCGTAAAAATTCAGTGAAATAGCATTAAATAGAGTAAAATTTGCAGTCGAGTTTTTTAAAGATTCAGTAAAGTCTTGCAAAAAGGGTTGCAACACTTAAGTGTAATTAGCTAGATTATATTTGTGAGGGCAAGAGAGGTTCACAAATAGTTAAAACTACTGAGAAGTATCAATCTTCAAGTTAAGTAGAAATATATAAGAATCTAAGTATTATCCTCATCATCACTAAATCTAACCACACGCATAAATTATTAATTACTAGGAGTTTGAATCATGAAAAATTTACTTAAGTACGCAATCGCATTGTCCGCAGCTACTGTTTTCGGTGGAGCAGTTGTTGCTTCTCCCGCTCAAGCTGGTACATTCGCTGGTAGTCTTGCCTTCTCTGATGGTGCCGATGATTGGTTTAGTGAAGTAACTCCAGGAGCAGGTGATACTTTTGATATAGAGTTTAATCCTTTTAGTCTTAACTTTGTTACTACTGCAACTGGTCCTTTTTCTTCTGTTCCTACCCCTGTCTCCAGTGTAGTACCTTCTGTAGGAACATTTGAATTTGTAGAATTCGAGACTCCTGATATTTTCATATATGAGCTCACCGACCAACTAACTTTTGACTTTACTAATGGAATAAGCGTTACTTGGGGAGCTGGTACTGAGTTTATGGGTATGTTCAACACTCCCAACTCTTTAGAATTTATGCTGTTAGAAGATCAAGGTCTATTGGCAACGGTTGACGGTATAGGGAGTGAATTCAAAGTCATTGCTGAGACACTTCAATTTTCAGACACTTCGGCACCAGGTGGTGGTACATATAATTCACAAGTAGATGTAGGTATTCATGATATTCCTGAACCAGCTACATTATTCGGTTTAGGTGTAGTGACTGCAGGTTTAGTAACTAGCCGTCGCAAGAAAAACTCCTAATCTACAGGTTGATGATTATCTGCGCGATCGCTCTGGTCAATAATATCTACATTAGTCAAATTATCAGAGTGCAGAAAAAACAGCGATCGCTTGCTCCTACCTAATTATTATTTCTAATCAATCTAAGTATCTGAGATTTTTGCATCTACTTTATTACAAAAAAATATCTATGAAACCAACTCTTAGAGCGGTTGCTAAGTCATTAGCGATCGCTTATTTGTTTGTTTTAGTCATATTGCATACTATAGCGCTACGCGAATACATTATATCATGTCCGGTTGAACAATTATAAAATAAATAACGACGGAGTCGGACCGAGTCAGTCAGACCGAGTCAACCCACCCGCAGGCCCCGACCAGGAGGGGAAGGAAGAGGAAGAACGGAGAATAAGGAGAAAGTTTTTTGGTCGCGTAAGCGGAAGGTCGTTCTATCGCGCTCCGATCCGGACATGATATTAGGACATATTCAACAATTAATAGTTAATAATTAACAATCATTCGCGCATTCGCGCATTCTTGAAAGCGCTTTTCAAATTGATGAACCACATTTTCACAAGCAAAATCTTGTAGGGACGTTCCATGGAAAGTCCCTACTGTGGTTTACCCAAATGAAAACCGCTGTAAAACTTAATTATTCGGTAAAAATGCGCTTAATAATTGTTGCTCTGACTTTATTACACTAACTATTCTCATCTTTATATTTTTTATATTAAGTGCAACTTCATGGAGAAATGGTATCAGTCGCCAATTCCAAGCCTTCTCTACTTCTAGCTGACTTCTTCTTCAATATTGTGGGATTTTTGTACTTAACATATTACATTTGTTTTTGTCAGCAATTTGGAACGTACTTTACAATAACTTGTTATTTTCGATGAAAATTCACTTGAGCTTACCGGAAAATACTTAGTAACATTACTGGTTGTATAGACTAATTACTTGTAATTGAGGTTTAAATCTAAAATAAAGCTTTTTTCCTCATTTTTTATCTATTTCAAGTAAATAAAATCAATTAACTAAATATATCTATGACGATCGATCTAGTTACTAATACTGATATGTATGTAACAAAACAAAAGATTTTTTTGCGTAAGTATCTGTAAAAATAGCATTAAATAGAGTTGAATTTGCAATCAAGTTTTTTAAAGATTCAGTAAAGTCTGGCAAAAAGGGTTGCAATACTTAAGTGTAATTAGCTAGATTATATTTGTAAGGGCAAGAAAGGTTCACAAACCGCTAACACTACTGAGAAATATCAATCTTCAAGTTAAAGTGAACTAATTATTAATCTCATAATCACAAAATCAAACCACACGCATAAATTATTAATTACTAGGAGTTTTAATTATGAAAAATCTACTTAAGTACGCATTCGCATTGTCCGCAGCTACTGTTTTCGGTGGAGCAGTTGTTGCTTCTCCTGCTCAAGCTGCTACATTCGCTGGTAGTCTCGCCTTCTCTGATGGTGCTGATAATTGGTTTAGTGAAGTAGATCCAGGAGTAGGTGATACTTTTGATATCCAGTTTAATCCTCTCGATCTTAACTTTGTTACTACCGCAACTGGTCCTTTTGCTCCTCCATTATTTGATATCCCTGTTGAAGATATAACATCTTCTGTAGGAGAATTTGAATTTTGGACATTCGATGGTTCTGAGTTCATATATAAGCTCACCAATGACCTAGAGTTTGCCTTTGAGAATGGAGTAAGCGTTACTTGGAAAGCTGGTACTAAATTTATGGGTATGTTCAACGGTCCTGACTCTGTAGAATTTATGCTGGCTGAAGATCAAGGTATATTGGCAATGGTTGAGGGTATAGGGACTGAATTCAAAGTCATTGCTGAGACACTTCAATTTTCAGACACTGTCGCACCAGGTGGTGGTACATATAATGCACAAATAGATGTAGCTGTTCATGTTCCTGAACCAACTGCATTATTCGGTCTAGGTGTAGTTACTGCTGGTTTAGTAACTAGCCGTCGTAAGAAAAACTCCTGAAGCCAAAGTTGGTTGTTGTCTGTGCGATCGCTCCGGTCTCAGCAATAATATCTACATTAGTCAGAGTGTAAGAATGTAGAAAAAAATAGCGATCGCTTGCTCCTACCTAATTATTATTTCTAATCAATCTAAGATACTTAGATTTTTACATCTACCTTGTTACAAAAAAATATCTGTTCAATCAAATTTTAGAGCGATCGCTAATGACCTCGCCATAGCTTATCAGTTCTAGGAATATTCTATGTAATACTCCTACAATTGATTTGTTAGTTAATAGCGATCGCCGAACTTTCTCTTACCGAACAATTAAGGTAAAAATCCTCTCACTCGCTGTGGAGAAACAAGAAAAATTTTTCCTTTGACTGTGATGAAGTGTGTCTTACATTCTGAAGAGACCTCAGAATTACACACTCGCTTCTGACTTGTGACTTGCTGACTTCGTTAACCCCTTTAAATATAGAGACTATTGATATGATTTTTTAGTCAGTTGTTAGCAGTAATCCTCCTCAACTTCTACCTGACTTTTTCTTCTATTTAGCTTCATACATTATTGTTGTTGTGACATTTTAGTTAGATTTTTGTCGTTACAACATTTCGTCCATTTTGTAAATGATCTGGCACACACTTCACAATAACTTCTTATATTTTATAAAAGTTCAGTTTAGCTTACCGGAAAATACTTAGTTACATTACTTGCTTGCGTAGCCCAATTACTTATAATTGGGCTAAATATCTATATCAAGCTTTTTTTTCTTCATATTTCACACATATCAAGTAGTTAAAATCAATTAACTCAATATATATATAACTATGAATTTAGCGATAAACATTGATATGTATGTGATAAAAAAAACTTAAATTTATCAGCAGTTATGCTTAAGTAGTCTTAATTTATAAAGTAAAATTTATAATAAAGTTCTTAAAGATTCAGTAAAGTCTCGGAAAAAGCCTTGCAATACTTGCGTAGAATTAGCTAGATTATTTTTGTGAGGGCAAGAGAGGTTCACAAATAGTTAAAACTACTGAGACAAAAAAGTATAAATCTTGAGCTTAAAGTTAAGTAGTTATACATATATATAAAGAATCTAAGTATTATCCTCATCATCACTAAGTAAACAAATAACTAATTATAAGGAGTCTAAAAAATGAAAAACCAAATCGTTGCTTCCATCGCTGCTCTTCCTTTCGCTTTAGGTGCTGTATTCGCTGGTACTGGTGCTGCTAATGCTCAAGTTATTCAACTTGATGATATGGATGCCAATGGTGGTACCATTTCCTATGATGGTACTGGTGGCGCTCTAATTGGTAAAAATATAGGGATAGATCTAATTACGGGAATTGGTACTAAATTCAACAACGAAGAGAATCCCCTCACCTGTATAGATTGTTTCCTGAATTTTGAAACAGGACTAAATATGGGTGAGGAACCCTATGCATTTGCTGCTGGAGGTTTCATAACCGTTACAGGAACAGTTAAAGATTTAAATGATGATAATGATATTCTAATCGCTGATGGTACTTTTCTAAGTGGTAAGTTTACTGAAAAGACTTTTGGCTCTGCTGTAGATTTAGGGCTAATGGGTATTGCAACTTTTTCTAGTATTGGTGTTGATACCAAAGATGCAGCAATTGGTGAGTATTTTGGTATAGACACTACTGAATACCATTTTGGACAAACAAGTATCGCGATAGGTGAGGTTAATGTAGAGGCAAATGGAGGATTCACGGGTACAGTAACAAATGCTGATTTAGATAACATACCTGTAGATGTAGATGTACCCGAACCAACTGTATTATTTGGTCTAGGTGTAGTTGCAGCAGGTATTGTTAGTCGTCGTCGGAAAAACTCCTAAACCAGAGATTGATTATTGTTTCCGCGATCGCTCTGGTCTAACTAATAATATCTACAATTAGTCAGAGTTAAGAGTGCAGAAAAAATAGCGATCGCTTGCTTCAACCTAACTACTATTTCAAGTCAATTTAATTATCTTAGATTTTTCCATCTACTTATTACAAAAAACATTTGTTAAATCAACTTTGAGAGCGGTTGCTAGATTATTAGCGATCGCTCATAATTTGTTTGTAGGAACGTTGTATGCAATTCTCCTAGTAGTTCTTAACAAGCTGTCAGCATTTAGCTATGGACTAAAATCAGAGGGTCATTTCAGTTATCAGTTATCAGTTATCAGTACCTCTGCAATAAGTTTGTAGACATGGAACAGCTTCTGTTGATAATCCCCCATTATACTCCTTGAGAAGCTGAATGCCGATAGCTGAATGCTGACTGCTACTTCAATTAACAGCGACCGCTGGACTTTCTCTAAATTGTTGGTAATACCATCTCACTTTATTGAAACGTCAAAGTTTTCTGTCTATTAAATCTAACTTTTAACTTTTAACTTTTAACTTTTAACTTTTGACTTTTGACTTCCGCGAACATCTTCCATAGACGACCAACGATCAAAAAACTAGCTAGGATAATTAAAGAAGTAGGTCCACCATCGTTAACGTTAGGGACAGAAGTAGGAGTAGTACTAACAAAGAACACATTATCAGAAATATTTTCAATTTCAGTGTTGGCCTTGATAATATCCGACAACTGAAGACCACCTAACCACTCTGAAACCAAACCATCATCACCTAACTCCCACTCAGCAAAGTGAGCATCATTTTCATACCAGAAGCGATCGCCATCTCGCAATCTTTCAAACTGGTCTTCTAAAATCGCTTCATTCAACTCCCCAATACTAGAATTTTCTAAATTATCTTCTGCCAACATTCCCACCCACAAATCAATTTCGTCAACATCACTATAAACTGCCTCTAGTGATGCCACCAATTCTGGGTCAGATGAAATTTCACTAAAATTATCTTTCCTAGGCAAACCCAATACTTCCCTAACATCATTGTAACTGGCCAAACCATGATCCCGCCCCCGCTGAATATTCAGAGCTGGCAAATCTGTTCCATTTGCCACTGGCCCTTGACTGGGAGGACCAAATAATAGAGTCCGCAAATCGTCAACTACTTTCGCATCTCTTTCCTGCTGCACCTGAGAAGCTAAACCACGCAATATAGGATCTATTCCTCCTGCGTCAGTAATACTCTCTGGCCGGAAGAAAGCTTCAGATAAGTTTAATTGGCCAACTGCTGTAGGGCTACCATCTTCATTTAAATGTTGTAGAGTAGGACTAACTAGAGTGTGCCCCAAACGAAAACCTGCAGTAGAAAACTCTGTACTGATATTAGGATTAACAGTTGAATCATAACCACCATAAGGATCGAGAGTTACGCCCAAAGCAGGCAAGAATTCGTCATAAGTAATTTTCTGGATTTGGGCCCCTACTATTTTACGCGCCCGTTGATAAATCTCTTCATCGCGAGCAATAGGATCTAAGGGTAAGTCTGTATGAGTAGCTTCAATAATTTCAGCGATACGGTTATGCTCTCGTGCAAAGAGAGTGTGTATTGAGGCTAAAGCTGGGTTTTCATTTGCGCGGACATCCCCTGCAATAAAGGTGCTTGCGCCCATTGTCCCATCCATTGCCATGTGAGGTGCATCTGGATCGTCCCCTCTAGTTGGCATTAAATCTCCTGTGGAGTGGGTGGTCATATTCAATTTTCCACTATCAAAACTGCGTAACCAGTCAGCGCGCTCTTGGTCGCTACCATATACATTGCTGCCATCTATCCAAGCTGTAATTTCGTTAAATTGCTGGCGGGGGTTTGTGGAGTCAGTGCCAGTATTTTCATCAAAGAGCGATCTAGTAACGGGAATAAATGTACCTGGTGCGAAAATAGGGTCATCGTTAGGAATGGGAATGCTAATAATTTCTCCTGCCTCGCTTTGTAGCTCGCTCAAAGTGATATCATGGTCAATAAATTGTCCCCATAACCATGTATAATCACTTAAATTTCGGGGGTCTAGGATAGATTTTGATTGGTTAAACACAGTGTTACTAATAACTCTAGCATTCCGACCGTCAACTAATTGGTCTATGTCATCTCCATAATTTGCTGGTGCTAAACGAAGCAAATTTTCACCTGTTTCACCATATTGGGGATTATCTAAGTTATTGTTACTACCGTCAAATGTACGAAAATTCATAGTTTCCACCTGCATTTTTTTCAACTACATCCATATACTTCTTAGCCTTCCCAAGCTTATGCGCTTTTTCCGAGTATTTTGATTAAGATCGGCTGAATTACTTAATATTAAGGTGAATTACTTATATTAAGTTTTACCGATCGCTTTGTATCAAGTCATGGGAAATTAGCTCAGGCAATTGTTGGCTAGACTAAATATAATAACAATTATAAATCTTTTTTAGAGTAGGGGTTATGGGGAGTAGGGGTTATGGGGAGTAGGGGTTATGGGGAGTAGGGGAGATCGAGAAAAATTTGGCAATGGCGATCGGATAAAACATTTTTTGATATCGAACCCGAGCGAATTTGATATGACTCCAGCGGCCAAAAGTATATACCGCAGACAAAAAAATATCAGGGTGAAAAAATCTAGTATGATTTTCACCCCTGTGGTTTTTTCATTTTTCCGTAGTAGATGAGTGTTAGCTAATACCCTGTATTTTGAATATCTTCTGCCTAGATACCAGATAGAAATTCAAATTTGTAAGTCAATATTGACTGGTCTATTATAGAGTCAAACTTGATGAGGAAGTTTTAATAACTTCAGTGATTAGCTATTCTTTTTCTTCAAACCGAAAGCAGAAGCAGCAGCTACTATACCTAAACCTAATATTGTTGCTGGTTCAGAAACTCTTACATTGTCCTCAGTTGCAAATACTACACCAGAAAAACTAGCCTGGAATGTATCGTCACCTTCAAAACTATTTTCATCTAATATACCCATTACTTGAAAAGTGATGCTACCACTAGCATCAGTCATATCTCCATCATTTAAAAAGAATCCACTGAATCCTAAGTTGATGTCAGTTGTTCCAACCTGAGGATTCAAGACAAAATCATTAAATGATGTCAGATTTAAAGTAGTTCCATCGCTCAATTCTATAAATTTGACAGGTGCCATGACTGTATCCATACCATCAAGAGCGGCAAGACCAGAAGAAATATCAAAAATATTGGCATCTGAGTCTACACCTGCGAAATCGCCATTTTTAAGTGATAGAACAATTCCATCGCCAGCGAAGTCTAACATATTTTCATCAAATGAAATCGTATTACCAGCACCATCAAAACTGAAGTTTCCGGATAAAATTGCGGCGTTTGCAGTACTAGCGTTGAATACAGTAGCTACTGCTAAAGGAGCAGAAACGAGAGCTGCAATCATCATATTCTTCATGTTTAATACCTCTATTTCTTGTATCTATTGTTAGTTTATTTGAGATTTCTGACAAATGTCATCAGCTAATTTACCGATCTCAAGTTACTGTTTTTTTTTGCGATCGCGAGTGACATTTGTTTGTGTCTGTCAATCAATATAGCAACTCTATGAAAACACTGCCAGTATTTTTTGATTAATTGGCAAAAATACTACATTTGTCTTGATTTTTATGATTGATTTTTTGAAGTCTTGAGGGGAATTTTTTTTTTTTGAGAATATCGATCGTCCTCTAAAAACACATATATAGTCTCAATATAAGCTTCTTATTAGTCTATTTTTCTTTTAAGTTTGAATAAAAATTTATTAGTTTTTTCCGGAAATTAATATATGTTTTTGGTATGATACAAATTTGCTAAAAATATTCCGATACTTTCAGTATTTTGGCGTGTTTTTGTGTTGTAGATATTTCTAAATTTGAAGAAGGAGTCAGGAGTCAGGAGTCAGGAGTCAGGAGAGAAAATTGCTTATGGATTCTAACCCCAAACAATTTTGATCGCCGTGTAGACGGTGGGGTATTAAACCCATCAGGGAAATGATAAATCTGGATTTATTTATCTTATTTCCTATCTGTAAATCAATAGATCGACTCCATAAAAACACCGCTACTGTTTTTACGCTACTTCATAAACTATTTACAAAATTCTAGGTATTTATGGAGTTTCAGGAGTTTTTTTTTTGAAGTTTATGTAAAGTGAGTATGTTTTTTCCGGATAATCAATATACCGCTAGTAATATATAGATAGTCTCTATTTCAATACATTTTAAATCTATTTTATTTTTAAAGCTTAATAAATAATTGTTGTTTTTTTTTTCGGATGATAAGAATATTCCTAGAATAATATAGATTGGCTCAAAATAATAGAGTATCATTAGCATTTTGGCATATTTTTAGGAAAAATATCAAAACTTTCCGGATGATGAGTATATTCCTAGAATAATATAGATTACTCAGAATAAAATCGGCGATTAATAAGTTTTTATGCCAAATTTTAGGAAAATTATCAAAACTTTCCGGATGATGAATATATTCCTAGAATAATAGAGACTATTTTCCAAATATTTGGTTATTAATAAATCTTTATTGTCATATTCTGGTAAGTTTTTCTAAAATTTGGCGTTGGTAATTTGAGGTATGATATCATGTCCGGATAAGAGCGCGATAGAATTCCATGACCTTTACGCTCCCCGAAAAACTTTCTCCTTCTATTCCTCTTTCTTCTTCTTTCTTCCCCT
>JAXHSW010000086.1:25310-35720 GCA_034190295.1 Cyanobacteriota bacterium | reverse complement strand
TGGGGAGATGGGGAGATGGGGAGATGGGGAGATGGGGAGATGGGGAGATGGGGAGATGGGGGATTTAATATTGAAGTGTGGATAGAATTATAAACATATACTGTATAACCGGATTCTATATCAGACAAAATAAAATATATACCTATGTTCAACAATTAATAATGAATAATTAATAATTAATAATTACCTCGATAGTGAAAACGGATAGGATTGACTAATCATGAAAATTTTTCTTTATTATCCCCTTAAAAGGGGAGGCTTTAAACCATAAATTTTCGGTAAAAAATCTCCAACTTTTGATTACTAATGAAAACGTAACAGGAGTTAAAAATCTCAGCACTAAGCAAATTCAAGATATATATAGTGGTACTATCCGTAACTGGAAGGAATTAGGAGGTCCTGATGCCGAAATTATATTATTAGAGATACCAGAGGATGAAACAGAAAAGCAAATTTTACGAAAATATCATTTAGGAGAAAATCTTCATATCGCACCAAAAGCTATCATTTTTCAAGAAGATGATGAAATTCTCAAAGCTGTGGCAAGTACACCTTATAGTATTGGTACTATTGCTAAATCTCAATAAGTAGAAGAATTTACTATTCATATCCTCAATATTGATGATGTGATTCCTAACCAAGCTAATATACAAAATAGTAAATATAAAATGACTCAAACTATAGGGATAGTTATTTGTTCTCAACCTACTTCTGTTACTCAAAATTTTGTTGATTTTATCTTAAGCAAAGAAGCCAAGCAAAAACTAGAATTAGCAGGCTATATAGTATTATATAGTAGTTACAAATAAGAACCAGCAGTAGAATAGGGGTAAGAATTAACTTTTTGGATTATGGCTTACAGCATAGATTTACGGGAACGAGTCGTCAACTTTGTTAAGAATGGTGGTAGTAAGGCAGAAGCCGCCCGAAAATATGAAGTCAGCCGTTGGTGTGTTTATGATTGGTGTAAACGCTCCGATTTAGCCCCGGTGAAAGTCAAGAGGCGATCGCGAAAATTAGACTGGGAAGCTCTGAGAAAGCACGTCCAAGAGTATCCCGATGCTTTGTTGCGAGAAAGAGCAGCATTCTTTGGAGTTAACATCAACGCCATTAGGTATGCCCTCAAACAAATGGAACAGACCCGAAAAAAAAACCCTACGCTACCTTCAAAGAAAAGGTTCAGAACGGATTGAGTACTTACAAGCCGCCGCGAATATATGTGAGTCAACACGGTAGTGAGGAAATCGTCTACATTGATGAATCGGGTTTTACCGAAACCACATTTCGCCCTTATGCTTGGTCTCAAAGAGGGAAAAAGGTTTATGGGGAGCAAGATAGCAAAACCCGCAAGCGTACCAGCTTGATTGCCGGAAAGAGAGGTTCTAAACTGTTAGCTCCGGTATTATTCACAGGGACGACCAATGCCGTGTGTTTTAATCATTGGCTTGAGCATCATTTATTACCAGAACTCAATCCCCATTCCCTATTGATTATGGATAACGCTCCCTTTCATCAGAAGAAAGAAATCCGGGCGATCGCAGCCCTTGATGGGCACAGTGTTTTGTTCTTACCGCCCTACTCACCGGACTTCAACAAGATTGAAGAAGATTTCGCCATTCTCAAAAAGCAACGCATATATGCTCCACCAGAAACAACACTGGATGAAATTGTTAGACTGTACGGAACTTAATTGTAATGACTATAGTCAGGACTTATATCATGTCCGGTTGAATAGTTATAATTTAAAGTTCGTAGTAGGGTTAAAGCCCTAACTATAGATGGGGCTAAAGCCCTACTACAAACAAAAACTTTCTTTTTCTGTTTCTTCTCTATTTCCTCCTGACTCTTAACTGCTGTGTCATTAAGGGTGAAACGTATTGGAGGAGTGAGTGTGGGAGGTATGGGTTGGTGGAGGATATGGGAAAATCGAATCCCCAAACAGTTAATTCAAACATAAGGGTTGTAGTTTTTCTCTACGCTCCCCACACTTCCCACACTCCCCTACTCCCACACTCCCCACAGACTAAGCTACTGCACGCCCTCAATAGGAGCAAAACCTTGCCGCTGCACATTCTCAGTTATCGTGCGTGGTTCCAAAAATTGCAGTAAATAATCAGGTCCTCCTGCTTTCGACCCAACACCAGACAACTTAAACCCACCAAATGGTTGCCGGGAAACGATCGCTCCTGTAATTCCACGATTAATATACAAATTCCCCACTTCAAACTCTGCTTTTGCTTGTTCGATATGAGAAGGAGTACGAGAATACAACCCACCAGTCAAAGCAAAATTTGTACCATTAGCAATTTCCAATGCTTCTGAAAAACTCTGCGCTTTCATAACTGCCAACACCGGACCAAATATTTCCTCTTGAGCAATAGTTGCTGTAGGTGAAACATCCTTAAATATTACCGGACCAACAAAATAACCATCATCTGGCGCTGTCATCTCCAGGGCAACTTCATGTTCCTGCTTACCTTGCTCAATATATTCCTTAATTCGTTTTTGTGCCTTAGCATCAATCACCGGACCCACTTGTGTACTTGGTTTCTCCGCATCTCCAATATTGAGCGATCGCGTAGCCTCCACCAAACGATTCACAAAAGCATCATAAATTGGTGCCAATACCACAACCCGGGAACAAGCAGAACATTTTTGTCCGCTATAACCAAAAGCAGAATACACAACACCAGCAACTGCTTGGTCTAAGTCTGCACTCTCATCAACAATAATCGCATTCTTACCACCCATCTCAGCAATAACCCGCTTCAGGTGTTTTTGCCCAGGGCGTAAAATTGCCGCCTCAGCATAAATTTGACAACCAACTTCCTGAGAACCAGTAAAAGTAATACTATTAACATCTGGATGCTTCACCATAAAATCACCCACCGTCGAACCTTTTCCTGGTACAAATTGAAATACCCCCTTGGGAAAACCAGCTTCTACTAATATTTCGGCAATCTTGGAAGCAATAACTGATGAAACTTCTGCTGGTTTCAATAAAGTACAGTTTCCAGTCACCAAAGATGAAACAGTCATTCCTGTAGGAATAGCTAGAGGAAAATTCCAAGGCGAAATTACCAAAGAAATACCACGAGGTTGATAATAATAACGGTCAGTTTCTCCAGCTACATCATATTTATAACCCTGGTCTAACCTTTCCATTTCATCAGCATAGTAGCGACAAAAATCTATCGCTTCGGAAACTTCCGCATTACATTGGTTAAGGGGTTTCCCAACTTCTAATACCATCCATGCTGAAAGTTCGTGACGACGTTTTTCCATTAAGTCCGCTGCTTTTCGTAATATCCCCGCTCGCTCTGTAACTGGTGTTTTCCGCCAACTAGGAAATGCTGCTTTAGCTGCTTGAATTGCTTGTTCTGCTTGTTCTACAGACATTAAACCAATTTTCCCGACTACCTCTTTTGGGTTTGATGGGTTAACGGAATCTACTATTTGCTCGGTCTGGATGTATTCGCCGTCGATCAGCGGGAGATATGTTTTGCCTAACTCCAGTCGTGCTTGAGCAAGAGCATTAAAAGCTTGTTCTCGTTGAGCAGCATCAGCATAGTCGCTATCAGCAGCATTAGGAAAAACAGGTTTCACAATATCGTGAATTGTAGTTTTGCCGTTAGTAGTGGGAGGCGCTAATAATTCTTCAACGGGAACATTTTCTGAACTTTGTCTGAGGAATGAACTGTTAGCTGTATTTTCCAGGAGGCGGCGAATTAAATATGACATTCCTGGTAGTAGGTCGCCGTAGGGACAGTAAACTCTGATGCGATAACCTTTGTCTACTAATGCTTTGGCTATTTGGTCGCCCATACCGTAGAGTACTTGCATCTCGAAGCAACGTCGGGGTACTTTTAAGGTTTCGGCGATAGCGATCGCTCTTGCCTGAGAACGAACGTTATGACTACCGATCGCTGAATAGATATATTGATGATTTTCTAACATCATCTGAGTCAGCTGTTCAAAGTTGGCATCGGTTTCTGGTTTATCGTTGAAAACTGGTTGCGGCCAGTCGTGTTGTAAAGCTGTGATGCTTTCTTGGTCCCAATATGCACCTTTAACGAGTCGAACGGTGACAGGATAACCCCGGAGTTTTGCCCAGTCAATGATACCTTGCAAGTCTTTTCCGCTATCCCGCAGATATGCTTGGATCGTAACGCCGATGTCGGTGCGGTTGCGGAATTCTTCTTCCATCAACAGTTCTTTGAGAATGGCTATAGTTAGGTCTTTGTAGCTATATTGTTCCATGTCAAAGTGAACTGCTACACCTAGTTCTTTGGCCTGTCGGAGTAGGGTCCGGATGCGATCGCTCACCCGTTCCTGACTACCTTGAGCATCTAGGGGGTCAAACTGGGAATAAAATGCTGTAAGTTTTACTGAGACCTGCACTCGTGATAGTTGTTCGCCGTCTGCTTCGTCTATTTGAGGTACTGGCGACCAGTTTTTAGCAGCTTGAGAGAGCTGAGTCATCAGTTCTAGATAACGGTCTAAATATGATTGTGCTTCAGTTTCAGTAATTACTGCCTCTCCTAGTAAGTCTACGGTGAAACACATTTTTTCTTTCCGTAGTTTTTCTAGGGTTTTGATTATCTGCTTGATGTTTTCCCCGGCAATGTATTTATGGGCGAGAGTTTCAACTGCGGGAGCAACGGTGGTAGCTGCGAGTTGACCGGGAACTGAGTCTGGGTTGGCAAAGTTGAGGAGTTTTTTGAGAGCTTCTGGCAATTCGACTTCTTCGGTAGTCAGATATTCTTGGAGGTGAGCTGCTATTTCTGGTTTACTGTGTAATGCTGGCAAACAGTCAATAAAGCGAAATAGTTGTACTCGCAAACCAGGGTTGGCCATCGCCCAGTCTAGAAGTTTATCATCCCACCGCATTTGATTTTGCAGTTTGCCTAGCCAGGAACTATTTTTTTCTTGAGTTACTGCCAAGAGTTGTTTGGCTATTTCTTGGGTTTGAGTTTCGTAGTTGCTATTAGATATTTGTGCGACCATTTTTTTGACAAACTGTGATTGAATCAATTGAGTAGGTGTATCGGATTAATTTAGGTCTCTAGCACTAATTTTTTTGGAAGTTAGTGTTTGTCCAAGACTGTTTCCGTTACTTTAGACTTATCTAAATATTATCATTTAATCTGACAATATATTTTGTAGGATAAAGTTTAAAGAAACTACTATCATTATTATTAGACATCTGGTAGAGATTATACATATATATCAATCATTTTTTCTGTCTTTTTCAGAAATTTTCTTGCCTTTTCCCTGTCCTCTATTCCCTGTTGCCTACTTCGGCAAAAATTCTATTCTTTTAATCTGACAATATATTTTGTAATATTTTGTAGGAAAAGTTTAAAAAAAGCACTCTAATTAGGGAATGCTCTTAAAAGTCTTATGGGTGAGGGTAGGAGACAGGAGAGAACCCACCCCTAACCCCGACCGTGGAGAACCCACCCCTAACCCCTCCCAGGAGGGGAAGATAGGAGAAAACCCACCCCTAACCCATCCCAGGAGGGGAATGAGCGAGGAGGTAGGATTCAACAATTAATAATTAATAATGAATAATTAATAATTAATAATTACCTCTCCTTGAAAACGGATAGGATTGACTAATTATGAAAGTTTTCATTTATTATCCCCTTAAAAGGGGAGGCTTTAAACCACAATTTTTCGGTAATAATTGTCAATTTGGGATTTTTCTGCCCAACTATGCGCCTAAAATACGCTCCTTTTTGAGGGTGAAGAGCTGAAAACCAGGCACTGCAATTCGACCCCAAAAAGGCTAAAACCTTTATCTGTAAATACTTTTAGATTAGATCGGTAGAGCAATAATTATTATTAGACATATCCAGAAAAGAGGGAGTAGGCAGTAGAGGGAAATAATTGATAATTTCTGTGTGATAATTGATTTGATTTTTGATGATTTGAGATGTCTATTAGACAAGGGATTAGGCAGTAGGTCATTTCAGTTATCAGTTATCAGTTATCAGTACCTCCGGCTTTAGTCGGAGGCTACGAAAATACGCTCACTGAATATTTTTTCATCCCCTTAAAAGGGGAGGCTTTGGACCTCATTTTTTGGTAATAGAGGGAAATAATTGATAATTTCTGTGTAATAATTGATTTGATTTTTGATGATTTGATATCTCTAATTAGACAAGGGATTAGGCAGTAGGTCATTTCAGTTATCAGTTATCAGTTATCAGTTATCAGTACCTCCGACTAAAGCCGGAGGCTACGAAAATACGCTCACTGAATATTTTTTCATCCCCTTAAAAGGGGAGGCTTTGGACCTCATTTTTTGGTAATAGAGGGAAATAATTGATAATTTCTGTGTAATAATTGATTTGATTTTTGATGATTTGATATCTCTATTAGACATAGGAGTGGAAATTACCGAAGAATTAATAATTAAATAATTAAATAATTAAATAATTCAGGTTTAAAGCCTACCCTTGAAAGGGGAAAAAATAAATTTTTTCCTTTTATTCAATCCTATCCCTAAAAGGAAGAGGTCATTTCAGTTATTAGTTATCAGTACCTCTAGCTGTTTGCGCAGCATAACCTAGGAAAGCAAGAGGCTTCAAATGTGGAATATGTTCTTTTTTTTATCCCCTTAAAAGGGGAGGCGCATACCCACAATTTTTCGGTAATTATCAATTATCAATTATTGAAACATATAGATGATTTTTGTGTCTTTTTCAGAAATTTTCTTGCCTGTTGCCTGTTGCCTATTCCCTGCAGATATCTATTGTAATAACCGACGAATTTTTCCATAACTGATGTAAGATTTACCATCAGCAGATTCTCGCACTTCATCAACTACATATAATATTCCTTCAGCCCGAATATTGCGGGGAAAACGAATATTAAAATCGGGATTATATCCATCGGAAACGACTCTTGCTCTGAGCTTACTTTTTTCTTTAATACACTGAATTAAAACCCCATCACCCACAGTATCCACAGTTTCCAAATCTTCCAATCCTCCCGTTGCTTTAGCTGCTGCCAACTTTTGAGGTTTAGCTTTTTCTGTAGTTGCTGCTTTTTCTTGACCCGGTTCAACCAAGCGACGAATTTTGCCAGTAACACGGTAAAAACTACCATTAGCTGAAAGTTGAATCTCATCTACAACATAAGTAACTCCTTCTTGACGAATTCCACGGGGAAACTGAACATTAAATTCAGAATTATACCCTTCTGAAATTACACGCACTCGTAATTTTCCACCTTCTCGAAAACATTTGACTAAAACACCGCCCTCAGCAGTAGAAACCGCTTCCAAACTATCTGCATTTCCTGCAGTAGAACCTCGTAATTTCAGATCGTCGCGACTCCGGTTCAGAGTTTGATATGATTGGTCCCGCATTTCTTTGCGACTAGCACTATCTAGTTTGCGGTTTTCAATGCGTTGAGCGTAATATTCTAATTGAGCAATTTCCTCAGCTACTTCAAATATTTCATTTAATAATTTGCTCTTGAGTTCGTCAACCTGAGAACGTAATACTTCCGCAGCTTCTTCGTACTGTCCTCGATCTGCCATAGCAAGGGCTTCATTTTTCAGGCGAGCTATTCTCAGTTGACTGGTTTGTTCGACTACCGACAGATCAGCTTCGGTGCGACTTGCTTCTTCCGCAGAACCCACTGTTATTGCAATCGGAACTTGTCCGGATACCTGTTGAATATTGTCATCAATGGTCGTTTGATACTGATACTCTATAGTAGCAATAGTTAAAGAACCGAAATTTTTTTGCGGAGGAATTGATAGTTGTAGAGCTAACTGTTTCGCTTCAACTTGATAGACATCTCCTAATAAAATTTCCCATGCTTCTCCCTGATTAGTTGACTGATAGTTATTCAACACTTCAGAAATTTGCACTGATGCTTCTGGACGTAGGGTTACTGTGAGATTTTCTGCCACAACAGAACTCAAACTTTCTAACTCGATGCGATAAACATCAACTGCATCATCTGGAGATTGAATAAAATAAAAATTTCCGCCAGCAGCATCTGCTATATCGATCAGCAAGTCTTCATTAAAGTTAGTTCCAAACCCCAAAGTTGTGGTGATAATTCCCTGTTCAGCTTGTTGTTTGGCAGTTTTGGTTAAAGCTTGAGGATTGGTAATTCCCATGTTAGCTTGACCATCGGTAAGCAGCAGGACGCGGTTCAGTCGTTCCTCGGTTTGTTGAGATTTAACGCATTCGCAACCCATCAACCAACCACCACTGAGGTTAGTACAACCTCCAGCTCTAATTCGACTTATTTGAGTAGAAATTTTTGCTTTGTCTGCTGCTGTCTGTGGGGATAATATCGTTTCTGGGGTGTCATCATAGATAACAACAGAGACAATATCATCAGGTTTGAGCGACTCCACCAACTTTTGAGCAGCTTTAATTGCATAACGTAGAGGTTTACCACCCATTGAACCGGAGCGGTCTATAACTAAGCTCAAGTTTAGCGAACGACGGTTAGATGCTTGGACTTGTTCTTCGGCGTTGAAATTGAGAATTAAGTCGAGTGTTGTCTGAGTATCAATAGCAATTAGAGAGTGGGAAAGAGAATAATTTGCTTTCATCAGTTTTTACCTATTTGAAACTGTCGATCGTGTCATACTCACATCTTGCACTGAATTCATTATAGCACTGGGGAAAATATTCCTTTTCTACTAATGCGTATGTCGCAATAATACAATGTAATATAAATGTAGTTCGGGAATTGGTGGAGAAACACAGAGCGATCGCTCCGCATTTCAGATTCCTTTTCTACTAATGCGTATGTCGCAATAATACAATGTAATATAAATGTAGTTCGGGAATTGGTGGAGAAACACAGAGCGATCGGTCCGCATTTCAAATTCTGTTTCTACTAATGCGTATGTCGCAATAATACAATGTAATATAAATGTAGTTCGGGAATTGGTGGAGAAACCTAGAGCGATCGCTCCGCATTTCAGATTCTGTTTCTACTAATGCGTATGTCGCAATAATACAATGTAATATAAATGTAGTTCGGGAATTGGTGGAGAAACACAGAGCGATCGCTCCGCATTTCAGATTCCTTTTCTACTAATGCGTATGTCGCAATAATACAATGTAATATAAATGTAGTTCGGGAATTGGTGGAGAAATTATAGAGCGATCGGTCCTTTTTCAGAGACAAAACCTATTTGGGTTCTATTAAAAAATATATAGATGGGGAGATGGGGTTAGGGGGTCTATGAAAGTATATTCAATTATTGCTTCACACCATGTACGACTGTGTGAGTTTCAAATTTTGACAGGGATAAATATTCCAGCAAGAGAGTCAGAATATATGGATATCCTTTCGCCCAAGGTCTCCGTTAGGAGAAGTATATTAAAAGGCGGCACCCAGATTCGAACTGGGGGATGAGGATTTTGCAGACCCTTGCCTTACCGCTTGGCCATGCCGCCGTTATTATCTTCTAATTATCATACACCATCCATGAATATATGGCAAGTCAAAGCATAAATGTGATGTAGATCGCTTAAACTGATGTTTTGAATTGCACTATGGGCAAATATTTGAAGCTATTTTAGAATGTTGACCCTATACATATATCTATCACAAAATTACTTCAGTAACCATGATTTCCCAATCTCCTGTGCTTGTTGCTCAAATCACCGATACCCATCTATTTGCAGACCCCACTCAGGGGACAATGTATGGAATTCCCACGGAAAACTCCTTTATAAAAGTCTTGGAAAAACTCAAACAGTTACAACATTTTATGCTACCCCTAAACCAGAGACTGTGAGGAAGTGGGCCACACAAACGCCTCCTGAATTTCAATTTTGCCTAAAACTACCGCGCAATATAACGAAGTCAGCAAGTCTGCAAGTCTGCAAGTCTGCAAGTGTACCCACCCCTAACCCCTCCGGTGGAGGGGAACTAGGGGATTTGAGCCTTGCTCCAAAAACCCTATCGCCTTAAAAGGCGGGGTTGCGCGACCCATGTTATTTTGATAACTCATAATGGATTATTAAAACCTTTTATCCCAGATGCTTTAGACTTCCTCAAACAGATGCAACCTTTAGGCGATCGCCTGGGTGTATTTTTGCTCAGTTACCGCCGACTTACGGCCTCTCTTCATTTGATGACCTCGCAGAATTTTTGGAAGCTCGTAGTTGGGCTTTAGCCCTAACAATACTGATACCAAATCTCAAAAAGTTTGGAAGCTCGTAGTTGGGCTTTAGCCCTAACAATACTGATACCAAATCTCAAAAAGTTTGGAAGCTCGTAGTTGGGCTTTAGCCCTAACCAAATCTCAAAAAGTTTGGAAGCTCGTAGTTGGGCTTTAGCCCTAACAATACTGATACCAAATCTCAAAAAGTTTGGAAGCTCGTAGTTGGGCTTTAGCCCTAACAATACTGATACCAA
>JAXHSW010000086.1:17568-25210 GCA_034190295.1 Cyanobacteriota bacterium | reverse complement strand
GTTTGGAAGCTCGTAGTTGGGCTTTAGCCCTAACAATACTGATACCAAATCTCAAAAAGTTTGGAAGCTCGTAGTTGGGCTTTAGCCCTAACAATACTGATACCAAATCTCAAAAAGTTTGGAAGCTCGTAGTTGGGCTTTAGCCCTAACAATACTGATACCAAATCTCAAAAAGTTTGCTCTATATCTTTGTAATAAGGAGATAGTAATCAAACATCGCATTACTATTCAGAAATGGTATTAGTATTAGGGCTAAAGCCCAACTACAAACAAACACTCCCCTGGAGGGGGTAAATAATATAAATTTAGAGTCGTAATGGCAGTTGCTATATGATTAATTAGTGGTAAAAAATCTCTCCCTATCTTCCCTATTCTCCTATTCAATCTTCAAAAGATGCACGAATAGAAAACCCATTATAAGGAGACTTATTCGGCAATTTAACTTCAAAATTTACTCGGTCTATAATATCTGCCGAACGCACTTCTAAAGTCCATTTACCGGGAGATAATTTCCAAAATAAAGAACGATCGGAATTAACAGCTAATTTCTCTCCATTCAACCACCATTCCACAGAATTTTCCTGTGAATTTGCTAACTTAAATTCTAATTTTTTCTCTCCTCCAACATCATCCATTAAAAAATAATCATCTTCTTGGGGAAACAAAATTTTTAACTCATCAGAAACCAAACTAGATTTACTCTGTTTTGCCAACCATTCATTATATTCAGCAGGTAAATTTCCCACCGAATAATTTTCAGATAAATGCTCATATTCTGCCAACTTTTCTGGATAAAAATACTCCGTTATTACCGACGGACAATCAGATTTCGGACGCAACCCAGAAATTGTACAAACTGGGCGTTGAACCATATTTTTTGGCGGTGGAAAAACTGTCGGTTCCTTCTTTTCATGCAAATGTAACATAATCCTATTCCATAAAGGCGCAGCACCCATCACTCCTGATATTTGCACCATAGATTCCCCACTAAAATTACCCACCCAAACCGCCACAGTATAATCATTAGTAAAACCTACTGTCCAAGTATCGCGAAAATCTGAGGAAGTACCAGTTTTTACTGCTGCGGGAAATGGCAAATTTAAAGCTGAATTAACTCCAAATTCTGCTGCTCTTGCATGAGTATCGCTTAACATATTTGCGATTAACATCCATTCAGATTTTGCTTTAGGTAGTGGAGGTAGATTTTTGTTTTTTGTCTGTAAATAATCTTCTCTCATTCTATCTTGAAAAAAAGCTAGTATTTCCAAATAATTCTGCCTTTTTCCTCTTTCAAAGGGGGGTAGTGGGGATACCTCCTGCCTTCTTCCTTCTACCTCCCACCTTTCCCTTGTAACGACAGGAATAATTTCTCCTTGTCTTGCCATAATTAAATAAGCTTTTGCTAACTCCCATAAACTGACTTCTCCACTTCCTAAACTTAAACCTAAACCATAATGTTCTGGCGAGGCTTGTAAATGTGTAAAACCTAATTGATGTAGACGGTTTAAAAATTGCTCTACTCCCACTTTTTCTAATACTCTTACTGCCGGAATGTTCAGAGAATTTGCTAAAGCAATCCTGACAATAACAGGTCCTAAAAATCTATCTCGATTATAGTTAGTAGGGCTATAAAGTTTGGCTCCAGGAATTGCATAATATGTCGGTACGTCCGGCAAAATAGTATTGGGATTAATTACTCGATCTTCTAATGCTAATTGATATAAAAAAGGCTTGAGAGTTGAACCTGGTTGACGTAGTGCTTGTACTCCATCATTACTACCCATTTTTTGCGTATTAAAATAATCTGGAGAACCTACATAAGCTAATACTTCTCCAGTCTGATTATTAATTACAATAGCAGCAGCATGATGCACATTATAAGGGGCAAGATTTTGAATTACCTGTTGGACTTGGGTAGTAACAAATTGTTGTAAAGGTCGGTCAATAGTAGTACGAATAACTGTAGGAGTAGTTGTTGTAGATAAGTTTTGATTTATGGCAGTAGATTGATTTTGAGATAACCAAAATAGAAAGTGTGGCGCAGCAATAATACCTTGATTTTTTGACTGTAGAGTTATTTTTTCCGCAAGTACTTTTTCAGCTTCAGCACTGGTAATATAATTGTCTTCAACCATGCGCTGAAGAATGTAAATTTGGCGTTGTTTGAGGAGACTCCAATTATAATAAGGGTTGAGGTCAGTGGGGTCGTTTGGTAAGGCCGCAAGAATAGTAGCTTGGGCCAGGTTGAGGTCCGTAGCTGAGATGCCAAAATAAGCACGGGATGCTGCTTCTACGCCATAGATGTTTCCTCCCATCGGTAAACGGTTGATATAAGCTTGCAGGATTTGATTTTTGTTCATTCCTGCTGTGATGCGCCAAGATAGCCAAATTTCACGGACTTTGTTGCCCAGGGTGCGGGGTGTCGGTTCCAACATTCGGGCAAGTTGCATGGTAATAGTGGAAGCTCCACTGACTATTTGTCTTGCTTGGATAGCTTCCAGGAGCGATCGCCCTATTGCTTTGATGTCTAGAGCGCCATGTTGATAATATCTTTTGTCTTCCGCTGCGATGATGGCGTTGATAAATAGGGGTGAGATTTGTTCTAGGGGGACGACTACTGTATTTTCTTGGTCGCGGGTGAGGATGGTTCCGAGTGGCAAACCGTTGCGATCGATAAATTCTAAAGTTTGTTGGTTTTGAGCTATGTCTTGAGGACGAATGGGGGCAAACAGAGGGAGCGCTCTGACACTCAAGCACAATAGTACAAAGCTCAGAATAAATTTGTACTTGGGTTTGGTTTGCTGCAATTTTTGTTTAATATTTTTTGATATGTGTTTAGTAATTTTTCTCATAACAAGTTTTACCGAATAATTAAGGTTTAAAGCCTCTCCTTTAAAGGAGAAATAAGAAAAAATTTTCATAATTAGTCAATCCTCTCCTTGAAAAGAAGAGGTAATTCGCGCATTCTTAATTCTAAATTCTTAATTCTTGAAGATCGGCGCTTTTGCGATCGTACCAATTTGAACAGGACTTACGCAAAGACAGTATATATAGCGCATGGGAAAGAGAGCGATCGCTGACGCAGAGCTGCCGAATGGCGCTTAAAAATTTATCAAAATCATAAGGGTCGCGCCACCCCGCCGGCGCAATATTTTTGGAGCTTTTCTCAAATACCCGTTACAAAAATAACTTCTGTACGGGTGATTCGCGTAATTAGAAACATTCCGGAACGGAAATCACCCCTACTGACTTGCAGACTTGCAGACTTCTGACTTCGTTAAAGCGATCGCGTCAAGACAAGTACCATAGTTAAAACCCAATAAAAAAACATCTATCACAGGACTTACGCAGAACCACTGGTGCGTAATTTAATATTTGGCGTAAGTCCTGATAATTTCAATGCAGGTGAATTAAACTGAACATAATTTTAACTTTCAACTAAAGATTTGTTTTCTTTTCGAGTAGGTTTGATTGGTGTAGAAATAATTTGTCTGCCACTAGCAGCTTGTTTTTTTTCTAAATCTTTAACCATAGCCTGTAAATTATAATTAAAAGATTTAGCATATTCTTCTCGGTATTTATAAATTTCTGCTAATACTTCATCATCCCACATAATTTATTTAATCTCCTATTAGCTCCAAAGGCGTACAAATAGTTGGTAGAGGATATCCAAATTCCAGGCTAATTTGTCCTAATTTTTTCTGAATCTGGGCGTTAGCAATGTGCTTACAATTCCATGTTAACAGGTAATCTAAACCATAAACTGTAGCTAGGGCAATATGTAACGCATCATTAGCAGCTTTAGGGGGAAGGTTGCTTAGAGTCAAAAATTGTTTGGCTAAGTTTTCTGCTGTTAAATTTAATCCAAGTAAGGGAAAATCTTGCAAAATCTCTAGTCGCTTAGTAGCTATTTCGGCATCTCCTTCAGCTACTTCATCTAAAACTACCTGAGAGATGTAAAGTATAAACTGACTCCGGCATTTTTCCCACCAATTCATAGTAATTTGTCGATTAGCCATCAGGATTAAGTTATTACTCGATCTGACAGTTAGATAGCCAATTATACTGGTTTCAATATATACAGTTTCAGTCACAAATTTAGTACCCTATATTTTAGGAAATCGTTGTGATTCAGGAAAAAATATGATGATTTTTTTATAACACAAAATGCAGCCCAATAAATAATAGGGTTGCTCATTCTAACCCATCTACAAAAAATTATCCATTACGGGGAATGCCAATCAAAATTTATGCTGATTTTGATGAACCGATGTCTAAACTTTGGGATATTTTGGCAGAATTATTTTATTCAGTAGTCATATTTTTAATATGATTTCTCAACCATTCATTGACTAAAAATTGTACGTCAATTTTTCTCTTTTCAGCAATTTTAGCAATAAATTGTTCGACATCTGGTTTGAGATAAATGGAGTAATGAAACTTAGCATCGGGATGGTCATTTCAGTTATCAGTTATCAGTTATCAGTTATCAGTACCTCTGCAATAAGGAGGCTTGACCTAGGCGAATATTCTTTTTTTTATCCCCTTAAAAGGGAAGGCTTTGGACTACAATTTTTCGGTAAAACGTAAGCATTCAGCAGTCAGCATTCAGCGGTCAGCTATTGCTTTTATCACTCACTAAAAACTCTATTAATTGAGCTATAAAAATTTTACTATAAAAGTCAACTCTAAAGTCTATATTCACTTAAAACCTATCCTTAAACATAGGATTTTATTGCGCTCTAGCTGACAGCTAATAGCTGTTTGCGCAGCAGTCCGCAGGAAATGCTTACGGTAAAACTTGCCTTTTTATGCTTGATAAAAGTTGTACTCTGATTTCATAATTGCCTCTTTTGATAAACTTGAATTTCAGTTAAAGTAGCTTGACGAGCTGAGATAATCCGAATTAGATGGGAGTATTTCTTGATTTATTTCTTAGATGAAAGTAGAGTTATTCAATTAGATTAAGATACGCTTGTTGATTTTGTTCATCCATAATTATCCACCTTCTAATAATAACTTAATTAAACAATAGCTAAAACAGAATCTTGAACAATTTTTGGCAATTCAATTATTACAAAATAATCGGCAGGATAAAGATAATCTTCTCCACTTTCATCAACTATTCTTAAATCACCATCTTTTGTTACCTCTTCATCAGTTAAAGCCACATAAATTTTATGTAATTCCAAAGAAGCAGGATAATCTTTATTTTTAATACAAACTACAAATTGAGCTTCAGATTTCAGATTATTCATAGTTTTTAATCACATAAAATTTACGTTTTATCTCTTTTTTACCAATTCTCTTGATTTGGTCTCCATGAGGAATTAGTTTTGGGTAAAGAAGAATAATTTTACTCAGTAGTCATATTTTTAATATGATTTCTCAACCATTCATTGACTAAAATTTGTACGTCAACTTTTTTTTGTTCAGCAATTTTAGCGATAAATTGTTCGACATCTGGTTCGAGATAAATGGAGTAATTAAACTTAGCATCGGGATGGTAAAACTTGCCTTGTTGTGCTTGGGAAAAGTCGTACTCTGATTTCATAATTGCCTCTGTTGATAAACTTGAATTTCAGTTAAAGTAGCTTTACGAGCTGAAATAATCCGAATTAGATAGGAGGATTTATTGATTTCTTTAAAGGTATGGATAACAACCCTTAAAATACCTGTTTCATCTAAGCCTATAGTAATCCATCTATCTTCATCTTGACTATATTCTTCATCGTAGATTGTTAATTGATAAAGATCGCGAAAAACAGTTGATGCTAAACGAAAATTTAATTGATGTTTGCGAATATTTTGTTTTTCTTTGGCTGGATTCCAATCAAAGTTATAATCCAAAGCAATGTATCATCGTAAATTAAGTACAACTCTATTATAATAGAAAATCTGGCTTTATTTACTACTGTCATTTTCTAAGCGTTTGTAGTTAGATAAATATAGTAAAAATTTCTTTTTAGTCAACTCTTTCATTAAAAACTAGAAGTCATTGTTAATTCTTGAACCTACGAAAATAATGAAACATACTAAATTTTTCAACCTTACTCTAGAAAAACTAATACCAAAAATTCATGCCTGGTTAAAATTTATGATAATTACACTAAAAAAACAATTCCAAATAAGCATCTTAATTGTAGCAACTTTCCTGGGTATTTTATATAGCTCAATTTCACCAGCACTGACCCAGGAAAAACCTGTAACTATCCAAGTATTAATGTCAGCTGTCACAGCTACTCAATTAGAACCAATTCAAACAGACTTTAACAAAACTCACCCAAATATTAACTTAGAAATCATCAAAGCTCCTAATGATACTAACTTAGTAGAAGACCTTTATACATCCTCTTTTTTACTAGGAGATTCACCCTATGACCTAGCTTATATGGATACAGTTTGGGTGCCAAAATTTGCTGCTGCTAACTGGTTACAAGACCTTTCAGAAAAAATTGATAAACAACAATTACAAGAAACTTATGTGTCAGGAGATATAGAAGGAGGAACTTACAAAAATAAACTTTATTGGATGCCATTAATCTCTAATGGAGGTATGCTTTATTATCGGACGGACTTATTAAAAAAAGGTGGATTTGAACCTCCTAATACCTTTGAAGAACTAATCAAAATATCCCAAGAATTACAACAGCAAGGATTAGTTGAATGGGGATATCTTTGGCAAGGTAAACAATATGAAGGTTTATCCGCAATGTTTATCGAAATTCTCAAAGGTTATGGAGGTTTTTGGGTTAATCCAGAAACAAATGAAGTAGGATTAGATAAACCAGAAGCTATAGAAGCAGTAAACTTTTTACGCACAACTATTACCGCCGGAATTTCTCCCCCTGGAGTAACTACTTATGCAGAAGAAGAAACTCGTCGTTTATTCCAAAGTGGTAAGACTGTTTTTCTGCGCAATTGGCCTTATGTATATCCATTAGCATCAAAATCAGAAATAGCCGGAAAATTTGCTATTAAACCAATGGTTCATGCTTCAGGAAAGGAAAGTGGAGCTTGTTCGGGTGGATGGGGATTAGGAATAGTTAAAAGTACAAAACATCCAGAGGAAGCATGGGAAGTTATTCAATACTTCAACAAACCAGAAGTTCAACGTAAATTTATTTTAGAAACAGGTCTTGTTCCTGCCAGAAAATCACTTTTTAATGACAAAATTCTAGTAGCAGAATTTCCTTACTTACCAAACTTATTTCCAGTAGTTGAAAATTCTGTATTACGTCCTCCCATTGCTCAATATGCTCAAGCTTCAGATATTTTACAACGTTATCTTAGCGTTGCCCTAACTGGTTCCCGCACTCCAGAATTAGCAATGAAAGCTGCAGCAGCAGAAACTCGTAATTTGTTAGGAAATTGAAGAAGGAGTTATACCGTTTCATTAAATTCAAAAGTCAAAAGTCAAAAGTCAAAAGTTAGAAGTTAGAAGTTAGAAGTGGTATTTTATATCAAGTTGCAGTGATTAAACACAATATAAAAAGATGAAAAAGATGGCATACTCCTCATTCAAAAGTCAAAAGTTAGAAGTTAGAAGTTAGAAGTGGTATTTTATATCAAGTTGCAGTGATTAAACACAATATAAAAAGATGAAAAAGATGGCATACTCCTCATTCAAAAGTCAAAAGTT
>JAXHSW010000086.1:13355-17468 GCA_034190295.1 Cyanobacteriota bacterium | reverse complement strand
AGAAGTTAGAAGTAGTATTTTATATCAAGTTGTAGTGATTAAACACAATATAAAAAGATGGCATACTTATCAAGAGTCATCTTCAGATGACTTAAACTATTAGCCAAGGATTTCAATCCTTGGTGAGCCACGTCATCCGCCAAGAAATAAATTTCTTGGCTCAAAGCAAAAGTCATCTAAAGATGACTAAAGATAGCTAATTTATTATGGCTAATTAATGAGACTTAATATATAGAACTACAAGAATTGCTTAGGAAATTTTTTAATGCTAAAATCCTTTTACAGTTTGCTATTCCCTATTCCCTATTCCCGATTCAAGCTATAGAAATTAATGACAATAAACACAATTGAAAAAAGAGAAAAATTAACAGGATGGCTCTTGATTTTACCAGCTATTCTAGTATTGCTATTCGTATTTGTTTATCCCATTGGCCGAGCTTTTTGGTTAAGTCTATTCACAGAAAATTTAGGTACTGAATTAAAACCTATTTTTTCCGGCTTAACAAACTACAGTCGAATGTTAAATGATGGTCGTTTTTGGCAAAGTTTATGGAACACTACAATATTTACAACCATCTCCATTTTTCTAGAATTAATATTAGGAATGAGTATCGCTCTTATCTTAGATAAATCATTCCGAGGACGAGGTTTTGTTCGTACTATTAGTCTCATTCCTTGGTCATTACCAACCGCAGTTATGGGATTAGCTTGGGCATGGATTTTTAATGACCAATTTGGCATAGTTAATGACCTACTTTTCCGTTTAGGATTAATTCAAACTAATATTACTTGGTTAGGCGATCCATTCAGAGCAATGTTAGCAATAATTATTGCTGATGTTTGGAAAACAACGCCTTTTATAGCCATCATTTTATTAGCAGGATTACAATCTATTTCTTCTGATTTATACGAAGCTCATGCTATTGATGGTGCTAATTCTATCCAAAGTTTTCGACAAATTACAATCCCATTATTAATCCCACAAATAGTAATTGCTTTGTTATTCAGATTTGCTCAAGCTTTTGGTACTTTTGACCTGGTACAAGTAATGACTGGAGGTGGACCTGCTGGAAAAACAGAAACAGTTTCTATCTATATATATGCCACTATTAGACGTTATTTAGACTTTGGTTATGGAGCTTCTTTAGTAGTAGTAACATTTCTACTATTAATTCTTGCCGTGGCGATCGCTACTGCCGCTATGCGAAAGTTAAAAGCGAGTGTGTAATTCTGAGGTCTCCTTGCTGACGCAAAGCTCCGCTAACAGCTGGGTAAGACACACTTCATTACAGTCAAAAGTTAAAAGGCAAAAGTATCGCTACGAAGTCAAAAATCAAAAGTCAAAAGTAATCTCTGACGCTCGTTTTTCCGAGGGAAATGCTCCGCAAACAGGGTTTAGTAGTGTCAAACACCTAAATCCATAGTGCTATATATGATATTTGGATAATAAGTGATAAAAAGTTTTTGTTTGTAGTTGGGCTTTAGCCCATTAATATCATGTCTAGTTGAATACTTATTATTAACATAGTAGGGCAGTAGAGAAAATAGGTAAATAGAAAGATTTACTGTTTAAGCACTCATGATAAGTTTTTTTCATCACTAATTATCCGAACATGATATAAATATCTATCTTCTTGCTCAAGTCCTACTACGAGCTTTCATTATAACTATTCAACCGGACATAATATTAAAAGCTAAAAGTCAAAAGTTAAAAAGAGGATTCAAAAATGTCTATATTAAAAAATCGATCGTCAATCAAAATAGGCAGAATTATTCTGTGGGTAAGTGTGGTTTTAATTGTCATATTTTTCCTAGCTCCTGTTTTATGGCAATTACTCACTTCTTTCAAAACAAATGAGGCAATATCAGCAGTTCCTAATATCTATTTTCCTAATCCCAACCAATTAACTTTTGACCATTATCTTAGTTTGGGTTTGGGTTTTCTCCGCTATATTTTTAATAGTGCTTTTGTGTCTATTATTTCAACGGTTATTTGTTTAGGAATAGGAGCGCCTGCTGCTTATACTTTGGCACGGTTAAAACTCCCTGGAGAAAATATTATTATTGGCTGCATTTTAATAGTCAGTCTATTTCCCTATGTATTATTATTTTTGGGTTTGTTAGAAATTATTAAATCTCTTGGTTTAGGTAATAACTACATAGCACTAATTATTCCTTACACGGGGATAAATTTACCCCTGACAATTCTGGTCTTAAGAAGTTTTTTCCAACAATTACCAAAAGATTTAGAAGACTCAGCCAAAATAGATGGTTACAACACAATTTCTATGTTGTGGAATATCATCTTACCTTTAACAATTCCAGCATTAGTAACCACAGGAATTTTAACCTTTATTTTTGCCTGGAATGAGTTTATTTTTGCCCTGACTTTTATTACTCGTTCCGAAATGTATACTATTCCCGTTGCAGTTGCTCAAATAGGGGGTACTTCTATATTTGAAATTCCCTACGGACCAATTGCCGCTGCAACAGTAATAGGCACATTTCCTTTGTTAATTTTAGTATTGATAGCTCAACGTCGAATTGTTCAAGGTATTACTGCAGGAGCTGTCAAAGGGTAAGCATTTTCAACAATTAATAATTAATAATTAGGGCTTACCGATCAATTCTCAAAGTATTAACTGATATTGGCTTTAGCGTTTTTTTTGTTGAAAAAAATACCAGTTTTTCGGTGGAAAAATCTCAAAAAGCTAGTATTTTGGGATGATTATGGCAGAAAAATTGATAGATAATTTTTCCGAATACCTCCTCGTATAATTCCCATTTATCCTGACTTCTGACTCGTGACTCTTGACTCCTCCCCTCACTCATCAGACTTTTTCAGCAAACCCTAATTAATAATTACCTCTCCTTGAAAAGAAGAACTTCTCTAATTCCTTTTAGAAAGCTATCTCTATGATTTTGCCTTTTTTTATCCAAGATTTATTTCTTCTTCTTCCTTCTTCCTTAAGTTATGGAATTTATACTAAGGGCGAAAAAAGAATGCTATAAAAAGGTGAATCTCAAAATTTATCTTGAAAAGAAGAACTTCTCTAATTCCTCTTAGAAAGCTATCTCTATGATTTTGCCTTTTTTTATTCAAGATTTATTCCTTCTTCTTCCTTCCTTAAGTTATGGAATTTATACTAAGGGCGAAAAAAGAATGCTATAAAAAGGTGAATCTCAAAATTTATCTTGAAAAGAAGAACTTCTCTAATTCCTCTTAGAAAGCTATCTCTATGATTTTGCCCTTTTTTTATCCAAGATTTATTCCTTAATTTCTTGGAGAAAGCTATCTCTATGATTTTGCCTTTTTTTATCCAAGATTTATTCCTTCTTCTTCCTTCCTTAAGTTATGGAATTTATACTAAGGGCGAAAAAAGAATGCTATAAAAAGCTGAATCTCAAAATTTATCTTGAAAAAGAACTTCTCTAATTCCTCTTAGAAAGCTATCTCTATAATTTTGCCTTTTTTTATCCAAGATTTATTCCTTCTTCTTCCTTCCTTAAGTTATGAGATTTATACTAAGGGTGAAAAAAGAATGCTATAAAAAGGTGAATCTCGAAATTTATCTTGAAAAGAAGAACTTCTCTAATTCCTCTTAGAAAGCTATCTCTATAATTTTGCCTATTTTTATTCAAGATTTATTTCTTCTTCTTCCTTCTTCCTTAAGTTATGGAATTTATACTAAGGGCGAAAAAAGAATGCTATAAAAAGGTGAATCTCGAAATTTATCTTGAAAAGAAGAACTTCTCTAATTCCTCTTAGAAAGCTATCTCTATGATTTTGCCCTTTTTTTATCCAAGATTTATTCCTTAATTTCTTGGAGAAAGCTATCTCTATGATTTTGCCTTTTTTTATCCAAGATTTATTCCTTCTTCTTCCTTCTTCCTTAAGTTATGGAATTTATACTAAGGGCGAAAAAAGAATGCTATAAAAAGGTGAATCTCGAAATTTATCTTGAAAAGAAGAACTTCTCTAATTCCTCTTAGAAAGCTATCTCTATGATTTTGCCCTTTTTTTATCCAAGATTTATTCCTTAATTTCTTGGAGAAAGCTATCTCTATGATTTTGCCTTTTTTTATCCAAGATTTATTCCTTCTTCTTCCTTC
>JAXHSW010000086.1:0-13255 GCA_034190295.1 Cyanobacteriota bacterium | reverse complement strand
TCTCAAAATTTATCTTGAAAAGAAGAACTTCTCTAATTCCTCTTAGAAAGCTATCTCTATGATTTTGCCCTTTTTTTATCCAAGATTTATTCCTTAATTTCTTGGAGAAAGCTATCTCTATAATTTTGCCTATTTTTATTCAAGATTTATTTCTTCTTCTTCCTTCTTCCTTAAGTTATGGAATTTATACTAAGGGCGAAAAAAGAATGCTATAAAAAGGTGAATCTCAAAATTTATCTTGAAAAGAAGAACTTCTCTAATTCCTCTTAGAAAGCTATCTCTATGATTTTGCCTTTTTTTATTCAAGATTTATTCCTTCTTCCTTCTTCCTTCTTTCTTCTTTCTTCTTCCTTCAGTTAAAAGAACTAGCTTCTGCTTGATAATCTTCTGCTGATAATACTCGCCAATTAGCACCACCAGTTAATTCTAAAACTTGTTGATGATATTTCAACAAACTTAAACGATGTCCTACACTCACAAATGTTGTTTGAGTTGCTTGTAATTTTTGATAAAGTTCCGCTTCATTTTGTAAGTCTAAAGCACTGGTAGCTTCATCTAAAATTGCATAATCAGGCTTAATTAATAATAGTCTTGCAAAGGCTAAACGTTGTTGCTCTCCCAAAGATAAAACATTTTCCCATGGTAACTCCACATCAAAACCATCTAATCTATCTGGTAAATCTTCTAAGTTAACTAATTTCAAAATTTTTCTTAATTCATACTCATCAAAATCTTGGTTAACTTGAGGGTATAACAACTGTTCTCGTAAACTTCCTAAAATCATATAAGGACGCTGAGGTAGAAATAACATTTCCTCCAAATTAGGACGTACTAAACGACCTGTACCCGATGTCCATAGACCTGCTATTGCTCTTAACAAAGAACTTTTACCTGCTCCACTTTTTCCGACAATTAATAATCCTTGACCTGACTTTACTGCCACTGATAAATTTTCTACCAGAGTCTTTTGACTTTCATTAATTTCTTCATGATTTAGAGGAGTATTTAAAGTAATATTTTCTAACGCTAATTTAGAACTTTCTGTAATGTCAATTTCCCTAGTTCCTTCTTCTGAGACTTTTGTGGTCTCTTCTAATGTTTCTCTAAATTTATCCAAACGGTTAATACCAGCCGCAAAATTACTTAAGTTGTCGATTTGACTAACTACTAAAGAAAAAGCTCCTAAAACCTGACTAAAAGCAAAACCTGCCTGACTAATATCTCCAAATTTAATGTCACCTGCAAAGTAAATAGGAGCCATAATTAAAGAAGGCAAAATAATTACTGCATATCGATAACCTGTAGTAAAGTAATCTACATTTCTTTGCCACCCAATCAGCAAATTAAAATTATTAAATACCTGAGTAAATCTTTGTCTAATTTGAGATAATTCTTGCTCTTCTCCTCGGTAAAAAGCAATTGATTCGGCATGGTCGCGGATATGAACTAATCCATAACGAAAGTCTGCTTCTCGTTTGAGTTGGTAGAAATTTAAAGGAATTAATTTTCTGCCAAAAATTACTGCTACTAATGTTCCCGCTACAGCATAAATTATCAGAAAAATTGAGAGTGGTATTGATATTGACCACAAAATTCCTGTGAAAGAAATAACGTCAATTATTGAGTTGAGAATTGTCAGGAGAAAAAATAAACTCTGGTTAGTGAAAGATTTAATATCTTCTGCAATTCTTTGGTCTGGGTTATCAATTTTCCCCTTTGAATCTATTTCATAATATGACCTATTTTCTAAGTAGTTATCTAGAAACTTATTTGTCATCCACTCTCGCCAGTAGAGTCCTAGTTTTTGTCTTGTATATGCGTAAATAACAACTATAGGAGTACCAACAATAAAAACCCCAGCATAAACATATAAAAACCGCCAAAATGTAGGCTGGTCTTTTTCAGATAATGCAGTTGTAAAAAAGTTGCCTACATAGCTAATAATTACATTTAAACCACTAACTGATAGAGATAATAATAGTAACAAACTTAACAATGCCCAAGGTTGCCAACGTGGGATAAGTTGTCTTTTATAGTACCAAAAACCAATGGCAGGAACTACAATCATTAAAGCAATAACAAATATCCAGTGCGAATTAATAATATTGTGAATTGTATTGACTAAACCAGGAGCAATATTATTAAATGATTCACCAAATATAGCTTCATTAACCAAGCAAATTAAACTAACAACTAAAAAAACAGCAGCAAATAAAAACATTAAAAGCAGAAATAATAATCCTAAAAAGACTTTGCTTCCCCCGGGTTCTAGTGGATAAAAATACGGTTGAGCAATCTGCAAAAAACTATTCCAAAGTTTATTGTTAAATTTATTCATGTTTGATTTTCTAACAGTTAACTAATATCAATCATAACCTATGATTTTTCATCTGTAAATATACGGTTATATATATATAAAATCAAAAAAAACAGGGTGAAAAAGGACTTAAACCCTGCCCATATATTGCTAATTCAAGCTACCGATATTTCCCCAATAAGTAATGAAATTTCCTAAAATCCGATCGATATTTTTAAGCAGGACGAACTGAAAAAAAGACGTTACATTTTTAATCAAAAAAAAACCTAAAGGCAATGAATATAAACTTTTGAGCTAATTTGAAATCTGGTATATATAGTGCCCAAAATTTACTAATTAGGGTTTGCTGAAAAAAGCAAAGTGTGGATACCCACCCCTAACCCTTCCCTGGAGGGGAATGTGGGGAGTTTGGGAACTGTGGGAACCCACCCCTAACTCCTCGATGGAGGGGAATGTGGAGACCCACCCCTAACCCCTCCTGGGAGGGGAATGTAGGAGGAATAATTGTTCTTTGATTTTTCTGCCCCCCTCACCCCAAAATTCTCACTTTTTGAGGGTCAGTTAATTGAAAAAGGCACACTTTTTTCGATTATAAAAAGGCTAAAACTTTTATTTAGCAGTGCTTTGAGATTAGATCGGTAAAGCCATTATTAATTATTAATTATTAATTATTAATTATTAATTGTTAAAATACCTGACTAAAATTTTGGTGAAGCTCTAGAATTTTTTTTTCCTCTTCTTGATTTATTTGATATTTTTGCACTAGAGCTAAAGTTACTAATTTCATTAGCCAATATAAACTAAAAATAACTATAAAAGTAATCAATATTACTAAAATAGGACCTTGACTAAACATATCGCTATAAACACTTTTTATCAAAGTATCAGGATTAGTAACTATATCCCAACTATTAAAACGTTTGAATCTTCCCAAATAAATACCAATAGCAGAAAGACAATGAATAATTAACTCTATTCCCAGAATAAATTTATTCCAACCTTGGCGTTGTAAATAGTCACCCAAATTAATTAAAGAAATAACATAAGCTTCAAACCCAATAAACATAAATAACAAATATTGGGGAACTACTGCTAAAGTCAAAACCCATACAAAATTACTTTGACGAATATCTTGATAGAGATGAATAATATCAGTTAATACATAAGGAGCATTAGGTAAAAAAGCGATAAAAATTAAGAAACCAAACCACCACAATAAAGAAAAAGACTTGGGACGACGTAGTAAACATATACCTAAAATTATTAATACTAGAGTAATAGCGATCGCCACTTCAATATTCAATTTACTGCCATAGGCCATAATTATTTTTAGATTTGGCAATAAAGTTACGCCCAATAGTAATAAAACTCCCTATCGTATAAAAATGGATCGAGGTTTGAAAAACAACCAAAAACTCATGGCCAAAGGAAATAAAGCTAAAAATAGATTCCAAGACATGAATCTGCTATTACCTTCATGAAATTGCCAGGCTGTATTTATTACATTAATTATTTCAGCTTCCATTTATAACTAAAAAATGTATGTACAAGAATTCTACAATCCTAACTCAGATTAAATTACTATTTAAAGGCATTCTATAATTAGGGATAACTGGTATTCCATATCAATATTTTTTATTATAAATTATAGTTTATCAATCAACTTGAAACTGGAAATAAAATATTCAAGTAAGAAAGTGAATAATAGCTACAAATTCTCATAAAAATAATTTTACTCAAGAACAATTAATATATTTAATATATTTCAGTCTCAAAATAGATAATAGCTACAAAGTTCACAAAAAATAATTCTCTTCTAGAGCAATTACAAAATAAAATTTATAATTACCGCGATCGCGTCGATTATCTAGAAATTCGCCTAGAACAAGGTGAATCAACCGCTATTTCATTTTCTGGCCTACAGTTAAATACAATTAATTCTCATTTTTCCCTTGCCGGAGGTATTCGTGCTTGCCACAAAGGAGGATGGAGTTTCGTTACTTTCAACAATATTTCAGAACTATCAAATAGAATCGAAGAAGCAATTTCTCACGCTTATTTAATAGGAAAAGAAAGTACTCAACTAGCTCCCATTGAACCTATTCAAGATTATCTAGCAGTCAAATTTGGCCGCGACCCCGTGGCATATTTTTAGAAGAAAAGCGACAATTAATTGAAGCCTACAATAAGTTATTGCTAGACTTCGAGCCTCGAATTCAGGCCACAAATGTGAGTTATAGCGATCGCTTTGCTATTACTTATTTTGTCAATTCTATCGGCAATTGCATAGCACAATAACGCCTAGATGTCAATGGCAACTTTAGAGCCATGACTTGTGGAGTAGGCAGTTTAGTTAAACAGGGCATCAAATCTATCAGTTCTCGTACAGATTATAACACTCTCTGCAACATTGACAAGAAAGTTATCGGATCGGAAGAACAGGCCATCCGTCAACTAGAGGCAAAACCCGTTAAAGGTGGACAATATACTGTGTTGTTAGACCCTTATGGTGTATTTATTCACGAAGCTTTTTGCCATCTGTCTGAGACAGACTCTATTTGTGAGAACCCTCAGATGGAAGAGTTACTAAAATTAGGTAAACCAATAGGTACAGAAAAGTTGAATGTAGTAGATGATGCCACTATTGATGGTTTAAGTGGTTCCTTAACGAAGTCTGCAAGTCAGCAAGTCTGCAAGTGTACCCACCCCCAACCCCGACCGTGGAGAACCCACCCGCGGGCCCCGACCGTGGAGGGGAAGTAGGGGATTTGAGCAACTCTCCAAAAACCCTATCGCCTTAAAAGGCGGGGTTTTAGACCCATGTTATTTTGATAAAATATGATGATGAAGGTGTTCCTGGACAGCGCAAATATTTAGAGGCATCCTCATCTTTGCTTCGACTGCTATAAAACAACTCTATTAAATAAATTATAGCGTTGCTCAAGTAATGGTACTGTTGTTTTTCTTCTTTTCTATTCTCTACTCCCTACTCCCACCCATCAAAGGAATTTTGTACCCTACAAGTATGGGAATTCCTATATGACATATCAAACAATAATCAAATATAATCTCCTGATTATTTATTACCTAAATAATTTTCAGGAAATCTAGTCTTAAGTTAACATCGCTTCTTCGCAAAAGCGCTTAATCTCAGACATTTCAAAATCCATAATTATTTTTATTTCATTTTTAAAAATAAATAATTTAATAGTAAAAAACTTGAGAAAAAAGGGGTTATAGATGCTTGAATTAACCATAAAGTAATAAACTTAATTAGACTCCACCCTCCTTATCTGTGCTATAATATCTGAAGTATCTAAGAAATAACTTATGTAATCTAATGGACAGTAGGCAACTGTAAGCTCCTATTGATTGAACATCAATCTAGAAAGGCTATAGAGACTATCAATAAAAGTAGGGATATTTCCACTTTCGTGAAATATGATTCTATAACTCCGCTAATTTACTGAATTTATTTCTAGAAAGTGGCAAAAAAGTTAAGGTAGGATTATCATTAATGTATAGATGAAGTTTTGATTAGTAACACAAACTTATAGACAGATTAAAAGTAGCTATAATTCTGGAGGTGATTAACAAAGAAAATTAAACTACACCTACTAACTATAAGGATAAGTACAACAAAGATTCAGTAGATCAAGAAATTGACCATAAGAGTCATAACTTATCAACTTATAGACATAGACAATGAAAAAAAGAAATCAACACAAATTGATTTATTAATGACAAATGGGGTGCAGTCAGACCAAACAATCTAGCTATAGCTAGAGAGAGAAAAAGTCAAATAAAGTGTTGTGAAAAAACATACTGGGTACTGGCCTCAAATGTTTTGCATTCTACTCTCTTAGTCTAGAAAAACAAGGGAGAATAATAACTTTAAATTGAATTAGCAAGAAGGCCGAAAAAATGTCTAAAGAAATATTGATTACCAGAGGACAAATAGTAATAGTCGATGAACAAGACTATGAAGAATTATCAAAACATAAATGGTATTTGATAGACGGGTTTGCTGCCAGAACAATCAAGAAAGATGGCAAAAGGACCACAGTTTATATGCACAGAGTGATTATGGACGCTCCTATAGGCGTATCTGTCTATCATATTAACCATAATAAGCTAGATAATCGGCGAGAGAACTTACGCCTAGTCAAAGGAAGTGCGCGAATGCACAGGAGACCTAGCGTCAAACATTCGTCTAAATACCGGGGAGTGTACTGGTGTAAAGATAAACGAAAATGGATTGCTGAAATCAAAGTGTACAAAAAACAAATACGTTTAGGCCGCTTTGATGTAGAAAAAGATGCTGCTGTTGCTTATGACGAAGCAGCAAGAAAATATTACGGCTCCCTAGCCAGAACTAATTTTACTACCAATAATATAGAAGTAGTAGAAGATCCCTCAATGTAAGTTCAGAAAGATTAATAATGATGCAGTATCGACGCTTTGGGCGAACAGAATTACCAATGCCAATATTTTCCTGCGGTGGAATGAGGTGTAACTATAAATGGCTACAAGATGTTCCAAAAAATCAAATCCCACCAGAGAATCAACAAAACTTAGAAAATACAATTCGTCGCTCCCTAGAATGCGGAATTAACCACATAGAAACCGCTCGTGGTTATGGTACATCCGAGATGCAGCTTGGAGAAATTTTACCCAAGCTACCAAGGGAAAAACTTATTGTCCAGACAAAAGTAAGCCCAAGCGCCGATCCTCAAGAATTCCAAAGTAAGTTTCAGCAGTCCCTCCAATTATTACAACTAGAATATGTTGATTTGCTAGCCATACATGGGATTAACACATTAGAAATACTCCATCAGTCAATTAAGCCAGGAGGTTGTCTGGATGTGGCGAGAAAATTACAAAGGAAAGGCCAAATCAGATTTGTTGGTTTTGCCACTCACGGGCCTACTGATGTCATAGTTAAAACTATAGAAACAAATGAATTTGACTATGTTAACTTACACTGGTACTACATTAATCAAAATAATTGGCCAGCAATAGAGGCTGCTAATCGCTTTGATATGGGAGTATTTATTATTAGTCCCTCTGATAAAGGAGGCAAACTGCATCAACCACCACAGAAATTAGTAGATTTATGCTATCCACTCAGCCCGATGGTATTTAACGATCTATTTTGTTTGAGTCATCCTCAAGTCCATACATTGAGTTTAGGTGCATCACAACCAACAGATTTTGACGAACATCTCAAAACAATCGAATTGTTAGACCGAGCTGACGAGATATTACCACCAATATTGGCCAGACTAGAGCAAGAAGCGATCGCTCAACTAGGAGAAAATTGGTTCAAAACCTGGGACATGGGTTTGCCCTCTCTAGAAGAGACTCCTGGAAATATCAATATCCCTGTGATTTTATGGTTAAGAAATCTAGCGATCGCCTACGATATGGTCGAATATAGTAAAATGCGCTATAACTTATTGGGTAATGGTAGCCACTGGTTTCCTGGTGCAAATGCTAAAGATTTAGAGAAATATGACCTGAGCAAGTGTCTTGCCAATAGTCCCCATGCCGAAAAAATTCCAGATATTCTTCAAGATGCTCATAAATTATTAGGAGGAAACCCAGTGGAACGTTTGTCTAAAAGTTAGTCTATTTATAGCAGTCTATTCAGGTTGTGTAGAAAATATATTGGAATTAACACCGGAGTAGGGAACAGTTCTAATAGTTTTAGACTTTAATTAGTTATCTATAATTTTAAATTTTTGACCAAAAAAGATAGTTTTTAGTCTCTCCTTTCCAGGCTATGAAAAAATAAACTTCAGTATTTCAAGTCTCTTACTTTAGCGGTCGGTATTGATAACTGAAATGACAAATTCTGTACTGATTACCGAATAATTAAGGTAAAAATCCTCTCACTCGCCGTGGAGAAACAAGAAAAATTTTCCTTGAAGTCGATCCTATCCGTTTTCAAGGAGAGGTAATAATTAATAATTAATAATTAATAATTAATAATTAATTGTTGAATATATCCACATATAATTAAAATTTGATAGTTTCAAGAAAATCTATGTCGTATGAACATATTTTTAACAGTCAAGTAAAATGTTCGGAGGAATTAACCTCTAATGAAGCCATCTTTGCTATTGGTTTAATGGTTATGGCAGTTGATGGTGATATTGATATGAATGAAGTAGAAATTTTAGAGGGTTTTTTACTCAGAAAAGGGTTTAACGCTAAAGAAGTTGATGCAGCTAGAGAAAAAGTTTTAAAAATTATTCGTACAGAAAAAAACGAAGCATTATTTTCGGCAGCGAAACAAGCACTTCAAGATGAAAAAGAAATAGAAAATGCTTTTGATTTAGCAGTAAAAATTGCCATAGCAGATGATAAGGTAACGCAAGAAGAAAATAGTTTTGTGCTGGAGTTAGCCACTACTCTCAAAATTAGTCAGGAAAAGGTGAATAAAATAGTTGCAGATGCAACAAAGTATTATCGTAATTCTGAAAGATTAATTGAAAAAATTGAGGAAATTTTATCAGAATTACCTATAGGGTCTAAATACGAAGGCTATATTAATTCAACTACAGGTTTAAGATCGTTAAATATAAAAATCCGCACTCCAGATAATGAGTTAGTTATACTTAATATTGATGAAACTCGAGATGAAGCTCAAGTAGAAATGGAATTGGAAGAAGCTCCACCTTGGATGCTCTAAATGCGGACATGATATTATTCCCTCTTCATTAATTGCGATATTTATTATACTGATGCTACTTAACTTGAAATCATATCACGTCTGTTGGCTCGCGTTTGTGTAAAAACTCAAGAGATATAGCAACCGACTGGTTGGTGTTTGACAATTAGTGCGAGCATCTTGCTAGCGTTGTAAATCATCATAATTAGGGTTTGCTGAATAAAGCTAAAAGTCAGGATAGCTTACGGTAATAGAGCTTTTTATATTAAGTTTATCTCCAAGTTTATGGCTCTTTTTTGCATCAATTTACTAAAATTTTCTGCTGAAATTCAAGAAAATCTCTTCACATAAAAAGGCCCAAACCGTTGCCTATTGCCCTTATCTCCGCGTCTGGTGCGTCCCCGTGTCTTACCCTCACCTATCAGACTTTTTCAGCAAATCCTAATTACTTCTTCCTATTGCCCATTGCCTATTCCCTATTCCCTATTCCCTCTTTTCTGAAGATGTCTACTATGCAAGACCTATACTACCGAACTTGAAATAACTTGACGTTGAGCTACAAATAACTCTTGAATTCCTGCTTCTGCTAAATCTAAAATTTGATTAAGTTGAGTACGACTAAAACTACCTACTTCTGCCGTTCCCTGAACTTCAATTAAAGCAGGTTTATCATTCATCACCACATTAAAATCAATTTCTGCAGCTACATCCTCAGTGTAATTCAAATCCAAAAATTCTTTCCCCTCCAATAACCCCACTGACACAGCAGCAACCTGATGCAAAATAGGCGATCGCTCCAACTCTCCCTGCTGCATCAACTTATTAATAGCATTCGCCACTGCCACAAACCCCCCAGTAATAGAAGTAGTACGAGTACCCGCATCTGCTTGCAAAACATCAGCATCTACAATAATAGTCCGTTCCCCTAATAAATTCATATCCAGAGAAGCTCTCAAACTACGTCCGATCAACCTTTGAATTTCTTGAGTGCGTCCAGAAAGTTTCATAAATTCTCGTTGTTGGCGTTGGGGAGTTGCACCAGGTAACATTCTATATTCTGCAGTTAACCAACCTTGTCCCGTATCTGCCAAAAATTTAGGTACTCCTGGTTGGATAGTGACAGTGCAAAGTACCTTTGTCTCGCCACACTTAGTTAAAACAGAACTTGTGGCAAATTTAGTATAATCCAATTCAAAACTGACAGGACGTAATTGCTCTGGTTGTCTGCCATCAGGACGTTGCCAAGACATAGATATTTATAAATTGATTAATTAATAAACTACTGAGAATTACTGAAAAATTCAGGTATAAAGCCTCTCCATTCATCCAATCCTCTTATTTTATAAGAAGAGGTAATTCGCGCATTCTAAATTCTAAATTCTAAATTCTTGAAATTGTTGTAATATTTGTTGTTGGACTTGGGTAACTTGTTGTTCCCCATCAATAGTGAGTAATCTTTGACTATATTCATAATATTCCAAAATAGGAATAGTACGCTCATAGAATAACTCTACCCGACGTCGCGCAATTTTTGGGTCATCATCAGCACGCGATCGCTGTAGACATCGACTCATCAGTATCTCCTCAGATACCTGTAAATAAATTGCCCAATCTAGCTTTTGTCCTAAATCATCTAATAAAAAATCTAGTTCTTCCGCCTGAAAAGCAGTTCTCGGATAACCATCAATTAACCAACTCTGACTAACATCAGACTGTAAAAGTCGTTGACGAACAAACTGGATCATTGTCTTGTCTGGCACTAACTCTCCCTTTTCTACATAAAGCTGCCCCATCTGGCCTAATGTTGTTTGAGTAGCGATCGCTTCTCTGAGTAAATCGCCAATAGAAATTAAAGGAATCTGTAGATGATTACATAACCATTGTGCTTGAGTTCCTTTCCCAGCACCTGGACCACCTAAAATTATTAGTCTCACACTCCCTCAACTTAATTAGTCACAATACAATACTTGATTATTTCATATATCTATAGCAGCATTAATTGATCTATCAAAAATTCAGAATATATGTATATAGATGTATAACCTATTTGATATCTTTGGTCATAATTCATAACTTAGGTGTTTTGGTATTCCTAACATCATCAGGATAGAGGACTCAGAACTATTAGTTCAGCAATTAACAATGAACAATTAATAATTACCCCTTCTTATTGACTAAAAGGAAAATTTTTGATTTTATCCCCTTAAAAGGGGAGGCTTCAAACCTGAATTGTCCAATTATTAATTATTAACTATTAATTATTAATTATGAGGAGACTCTTGTGTTCCCTATTACCTATTTTTTTAAACTGGACATACATATAGTGTGAAATTTGTAGTAGAATCACAAAAAGCACTATATATTGTAAAACAAGTATTGTCCTTGGGCAATGTTTCAGTCCAGCTTAACAAACTGGAAAAATTCAGTATATCGCCAAAAATAGATTTCTCAATTTTAATTTTCATAATGGTTGCACAACTACAAACCCCTTCTCTAAATATTCCTAGCGATTTACCATACACTGTTCCAGGTCTGGTGCAAGTATTCACGAGCGATCGGCGCAATTTCTTTACTGATGTTATGGCTCAAGCTTTGAGGATAGCTGGCCAAGGAACTCCTGTATTGATTGTACAGTTTCTCAAAGGAGGAATTAACCAGGGACACGAGCATCCAATGCAACTAGGGCAAAATTTGGATTGGGTTCGTTGTGGTCTTCGTGGTTGTATTGATACGCCGGATATAGATGAAAGTCAGAAAAATTCACTTCTGGATTTGTGGGACTATACTCAAAAGGTTATAGATGAAGGAAAGTATGAGTTAGTGGTTCTTGATGAATTAAGCGTAGCAATTAATTTTGGCTTAATTCCGGACATTGAAGTAATAGAGTTTCTCGAAAAACGTCCTGGTAATGTAGATGTCATTTTAACAGGCCCAGATATGCCAGAGGCAATTTTAAACATGGCAGACCAAATTACTAAAATTCGTCGCAGTCATAGACCATGAGGAGGAATGTTTTAATTATCTAGGAGAGAGGGAAGAAGGAAGAGGTTTTGCTTTCCAATTTCTCTCTTTACCAAGATTAAAATATTAGAATTAATACCTAATCTCTTCACAGTTTTGCCTATGATTGCTAAAAACATTATTGAAGCTTACTTATTAGTTAATAACTGAAATTTTGAGGAGATATAGCATTAATGATTATGAATTGGTATAAGTTAATGCTTGTACAAAAATTATTTTTGTTGTTGTAGAAAATTAAGGTGAAAAAATTAGGAAGTTGAGAGGGTTAAGTTTACGTTTGAGAAGCACATCTTATTACTTTACTAATTCTGGGTCTGCTGCATCTAATTAAATAGCAATAATAGGATTTTTCATAAATTTTCCTTCCCTTTCTATACTGTTGTATCTTTTGGCAAAAACATTACCGAAAATTGTGGTTTAAAGCCGACCCTTTTAAGGGGATAATAAAAAAAAATTTTCCTTTTATTCAATCCTCTTTCTTTTAGGGAGAGGTAATTATCAATTATCAATTATCCATTATCAATTATTGAACGATCGTAACTTATTTTATAATAATAACAGTCGAAGTCTAGATTAGGATATCAGAAAAAATTATAGCTATAGATTATTAATATTTTTCTAACAATATTTCTGTTACTATCCCTACAGTAAATTCAGAAAGTTTAGTTATTGAGCATGAAACAAATATTTTTGGCAGTGCTGACTGTCGCTACAGTCCTATCTATACCATCACCTGCAACGTCAAATCAACTTAACAATCTTTATGAAAGTTGCTACGGAGGAAATACTGGGAGTTGTGAAAGATTAGGTAGGCTGTGCGGACAAGGAAATGACAGAGCTTGCAGGTTAGTCAATACTGTGAGTAGCGCCGGTATTCGTCAGATTAACTATCATTGCCGACAGCGAAATAATAATGGGGCCTGTAATTTTTTGCGCCAGGTTAATCAAGCAGGCGGTCCTAGCAACTTAGCTCGTTTGTGCAGTCAGGGTAGTGGCGGAGCGTGCAATGCTCTGAGGATTATTACTTGCTATGCGGCAGAAAATTTCAGACGTGGCAGAGGTAAGTGTGGCCGACTCGGTTAGCGGGGACTTTCAATTTGTCTGTTTGGCCTGGTTAATTTTCATACAACGAGAAATATGTTAGGCGATCGCTAATTTTTGATTTTTTAACAGGGTGCGTTAGATGGGAGTAGGGGAGCAGGGGAGCAGGGGAGTAGGGGAGCAGGGGAGTAGGGGAGTAG
>JAXHSW010000085.1:0-36478 GCA_034190295.1 Cyanobacteriota bacterium | reverse complement strand
GAATCCACTCCCTTTATGATAATGATTATCATTCTCAAAAAAAATATTTAATTTTTGAAAGGGATTATATTCTTTAAACCATTATACCACAATAGTTTTGAGGCGCTTGTCACCCCGTGAGATCTATAGTAATAATTAATCGACTACCATCGGTAAATTCTTTGTCAATAAGCATCTTGATGATCGGGAACCAAAACAAGGGTAAACTCAAAGATGCAGGATGTTAAAAATCTTTGAATATGACGGCGACGGCTTTCATATTTAATAGGTAAAGGAAAACAAGCAGAAATGCCTTTCTATTTTTACAGTTTTCTGGACAGTAATTAGCCAAACTAAAATTTTCAAAGTTTGGACTTGAGTTACAGTCAAAGATTGTTTAAAATGTGACTCATATAATGAAAAAAAATCCATTGTGGTCGGTCTATTTGCGTTAGTGGACCGACTTTTTTTTAGCATATAATATGATTGATGGCTAATATCAGTATTGACATAAAAGTCAACGTTAAAAGGAGGTATGGGTGAGCGATCGCTCACCCATACCCCTGATAAGAATGATGATTATTACGAGAAAAACATTTAATTCTTGAAAGAAATTATATCTTTTAAACCCTTACCCCACAGTACTTTTGAGGCGCTTGTCACCCCGTGAGACTATAGATAGAACACAATGGAAAGAGCAGAATATATTTGTGATCGGGGTCATCTACAAAAAACGAGCCTTACCTATTTATTGGCAAATTTTAGATAAAAAGGGCAGCAGTAATTTAGGAGAACAGAAGGCAATTATTAAGCCTGTTTTACGTTTATTCAAAAAATATGAATTAGTAGTTATTGGAGACCGTGAGTTCCACGGCGTTGAATTATCACACTGGCTGAAAAATCAAAAATCTCCTAAAAAAATTTACTTTGTTTTTCGACAAAAACATAATACTTACTATAGAAAACCTGGTAAAGACTATGAAAAACTTAGTTCTTTGCCGATATATCCCGGAACAAAAGTTTTTTTGAGCCATATCAATATTACTCAAAATAAAGGTTTTGGAAGATTTAACCTCGCAGCATATTGGAAAGGTAAATATAATCAGAAAGTAGAAAAAGAACCTTGGTACTTATTAACAAATCTTAATGACCTGGATGAAGTTTTAAAAATTTATCGGTCGAGAATGGGCATCGAAGCCATGTTTAAAGACTGTAAAACAGGTGGATATAATTTGGAGGGAAGTCAAGCTAATACCCAACGTTTGACCAATTTAATTTTACTTATAGCTATTGCTTACACTGGTTCATGCTATCAAGGTAAATTTATCAAAACATCCGGGTATCAAAATTATATTTGTAGACTAACAGAACCAGCTCGAAAAGATAGAAGACATAGCAATTTTTGGGTAGGTATTTATGGTGAATTGTGGGTCATGGGTTGGGAATATTTAGTTGATATTATCCAAGTTATGATGAATCTAAACCCACAGAAAAAACATAATTATCAAAGGGGATTAAAAGCGATGTCTATATTGTTAACTTAAGTGTTTACACTGGCAGTCTTTCAGAATTTATCTAATGTCCAATGACTAAAAATTTTCAAATTGACCGATATAAATTTTGTTAGCCTGATGTAATTGAATAATAAGTCAACCTACCTAGAGGGTGTGGGTGAGCGATCGCTCACCCACACCCTTTATAAGAATGATAATTATTATGAGAAAAACATTTAATTTTTGAAAGGAATTATATCTTTTAAACCCTTACTCCACAATACTTTTGAGGCGCTTGTCACCCCGTGAGGATAAAGGGTCTAAATATTACAAAATCGCCCAAAACCAGAACTGGAAATGCTCAATTTGTGGGGAAAAACTACATAATGGAGAAGCTCTGGAAACTCACCACATCATACCAAAGGCATTGGGTGGTACAGAGGATATCGACAATCTTCAACACCTACACAAAATATGCCATAAGACAGTACACAGTGGTAGACGTTCTGTAAAAGCAGAGGCTTGAGCCGGATGATGCGAGGAGTATCAAGTCCGGTTCTGAGGGGAGGGAGATACGGTGACGTATGCTCTCTTACCCGACACTGTCACGTCCGGTTCTTAGGGGAGGGGAGAGAGGTGACTCTCAAGCCTTACCCGCTCAAATAGGCTAGCTGCTATTACTGAAAAACGTAACCGCCAAATCCGATTTGGGTATAAATAAAGCAGCCAGAATAGTAATTAATCATTGCGCACAAAATTTCTATTGGTACAATTATTTTGGGTTGGAATAAAGGTCTTCAACAATTAATAATTAATAATTAATAATTACCTCTCCTTGAAAACGGATAGGATTGACTCAAAGGAATTTTTTGATTTATTATCCCCTTAAAAGGGGAGGTTTTAAACCACAATTTTTCGATAAAAATCAAATAGAATTAGGTCCTAAAAATAATTCATAATTTGTACCAATTCCGACAGCTAGACTGAAAGAAAGAATAGCTCAATTATGTCAGGAATATGGAATAATATTTATAGAAACCTCAGAAAGTTATACAAGTATTGCTTCATTTTTAGATGGTGACGATCTGCCTAATTATGGTGAAAAACCCGATGATTGGAAACCTAAGTCCTTCAGACAAGCTTCGCTAACAGGAAAAAGAATAAAGCGTGATTTGCGCGGTCTTGGGGGAAACCCCCATGAGCGACTGCATCAAGACAGCGTGGTTTGTATAGAACAGGTAATAATTGGTGTGAAGACTGCAGACTGCAATGGAGCTGCAAATATCATCACAAAAGTAAGCAGAAAGCTAAGTTTAGACTTAAGCCAACTGTGTAGGGGCAAGACGGAAATTGTCCGACATCAGAATATATCTTTGGTCAGCGCTCGAACAGACCGAGCAAGACGGATTACCGATGTTGCGTAGTATCTACTTAGAATCCCCGCGACTGACCTCCGGGGAGTAGTCAATCATATATATATAGTTATTTATTATTTTACACCAAAAACTTCATCTTCAATGCCAACCCACCATTCTCCTAAATTCATTAAATCTTGATGAATATCAGCTAATTTTTGAGTATATTCTTCAGGAGAAAGTTCTGCACGACGCTCTTTCAATTTTTGAATCCGAAGTTGTATTAATAGCCAGGGCTTAGAAATACTGTTAGTTTTTTCTATATACTTGGCAAGGTCTTGACTATCCATAAGTAGTATTTTAATTTTGCAAATTTATAAGTATTTGTATAGTAGTCTAACAGTAAAGTTAAAGATTGAAATTTGATTTTATATCATGTCTCTTTGAATACCCACAATAAAAAATTTAGGGAATAGGGAATAGGGAATAGGAAACATCAACAGGGAAAAATTTATCAGAGAACACATTTTTATTATGGCTAATTAATGAGACTTGATCTTAGCGGTCATGGCAGCGACAAGTTGGTTTTATATTTTATTTAACTTATATATATAGTGTTTTTATTTGAGATGTAAATATAGATTGATATTTTTTTATTAGAAAAATCGCTGTGTATAGTTCCTTTTTTCCTTGTGTTTGTTTTTCCTACTACTTAATGCTTTTTTGCCTCCTTTGCTATTCCCTATTCCCTATTACTTTTTGTAAGCATTCAGCTATTACAGTCAGCGCTTCAGGAATAAAAATGAACCTAAATAGCTCAAGTTAGTTGATGCCTTTAATCAAAAATCAAATCAATTATCCCGCAAAAATTATCAATTATTTCCCCCACTCCCTACTCCTTACCGAATAATTAATAATTAATAATTAATAATTGTTAATTAAATAATTCAGCTTAAAAGCCTCCCCTTTCAAGGGGAAAAAAGCGGTCGATATTCGCAGCTTCCCGTAGGGTGGGATGGGGAGGAAACCTGCGCCATATCCAATAAACCAAGAGAAGAAATAATATTTCCTTATATTCAATTCCGTAATGGTTTTAACCAGAGGTAATTATCCATTATCCATGAATGAATCCCTCTTTTCCCGAGGGGTCTAATGAATAATTATTTCTAAAGTTTGAGAAGGGAACCCATGGCAGTAACTTTTTATTCTTTCCTCAATTTCAAAGGTTGCTTTTACCAAAAAATGAGGTCTAAAGTCTCCCCTTTTAAGGGGATGAAAAAATATTCAGTGAGCGTATTTTCGTAGCTTTATGCTTTAGTGGTCGGTACTGATAACTGATAACTGAAATGACCTTCCCAAAAATTAGCTGATAACTAATAGCTGACTGCTGTTTGCCCAGGATTCCGCAGGAAATGCTTACCTTGGTATAATTAATACTTATTTCAGGAATAGATCGACAAAATTATTTGAGTGTGCTGAAGATCACATATACCTTCTAATCACTATCACTTTTCCATAGTAGAAATATTTGTAAAGTTATGTAAATAAGCTTAAACTTGCCTTCTGGTCTAATTAGTAATAGAAAAAATAATAACTCATAAAAATGGAGAATTTTGAAATAGATTTACAGAGAATAAAGGAAGAGCAAGAACTTATCCTGAACCAAATAGATAATGCCATTGCCCTATTTAATAAATCCCATCACTTAATTTTATTTAATCAAAAACTAGCTGAAATTTGGGGATTATTGCCAGAGTGGCTTGCTCAACAGCCTCATTGTGATACTATATTTGCCGAAATAGTTGCTCAAGGTTATTGGTCAACAAAACAATGTCAACAACTCAAAGACTGTCTACTCAACACAGAAACAGAAAGTCTATCCCTAGATATAAAACAAGCTAACAATATTTGTCTCAATGTGGACTGCACTCTCACATCAGATGAGGGACATCTATTCACTTTTCGAGATGTGACTGCCCATCAAAAGTCCCAAAATAGCCTTAATGCTGAAGTAAGAAGATTAAGATTTCTTCTGGGTCTCAACGAACGACTGCAATATTCAGACAGCTTAAGAGAAATTGCCCAATTTGCCCTCAATTATTTGGTAGAGGTAATGAATGCTGCTTTTGGAGATGTCAAAGTTATTAGCGGAGAAGGAGAAAATCGCCAAGCAGGGCCAATATCTAATCAAATGACTTCTCAATTTATTGCCACTTATGGTGAACCTGCAGCAATGGAAATGGAAGGTTTATTGAAACAGGGCATTTCTTATGGCCAAGGACTTTTGTGGCAAGTAGTTGAAAGTGGTGAACCTATGTATGTTGAAGATTATGCTTCTCACCCTCAAGCTATACCCGGATTTTGTAATCCCGCCATTGGTCAATTAGGAATTTTTCCCATCCCTGCCACCGATGGGACAATTATTGGTGTTTTAACTCTAGAATCTCGTAATCTACAAAAATTACAAGAAGCTCCTCAAAAAGATATGTTGGTTGCTGCTTGTCGCACTCTAGGAGTGGCCATAGAAAGGGCGCAGTCTCAAGAACATCTACGGCAAATTAATGAGGAATTAGAGCGTTCTTCTCAATTAAAGTCAGAGTTTCTCGCTTCTATGTCCCATGAGTTGAGAACTCCACTTAATAGTATTTTAGGGTTTTCTGATTTACTACAGCGACAAACATCTGGGCAGTTAAGCGATCGCCAACTTAATCAAGTTCGACTAATACAAAAAAGTGGTCAGCATTTACTACAGTTAATTAATGATATTCTCGATTTATCCAAAATTGAAGCTGGAAAAACAGAGTTAAATTTAGAGTCAGTAAATATTCACGAAGTTTGTAGTGACTGTTTGAAAATGATTCACCCACGAGCTGAGAAAAAAAGGTTAGCTTTATCTCTAGAGTTAGATTATCGTTTATCTAAAGTTTTTTTAGACCAACGTCGGGTAAGGCAAATAATTATTAATTTATTGTCTAATGCTGTTAAGTTTACACCAGAGGGAGGGCAAGTTAAACTTAGTGGACGTTTAGCTTATGGTAATCAAATTCAAGGTGATTATCGACCTGATTGTTCTCCGATTAATCCTAGCACTCCTTATTTATGTTTAGAGGTAAAAGATTCTGGAATTGGTATTCCTGAAGATAGATGGAATATGTTATTTAGTCCTTTTCAGCAGGTTGATTCTTCTTTATCTAGGAAACATGAAGGTACGGGTTTGGGTTTGGTTTTGACAAAAAAATTGGCTGAGTTACATGGGGGTACTGTTTCTTTAAGTTCTCAGGTTAGTAAAGGTAGTGTTTTTCGTGTTTGGTTGCCATTAACAGAGATGCGTCACGAGTTAATTGTTAATTTGGAACCTGAAAAAACTGCTCAAGTATTTGCTGAAAATATTGATGAAAAAGAACTAGAGTCTGAAAGATTTACTAGGATTTTGATTGTTGAAGATCAACCTTATAATCAACTTTTAATTTCTGAAGTATTGGAGTTAGAGGGTTATACTGTTGAGTTGATTAGTGATGGTCAAACTATGTTGGATACAATTAATTCTCCTCTAGTTACTCCTCCAAATTTACCTAATTTAATTTTGATGGATATTCAGTTACCAGAAGTTGATGGGTTAGAATTAATTAGAATAATAAAAGCTCATCCCAGATGGCAGTCTGTACCAGTGGTTGCTGTAACTGCTATGGCAATGAGTGGCGATCGAGAAATATGTATTAATGCTGGTGCATCAGCTTATCTTAGTAAACCTTTGAATATTGAAAAGATGATTGCTACTGTTAAATCTTTATTGGCTAATTAGTAAAAATTAGGGAATTTTTATATAGCAATTTCATTTAATTTGCGATCAAAATATTCGGGAATTTAGGGAGATGGAAATAGGAATAAGAGTTTAAGTTATTTTCTCTATTCTTATCTGAGATTTTATACAATTCGTAAAGATTTCTATATAACTAATTTATTTCTAAACATCTTAGTTTTTATTCAGATTCTAATTCACAATTATTGCTCGGATATAACTTGTTTTATACCAATTTTATCAAAATAACATGGGTCTAAAACCCCGCCTTTTAAGGCGATAGGGTTTTTGGAGCGGGGCTTAAATCCCCTACTTCCCCTCCACCGGAGGGGTTAGGGGTGGGTTCTCCACGGTCCGCCGGGCCCGCGGGTGGGTACACTTGCAGACTTGCAGACTTGCTGACTTCTGACGCGCGTTAAGTGAGGCTGCACAGAATGATAAAATTTATTAACTTGTCTCTCTCGATCTACAGTAAACCCCGATTGAGATATTATTCTATGCAACTTCATATTACAGCGTTTTTCATTTAAGTAGACTACAAAATTCTTTTTGTGCCCGGGAGCAGGGAGTTGAAAAATGTCTTGGCTACTGTAGTCTATATATATATGTGAAAACCTCTATAATTTGGGATTAAAATCTTTAAGACTCAAGATAATTAATTAGTCAGAAATTTAAATAATTGTCTTCTAGAAAATTATTAGTATTAACAATAAAAAGCGTTTTACAAGGAAGTAAAAGTCAAAAATTGATTACCTAAAATATAGGTGAAAAAATTGTTTAGCTAAACACATTTCTCTGTATAACTTTGAGGATATTTTCTCGCTCAGGGACTTTTAAGTGAAAAAAATCTCATTGCGCTGAATTTAGGTGAGTCGGGAGTAGTAAATAGGGAGAGTGGAAGAATTGGATAATTGATTTTTTGCTATTCCCTCAGTGTTGTGTAACTTCGATTAATCTCAAATCCAAATCTCAGTAAAACTTAAAACAACTTATCATAAAGAGAGAGTTTTGTCAAAAAAAATTATAAATTATATCTAGAATTGATTACCATTTTTTGAATAGATGAGAATTGAGTTAAAAAAGCTAAACTAAAAATAGTAAATATGTGAGTCACATCATAATATTTTGCACAAAAGTAAAATTCTTAAAAGCATCGATTTTTGGTTAGGGACATCTCAAAAATTTATTCAACACTAGATGACAAGTGTTTTAGATAAAAATACCCAAGTATTAACGCGCGTCAGAAGTCAGAAGTTGTTTTTGTCACGGGGACTTGAGCAAGCTTCCAAAAAACCCGATCGCCTTAAAAGACGGGGTTGCGGGACCCAATCCTGTTTGATAACTAATAACTGAAATAACTATCACCATTTTATCAGATTACTCTCAAAGCTCCGAAATTTAAACCCCAAAATTTTAGTTCATCAAATTTAATCAATTTAACTAAATTAATTTAACTAAATTATATGTCAAACAAACAGTCATCTATTCTAGTAGTTGATGATGAACCAAATAATGTCATGTTATTAGAAGAACTATTAGCACCAGAAGGCTACATCACTATATCAGCAAATAGTGGAAAAGAAGCATTAGAAATTGCCAGCAATTCTCATCCAGATTTAATTTTACTCGACGTAATGATGCCTGAAATTAACGGATTTGAAGTTTGCCACCGTCTCCGGCAAAACCCAAAACTAGAAACAATTCCCATAATTTTTTTAACAGCTTTAGATGATGAAAAATCTAAATTGAAAGGTTTAGAATTAATGGGAGATGACTATATTACCAAACCATTCAATAATCGTTTACTTCTGGCGAAAGTAGCTAATATTTTGCGGCTAAACCAAAGACGTTCTCAAGCCAATAAATCTCAAAATACTCAACAGACAGACCGACAAAGTGATATTCAATTATTAGCAGCACAAAAAATAAATCAGCATCTTTCGGAAAAATTTAGACTTTTTGTACCAGAGCAATTTTTATCAAGAATAGCGCCTCAAGGATTAGATTCTATTCAGCTAGGAGATGTTGTAGAAGAGGAATTAACAGTTTTATTCTGTGATATTAGAGGATTTACCGCAATAGCTGAATCACAAAATGCACGAGATACTTTTAAATGGTTAAATTCTTTTTTTAAACAAATGAGTGCTTGCATTTCTGCCCATCAAGGATTTATAGATAAATTCTTAGGCGATGCAATTATGGCAGTATTTGATAAACACAAATGCCATAGTTTAAATGCCTTAAAAGCTGCTGTGATGATGCAGGAAAATTTAAAAGAATTTAATGCTAATTATGAAAAATATAATCTTAGAGAACCTGTAAAAATTGGCATTGGTATTCATACAGGTATGGGGGTTATTGGTACTTTGGGTTCTGAAAAAAGAATGGATTCTACAGTCATTGGAGATGTAGTTAATACTGCATCACGTTTAGAAAATTTGACTAAGACTTATGGTTGCTCAATGATTGTGAGTGAGCCAGTAATTTCAGAGATAGAAAGATGTAAAAATAGCTGTCAAAGAGGAGAATATATAGAAGATAAATTCAGAATCGTTAATCAAGCAAAATATTCAGACAGTCAGTTACAGAATAATAATAATTTATATTCTGAGAAAATTTATTACAGATGGATTGATAAAGTGACGCTTCGTGGAAAGCAGAAAACTATAAATATTTATGAATTATTGGGGACTGAAAATAATATTATTGAAGCAGAAAAAATTTCAAACTTATCAATATTCAAGAAAGCAGTTAAGGGTTGGCAGGTAGGTAAATTTAGAGCAGCTTTAGAATATTTCCAACAAGTAACAAGGCAAAATTCTACTGATACTATTGCCAGTTTATATGTTGAACGTTGCCGAGAAAAACTTGGTAAGGAAGAAGGAAGAAGGAAGAAGGAAGAAGGAAGAGGGAAGAGGGAGGAAGGTTATTGAGCAATAAAAAAATCTAAATTTAATAAAATTTAATGAATAAATATCAATCTAATCAATTCCAAATTTTTGATAATCTTCATGCCGAAAAACCACTATTAATCAAAAGATTACATTGGGCAATTGTATTAGCTGAAGAGACTGGAGATGTTGAGAAAGAAATCAAAAAAAAATCTGATTTTTAATTTTAAATCTGATGAAGAAACTGTAGATAAATTATCTGAGGAATTAGGTGACGTATTACTTTGCATTAGTATGATTGCTTCATACTATCAAATTGATTTGGATGTTATCGTAGAAGCTTCTTTGGATAAAATGCAAAAACGTTTTAGTCAAAAAGAGGAGTAAATTTTATGGTTAATTAAGTTAACTTAAACTCGAATCTATTGAGATGGAACTAACTAATAATATATTAGTCATTAATTTAAGTTGTGTAGAAAAGAAAATATTCGAAAAAAAGCATTGAAAAAGGCAGAAAACAGGTCGATCTATTTTTTTTTATTTTTTATATATATCAAATCCGCTAGCATAGGTGTTATTCAGTGTTAAATATCAGAGTAGGGGCGAATGGCATTCGCCCTATAGAAGGCCCGATGGCATTCGCCCTATAGAAGGCCCGATGGCATTCGCCCTATAGAAGGCCCGATGGCATTCGCCCTATAGAAGGCCCGATGGCATTCGCCCTATAGAAGGCCCGATGGCATTCGCCCTATAGAAGGCCCGATCGTATCTTTGCACGCGGTACGGGTTTTTGGCAAAGTCCTCATTCCTCAGTCCTGGTGAAGTCAGGAGTTCCAGTTAGAGGATAGGGAAAAAGCTAGAATAATGCTTCCATCTCCCCACACTCCCCACCCTTCCCGCACCTCCCACCCTTCCCACACTCCCTTTTAAAAAGATCCGGTTAGGGGTTCTATATTTTAGGAGCGAATGGCATTCGCCCTATATTGTAGGGGCGTACTTCGGCAGCTGGTGCGGAACGCAAAAAGCCATTTACCCCTACACATTGTATAACGCTCGACAGAATTATATTGCTCCGAAGCCAACGGATTTGATATTACAATTTATGCAAAGTTTGTTATTGACATCCTCCCGACGTTGCGCATGGCGCGAGTCCCGCGGGATTCCTAAACCTCGCGGCTCAGGACTTTCTGCTTCGCTCCGCACCTGCCTCCGAGGCCAAACCTCTTTGTGGAATGGGCATCTTGCCCGTTTTGTGGAATGGGCGCGCTCCACAGACTGACACTGCTAGCCCAGCAGCCTTATTTAATATTACACACTATTGGCATGCGCCGCAAAATTGATTGGTTTTTCCTCCGGAATGCTGCGCAAACATCCCGACGCTCCCCTAATAGCTGCCGCTAGGCTCCGCCAACGGGAGAGCGCGGGTCTTCAACCAACGTTGAGATAAAAAAAACTGGACTTGATTAGTATCAAATCCAGAAAAAAATAATGATTAAAATTTATCTTTTTATTTTAGGTTTAATACCCCACCATCTACACGGTGTTGACAATTAGTTGTGGTTTGAATCCCCATCCATTTTTTCTTCCTTCTTCCTTCTTCCTTCTTCCTTCTTCCTTCTTCCTTCTTCAATTACCCAAAACGACCACTTACATATTGTTGAGTAGATTCTTCCTTTGGGTTCTGGAAAATATTGTGAGTTTCGTCAAATTCAACCAAATAACCAAAACGCTTACCACCTTCTTGAGCTTTAGCATTAAAAAAAGCAGTTACATCAGCAACCCTAGTCGCCTGCTGCATATTATGAGTCACAATAATAATAGTGTAATTTTCCTTGAGTTCATTAATTAACTCCTCAACCTTAATAGTAGAAATAGGGTCAAGAGAAGCACAAGGTTCATCCATCAAAACCACATCAGGACTAACAGCAACCGCACGAGCAATACATAAACGTTGTTGCTGACCCCCAGAAAGAGCAAAACCACTTTGCCCCAGTTTATCCTTAACCTCGTCCCAGAGAACAGCTTGTCGTAGCGATCGCTCTACTATCTCATCCATATCTTCTTTAGACTTAGCCAGACCATTAATTCTTACCCCATAAGCAATATTATCGTAGATTGACTTAGGAAAAGGATTAGGCTTTTGAAACACCATTCCAATACGGCGGCGTACTTCTACAGGGTCAATATCTGAGTCGTAAATATTCTGATTATTATAAAGAATACGACCTTCTAAATGGAAAATACTAATCAAATCATTGAGGCGATTAAAACATCGTAATAATGTACTTTTACCACAACCTGAAGGTCCAATAAAAGCAGTGACTTTATTCTTCGGAATTTCCATAGAAACATCTTTCACGGCTTTAAAATCTCCGTAAAAAACGCTAACATTTTCTGCTGAAAGAGCGGGAGCAGATGTTTGTTGAGAAACATTTTCTTGAAATTTTGGCATGAGATGTAACCTCCTAAAATTAGTCTAAAAATTATTTGTTTATTTACTATTTATAACGATCGGTTTCACCTCAATCATTTAAAAAAGAAAAAATTTTCCTTAAGTGTCAATCCTCTTCTTTTCAAGGATAGGCAATTAATAATTAATAATTAATAATTGTTGAATATAGCCTTGATTCATTAAATTGAGGTGAAAAATTTACGCTTTTTAGAAATGCATAACTTAATTTCACTAATTCACCAATATTTATTAGCAAATAGATTGATATTAAAATACTCAAAAAAGAAGTAATTTTGCCATATCAAATAATAAATAAAGCATCATTAATTAATCGCTATTATTTATCTTTTTTTTTGCAAGTTTAATACTCGATCGTCAACGGGGGTGCTGAAAATTTTTAGGGTTTTAGTCCATAAGCAATTAGATATTCTTCCTTCTTCCTTCTTCAATCAAAACTGTTTTTGACTTGTTGCCCAACGAGAAAGAATACTGGTAATTAAAACCAATAAAACCAGAACTAAAGAACCCGCCCAAGCAAACTCCTGTAAAACAACATCAAAACTACGAGCAAATTCATATACTAAATAAGCCAAAGATGGTACAGTCGGAGCGAACGGACCACGAGGCCAATTATTAGAATAAACAACAGTAAAAAGTAATGGAGCAGTTTCTCCAGCAGCACGAGCAATAGCAAGAGTAATGCCTGTAATAATACCCGGTAAAGCAGCAGGTAAAACTATTTGTAAAACAGTTTGATAATTAGAAGCACCAACTCCCACCGATGCCCATCTAATATCCCTAGGAACTATTTGTAAAGCCTCATCAGTAGTCCTAATAATCGTTGGTAACATCAAAACCGATAAAGCAACTCCACCTGCAAATGCTGAAAATTTCCCCATAGATAGTACCAATAAACTATAGGCAAATACCCCAGCAATAATTGATGGTACACCACTCAAAACATTAGTAGCAAATCGAATTGGGCGGGCAGTTTCCTCATCACTAAATTCTGATAAATAAACTGCTGCTAAAACACCAAAAGGAACAGCAATTAAACTAGCAATTGCTACTACCATAATTGTGCCTAAAATCGCATTAGCAATACCACCAGTAGTTTGACCTGCTGCCGGTGGTAACTTAGTAAACAAATCTAAATTTAAACGAGATACTCCTTTAATAAAAACGTAAATTAATACAGCAAATAAAGGAATAAGAGTGATGCCGATACAAGCTGCTGATAATACAGTCATCACTTTATTAAATATTTCTCTTGGTCTGCTTGGGTTTCTTTTCAGACTCACAATAGATTCTGGTGGTTGTTGATTGTAGGTAAGATCTGCCATAATTAATTCAAGATAGTATTCAACAATTGAAGTCTGAACAATGAATAATGGATAATTAACTCTCCTTGAAAGCGGATAGGATTGAACTTAAGGAAAATATTTTTTGTTTATTTTATTCATAAATGAAGAGGTATTAGACCAAATTAAGCAATTATCAATTATTCATTGAAAAAAGTAGTTACTAATTCAGATTCAAATCAATTTGTATTCATCGATCGGCAATTAATACTTAGCTTTAATTTTATTAACAATCCAATTAGCCAATACATTTACAAGTAGGGTTAAAACAAACAGAATTATCCCCGTATACATCAGAGCAGAAAGTTGTAAACCAGAAGCTTCAGCAAATTGATTTGCCATTAAAGAAGCAATAGTATTAGCCGGAGCCAAAAGAGTAGTTTTAATCGAGTTAGCATTACCAATTAACATTGTTACAGCCATAGTTTCTCCCATAGCTCGACCCAAACCTAACATTATTCCACCAACAATTCCCGAAAAAGCTGCAGGAATTAAAACCCTAATAATAGTACCCCAACGAGTAGCTCCTATACCCATAGAAGCTTGCCTTAGATCGGGAGGAAGACTAGCAAGAGAATCGCGAGAAATTGCTGTAATAATAGGTAAAATCATTATGGATAAAACAATCGCTGCAGGTAACATTCCCGGACCCCCTGCACTAACACCACTAGGAAGAGAAAAAATAGGAATCCAACCTAAATAATTACCTAAAAAAGCCTCAACTGGTTTGATAAAAGGAAGCAAAACATAAATACCCCATAAACCATAAACTACACTAGGAATAGCTGCTAATAATTCCACCATAAAAGTTAATGGAATAGTAATTTTTGGAGGCAGAAATCCTTCACTTAAAAATATCGCCGTACCTAGACCGAGGGGAACTGCAATAAATAGGGCGAGAAATGAACTAATTAAAGTTCCCACAATCATTGGCCATGCGCCATAATCCCCTTTTCCATCATTAGCAACAGGATTCCAAACACTTTTAAATAGAAAGGTAAAGCCAAATTCATTAATAGCTGGTATAGCTTGCGAAGCTACTGTTAAAGCTATCAATATTAAAATAGCTGCAATACCCCAAGCAAAAACTTTAGTAACGGTAATAAAACCATCATCAAACTGTCTTTCTTTTTTAGTCCGAGAACGACTATCTTTTTTAAGTTGAGATTGTGCAACCATAAAATTGTTTACCTCTATCTACTTCAAACAAATAGGTATATACATTTTCCAGTAGTTATTTAGTCAACTTCAAGGATTTTATCGGGTTAATTTTGATGTTATTTTATCTCAAAATTACTGCAATTAACTTAATTTATAATTCTTAATTATTGCTCTGCCGATTAAATCTAAAAGCACTGACATATATAGCGTTTTCAAATGAGATGTCAAACAAGAGTTAGTTATTTACTAACAGTAAAAAGTCCGGAAAAGCTTCTTACCTGTTGCCTTTCGGAGCTGTTGCCTAAAAGCAACCATATTTTTTACGCAACTCAAATGAAATTAGTATAAAAGTAAGTGCCTTTTTAGAGCCAAAAAAAGTGCAAATTTTTCAGCTTTATAGACCAAAAATTTAAGACAAAAGATAGACACTTCCCAGAAAGATACAGGTACAATTATTCCTCCTACTTTCTCTTTCTCCCCACATTTCCCACACTTGCTAAAAAAACTTTTTCAGCAAACCCTAATTATTATTGCTACGCTACAAAGGTGATAGGTGTAGAACACTTGCTTAAGCGGTTAGCTTTAAAACCACATCATCATCTGTGGGGGTGCATCTGGTAGTGCCAAAATACTATTTTCCTATATATTCCCTGACGGAGCTGTTGCCTTTCGGAGCTGTTGCCTAAAAGCGATAAATTTTTGGCTTTATTCATGCATTGAGATGCACCCATCTATGGTTTATCTAATCATACTTTAGACTACTTACCTAACACCTTATTTATTTGATGCTACTTGAGAGTCATGTTGTAATCTGGGCTAATTTTATCGGCAGTTTCCAGGACTTTTTGACGTACATTATCAGGTAGAGGAATATAACCTATTTCACCACTAATTTCTTGACCTTCATTTAAGCCAAATTCAATCATTTTTTCCACTCCCTGAGCTTTACCAGCATCAGGATATTCACCATAAACAAGCATCCAAGTGTAAGTCACAATTGGATAAGAATTATCCCCTTCTGGGTCAGTAATAAAAGCTCGTAGATTTTCAGGTAATACTACTGCTTCTAAAGTTGAAGTTGCTGATTCAGCAGTAGGTTCTATATAATTACCAGAACTATTTTCCAGGGAAGCCATATTCAAACCAGCACTATTAGCAAAACCATACTCAATGTAACCTATTGCTCCCTCACTTTGACGAATTTGAGCAGTTACACCATCATTCTTGGCACCACCAATACCTACTGGCCATTGAACAGTTTTACCTTCCCCAACTTTCTCTTGCCATTCTGGACTAATAGCACTCAAATGCTTCGTGAAAACTCCAGTTGTACCACTACCATCAGAACGATATACAACCGTAATTGTTTGGTCTGGCAAAGTTATATCGGGATTAATTGCAGCTATCTGAGGGTCATTCCAGTTAGTAATGTTACCCAACAAAATATTTGTATAAACTTCCCTGGAAAGCTTCAAACCAGAAACATCTGGCAAATTGTAAGCTAATACAATACTACCTGCAGTCATTGGTAGCAAAGTAACTCCCCGACCAACTTGAGCAATTTCCTCATCTGTCATGGCCACATCACTAGCACCGAAGTCTACTAATTCTTGAGTAAATCTTTCAACACCAGCCCCACTACCTACTGACTGATAATCTACTTGTAGGTTAGGGTCGCTATTACTCAGCTCTTGAAACCAACGTTGATACAGAGGTGCTGGAAAAGAAGCTCCTGCTCCAACGAGATTTACTTGACCACCTCCACCTGTACCGTCAGTGTCACCGCCACCACCGCAGGCAGCTAAACCAATTGTCAAAGCTACTGCAGAGATTTTAGCAGTAATACGAGTTATTCCAAAAAGATTTAGATTAGGTTGCATAACGATCGGGTTTCTATACTTCTCTATAGGTCAAAAGGAATAGATGAAAGCTTAACTTACTTAGGTTAAGGAAACGTTAATAGTTCTTGATATAGTGCAAGGCAACAGCTCCGAAAGGCAACAGATGAAGACAAAAGGGTTTGCTGCTTCTATTCATGTCAAACACCTTAATGCGTAGGGCTATAATTGATAATTATTGGCTAAAAAATAGGAAATACTTCATATTAAGTTGTTATGGTAGTAGGTCATCTAGCCTAAATTAATACCAATTTGATAAATGTTTGCTACATTTTATTGAGCGGGGGAGTAGGGGAAAATTCAAGAATTTAGAATTTAGAATGCGCGAATTTAGAATTACCTCTCCTTGAAAAGAAGAGGATTGGGTTAAAAGGAATTTTTTTTTCTTCTCTTGGTCGATTGGATATGGTTAGGAGACCCATCCATCCCTCGACCGCTTTTTTCTCCATGAATGGAGAGGCTTTATACCTTAATTTTTAGGTAAAAATAAAAATAATTAACAATAACTGGCGTGCTAATTCTCAAAAAAGTTATTCAGTCTGTGTTAATCACTTAAGAATTGAAGTATCACTTTAGAGTATTTGGGAAATATTTATTTAGACAAATAAGCCGACTCGTTGAAAGAGGAAACTCTCTTAGGGATAAGAGAATCCCCGTCTCTTGAGAGCGGGGAGAAGTCAATCTCAGAATTAAGGCTTGCTGATTAACTGTCAAAGCCTTTATCTGTAAATATTTTATAATTTTTAGAGTGAAAAAAGGTGCAAGGTTTTCAGTCTAAAAAGCTAAAAAATTTAGAGTTATGAGTAGATAAGGATAGAAAAATCAACGGATATTTCTTCTTCCTAACTCCTCTAAATTCTGAATTTTATTTGAGACTTATTTGATAGCCCGAGCTAATTTTATCAGCAGCTGATGCAACAGTCTGACGAACATTGTCAGGGAGTGGAATATAACCTAAATCAGCACTTACCTTTTGACCCTCATTTAAGCCATACTCAATCATTTTCTCAATACCCTGAGCTTTAGCCGCATCATCATATTGGCTATAAATCAGCATCCAAGTGTAAGTAACAATAGGGTAAGAACCACCACCTTCTGGATCGCTAATAAAAGCACGGAGATTTCCTGGTAATTTCACTGCTGACAGAGTAGACTTAGCAGACTCCAAAGAAGCTTTCACATAACTGCCAGATTTATTTTCCAAAGCTGCAGTAGGAAGACCAGCACTCTTAGCAAAACCAAACTCTACATAACCGATGCCACCCTCTGTTTGACGAATTAAAGCAGCTACACCATCATTTTTAGCACCACCTACACCTGTAGGCCATTGAACTGTTTTTCCTTCGCCTACCTTCTGTTTCCACTCTGGACTAATAGCACTCAGATGCTTAGTAAAAACTCCAGTTGTACCACTACCATCAGAACGATGAACTACAGTAATTGCTTGGTCTGGTAGACTCACACCAGAATTAGCAGCAGCAATTTTGGGGTCATTCCACTTTGTGATTTTACCCAAAAGAATATCTACATAAGCTTCCCTGGATAATTTCAAGTCGGATACACCTGGTAAATTGTAAGCCAAAACAACACTACCTGCAGTCATAGGTAACATAATTACCCCTCTACCAACTTTGGCAATTTCATCATCTTTCATTGCCACATCACTAGCACCAAAATCTACCAATTCTTGAGTAAATCTCTCGACACCAGCACCACTACCAACTGATTGATAATCTACTTGAAGATCGGAACGACTATCTCTCATATCGGCAAACCAACGCTGATATAAGGGAGCTGGAAAAGATGCACCAGCACCAACTAGGGCGACTTTTTGTTGAGCAAGGCCATATTTGATTCCAGTAATTGTAGTAGCTAGACCAATTGTTAGAGCTACTAAGGATACTTTGGAAGTATTACGAATTATTTGACTAAATTTGATACTAGGTGGCATAACTATTAATTTGTGATATTGACTTTAAACACAAGACATAACATTAATGCAAGTTGAACATATCAAGGTAAAAAATAGGTAAAGAATAGGTAAAGAATAGGTTAACAAATTTTAGTAGTGAAGATACGAAGTTAAAATTAACTTACCCACTTAGTTGCTCCATTCCTTAGAGATAGAAGTAAATTTTAAGGAGAATTAATTGATTGGAAATTCGCAAAGACTACCTGACAGGTCAAAAGATTGCTGACCTTCTCCGGGAACATCTTGAAGAAATTAAGGAAATTATACCTTCTAGAAGTTTTCACGATTTTGATTTAGAGGCATTACGATCGCCTGAAATTACTTTCTGGTCTGCTTGGGAGAGTGATGAATTACTTGGATGTGGGAGGCTAAAAGAATTAAATTCAATAACTGGTGAAGTCAAATCAATACGTACTGCTAAGGCTCATCAACGTAGGGGTGTGGCCTCAAAAATTCTGGCACACATCATCAAAGAAGCTTCATTGCGTGCCTACCACTGCCTGAATTTGGAAACAGGTGCTTCGCCTGAGTTTGCCCCAGCACGAGCCTTGTATATAAAGTATGGGTTTAAGTATCGAGGCCCTTTTCCTGAATATATTGATGACCCCAATATTATGTTTATGACAAAGAAGCTTTAGGGTTGGCAAATGAGTATTCAAGAATGCGCGAATGCGCGAATGCGCGAATGCGCGAATTACCTTTCCTTCAAAAGAAGAGGATTGACTAATCATGAAAATTTTTCTTGTTTCTCCTTTAAAGGAGAGGCTTTAAACCTTAATTTTTCGGTAATTTATACTTTTAAAAAAACTGAACAAAAACAGAAGGATTCGCAAATATCCCTTGGAAAAAGTCAGAGTAAGAGGGCAGGGAATCTCTTAAAAATTTTGTACTGAATTTTACTGTAAAATAACTATTCCTTCGGTGAATTTACTATGGCAAGGAACGAGTTGGTGTTTGACTTCTGTTGATGATGAACCTGAGACAAAGAAACGCTTTTGCCACTGTTCCCTATTCCCTGTTCCATGTTCCCTGCTATATAAATTTGTAGCAGTTAAGATAATGGCGTAGAAATGTCTAGAAAAGATGGTAAAATTACCCAGAATTAAAAATATTGTAATTAATAAGGCTAGCCGTGGTTCAAGCACCCCTATCTACTAATACAGAAACTAATACTAAAGCTTTCCTCTCTTTACCAGATACGAAACAACATCTAGAGACATGGCTGCAAAACTTGGCCGAGCAAATTATTTCTGGGTATCGTCTTAACCGAGAAGAGGCCATTACCTTGACCCAGATAGCAGGACAAGAAGATATACTGCTACTTTGTGAAGCTGCAGATCGAGTCCGTCAAGCCTGCTGTGGTAACGTTGTAGACCTATGTAGCATCATAAATGTTAAATCAGGAGGCTGTTCCGAAAACTGTAGCTTCTGTTCCCAATCAGCTCATCACCCTGGAGAAGCTTCCCCAGTTTATGGCCTCAAATCTACAGAGGAAATATTAGCTCAAGCAAAGGCAGCAGAAGCTGGTGGGGCTAAAAGATTTTGCTTGGTTTCTCAGGGTCGAGGTATTAAGTATAACAGTCCTAAATCTACAGAATTTGAGCAAATTTTGGCTACAGTACGGCAAATTATTGCTGAGACTAATATTAAGCCTTGTTGTGCTTTGGGAGAAGTAACGCCAGAACAAGCTCAAGCATTAGCAGAAGCAGGAGTAACTCGTTATAACCATAATTTGGAAGCCTCCGAGGAGTTTTACCCCGAAATAGTTTCTACTCATAGCTGGAATGACCGAGTAGAAACGGTGAAAAACCTCAAAGCAGCAGGTATTCAGGCTTGCACGGGAGGTATTATTGGTATGGGAGAAACTTGGGAAGACCGAATAGATTTGGCCTTAGCTTTACGAGAACTACAAGTTGAGTCTGTACCCTTAAATTTATTAAACCCTCGTGAAGGTACACCTTTGGGTGAATTGCCTAGATTAGACCCCTACGATGCTTTGAAAGCGATCGCTATATTCCGTCTGATTTTACCAGAACAAATTATTCGCTATGCTGGTGGCCGAGAAGCTGTAATGGGAGAATTGCAAACCTTGGGCTTAAAGGCTGGTATTAATGCTATGTTGATTGGCCATTATCTAACCACTCTTGGTCAACCTCCAGAAACAGACCAAGCCATGCTTGAATCTTTAGGACTGAAAGGTGGAGAAGCTCCTATTCCAAGAGCATTCAGCTATTAGCTGTCAGCTATCAGCATTGCAGAAGCTAGAATGCAGAAGGGAAAATTGTATTGGGATAGTCGAGTCACAAGTCGCTCCGCGTCTACTAACCCCAAACAATTTTAAGCACCCTGTAGACGGTGGGGTATTAAACCCATAAGGGAAAAGATAAGGTTCAGTTTATGTAGTAAGCTCTAATTTGGCGTTATATCATGTTCGCTTAAATACTTATAATTAGGCTAGTAGTTGGGCTTGAGCCTGCTAAATATGTATCTGGGCTAAAGCCCAACTACAAACTAAGCTCCCCTGGAGGGGGAACATGATATTAGTTAATAAATTGTTATCTAAAACCAAAAATAATAGCTGATGGCTGATGGCTGACGGCTGTTTGCTGACAGAGGTGGTAGAATAATTTTTTATATTTAAGAAATAATTGTTAATTGCCGTGACAATTACAGTTCAATTACTTTGGGCAATTACAGGTTTACTCTTGACAATTGCTGCGACATTTTTACCTGCCTCTTTTGCAAGTCCAACTTGGATTTGGGAACAACAAGAAGTTAAAACTTTCTCTTTAGGAGTAACTTATCAAGTTGGTGCTGTTTTGTTTGTCGGTTGTTTGGGTGGAAAAAATGCTGCTGTTATTTCTCAAATTGCTTATATATTTTTAGGTCTAACTTTATTACCTGTCTTTAGTCAAGGTGGTGGTATAGGCTATTTGAGAGAACCTAGTTTTGGTTATTTATTGGGTTTTATTCCTGGAGCATGGATATGTGGAAATTTAGCTTTTCAAGCATATCCCAAGCTAGAGTCATTAACTTTTAGTTGTTTATGTGGTTTGTTAAGTGTTCATGCAACTGGATTAACTTATCTAATTATCAGCAGTATTTTCGGCTGGAAAGAGGCAGGTTCATTATCTTTATTGGAAGCTATCTATAGATTTTCTATTTTTCCTTTACCAGGACAACTAGGAATTATATGTGCTGTAGCAGTAATGGCTTATTTACTACGACGTTTACTGTTTTATTAGAGATATAGCATTCTAAAATTAAACAAAAAAGATGACATTTTTTTCCACTACAAAAAATTTTTATTGCTGACTTAAAAAGTTCTTGCTAAATTGTCAGGGAAATTAAAATAAATATAGTGATTGTTAACCTTGAAATTACGTTTTCAGAAAAATATTTTATTCTGGATAGCTGCTATTATTAGTATTTTGCTAGACCACTTGACTAAATTTTGGGTCGTACAAAATTTTCAACTGGGAGAAAGTCTGGCTTTGTGGCCTGGTGTATTTCACTTTACCTATGTTACTAATACCGGAGCAGCTTTTAGTTTATTTAGCAATGGTGGAGTATATTGGCTGCGATGGTTGTCTTTGATTGTTAGTCTTGGCCTCATGGCCTGGGCTTTATTTGGGCCGAGATTTGAGAAATGGGAACAACTGGGCTACGGTTTAATTTTAGGAGGGGCACTGGGCAATGGTATCGATCGGTTCTTTTTGGGTTATGTTGTAGATTTTATACACTTTCGCCTCATCGATTTTCCCGTGTTCAATGTGGCAGATGTTTCGATTAATATCGGTATTGTTTGTTTACTGATTGCTACATTTTTTAGTGGAAGGCCAAAACGTAAATCGCAATAGCACAAGGAAGAAGGAAGGACCGAAGTTGGAAGAAGAAAGATAGATTTTTGTTTCTGGGTGTCTTTATCTCCCTACTCTTCCCACACTTCCCATCTAACCAATTCTCAAGGGCGCGATCGCTTCTGCAAATTATTCCCAATTCTAACTTCTGATTTCTGAGTTCTGACTTCGTAAAGATGGTCTCTAATTTGGTATATTGATTATTTAATTATACTCAACTTTGGGAGCAGTTATGGTAGTGGTAAAAAGAGGATTTTTAGTATTGGTCTTAATATTAGCTGTCGTAGGTATTTTGCCAATTCATATTGATTCAGCCCAAGCACAGGAAAATGCCGTAAACTATACTCTCACAGATTTAAACTATCGAGATTTTTCTCACAAAGATTTACAAGGTACTTCCTTTGCTGGTGCAGAAATGCGGGGTGCAAATTTTCAAGGGGCAAATATGCAACGAACAATTATTACTAAAGGAGACTTTTTTCGGGCAAATTTAAGTGAAGCAGATTTTACTGATACTTTTGCAGATCGAGTCACTTTCGATCAAACTGACTTAACTAATGCTATTTTTACAGATGCCATGTTGAGTGGTAGCACCTTCGGTAATGCAGTGGTGACAGGAGCAGATTTTTCTGAAGCAATAGTAGACCGCTATCAGGTAAAATTAATGTGTAAAAATGCTTCAGGAATTAATCCTATTACAGGAGTAGCAACCCGCGATAGTTTGGGGTGTCCTCCTAAACCCTAATTTTGAGAAATTGAGGTTCTTTTTTCATGTTTATGAAAAATATAGCAGAAGGAAGAAGTTTGATTATTGATATTCCCAAGTTTGCAGCTATTTCATAAGTCAAATACAGTAATAGTGACTGCTATATATCCAGCATGAAACTGTTGAAGAGAAATAACCAATTTAAATTAAAAGTACTTACCGAATAATTAAGGTTTAAAGCCTCTCCTTTAAAGGAGAAAAAAGAAAAAAATTTCCTTTTTATCAATCCTCTCCTTGAAAAGAAGAGGTAATATCATCCTCCCCCTCCGGGGGAGCTACGAATTGCGGTTGAATACTTATAAATAACTTAGCGAGTCCTCAGTCCTCAGTCCTCAGTCCTCAGGAGGGAAGAAAGGAGAACAATCAAGATAATTTCAGTATTTCAAGATAATTTCAGTATTTATTCGGTACTGTCAGTTCTGAAATTTTATTTATAACTAATTATCCGAACATGATATAATTGCTAATTATTAATTATTAATTATTGAAGGATACTTAAGAGACCATCGCTCTGAACTGAAGCAATTTATATTTTATCTGATGTTTAGTGGCGATGGGAATTTAATTTAGATGCCTTATTTTTCTTTTAATCCTTTTCCTTATTTCTTTTTTTCTACCAGTTAATAAATAGGTTTTCATTTCACCCTTGCCCTTAACTACTATGGCACCGCGTTCCTTAAAAATATATCGGTCGTGTAAGATATCGTAAATTTTTGGAGAAACTTGAATCATACCGGGAATTCCATGAGATTCCATGCGACTGGCAGTATTCACTGCATCACCCCAGAGGTCGTAAATATACTTTTTTGTGCCAATGACCCCAGCAACAACAGGTCCGGTGTTAATGCCAATGCGGATACAGAGTTCAAAATTATGCTGTAAATTAAATTTACTGATTTCTTGCTGCATATCAAGAGCCATTTCTGCGGCAGCTTCGGCATGATCTATTCGTGGAATAGGTAGACCACTAGCAACCATATAAGCATCTCCGATAGTTTTAATTTTTTCTAACCCGTGGCGATCGCTCAATCGATCGAATTCTGAAAAAATTTTATTGAGCAATATTACCAAATCTTCCGGTTGAATTTTTTCAGACAGTTGAGTAAAACCAACAAGATCGGCAAATAGGATTGTCACTTCTGCAAATGCGTCAGCAATTTGATGATGTCCTTGCTTTAGTCTCTGTGCTATTTGTTCTGGTAAAATATTTAGTAGTAGAGATTCTGATTTTTCTTTTTCTCTCTCTAATTCTGCTGTACGTTCAATTACGCGTTTCTCCAATTCTTTTGAAGTCCGTCGAAGTTTGCTAATTACTAAAGTTATGGCAATAATTCCTAATAGAGAGAATCCTACTAAGGTCAAAAATGTATCTCGTAATCCAGCATTGGTTGTCTTAATGATGCGATCGAGTGGTTGAGTAATTTCCAAAACACCTCTAACATCTCCGACTTTCCAATCCTTTCTAGGACTGTCTGGGTGGCTATTATGACAACTAACGCAACTTGGTTTCATTATGTCTGCTTGAGCATATCGAAATGAAGGACGCCCCTGAAATTTTACAAATCGATAAAATTCTGAATTAGGTTTTTTTTCCAAATAGCGGATGGCTTTTGCTTCAAATTTGTCCTGGGAACTACCTTCTACTTGACGGGAGGGAAAAGGATAGTTGCTGTAGAGACGGACTGACATTCCTGGATTTTCAAGCTGGATGTATTTACCTAATTCAATCAAAAATGTTGCTGGTATAGGAATTCCCCCTTCTATGCTTTTATAGTCGTTAGTGATACTAATACCTTCAACTGTTTTAGCACGAGTTGCTACTTCTGAATAAAGTGTACGAGCTGCTTGGATAGTCTCAGCGTAGTGGCTGGCATTTTGCAGTACCTGTGATTTAATTAGCTTAGATGAGAGACGATGTGTATTCCACAGACCAACAATAATACCTATGCAGAACATTATGCTTAACACTAATGCTGTACGTTTGTAGAGTTGTTGGATGAATAAAGTTTTGACCCTATGAATGAGTTTATACATAATACCCAAACTGAAAAAAATTCGTTGCGCCATATCAGCCAACATTCTTAAGGTTTTATACATTAGACATCTCCTCCAAATGAGGGAGTAGGGAGTAGGGAGTAGGGAGTAGGGGGAAAGAATTAATGAATAAGAGTACGATAATTAATTTTATTTTTTATTATTGGAGATGTCTATTAGTGAGATGACATCTTCACACTTATTGGCGCTGGTGTATCTCATCTAATTTAAAAACCTGTTAAGTACATTTTTGTTCTTAATCAATTATACAGCAATCGAAGGAAAGATGAGGACAGATCGACAGCTTAAAACTCAGACAACGCAATATTTTTCCTTCTTACCGAAAAATTGTGGTTTAAAGCCTCCCCTCGATCGGGGATAATAAATAAAAATTTTCATGATTAGTCAATCCTCTCCTTGAAAAGAAGAGGTAATTATTCATTATTCATTGTTGAATTATTCCTTCTGCTATAGCTAGAAAAACAGAATTTGTTAAGATATCTAAAGCTATAGTTTCATATTAATTAATCCTGATGGAAAATTTTAATCCAGAAAGCAACTTGAAAAATTTTTTCGACTCTCAAGATTTACCTTTAGAAAAGCAAAATATTTTTCCAGGAGAGGTATTCAGTCATCCTGTTAATTTTGATACTGGTATTCGACATTTATTACCACGATACGATGAAATTTTGGATGTCATAGTGCGTTGTGTACCAAAAAATTGCGATCGCATTTTGGAACTTGGTTGTGGTACTGGGGAACTAAGTTTAAAGCTATTACATAAATATCCTAACGCACACATAGTAGGAGTGGATTATTCTCCACGGATGCTAGAATTTGCCAAAACTAAGATTGATGCTGCTGGGTATACAGATAGGTGGACTGAAATAGAAATGGATTTTGGTGAGTGGGCAAATAACGCCGATCTATCTCCTATTGGTGATTGTTTTAATGCTTGTGTATCATCTCTAGCTATTCATCATCTGAGCGATAGTATGAAATTAAAATTATTTCAAAAGATTAGAAAAAGCTTAAATTATGGAGGCTGTTTTTGGAATGCCGATCCTGTTTTGCCTGCAACTGGAGAATTAGCAGAGGTGTTTAAAGAGATACAGCAGGAGTGGGCAATAAGTCAAGGAACTACTTTAGCAGAGGTTCGTGCCAAGATGGGGACTAGCAGCACTCATGGTTATTCTAATCAAGACCAATTAGCTAGTTTATCTGCCCATTTGGAGATGTTAACAACTGCCAAATTTGTACCTGTAGCTGTACCTTGGAAATATTATAAACTGGCAGTATTTGGTGGTTTTGTTTAGAATTATTTTTGTGTTTAACATCATTAGGAGTTACGCACCTGCCACCTAGTTTTTGTCCGAAGTGACTGATAGGGTTTGCGGAGTCGTCCGGAATGAAAAGCCATATCAAATTCTAGAGATAAACTAAAAAATTATGCCCAACTTTTCATTACTAATAATATTATAATGTTTCAGAATAAAAGTAGAGATTTTCAGCAATGATTTGAATTATTGAAAGTTACATTGAATCAGGTTTTAGGCTTTAGGTGAAAAAAGTTTACCCCGTCACTTAAAACCTAACACCTTTAGAGTGTAGCAAGGATAAATACTGGCAATTATCAAATAAACTGCCCCTATTTTTTTATAGAATTGCTAACTTATCAGTTGCCTTAATTAAAGCATCTTTAATTCCTGGTTCAGAAACTGAATGTCCGGCATCTGGCACTACAATAAATTCAGCTTCTGGCCAAGCTTTATGTAATTCCCAAGCTGATACCATCGGACAAACAACATCATATCTTCCTTGTACGATTACTCCTGGAATATGCCGAATTTTATAGATATTTTTTAATAACTGTTCTTCATATTCAAAAAAACATTTATTAATGAAATAATGACATTCTATTCTAGCAAAAGCTAAAGCAAAATAACTATCCCCAAACTTTTGTGATACATTTGAAGTTGGAATTAATTTACTTGTACTTCCTTCCCAAATAGACCAAGCGCGTGCTGCTTCTAATCTAACTTTTTCATCATCACTGGTTAATCTTTGATAATAAGCTTTAACTAAATCACCTCTTTCTTCTATAGGAATAGGTTTTAAATATTCCTCCCAAGCATCAGGAAAAATATTACTTGCACCCTCTTGATAAAACCAAGAAATTTCTTTCGGGCGCACCATAAAAATACCTCGTAAAATTAAGCATAAGCAATTTTCTGGATGAGTTTGACTATAAGCTAATGCTAGAGTACTTCCCCAACTACCTCCAAACAAAACCCATTTTTCAAGACTGAGATGAAGTCGTAGTTTTTCTATGTCGCTTACTAAATCCCAGGTAGTATTTTGAGATAGTTCAGCATGGGGAGTACTACGACCACAACCTCGTTGGTCAAATAGAATAATTCGCCATTTTTTGGGGTCAAAATATTGACGATAAAGAGGCATAATTCCCCCACCTGGTCCACCATGTAAAAAGACTACTGGTTTACCTTGGGGGTTGCCACATTCTTCATAATAAATAGTGTGAATATCGGAAACTTTTAGATTGTCTACTTTATAAGGTTGAATGGGTGGATAAAGTTCTCGCATAGTTATATTTTAAGATTTATATTGATATTTTAGGGAAATTTTAGGATAAATAACAGGACTTACGCACCAGACTCTACTTATGGCTAGGGCACCTGCGGAGTATGCGAAGCAAATACCTTATGCGTTCCGTAGAGCTGCGGAAGTACGCCCCTACAGATGGTGGTTGAAAAGTTGATTTGCGTAAGTCCTGAATAATATTTATTTCAACTGTTAATTATTAATTAAAATAATTTTTAGTATTAAAAAGTAACATATTATTCTGAATAGTGCTATAAATTACTAAAGTTTCAGCAATAAATTAAAGATTCTTGGCACAATCCTAGATTCACATCAGGAAAGCCAAAAAATCAATAATTTATAACAATAAAAACAAAGTGTTAGAGCCTAAAGCGTCGGGAGTAGATGTCTCCTCTGACTTGTATGAGCGATCGCACTTTGGCAATTTAACAGAATATATAATACTTATATTCTTATTTTTTCTAGGAGTGATACCTATCACTTACTTAATAGATTTCATAATGTCATTATTGTACATAAAAAATTTCTTTCCTTTTTAACTTATAAGCAAAATTGATATATTGGTGACTAACTGGACATATATTCCTAAATTATCGAATTTTAGGGATTTACTTATACAATTATGCGTCTATATAAAATCTATTCAGGATGCAATTCTATTCATTTAATTTATAATCGGTCGGCAATTTAATTTATAATAGATTCAGTCTGTGAAAGTTTCCCTACAATTATCCCATATACAGATAAAGCTAAAAAAACTATTAACTTAAATAGGCCACTATGATAATGCTCAAAAATGACTCTCACATTTTATCTTCCCTCAAACGTCAAGTAGTGTTTGACGAAGACCCAGAACAGCGAATAGCAGCATTAGAAGAGCTAGCCATAAAATGGAAAAACCATCCGGATACTGTGGCTATTCTGAAACAATTAGCTATATCCGATGGATGTCCAGATGTGCGGAGAGCTGCAACAGAATATCTTGTCCAAAATAGGCAAAACGATCCTAATATTCTACCTTTTCTGAAACAATTTGTAGTATCTAACAGCGAATATTGGTGGGTGCAAGAAGCCATACTTACCCAATTAACTACAGGTTGGCGTGACGACCCAAATACGATCGCTTTCCTGAAACAACTGATTTTGGCAGATCAATATCGTACCTCAAATGTACGTTATGCAGCACTCAAACAGTTAGCCCAAAACTGGCAAAATGAGCCAGATACCCTAGCATTCTTGAAACAACGAGCTGTCTCCGATGTTGATGAAGCTTTGCGGGAAACAGCAGTAGAACTTTTAGCTGAAGGTTGGCAAGATATAGATACTCTCACCTGGCTAAGACAAAGAGCGGAATCAGATAAACATTGGGGAGTACGTTTAATCATCATAGAAAAATTAAATCAAGATGGGAAGTACGACCGCAAGACTTTAGCTTGGCTCAAAGGAATGGCAATGTCCGATCCAAGCCCTTATGTGGCTTCTGAAGCAGTATTCAAGTTAGCTAAACTGGCAAAAGATGACATCGATACTGGAACTATTCTGAAACAATTGGCTTTGTCTGCTGAAGCTTCAGAGGTACGACGAGCTGCGATGAGTCAACTAGCAGAAAATTTTGGCAACGATCTAGATACGCTATCAACCCTCAAACAACTAGCAGAATTTGACCAGTGTTCTCATGTCCGACTGGCAGCAGTGGAACAGTTAATCAAAGATTGGAGGGAAAATTCTGAGACAGTAGCTATTATGAAAAAGTTGACTATATCAGACACAGCTTCAGAAGTACGAAAAGCAGCAATGGGGTACTCGATCGAAAACTGGCAAAATAACTCTGATACAGTAGCTATTCTCAAACAGGTTGTGCAGTCCGATGAATGTTGGCGGATGCGAGAGTTGGCAGTGGTACAGTTGGGAGCATTTTGGCAACATGACCCAGATGTTTTGAATTTTCTCAAACAACAAGTGGAGTCTCCTGACTGTTGGGTAGTGGGAGAGAGCGCAGTAGCACAATTAACTGTTGGGTGGAAAGACGACCCTAGTGTTTTAGCTATGCTGAAAAAATTGGCTCTGTCTAACTCCAATGCACGAGTGGCAGCAATACGAGAATTATCTATGGGTTGGAAAGATGACCCTGATACTTTGAGTATTCTCAAACAAGTTGTTTTCAATGATGACTGTTGGCACGCTAGGAAGTTAGCAGTGGAACAATTAGCTACTACTTGGCATGACGATCCTGATACCTTTGCAGTCATTAAAAAAGTTGCTTTGTCTGACGATCGCCACGATGTAAAAGTTGCAGCAATGGAGATGTTGGTTAAAGGTTGGAAAGATGACCCAGAGGCGATCGCTACTATTAAACAAGCAGCATTGTCCGATAATTTTTCAGAAGTACGCATAGCGGCCATGGAATTGTTAGCTAATACTGGGAAAAGCGATCGCGATATTTTGGCAACTGTGCAACAAATTGCTGTATCTGACCAATGTTCGGATGTGCGAGTAGCAGCGGTTGTTAAATTAGGCAATGAGGGTAAGGATGACCCTAATATCTTAGCTTGGTTAAAACAACAAGCAGTTGACGATCCGTCTTCTGATGTGCAACAAGCAACAATGGAACGGTTAGCTACAGACTGGAAAGACGATCCTGACACTCTAGATATTATCAAACAACTGGTTGTGTCTGGCAATTGTTCAGAGCTACAACAGTCAGCAGTCCTACAATTAGCTACTACTTGGAAGGACGATCCTGAGACCATATCTGCTCTCCAAAAGTTGGCCGTATCGGCTCAATGCCCAGATTTACAACAGCTAGCAATGCAACAATTAGCTCTGGGATGGAAAGAAGACCCCGATACTTTGACTATTCTCAAACAAAGGGTAGAGTCTACAGATGAACGAGAGGTAAGACAAGCAGCAATGCAGCAATTAGCTCTCGGTTGGAAAGATGACCCTGAGACATTAGGGTTATTTAAAAAATTAGCTATTTCTGATGAGGATGTGTGCGTCCGACAAACTGCAGTGGTTGAGTTAGGTATTTGTTGGCAACATGACCCTGAAATGATAGCAATTATCAAACAAGTAGCGATCGACGATCGTAGTTTTTATGTGCGACAAACTGCTTTAGAATTATTTGCTCTGCTCGGAAAAAACGATCCTTGTGCGGTTATTATGCTCAAAAAATTAGCTGAGTCTGATGATAATTTTTATGTACGACGTTCAGCAATACAGCAGTTAGCTTTAGGTTGGCATGACGATCCTGGAATGTTTGATTTTTTCTGCGATCGAGCCTATTGCGATCCATTTGTACGCCAGGAAGAATGGGAGGATAACCCGCGCCAAACTGCTCTAGAAGCAATTCTCGAACAATATCAAGAAAATACTAAGATTCTCCAGATCTTGCGCGATCGAGCCGAAAATGATTTAGATGAGCAAGTACAAAAGTTTGCTCTGAAAACTTTAACAGGATTTTAGCGAATCTAGGCTATATAGCACTACGTCTTTTGGGGTTTGATATCATGTCCGGTAGCATCGGTATTGTATATTCATTAATTGATAATTGATAATTGATAATGGATAATTATATAGAATCCGGTTAAACAGCCATAGAATAGTTAAGTCAGGAGGAGGACCGAGTCGTAGGGGCGAATGGCATTCGCCCGCACAGGAGTCAGGAGGAGAAAGAATTACAAAGATGAGCGTAGTTATGACGATTGGAGAATTTTTTTATGTTCAATAAAACGGATTCTATATGATTTGATATTTTGCGTAAGTCCTGATCGATCAACTACATCGTCATAACCAAAACCCTGTAAGGGCGCCCGTACAGAAGTTAACCCACCCCCGCCCCTCCCAGGAGGGGAGCCAGCAGGGGAAGGGGATTTGAGCAATTCTCCAAAAATATTGCGCCTTAAAAGGCGGGGTTGCGCGACCCTTATGATTTTGATAAGAGGGCGAATGCCATTCGCCCCTACGAGAAACCAACGGATTTAATATGAGCGAGGAGTTAGGAGTAAGAATTGTCCCAAGATTGTTCTGCCCAACTATGCGCCTAAAATACGCTCCATGCATGAGCGTGAAGAGCTCAAACCGGCGCACTGCAATTCGACGCTAAAAAGGCTAAAACCAATATCAGTCAATGCTTTGATTTAATCGGCAGAGCATTAACGCGCGTCAGAAGTCTGCAAGTCTGCAAGTCAGCAAGTGTACCCACCCGCGGTCCGACTGACTCCTGAGGACTCCGTCGTTAACCATTTATTTTTGGCATTGCATAATTGTGGGATGATTTTATCAGAAAGGATCGACTATAATCCCCGTGTTGACCTGTCCCCCTGTCCCCGTGTCGGCCTCAATCATCCCAGTATTCAGCAACGCCTTATTTTTTGGTCTCCTTTCATCCAACTTCCGATATACATCTCGCAACTCAACATTATGTTGGGCTAGAGCAACCAAAGTATGGTAAAATAAATCTGCCACTTCCGAAGCGATCGCCTCTTTCTCATCATCTTTACAAGCCATAACTACCTCCGCTGACTCTTCCCCAATTTTCTTCAGAATCTTATTATCTCCCCCGGCAAATAATTTACAAGTATAAGAACTCTCCTGTGGATGGTCGCGGCGATCGCAAATCACATCAAAAAGCTGAGATAACATATCCGCAGGTGGCTTAACAACCTCTCCATCCACCTGATGAAAACAACTCCTCTCTCCCTTATGGCAGGCAATATCTCCGATCTGTTCGACTCCCACTAACAAAGCATCGCTATCGCAGTCGTAGCGTATCCACTGAATATTCTGAAAGTGACCGGAAGTTGCGCCTTTATGCCAAAACTCCTGACGAGAACGACTCCAAAACCAAGTTTGCCCTGTTTCTAGAGTTTTTTGCAATGATTCCTGATTCATCCAGGCCATCATTAACACTGTACCATCTAAATAATCTTGAACAATAGCAGGCACAAGTCCCTGTTCATTATAACGAACCTGCTCCACTGGAATCGACTGACTCAAAACTACTGGTTGAGAGGTAGACATATCTGCCAAAAAAATTTATTTGTGTACTCCTAGTTTAGGATATCTTTCCTAGTCTTTTCTGAATGTTTAATCTTAAATTAAATTTAATTATTTTGCTATCATAAAACATAGAAATTGTCAAAAAATAGCTTCATAATTCTCCACAATTCACCTTAAATATGCACTAACTCTAATAGACATCTCCAAAAATCAAAAATAAAATCAATTCTTATCCATAAATTATCAATTATTTCTTCCAGATGAGCTGTTGCCTCTTTTCTGGAGATGTCTAATGATAAAATTAGGTAAATATTAAAAATAAGAAAGAGGTTTATTTTAATTTGGTGATAACATAAAATCTCCTATTATATTGATTTAGATAAAAACGAATTAAGGAGATGAACATTGGTAATTACTACACTTAATACAACTAAATCTGAAGAAATTTTTGCAGCAGCCCAAAAACTCATGCCTGGGGGAGTAAGTTCTCCGGTCAGAGCATTTAAGTCTGTTGGTGGCCAACCAATTGTATTCGATCGAGTCAAGGGAGCATATATCTGGGATGTTGATGGCAATCAATATATTGACTATGTCGGTACTTGGGGACCTGCTATCTGTGGTCATGCTCACCCAGATGTATTAAATTCCCTCAAAGAAGTTCTGGAAAAAGGCACTAGCTTTGGCGCACCTTGTGCTTTAGAAAATATCTTGGCTGAAATGGTGATTGATGCTGTACCTAGCATCGAAATGGTCCGCTTTGTCAATTCTGGTACGGAAGCTTGTATGGCTGTACTGCGTTTAATGAGAGCTTTTACAGGTAGAGACAAAGTCATAAAATTTGAAGGTTGTTATCATGGCCACGCTGATATGTTCCTAGTTAAAGCTGGTTCTGGTGTGGCCACTCTGGGTCTGCCTGACTCTCCTGGAGTCCCTAAGTCTGTTACTAGCAATACTCTAACTGCTCCCTACAACGACTTAGAAGCTGTTAAGCAACTTTTTGCCGACAACCCTGACCAAATTTCTGGTGTTATCCTCGAACCAGTAGTTGGTAACTCTGGATTTATTACTCCAGATGCAGGTTTCTTAGAAGGGTTACGGATGATTACTCAAGATAACGGTGCATTACTGGTGTTTGATGAAGTGATGACTGGGTTCCGTATTGCTTATGGTGGTGCTCAGGAAAAATTTCAGGTTACTCCAGACTTAACAACTTTAGGCAAAATTATTGGTGGTGGTTTGCCTGTGGGAGCTTATGGTGGTCGCGAGGATATTATGTCAATGGTGGCTCCAGCAGGTCCAATGTATCAAGCGGGAACTCTATCTGGTAATCCTCTAGCTATGACTGCTGGTATTAAGACTCTGGAGTTACTAAAGGAACCAGGTACTTATGAACAGTTGGATAAAATTACTAAAAGACTTGCTGATGGCTTGTTAGAGCTTGGTGAAGACACTGGTAATCCTATTTGTGGTGGGCATATTAGTGCAATGTTTGGTATCTTTTTCAATCAAGGCCCAGTTCACGATTATGATGATGCTAAAAAGTCTGATTTGAATAAGTTTAGCAAGTTCCATCGTGGAATGTTGGAGCGTGGAATTTATTTAGCTCCTTCTCAGTTTGAGGCAGGTTTTACTTCTTTAGCTCACACAGAGGAAGATATTGACAAAACTTTGGCTGCAGCAAAAGAAGTTATGTCTAGTCTTTGACATACTCCCGACGCTGCGCGATTGTGACAACGGGGGCTTCTTCAACCCGCAAAGGAGTTGTAGTTTATACAGAGCAGGACTTACGGAGAGGCACCACATCTAGTGAGTAGGAATGCAATTTACCCCTACAGGTGGCGTATAATTTCGTCTGCGTGCGTAAGTCCTGAGAGGTGATGTCCTCCCCCTGTGTCTATAAGTATGCCATGTTCTGGTTCTCATTAGACCTCTCCACAAAAGATATAGATTTTTTGCAGGAGTAGGCAACAGCTCATCTGCTCCGAAAGGCAACAGGTAAGATATTTTCACAGAAATTGGCAGGAAAAATGATTTTTTAGGGTGAATTTTTATCATTTCCCTTATGGGTTTAATACCCCACCGTCACCCGCAGTGCTCAAAATTGTTTGGGGGAGCGAATCCATAAGCAATTTTCTCTCCTGACTCCTGACTCCTGACTCCTTCTTCAAAACTGCTCTAATTAAAAGGTTGATTGATTTTCTGGAGATGTCTATTCCGGGGCTGAATCAAATATTACAGCGCGGGACTTCCCGCCAGGAAAGTTAAAAAGGTGCAAACGCTACAATTAAGTAGCTATAGGTTTTTAGAGCAGTTGAATACCTTTGCGCAACACAGAGTCCCCCTAAAAGGGAGAGGCTTTAAACCCAAATTTTCGGTAAAAATCAAATATTTTTTTTTCTGATGTCGAGCTTTCCTGTTATTGATTTTTAGAAAAGAAATTTGGGTGCATCTCATAGCAAGCAAAAATACTATTTTCCTATATATTCCCTTCCGGAGCTTTTGCCTTTCGGAGCTGTTGCCTAAAAGCGGTAAATTTTTGGCTTTATTCATGCATTGAGATGCACCCAGAAATTTCTTTAAAAAAATGGAATCTGAGAATATGTTATGTACGATTTTTATTCTGACTTTTAAACTTCTTCCTGATTTAACAAATGCTTCGTAGAATTTGGCAATGGCTCAAAAATTTATGGACAAAACTTTTGGGGTTGTTTTCTCAGTCTCATCTAGATTTATCTGAGGACACTCAACCAATTTCTGAATCTTTGCCCCCACTGACAGATACAGATTATGATTTTTTATTTGGTCAACTATTGGAGGGTGTTGCCCAGGGTTGGCAGTCCGATCGCATGCAGAGGTTTTTTGATGAATTAGGAGAAAGGGGCAAACCTGAACTTTGGCAGGAATGGTTGCAACGGTTTGGAGAAAGGTTATTAGTTTCCCCTAAACCTAATGATGAGTTGGCTCAAAGAATGGTAGGGTTTGCTGAATTGACGCGATCGCTACCTTCTCTACAATCTCTGGGAGCAATGGCTAATAATATTGGTACTCAACTTTTAAGTAGGGATGATAGTGGGGCGATATGGGAATATGATGGACCTGATGTAGGCGTTTATCCACCTCCACAAGCATCTGTGAGTGAAGAAAAAGACACTGATGCAATGTCAGAATTGGTAGTTAAACTTCAGGAAAACCCTAATTTATTAGCAACTGTTGCCCAACAGTTAGGGGTACAAACGAGTGACCCTAGAGTAGTTATTCAGGCAATGGTTAGTCAGCTTGGGATAGGGGTGGAAAATCAAGCACAGTCTGCTGAGAGTAATGCTGAAATATGGGCGAAGTTGGGTTTGGAGCAGGCAAAAGCGGGAGATTTAGTTGGAGCTGTTGATAGTTGGGAAAGCGCTCTAGCTCTAAAGTCAGATTACCATCAAGTTTGGTACAATCGTGGGAAAGCTTTAGTACAACTAGAAAGGTGGGAAGAAGCGATCGCTAGCCATGACAAGGCAATAGAAATTAAGTCTGATGATTATTTGGCTTGGAATAACCGCGCTGAAGCACTGGGAAAGTTGGGAAGGTGGCAAGAGGCGATCGCTAGTTGTGACAAGGCTCTAGAAATTAAGGTAGATTATTATTTGGCTTGGTATAATAAAGCTAGTTTTCTAGTAAATTTAGGAAGTTTAACAGAAGCTATTGGTTGTTATGACAAAGTAATAGAAATTAAGTCTAATTTTTATGATGCTTGGTACGAGCGGGGGAATGTTTTGAGAGATTTAGGTTTAATGGAAGAAGCGAATAAAAGTTGGGAGCGCGCTAGGGGAGTGGGGGAGTAGGGGAGTG